>DASZLO010000001.1:0-31779 GCA_035552315.1 Bryobacteraceae bacterium
CGAGTTGCTCTCCAGCAGAGCTCGCCTCCGCTTCCCCGGTTAAGAACAGTCTTTAGCCGGGTTAGGCTGGAAGGGTAGCAAAATACATCAAACGGGGAAGTGAGTTCATTCCTCGTGTCTCACCCAAGGGGTTCACCCCACGGATCAGTGTTTATCTGTGTTCATCCGTGGCCAATTTAAATCCGGTGGAATGACTTCAAAATATCCCGCGTGCTGTACTGCAGTGCGACGGGGCGTCCATGCGGGCAAGCCATCGGATAATCGGTAGCCGCCAGCGTTCTCAGCATCCATTCCATCTTCCGGTGATCGAGCGGCGTATTGATCTTGATCGCCGCCCGGCACGCAATCGACGCCGCAATTCCGCGCTGCAAATCCGAAACCGAGACGCCGCGCAGTTCCGTCTCGGCGATCTCCAGAATTTCGAAGATCACCCGCTCCAGATCTCCCTGCCCGACCGCCGATGGCGCGGCTTTCACGGCAAGCGTACGGTTCCCGAACGGCTCCGTCTCAAACCCCGCGTTGTGCAATTCATCCGCGATACGCGCGTATTCAATCTGCTGCTCCGGCGTCAATTGCAGAATCACCGGCATCAGCAAGTGCTGCACTTCCACATGCCCGGCCGCCTGCTGCCGTAAGACCTGCTCGAACAGAATGCGTTCGTGCGCCACATGCTGATCGATGATCCAAAGTCCGTCCGTCCCCGCCGCGATGATGAAACTGTTATGCAACTGGCCCAGCGGCCGCAGTTCCCCGATGTTCGTCATCGTGTTCTGCACAGGCATCGAATCGGCCGGAAAACCGCCGTGCGTATCGGGAACCTTCAGCCGCAACTCGCGGGGCGGCTCGTTCACCGCAATCGCATGGTCGCCGAAATCGAAACGCGAAACGGGCGGAGGAGGAGGCTGCAGCGTATACTCCGGCCAAACCGGCGCAGGACCCTGATCCGGATTCGCCGCGGGCGCGGGCGACGCATCCTCCATCTGAGAGGCGCGGGCGAAGTCGCTGACCCCCGGCATACCAGGAGTAAACGAAGGCGCGGGCCGCGACTGCATCAGTTGCTCGCGAACGGCATCCCGCACAAAATCGTGCACCCAGCTCTGATGACGGAACCGGACTTCCGTCTTCGAAGGATGCACATTCACATCCACCTCTTCGCAATCGCAATTCAGGAACAACAGCGCGAAAGGAAAACAAGCCGGCGGCATCAGATTGTGATACGCGGCCGAAAGCGCGTGCAGCACCAGCCGGTCGCGAATCAGACGCCCGTTCACAAAAACGAAAATCGAATTGCGGTTATTCTTCTGCACCTGCGGACGCGAGACAAATCCGCGGATCGTATAGGTGCGGGGCGGCTCATCCGGCTCCGGCATCTGCAAAGCCGCGCTGCGCGAACCGAGGTCGATCAGATCGTCCAGAAGCTGGCTTCCGAAAACCTGAAACACGCGTTCCCGCAAAGTCTCCACCGGTGTGGCGTGCAGCAGATTCGCGCCGCCATTCCACAGCTCGAACGTTTTGTCCGGGTGCGCCAGGCTGTAGTGCGTGACCAGCGACGCGATATGCGAAAGCTCCGTCTGCTCCGAACGCAGAAACTTCTTGCGCGCCGGAACGTTGAAGAACAGATCCCGCACCGAAATGGCCGTGCCCGAACTGCGCGCGATTTCCTCGCAGGTCAGAATCTTGCCGCCGGCAATCTCCACACGCGTCCCGGTCTGCTCGTCGCCCGAACGCGTCTCCAGCAGCAGCCGCGAAACCGACGCGATCGACGGCAGCGCCTCACCCCGAAACCCCAGGGTGGCGATCGTCAGCAAATCCCGGACATCGTGGAGCTTGCTGGTGGCATGCCGTTCGAACGCCAGCAGAGCGTCGTCCCGCAACATCCCGCAGCCGTCGTCCACAACCCGGATCAGCCGCCGTCCGCCATTTTCGATTTCGACGCGCACGCTGCCGGAACCTGCATCGAGCGAATTCTCCAGCAGCTCTTTTACGACAGACGATGGCCGCTCCACGACCTCGCCCGCCGCAATCTTGTTTGCGACGTTGTCCGAAAGGACCCGGATGCGACCCACGTCTCTACTCTAATCGAGCGGCGGATTTGCCGTCTGCTATTTGCTGGGATCGATGCCGAACTTCTTAAGCTCTTCGGCGTAATAGCGCTTCTGCAGGATGTCCCACTCTTCGCTGCCTTCGGAAATATCGCGCTTGATTGTCCGCACTTTATCCCGCGCCGCGCGATCGGCCTTCTCTTCCACCTGCAGAATTTCGGTGAACGCCTTTACGATCTCGAGCCGCACATCGTTCTGATCGCGCTTCATGCGCAGGTCGCGCGATTTCTTCAGCACCGCCACCAGTTTGTGAGAGATGTCGGTGATCTTGTCGCGCGAAAGCTTCATCTGATCGCCAGTGTCACGGCCTGACGCCTTGACGATCTTCTTCTTCTGGATCAGCTGATTCTTGGCCTTGCGGAACATCTCCTGGTAGCTGACGCCTTCGCGCCGCATGTAGTCGCTGTAATCTTCCAGGATTTCGCGAACTTCGTCGTTCAGCTTGTCTTCCGCTTCGAGTTCTTCCGCGATGAGATTATTGACGATCTCAGTCACTTTTTCAGGATTGTGAGTCTCGATCGTAGTCGGCGTGAGACGCCGCACGATCTGGCGGGACAGGTAGGTGACGAACTCCCTGGGAAGCAGCATTTATAAGGATCTCCGTCAGTGTATCATCGTGAGTTGCTTTTGACCGGGACCCAATCCACCACTCACCGGGACCGCTGGCTGCCCGCTGTCTCCATGTGGCTGGTGTCGCTCATCAGTTACGTGGACCGGAATACGCTTGCGATCCTCGCGCCGGTGATCCTGAGCGAGACCCACCTGAGCGCCGAACAGTACGGCTTCATCATCTCCTGCTTTTCGGTTGCTTACATGATCGGGAACCCCGTCTGGGGTTATATCCTCGACCGCGTCGGGGTTCGCCGCGGCATGACCGCCGCCGTCGCGATCTGGACCGTGGCGTCGGCCGCGCACGCTTGGGCGACGGGATTCTGGAGTTTCGGTATTGCGCGCTCCGTATTGGGAGCCGGCGAGGGCGCGACCTTCCCCGGCGGACTTCGCACAGTAACCAACACGCTGTCGCCTTCGAAACGTGGGCGGGGCCTGGCGATCGCCTACAGCGGCGGCTCCCTTGGCGCGATGGCCGCGCCGTTAATCGTGACCCCGATCGCCGCCCGCTTCGGATGGCATGGGGCCTTCCTCTTTACCGGGTTTCTGGGCGCCGCTTGGCTAGTTTTCTGGCGCATCACCGGCAAGGGCGTTGACAGGACGATGGAAACGGAACCAGCCGCGCCGCTAACCGGCCTGTGGAAACACCCGGCCCTTTGGGCGTTTATGTCCGCTTACGCGCTGGGGGCGATGCCGCTCGGCTTTATCCTTTATTACTCCTCGCTGTATTTGAAGGCACGCTTCGGATGGAGTCAGGAAACGCTGGGCTATGTCTTGTGGATTCCGCCGTTCGGCTGGGAAGTCGGCTACTTCGTGTGGGGCGCGCTGCTCGATAAGCTCGGCCCTCGTTTCCGGGGCATGATGCTGGTGTCCCTTTTCCTGAGCTTTCCTTTGGCGTGGATGCATTCCATGCCCGGCGCGCCTCTCGTGCTGGGAGAGATGTTCCTTGCCATGTTCGCTTTAGCCGGCTTCGTCGTTCTGGCGGTTGCCTATGCCACGCGCGCCTTCCCTACCGGTCACTCCGGACTCCTGGCCGGGATCGGCGCGGGATCGTGGGGAGCCATCGTCGCCCTGACCAGCCCCTGGTTCGGCGAGCTCTTCGATCAGCACAACTATGTCCTCGCATTTCGGATTGCGACCGTTTTCCCCATCGTGGGTTATATCCTGTGGCGGGGGCTCAGCGGACTAGTCCGAAACGGCTCAAAACCAGTACTCGCCTAGCTCCCCGCGGCCAGCCCAAATTGCTATATTGATTAAGGACTTTTCATGCTTCGTCTTCCAGCTCGTATCTTGCTGATTCGCCTGTTACAAAAATGACAACGTCGTTCACCACGCCCGCCGCCACCGAACGACTCAAAGCCGCTAAAGCCGCCGGACTCGAACCCGCGGATCTGATCAATGCCTTCCGCCTGATGTACACATCGCGGCGCATTGACGACCGCGAGATCGTTCTCAAGCGTCAGCAAAAGATCTTTTTCCAGATCAGCGGTGCAGGTCACGAGGCCATTCAGATTGCCGCCGGGCTTGTCACCCGGCCCGGTTACGACTGGTATTACCCTTATTACCGCGATCGCGCCCTGGCTCTCGCGCTGGGAGTCACACCGCTCGAGATGCTTCTGCACGCGGTTGGAGCTGGCGAGGATCCTTTCTCCGGCGGCCGCCAAATGCCCAATCACTGGGCCTGCCCTGCCAAGAACATCGTCGCGCCGTCTTCGGCGACAGGCACTCAATACGTGCAGGCCGTGGGCTGCGCGGATGCCAACCGCATTCTGCATCCCGGCGAAGACCGCCTGGTGCTGGTGAGTTCCGGCGAGGGCGCAACCAGCGAGGGCGAATTCTGGGAATCGATCAACCAGGCTTGCCTCTACCGGCTCCCCGTGGTTTTCCTGATCGAAGACAACGGCTGGGCGATTTCGGTGCCGGTGGAAGCTCAGACTCCCGGCGGCTCCATCTCCAAACTGATGGCCGGTTTCCCGGACCTGCTGACCATCGAAGTCGATGGCACCGATCTGACTTCTTCCTTCCGGGCAATGGGCGCCGCCGCCGCCTGGTGCCGCGAGGGCCATGGTCCGTCGCTGGTCCATGCGCACTGCGTCCGTCCGTACTCGCACTCTTTAAGCGATGACGAACGCAATTACAAGACGAAGCACGAGCGAGAGGAAGAAGCGCAACGCGATCCGCTGCTGGTTCTCTCACGATTCCTGGTGGAAGAGGGCGTTGTCGATAAGGCGGAACTCGAACACATCCGGCGCGAAATCGATCACACGGTTCTCGAAGCCGCCCACACGGCCCTGAAAGCCGACCCGCCTTCACCGGACAGCGCAATGCGGAATCTTTATTCCGAGACAGTCGATCCGACTTCGGCGCAATTCGACGTGCCCGCCCACCCCGAAGGCGAACCGAAGCTGATGTCGGACCTCATCAACGCCACTCTTAAGGAAGAGATGCGCCGCAACGACCGCATCGTGGTCTTCGGCGAGGATGTCGCCGACTGCAGCCGCGAAGGAAATCTTTCCCAGGTCAAAGGCAAGGGCGGCGTGTTTTTGCTTACGGCCGGCATTCAGTCGGAGTTCGGCTCGCGGCGCTGCTTTAATACCCCGATTGCCGAGGCTTCCATCGTGGGACGCGCCATCGGCATGGCAACGGCCGGTCTGCGGCCTGTCGCCGAAATTCAGTTTTTCGATTACATCTGGCCCGCCATGATGCAGCTCCGCGACGAACTGGCTTCCTTGCGCTGGAGGTCGAATGGACTGTTTTCCGCGCCCCTGGTGATTCGGGTTCCGATCGGCGGTTACCTGACCGGCGGAGCCATCTACCACAGCCAGTCGGGAGAAGTGATCTTCACGCATATCCCCGGCCTTCGGGTGGTTTTTCCGTCGAATGCGGAAGATGCCTGCGGACTGCTGCGCACCGCGCTGCGTTCGGACGACCCTGTCCTTTTCCTCGAACACAAGAAGCTTTACCGCGAGATGTACAATCGCGCGCCGCACCCCGGCCCTGATTTCACCATTCCATTCGGAAAAGCGAAGATTGTGAAGCCCGGCGAGTCGCTAACGATCGTTACCTATGGAGCGCTGGTGCAGAAGTCGGTTCTCGCCGCGCAGGAAATCGAGAAGCGCCGGCCGGACGTCAGCATCGAAATTGTGGACCTGCGCACACTCTCCCCCTGGGACTGGGAAGCAGTGAAAGCCAGCGTCATCAAGACCAGCCGGGTGATCATTACCCACGAAGATACGCTGAGCTTCGGGTACGGGGCCGAGATCGCCGCGCGAATCGCGGACGAACTTTTTGCGCATCTCGACGCCCCGGTAAAGCGCGTCGCCGCCATGGACACCTGGGTCGGATATCATCCGCAACTGGAAGCAAAAATTCTGCCCCAGACGGACGATTTGATCCAGGCTATCGACCAGACCCTAAGCTACTAACTGCGGGGACCTACCGGAAGGATCGGTGCTAGACTCCTTCCTGGTGGGCAACTTCTTCTTTTCCGACGTGCTCGGAACTCTTGTTGCGTCGCTCTTGTTTGTCTTCGTCCTGGTTGTTCCCGGCTATCTGTGCGGATTTGCGGGAGATCTGTTCGGCTTTCGAAGCATGGATATGAATTGGCGAATTGTGGCGAGCGTGCCACTCTCCGCAATCATTTCTCCGTTGCTTATCTACCTCGGCTTGCGCTTTACCGGGGTTTGGTTCTTGTGGGTCGCCTTCGCTTTCATTTGGGCACTGTCAATCGCGCTGTTCGCGGGGTTCTTCGGGCATGAGAATCCTTCGCAAATCAGATCCACCCTCGGACCGGTACCCCGGGTCGCAATCGGTTTCGCCGCCTTGTGGTGTCTGGTCGCCGTATTTTTGCTCGCGGACCTGCAAATAGGACAGCGCGCCTACTATTCTGCAGTCGCATACGATCACGGATTCCGTGTTGCCGTTACGGACGCTATTACCCGCACCGGCTTGCCGGCCGACAGCCCGTTCGTTCGGCTAAACGGCCCGGTCGCCCTGCGGTATCACGTCTACTGGTTTGCGCTTTGCAGTTTCGTGGAAAGACTCTCTGGCGGGTATCTTACTGCCCGGCATGCCCTCAGTGCGAGTGTAGTCTGGGCAGGTTTCGCGCTCATGTGCCTGATCCCGCTTTGGCTTCACGTTTTCGAGGGTCTTGAGGGTCCTGTTTTGCGCCGCCGGGCTGTGATCGGAGTGGGATTACTTTCCGTAACGGGGCTTGATCTGCTGCCGGGCGTGCTTTGGCCTCTTGTTCATCATTGGGCTCCGCGTGCGGATATCGAATGGTGGGGCGGGGTAGACCAGGTTACCTCATGGGCCGATGCAACTCTTTGGGTGCCTCATCATGTGGCCGCCCTGGTAGTCGGCCTGACCGGATTTCTGCTCGTCTGGCATGCGGCGGCGAATCGCCGCGCGCCCTTCATCCATGCAATCATGGCAGGCTGCGCGTTCGCCTGCGCCACAGGCTGCTCCATTTACGTCGGGTTCGTTCTGGCTGCAGCTCTGGCCGCGTGGTTTGGCGTCACATTGATATGCGGATGGATGCGCCACGCGGCATTGCTTGCGATATCCGGCGGCGCGGCGCTTCTGCTGTCCCTGCCCAACCTTTTGCAGGTGCTGAGCGCCAGTGTTCCAGGAAGCAAATTCATCAAGCCGGGTCTGTGGAATTCAAGCCCCTTTATGGCTTTCGCGATGCCGTTGAACAGAGTACAGTCTCCAATTTCGTGGGGAGCGGTTCGACTCTTATCGTTCGGCGCGGAATACGGAATTGAATTCGGATTCTTCCTCTTGATTGGCGTATTGAAACTCAACCGGTTCAGGACTTCAGGCAAATTACGTCCGCAGGATCTGGCCACACTTGCCATATCGGGGACTGCAATGTTCTTGTGTACCTTCTTCCGCTCCGCGACCGGTTCGAACGATTTGGGTTGGCGCGGAATGATGCTGGTTCAGTTTGTCCTGGTTATCTGGGCAACGGATGTTCTCGACCCGTACCTCACAACCGAGCGGCGAAAAGCGGGAAAGCCGGGATGGCTCCCCGTCGCATATGTGCTGATGTTTTGCGGTTTCCTGGGGACCGTTGCACAACTCACTATCCTCCGTTTTGAAACGATCGCTGTTGACGCTGGTTTACTCCCTTCCACGAACTTCTCACGCGGCGCGTCACAGCGTACATATTCACTCAGGATCCTCTATAGCCGGCTTGACCGGATGCTTCCCGGGAACGCCGTTGTGCAGGTGAATCCGGATAATGGCGTCGATATCGAATGGGGTTTGTACTCTCACCGCCAGACCGCTGCTTCCGGGCGGGATTGCGTCGTGGCAGATGGCGGAGACGCCAGGACCTGCGAAGCAGCGATGCCTTCCATTCTCCGACTGTTCGATGCGTCGCTGGCCGATCCCAAAGACGCGCAGGCAATAGCGCGGAAATACAGAATCGATGCAGTGATAGTGGATGACGCCGATTCGGTCTGGGGAAATTCTGAAAGCTGGATCCATAAGATCCCCCCGGCCGTCGACACGGCCGCCGCCAGGGCATTTCTTTTCGATAAATGACAACCCTCCGCCTCGCAGGCATTTCGATGTACCTGCGGCGCAGAGCTCGCTGATCGGCCCTGCTCCCCGCCGGGTCGCAAATCGCACATAATGGTGGGTTGCAGGGTCTGCACCCAAACCGTGTCGTTCTTCTCGCAGCCAGCCTGATTGTCACGTTCAGTGCTGTCGCGCAGACTCCCGCAAAACCAAAGAACAGCGCAGCCTTTCCGCAGCGGCCGCAAGCCGATCAGGCAGTGCTTGACCGCGGCCGCGCCATCTACGGAGTGAATTGCAATTTTTGCCACGGTTCCGATGCGCGCGGAGGCGAGGGCGGACCCAATCTGCTGCGATCGCAACTGGTGCTGGAAGACAGGAGCGGAGAACTCATCGCGCCTATAGTTCAGAAAGGCCGCGCCGGACAGGGGATGCCCGCCTTTACCGAAATCACCGCATCGCAAGTGGCCGATCTGGCGGCCTACATCCACAATTTCCCGGTCGACAATCGCGACCCGGCGCGTTTTCCCCCGCCCAGCATTGTCGTTGGAGACGCCAAGGCGGGCGAACAGTATTTTCAGGCGAAGTGCGCCACGTGCCATTCGGCGACCGGCGACCTCAAAGGCATTGCCGGCAAGCTCACCGATCCGCGCGTGCTGCAAAATACATTTCTGATGCCGGGCAAAGGAGGTCCGAAGGCAGCGCCCTTCGTGAAGGCCCCTCCCATCACGGTGACTGTCATGCCGGCAGCCGGCAAATCCGCGCAGGGCGAACTGGTTCGTATCGACGACTTCTTCATCACCCTGAAAGATGCCGACGGACTGCAGCGCACATTCCGGCGCGAGGGTGACAAACCGGCCATCGAAATGCATGATCCTCTGAAGCCGCACCTCGATCTGCTGCAGACTTACACGGACAAAGATATCCACGACCTGACCGCATACCTGGTGACCCTCAAGTGAAACCGCTTTTAATCGCAGTCCTCGCGGCATCGATGGCGGTGGCTCAGGGGCTCGACCCCGCGCTCCTGATCAAGCCGCTCGGCGATTCGTGGCCGGTTTACGGCGGCGACTATTCCGGAAGGCGCTACAGCGCGCTTAAGCAGATCGATCGGACGAATGTTAAGAACCTGACGCTGGCGTGGGTTTCCCGCGTGACTGCCGGACCGGGCCGAGCCGGTTCACAGGTCATAATCGGCGGCGAGGCAGATACGCCCGTAAATGTGGGCGGCACCACAAACGTTCGCGGCGCGATCCTCGAAGTGGATGGCGTGCTCTACCTTTCGGCGCCTGACAACGCCTGGGCGGTAAGCGCACGTGACGGGCACGAACTCTGGCATTACTACTGGAAAACCCGGGGCGGCACCCACATCGGGAATCGCGGCCTGGGCATGTGGGGCAACTGGCTTTACATGGAAACGCCGGACAATTACCTTGTCTGCCTCGACGCCACCACCGGCAAAGAGCGCTGGCACAAGGAAATCGCCAATCTGGATTTGCAATATTTTTCGACGATGGCCCCCATCGTTATCGGCAACCACATTTTGATCGGAACCGGAAACGATCTCGACGAGCCTGGGTACGTGCAGGCGCGCGATCCGGAAACCGGCGAAGTGCAATGGACCTGGTATGCGCTTCCAATGAAGCAGGGCGATCCGGGACTGGAAACATGGGGAACTCTCGACGCCGCGAGGCACGGCGCAGGCAACGTATGGATTCCCGGCGCCTACGATCCCGAAACGCATCTCTACATTTTCGGCACCGGCAATCCGACGCCTGCGTATACGAATTCACCCGGCCGCGATGGCGACAACCTTTATACGTGTTCGCTGGTGGCCGTGAATGTCGATACCGGCAAGATGGCCTGGTATTTTCAGACGTCGCCGCACGACACGCATGACTGGGATTCCACCGAAACCCCCGCGCTGGTGGACGGCACATTCAACGGCAAGCCGCGCAAGCTGGTTGTCCAAGCCGCCCGCAACGGCTACTTTTTTACGCTCGACCGTGTGACCGGCGAGCATCTCCTCACCACCAAATTTTCCGAAGCCGCAAACTGGGCGAAAGAGATCGATGCGAAGGGCCGCCCCATTCGCAATCCCGCCAAGGATTCAAGCGTTGCCGGCACGCTGGTGTCGCCCGACAATCAGGGAGCGACCAACTGGCCACCGCCCAGTTATTCGCCTGCCACCGGGCTCTTCTATGTGCCCACCAGCGAAGCATACGCCATGTACTACCTCACAGAGACCGACCCGCGCGGTTCCATGGGATTGGGCGGAAAAGACGAAGTGGGCGTGGGCTCTCTCGGCACTTTCATCAGCGCCATCGATTACAAGACAGGCAAGGTGGTGTGGCAGCATCGCTATCCGGGCAACAGCGGCCGCCTGGGCAACGGGCTGCTGACCACGGCCGGAAATCTGTTGTTCTCCGGCGATCCGTCAGGAAATCTGGTGGCGCATGACGCGGCGACCGGAAAAATCGTGTGGCACGCCGGCATGGGGCTGGTCACCAATGCGCCCGAAACCTACATGCTGGACGGGCACCAATACATCCTTGCCGCCGCCGGCGACAGTTTATTCGCTTTCACCCTCTACTGAGAGAAAACATGAAAACACGACGAGAATTCGGAAAAGTTCTTCTGGCGGGAATCCCCGCCGTGGCCTCATGCACGGTCAGTTCGCGTGTCGGCGGCGTAGAGATCGGTCTGATTACCTACAGCCTCCGCTCGATGCCCGCCGCCAGCATGATTCCGGCGATTGCGAAGATCGGACTCAGCGAAGTGGAATTGATGTCCGGCGACGCGGAAGCGCTGGCCGGCGCGCCGCATAGTTTTGGACTATCCATGTGGCGCTCGTCGGCCACGCCGAAAGACTTCCATCTCGTGCGCAAGAAGTTCACCGATGCGGGAATCGATCTCCGGATTCTCTGCTTCAATATGCCGGTGTCCATCTCGGACGCGGAGATCGACTACGCATTCCGCATGGCCCAGGCTCTGCAGGTCAAGGTCATTTCCTCCAGTTCGACTGTCGCTGTGGCCCGCCGCGTGGCGCCTTTTGCCGCGAAATACAAGATCATCTGGGCTGCGCACGGGCATGACAACGTAAAGGACCCCGAACAGTTCGCTACCCCTGAGGTCTTCGCCAAAGTGGTGGCGATGGGTCCGTACATGGGCATCAATCTCGATATCGGCCACTTCACCGCCGCCGGCTTCGATGCCGTCTCTTATATAAAAGAAAACCACGCCCACATCACGCACCTTCATTTGAAGGACAGGAAGAAGAGTCCGCAAGGCCAAATGACGCCGATCCTGGACAACAACTTTCCCTGGGGCGAAGGCGATACCCCGATCTGCGATGTTCTGCAGTTGCTGAAGAGGGAACATTACAACATCCCGGCGAATGTCGAATTTGAGTACGCGGCACGCGCGAAGGGCGATGCGATCGCTGAAGTAGAGAGGTGCTTCGATTACGCGAAGAAGTGCCTCGCGTGAGGGTCGGCGTCTTCACGCCTCTGCTTTCGCAGTTCCCGCTTCCCGACGTTCTGCGCAAACTCAAAGGGCACCGCATCGCCACGGTCGAACTGGGCACCGGCAACTATCCAGGCGATGCCCATTGCAAACTCGAAATGCTGGAGAATGCCGCGGCCTTGCGGGAATTCAAGGCTGCGCTGGATGGCGAAGGTTTCAACATCAGCGCTCTGAGCTGCCATGGAAATCCTCTGCACCCGGATGCGAGCCGCGCCGCTCACGATCGCGACGTAAGCCGCCGGACAATTCTCCTCGCGGAAAAACTTGGCGTTCCGGTTGTGGTTGATTTCTCCGGCTGTCCAGGCGATTCAACCGAGTCGAAGCGCCCGAACTGGGTCACTTGCCCCTGGCCGCCCGAATATTTGGAAACATTAAAATGGCAGTGGGACGAAGTGGCCGCCCCCTACTGGAGCGAACACGCCAGCTTCGCGGCGGACCATGGCATCAAAATCGCGATCGAAATGCATCCCGGCTTTTTGGTTTACAATCCGGAAACGATGTTGAAGCTGCGGTCCATCGCCGGTCCGGCCATCGGATGCAATTACGATCCCAGCCATATGTTCTGGCAGGCCATCGACCCCGTCGCCGCAATCCGGCTCCTGGGAGACACCATCTTCCACGTCCATGCCAAAGACACAGAAATCTACGACCGGAATCTTCCGTTAACCGGCGTGCTGGATACGAAGTCCTACGCCGACGAGCGCAATCGCGCCTGGATTTTTCGTACCTGCGGCTACGGTCACGGAGAACAGTGGTGGAGGGAGTTCGTTTCGACTCTCCGGATGTACGGCTACGATTCCGTGCTGTCCATCGAGCACGAAGATAGTCTGCTGTCGCCCGATGAGGGCTTGGCCCGGGCCGCGACTTTTCTGAACGGTATCGTTCCCGGCGAACCCGCGGCAACCCCATGGTGGACCTGACCGGCTTGCTGATCGGTCTTACTGATCGTCTTAAAAGATGAAGCGCCATCAAGCAGCCATCATCGGAGCCGGCTTCATGGGTCGAACCCACATTGAAGCCCTGCGGCGTCTGGGCAATGTGGATGTCAAAGCCGTCGCTGCCGCGAGCAAAAGCGAAGCTCAAACACTGGCCTCCGCCTTCGGCATAGAAAGATCCGCATCGGACTATCGGGAAATCCTGGAAGACCCCGCAATCGACGCCATCCACATCTGCACGCCCAACGCTCTCCACTTCGAAATCGCCGAAGCCGCACTGAAGGCCGGCAAACACGTCATCTGCGAGAAGCCCCTGGCAACAACCAGCGCGCAAGCCGCCAGCTTACTGAGTCTCGCCCGCGAGCGCGATCTCCGGCACGCTACCAATCACAACCTCCGCTATTACCCGATGGTCCAGCAAATGCGCGCCATGCGTGAAGCCGGCGAATTAGGCGAAATCCTGATCGCCCAGGGAACCTATTCGCAGGACTGGCTTTTCTACGACACCGACTGGAACTGGCGCGTGGAAGCGAGTGAGGGCGGACCGTCGCGAGTCATGGCGGACATCGGTTCGCACTGGTGCGATATGGCTGAAAACGTCACCGGCCTCCGCATCACGTCTCTGAATGCCGACCTCCAGACATTCCACAAGACACGCAAGCGTCCGCGGGGTCCCGTCGAAACGTTCCAGTCGGTATCCGCGGAAGATCGCATCGAAGTGCCGGTCGATACCGAAGATTTTGGCTCGGTCCAGTTCCACATGGGGGACCGGGCGCGCGGCGCCTTCACCGCCAGCCAGGTTTCCGCCGGCCGCAAGAATCGCCTGAGCCTCGAAATCTTCGGAACCAAAGCCTCCGTCGCGTGGGATCAGGAGCGTCCCAACGAACTCTGGATCGGTAGCCGCGATTCCCGGAGTGCCCTGATACTGAAGGATCCGGCTCTGCTCTTGCCTCAAGCGCGACCCTATGCGGATTTCCCCGGCGGCCACAGCGAAGGCTACGACGATACGTTCAAACAGATCTTCCGCCGCTTTTATCAGTCGATCGACGACACCGCCGCCGTGCCCGTATATCCTCTCTTCGATGACGGGCTTCGACAGTTGCGGCTGGTGGAAGCGGAGATCGAAAGCAGCCGAAGCCGCAGATGGGTGGACATCGCAGAATGAGCACGCAAGCGGCAGCAACAGTTATTGACCGGCACGCAGGCTATAACAAAGGGCGGCTCTATTTCGCCTCATCCCTCGCGCTTGTTATGGCAGGCGTGAATGCCTCCCTGCGCGCCGACACTGCCGGCGATCTGCAGCGCATCTTCTTCGACCCCATCGACAAAATCCACTCCGCGGGCATGATCGCGACCGTGCTCGGAGTCCCGTTCCTGGGCTACGCCATCACCATCGCGGTAGGGAGTCCGCTGCTCGACTACATCGGGATGGGCCTCCTGCTTCCGATGGCGGGCGTGCTTTTTACGGCGGGAATGCTGCTGATTCTCTTCGCCAGTCATCTGGCCGCCGGGGCGGGAATCTACGATGTCATCTGGCTCGGCGCGGTCATCGCTGGCATAGGCTGGGGACTCACTGAAACCGTGGTCAATCCGCTCATCGCCACTCTCTATCCGGAAAACAAAACGGCGAAGCTGAACGCCGTCCATGCCTGGTGGCCCGGCGGACTGGTCATCGGCGGATTGCTCGGCGTCGGGCTCTCCAGCATGGGACTCGGCTGGGACGCCAAACTCGCCATCGCGATCCTGCCGGCCGTCGCGCTTGTAGCCGCCTGCATAGGACTCAAGTTCCCGCCCACCGAACGCGCTGCTTCGGGAGTCTCCGCGGCGCAGATGTTCCGCGAGCTGCGCAACCCGTTGTTCTTTGTGCTCTTCTGTTCGATGTTTCTCACGGCCGCATCCGAACTCGCGCCCGGCCAGTGGGTGGATCTCGCGCTCAGCCGCACCGTTCACATGCCCGGTATCCTGCTGCTGGTTTATGTCAGCGCCCTCATGTTCGTCATGCGCCACTTCGCCGGACCACTGGGGCAAAGACTTTCCCCGACCGGCGTCCTGTGGCTTTCCAGCCTGATGGCCTCGCTCGGCCTCTGTGCCCTGAGCTTCGCCAATTCACCGGCCACCGCGCTGATCGCCGCAACGGTGTGGGGCACCGGCGTCTGCTACATGTGGCCGACGATGCTCGCGACTGCCTCCGAAAGATTTCCGCGCGGCGGCGCCCTGCTGATGGGCCTGATGGGAACCGCCGGCACATTGTCGATCCAGTTCGTGCTGCCATTCATGGGGAGTGTCTTCGATCAGAAGAAGGTCGAAGCAGCCGGAGGATCCGCCGCATTTCAGAGTCTGCAACCTGGCCCAGAACTCGACCGTGTACTCAGCCTTGCAGCGCAGGCGTCATTCCGCCGCGTGGCGATTTTACCGGCTTTTCTGCTGATCGTGTTTGGAGCGATCTGGTTGCATGACCGTTCTAAAGGCGGCTATCAGCGTCAGAAGATCGGATAAACTCCCTGTATGCATCGGCTCGCCCTGATAACTCTTTCGCTCCTGACCCTGGCTTTCGCGCAGGCAAAAAGCCCTTTGGCCGGCCGCTGGGATTTTGACCTTCGATCACCGAACGGCGCAACCAGCGCCGCGTGGCTGGGCATCACGGAAAAGGACGGCAACCTGAGCGTATGGTTCCAGCCCACCGGTGGCAACGTCGCGCCAGTCAAAGATTTCAAAGCTGACGGCACGCATCTGACGCTCACGATCTCGCGGACGACCATTTGGGAACTCGAAGCATCCGGGGGAAAACTGACCGGCGTGCAGAAGCAAGGCGCGAATACGATCGCGCTCACCGGCCTCCCCGCACCGGAACTCAAACGCAATGCTCCGAAAGCCTGGACCATTCCAACAGCTCTCTTCAACGGCAAAAATCTGGACGGCTGGGAGCCCATCGGCGATCCGGCCAACAGCCACTGGGTGGTGGAAGACGGACTGCTGGTCAACAAGGCGCGCGGCGCAAACCTCAAAACAACCCGCAGATTCGAGGATGTCAAACTGCACTTCGAAGTGAATTGCCCCGACGATGCCAACAGCGGGTTTTACCTACGCGGCCGCTACGAAGTGCAACTCGAATATGAGCCGCTAACGAAAAATCCACCTGAACGCCGCATCGGATCGATCTATGGACGTATCGCGCCCCACGGCGATCTGCCGCGCACGCCGGGTCAATGGGAAACTTTCGACGTAACGCTGGTTGGCCGGACCGTGACCGTGATCCACAACGGCCACACGACCATCGACCGTCAGGAAATCGAAGGCATCACCGGAGGCGCGCTGGATGCCGATGAAGCCGAACCGGGTCCCTTCTATATTCAGGGCGATCACACGGGCGGCTTGAAATTCCGCAACATCACCGTCTCGGTCCCCAAGTAGTCAGGCCAGAACACTCCGGCCAACCGCATACGCCACAGCCTCGGCCGGAACCTTGAAATCTTTCATGCCCTTGTTGCCCATATAGCCCAGCTCTTTGATACCGGCCGCGCTGGTGTAATACGCGTCCACCGTCATTCGGCGCGAAAAGTCAAAGAACCGGATTCCCGCCGCCAGTTCCGGAGTCGAATTCCGCCGGTACGCGATCTTGTCGAGCATCGCTTTCTGCTGATCGACCGGCGCCGCTAAAAAGTTAACCGAATACTCGCGCTTCATAGCGAAGTCGAGCCACGCCAGGCCCCCGGTATAAATCGCCATCATCTCCGGATTCTGACTGGAGAGCAGATCGATAAACTGCGCCGCCCCGCCTTGTGACGCGCCGGGCACAATCAGCTCGCACAGTTTTACCAAGGTGTCGAATTCATGCCGCGTCAGGACTTTCGGCTGATAAACGCCGCCAGCCGCAGCAGCCGCATCTTCACCCGTCGCCGAATGAACGCTCTGCGCCGCTTCCAGTTCCAGCGGCCCTGCCATCGCGGCGGCGGCGATCCCCTTGAGAATTTCGCGTCGATCAAACATTCTTCTTCCTCAATTCCTCCGCCAGATACTCCGCGGTCCGCCATGCCAGCGCACAAATCGTAAGTGTGGGATTCTTGTCCGGATTGCTGACAAACGGCGCCGCATCGGCCACAAACAAATTCTTCACATCGTGCGCCTGGCAGTACTGATTCAGCGCCGAACTCTTCGGATCGTTTCCCATCCGGATGGCCCCGACTTCATGGATAATCTCGCCGCCCTTGGAAATTTTCTCTTCGATCGGCCGCGTGGACTTCGCGACCGTGCCCCCCATGGTCTCGATGATCGCCGTGAACGTCCGCTCCATGTGGGCCACCTGTTTGAGTTCAGCCTCGCTCCACTGAAAATGAAATTTCAAAACCGGAATGCCCCACCGGTCAACCACACTCGGATCGATCTCACACCACGTCTGGGAATTGGGAATCATCTCGCCGCGCCCGGCGAAATTGACATGCGTACCGTAGTCTTCGTAAATCGCTTTCTTCAGCGATTCGCCGTATCCCTCTTCGCGCGCACACACGCCGGAAAAGCTCCCGACGCCGGGCATGCCGTAGCCGCCGCCGATCTCAATGTGATAGCCGCGCGGGAAATCCAGCTTCTTGTCCCAGAGCCACCACGGCATATAAAGATGAGCGCCGCCCATGCCGTCGTCATCGTGGCGCTGCATTCCTTCGAGGGCTGGAATGCGGCCGCCAAGACTGAACCCGGTACTGTCGGTCAGGTTATGCCCCACCGCGCCCGAAGAATTCGCCAGCCCGTTGGCATGTCCCGGCCCGCGCGAATTCAGCAGCAGACGCGTCGATTCGCAACAACTCGCCGCCAGCACCACGGTGCGGCACTTGATCTGCCGCTCGGTGCGCGTGGCCTTATCGATATAAGACACTGCGGTGACTTTGCCGTCTCCATCGGTGATCAACTCGCGCGCCATCGCCCCCGTGATCAGCGTCAGTTTGCCGGTCTTCAGCGCCGGGAATATCTGTACCTGGCTGGACGAATAATTTGACGCCGTCACGCAGCCGCGTCCGCACTGCCCGCAGTAATGGCATGGCGCGCGCCCGTTCGTCTTCTGCGTAATCACCGCCAGGCGATTGGGGATGCACGGAATGCCCAGCCTGTCTGAAGCCTTCTTGATCAGGACCTCATGTACGCGCGGCGGAGGACACGTCTGAAAGATCCCGTCGGGCGCGCTGCGAATCCCTTCCTTCGATCCGGTGACGCCGATGAACTTCTCCGCCTTGTCGTAGTAGGGCGAAAGGTCGGCGTAGGAAATTGGCCAGTCCGTGCCGACGCCGTCGCGCGTATAGGGCTTGAGGTCATAGTCCGCATAGCGCAGCGAGATGCGGCCGTAGTGATTCGTCCGCCCGCCCACAATGCGGGACCGGAACCATTTGAAAGTGGAACCTTCCGCGGTCGTATAAGGTTCGCCATCCAGCTCCCAGCCGCCCGCGTGCGCCGAGAAATATCCGAACGGCCTGCCGCGCCCGAAATAGCTCGCGCCGCCCACACCCGATCCCCGGTGCGGCACCTGATAGGGCCACATATGTTCTTTGAAATCGGTCGCCGGATTCAGCATCGGGCCGGCTTCGAGCATCGCAACAGTCACGCCGAGATCGGTCAACACTTTGGTGACCGTGCCCCCGCCCGCTCCGGAGCCTATTACGACGACGTCATAGACCGGGCGGCTGCGCTGAATTTGAAACATGCTTGATTATAGGTCCGGAAACGGGGACTGCAAGCCGCGACGCCCGCTTCAGCTTTTGCGGGCCGGTCGCACCGCGGTTGGCCATTGCATGCGGCCGCACAATTCAGCAACCACCTTCACAGCCGATTCCGCCGCCGCGCGATCGGGCTGCTCGTTGTCGATCCTGTACCCTTCCATGTCGCCTTTGCCGGTATCCTGCACTACGATGCCGTCCCGGCGTCCGATAACATTTACTCCCTTGTAGGTCACCCCGTAATTCACTTCCTGCTGCGGAATCAGCCACGCGATCTGGCCCCTCACCGGGACGATTGACTCGTCCTTCCACAAAGCCCGCGCGCCATAACCGGTAGCATTGATCACGGTCTTTTCCTGAATCGCGCTCAACTCGGACGGCGAATGAAATTCCACGTGCTCGATCCTGCCGCCTTCCACCAGAAAATCGTTGATCAGTTGCCGTGAGTAGTCCGCGACATTGAAGGTCAAGCTCGAATTGCGCCGCGCGTAACGAGTCGGAAAGGGATGGCTTCCCGGAGGCAGATCGATGGCCCGCGGCGTCAAATCGGTCACACGGTTCTGGAAGCGCGCGAAGTCCAGTTCATCCGCGCTCCTCGCCCTGGCCGGTCCGCTGCCCGGCGCCGCATCGGAAAGCGCATAGCGCTCTGTCCACTCCACCGGATTGCCTGCCATCCCCAAATAGCTTTCATACATATGAAAGGAGGTGCGGCACATTTTCTCCCAAAGCGCCGGGAAATCGGGCGTGACGGAATCGGTCAGCGCGATGCGCGAATCGGGCGTCCACGATCCGGTCGCGCGCGCGGACCGGACTTCCGGCGGCCGCTCTTTGGCGTAAATCGTCACCTTCGCCCCCGCGCGCTGCAACAGAATCGCCGATGTCATGCCCAGCGCGCCGCACCCGATGACAGCGATGTTCCGATCCCCCGCTGTTGCCATCGTTGTTGCCATCGCTGCCGCCATCGCTTTTTCCACCGCGATACTGCTGGAACCCCAGGATAGAGACCAGCCACTGCCGCCGTGCCCGTAGTTGTGCACCACGGTCTTCTCGCCAACACGTTCCGTATCGAGCCGTGGGCCCGCCGCCCGGAAGGGCCGCAGGCAAACCGTGACACGAAAGATCCGGTCGAGCTCCGCCCGAATCGGCATTAGGGATGGGATGACTTCGTAAGTCGGCAGACCCGGACTGCCGGCCGGGCCTTTCATCGAGATTCCCGCTTTGCGAGCGCAGCCGCTCAGGCCCGCCGCGGCAAAGCCTCCGAGAAACTTACGCCGGTTCATTACCTGATAGGATAATCGCCCCGCCGCGGCTCGCCTCGCTTTTCATTTTTCTCTTGTCTGTGTGTCCGGCTGCACCGTTGAACAGCGTCGGATGTATGAAACCCTCCGGCTGCCTTTTTGAAGTCGGCCCTCGCGTGATTATGATCGTTGCATCCATTCTGAAAGTCATCCACCCGGAGGCATACCGATGCTCGATCTTTTCTCCGACGAAGTCCGCCGGAATCCCTATCCGCTGTATGACGAGCTGCGTGCCAGCTCGCCGCTGCTTCGTGTTCCCTCCCCCTTTGACGCGTGGATGGTTTTCGATTACGAAAACGTCAAGCGTGTTCTTACCGATAACGAAACCTTCAGTTCCCGTGTGCCCGCGCCGCGGAACTGGTTCATCTTCTTCGATCCTCCCGCGCACACCAAACTGCGCGCACTCATCTCGCGGGCGTTTTCCCCCCGCATGATCACGAATCTGGATTCG
Source organism: Bryobacteraceae bacterium (assembly GCA_035552315.1). Classification (GTDB taxonomy): domain Bacteria; phylum Acidobacteriota; class Terriglobia; order Bryobacterales; family Bryobacteraceae; genus BOG-234. The sequence goes on from DASZLO010000001.1 coordinate 20,143, forward strand.
CAGGTGCGCGAGCTGTCGCGCGACCTTCTGAACAAGACCGAAGGCAGTCGTGAGATAGACCTTGCCGCGCAATATTCCGTACCTCTGCCCATGATGGTAATTGCCGGCATGATCGGGATCGAGAGCGCGGACTGGCCCCGCTACCGGCGCTGGAGCGATGTCATCCTGCGCCTTAGCTATTCCCGCTCCGGAGGAGAAGAAGCCTCCGTCGCTCTGCGTGAGTTCAGCTCCGTCAATGCCGAAATGAGCGACTATCTGCAGAGCCTGATGGCGCGCCGCCGCGGCTCGAAGCAGGAGGATTTGCTGACGAGCCTCGCTGAAGCGGAGATCGATGGCGAACGTCTTTCACATGATGAGATTCTTGGATTTTTCCAGCTCCTCATAGTCGCCGGGCAGGAAACTACCAGCGATTTAATCAACAACCTTGTCCTCTGCCTGCTGGAAAATCCCATCCGGCTTGCGAGGCTGCGCGTTTCGCCCGACCTCATCCCTTCGGCCGTCGAAGAGGCGCTCCGCTTCTGCTCGCCCTTGCAGTGGATGATGCGCACGCCCCGCCATGACGTTGAAATTCACGGGACACTGGTACCTGCCGGTGCTCTGCTGCTGCCTGTCATCGGCTCGGCGAATCGCGACCCTCGCCGGTTCCATAACCCGCACCACTTCGAGATTGCGCGCCGCCCCAATCCTCACCTTGCGTTCGGCCATGGAATCCACTTCTGTCTGGGCGCTGCCCTTTCACGAATGGAGGCGCGAGTTGCCCTGACGGATCTGCTGACCCGGTTCAAGAGCTTCGAACTCGCCACGGACGCACCGTGGCAGCCGCGGAAAGCCCTGCAGGTTTACGGTCCCGCCAGTCTGCCCCTGCGCGTCGAGACCAGTACAGGCGGACAGCGGCGGGCGGCAAGCCGGGGCTGAGAATTTTTTTTGGCGTTCCTGCTGATACGATATTCGCCATGCGGATACTCGCGCTGGCTTTTCTTTTCTCTTTCGTTCTGGTACAGGCTGCGGACAACAGTTTCGCCGGAACCTTCACCGGCGAATGGAAAAGCAACGGCGAAGGCGGCGGAGCCTACAACATGACTCTGCAGCCGACGGGCGGGGACTGGAAGGCCGACGTTACTTTCAACGTGGCCGGAGAAGACGTCAAAGCCGCCGTGAAAAACGTGAGGATCAACGGTGCGAACCTGGAAATCACCTACACGTTCGCGACACAGGGCACCGAGCTTGCCGGCAAAGCCTCGGGAGAATTGAAGGGATCCCAAATCTCGGGAACTTACCAGTCGCTGGTCTCCGAAGGCGGAATGGTAATCGACGAAGGCACCTGGTCCGCCACCCGCAAGTAACACACGCCCGGCTGTTAGCCCGAAATTTAAATTGCGGTCGAAGCCGGCTCCGCCGCGTATATCTCTCCAGTTGTGTAACCTTCGCCGATGTCGCCGGTTAACAGAATTGTGAGAAACGTTGTCGCTGACGTTAAATTTGCCCTGCGCAGTTTTGGAAAATCCCCGATTTTCACCACTGTGGCGATTCTTTCGCTGGCCCTCGGCATAGGCGCGAACACGGCGATTTTTTCGCTGATCAATCAGCTTATCCTCAAGCCTTTGCCGATTCGCGACCCGCAGTCAGTGGTGCTCCTGAAAGGCGTTGGCCGCCACTACGGCAGCAATAACGGCCGGAACGCCCTGTCCTATCCGATGTACCAGGACATCCGTGACAGGAACACGGTCTTCAGCGGAATGATGTGCCGCTATTCCGTGACCGCCACCATCGGAGTCACCTCGCATGCCGAAGCCGCCAATACCGAACTGGTGTCAGGAAACTACTTTCCGATGCTTGGCATCGGCGCAGCGGTGGGCCGCGTGTTTACCCCCGGCGACGATCTTTACGCAGGCGCTAATCCGTATGCCGTGCTCAGCTATGCGTACTGGAAATCACACTTCGCGGGCGATTCCCGCATAGTGGGTCAGTCGCTCCGTTACAACAACTATCCGCTCACCATCATCGGAGTGGCGCAGGCCGGTTTCGACGGCATGGAGCCGGGTCTGCCGGCGGGCATCTTCATTCCGGTTACCATGGCGGGGCAAGTCCGTCCCGGCTTTACCGACATGTACAACCGCCGTCAGCGGTGGATCAATGTGTTCGGCCGTCTGAAGCCCGGCGTCACCACCGAACGGGCCAAAGCGGCCTTGCAGCCGCTCCTCCATCAAATTATCGATCTCGAAGTTCTGGATGGCGCTTTCCGAAACGCCTCCCCGGACGCCAAGCGCCAGTTCCTCAATATGTCGCTCGACCTGCTGCCCGGTTCCCAGGGAAATTCATTTCTGCGCCGCCAGTACGACACCGCGTTGCTCGTGCTGATGTGCGTCGTCGCCTTCGTGCTTCTCATCGCCTGCGCCAATCTCGCCAGTCTGCTCACGGCCCGCGGCGCCGCGCGCCAGAAGGAGATCGCCGTACGCCTCGCGCTGGGTTCCAGCCGCGGCCGCCTGGTCCAGCAACTCCTCACCGAAAGCCTGCTGCTTTCCATCGCCGGAGCATCGCTGGGCGTGGGACTTGCGGTCCTGATCGTGAAAGGTCTGCTGGGATTCCTTCCCATCAACATCAGCGGCTATAGCATTTCCAGCATGCCCGATGGCGAGGTCCTTGCCTTCACCGCCGGGATCGCGCTCCTTGCCGGAATCGCGTTCGGCCTCATTCCTGCCCTGCAATCCACCCGGCCCGCCATCGCCCCGGTGCTGAAGGACCAGGCCGGCAGTGTTACCGGCGGGGGCGCGCAGATCGGCTTCCGCAAATTGCTCGTCGCCGGACAAATCACACTTTCTCTGGTGCTTCTGATCGGCGCGGGACTTTTCATCCGCAGCCTGGCCGGCCTGGAACTTCTCAACCCCGGATTTCGTACAAAGGGTCTGGTGCAATTTACACTCAATCCGCGCTTCGCCGGCTACCAAATGGACAGAACCGCCGCGTTCTTCGAACAGCTGACCGAACGATTGCGCGCCATACCCGGGGTCCGGTCCGCCGGTTCCGCGGACATGGCGATACTGAACGGCAACGAGTGGGACCAGTGGGTCACCGTCGAAGGCTATCGTCCGCCCAACGGCCAACCGCCCGATCCGCATTTCAACGCCATCACGCCGGGCTATCTGGAAGCCATGGACATTCATGTCCTCAACGGACGCGCATTCACCCCGCGCGATACCGAGTCCGCCCCCAAAGTGGCGATCGTCAACGCCAAATTCGCTAAGCTCTTCTTCGCCGGTTCCGTGCCGGTGGGTCGCCATATCGGCCTTGGCGGCGATCCCGGGACTCCCACCGACGTCGAGATCGTGGGAATGATAAACGACACCCGCTACGAAGACCTCCGCGAGGAGATTCCGCCTCAGGTTTTCCTCTGCGAGTTGCAAAGACCCGCTTACGGCAGCCGGGTTACTTATGTCCTGACCGATCGCGACGCTGCCGGCACCTTCGATGCGATTCGCACCGTGGTGCGCGATCTCGATCCGAATATGCCGGTCGTGAATATGAAATCTTTCGATCGCCAGCTCGGTGAATCGCTGGTTACAGAACGCCTGATCGCCACCCTTTCCACAGTCTTTGGCGTGCTGGCGACGGGGCTGGTGCTGATCGGGCTCTACGGAACCATGACCTTCATGGTGACCCGGCGCTCGCGCGAAATCGGCATCCGCATGGCCTTGGGGGCGATGTCGGGAAACGTTGTCTGGCTGGTGATGCGCGAGGTCATGCTTTTGATCGGCGCGGGTATCGTGGTCGGGCTGCCCGTGTCGCTGGCATTGAACCGCCTGGTGCAGTCGCAGCTTTACGGCACCACGCCGGGCGACCCGGTGTCGATTGGATTTGCCACAATGTTGCTCGCAGTCGTGAGCGCCGCGGCCGGCTATTTGCCCGCGCGAAGAGCAGCCGCTTCCGATCCGCTGCGTATTTTGCGGTATGAATAGAGAAGGAATTTAGCTATGGACATCCAGCGTCAAGGCGTGAAAAAACGCAAAATAATCCGCCACAGTCTGCTCGCAACAACGTTGTTGCTTCTGGCCGGCGGTATTACTTATGGCGTCAATCACCTCCAGGCGGCCCTGCCGTCCGTCGAAAGCGGCACAGCCTACTCCGACACCGTGAAGCGCGGCCCCATGCTTCGTCAGGTTCACGGCATCGGATCGCTGGTTCCTGAAGACATCCTCTGGGTTTCGGCGCAAATCGACGGAAGAATCGAAAAGATCTACATGCAGCCCGGCACGCCCGTTGCCACCGGCGCGCTTCTGATGGATCTTTCCAATCCCACGCTGACCGGCGCGATGACCGCGGCCGAGTTCGACCTCAAGCAGGCGGAAGCCGATCTGGCCGACCTTGAGGTAACGCTGCAAAGTAATAAGGTGGACAAGCAAGCCGCCGCCGCGCAGGTCACCACCGATTACGTGCAGGCGAAGATCAAAGCCGATCGCGACAAGCAGCTTGCCGATCTCGGCCTGATCCCGAATCTCGATTTCAAACTCTCCGAAGCCCAGGCCCGCGATCTCGAAAGCCGCACGAAGCTCGAAGACAAACGCATGGGTATCATCGATCGTTCCGCCGATACGCAGATTGCCTCGCAGCGCGTCAAGATCGATCAGCTCAAGGCAATGTACCAATTGAAGAAGGAACAGGTCGAGCAACTTCATGTACACAGCAGCGTCGCCGGCATGCTTCAGCAGCTGGGCAACGGCGCCGTGGGCGCGCCACCACTGGAAGTCGGCCAGAACGTGCTGGCCGGAGCGATTCTCGCCAAAGTCGCGCAGCAGAACAAGCTGAAGGCCCAGATCAAGATCACCGAAACGGAAGCCAAAGACATCGCGCTCGGCCAACCGGCCTCGATCGATACCCACAACGGTGTGATCCAGGGCAAGGTAACCCGCATCGATCCCAGCGCTGTAAACGGAAGCGTGCTGGTGGATGTAGCATTGACCGGAGCGCTACCGCAGGGCGCGCGGCCCGATCTCAGCGTGGATGGCACAGTGGATATCGAACGTTTGGACGATGTCCTGTATGTGGGGCGGCCGACGGTGGGTCAGCCGCACAGCACCGCCACGTTATTTCGTATTGACCCGGACGGAAAGACCGCCACGCGTACGACCGTTAAGCTCGGACGCGCTTCTGTGAATACAATCGAGATCGTCGACGGACTCAGGGCCGGCGACAAGGTAATTCTTTCCGACATGAGTGCGCAGGACGGGCATGAGCGCGTCCGTTTGAACTAACCGACTAATCAATTCGTTTTGTACAGAAGAGGAAATCATGGAATCTCTGATCAGCCTGGACGCCGTCTCGAAAGTCTTCGTCACCGACGAAGTGGAAACGCATGCCCTCGCGGGCATCAAGCTGGATATCCGCCGCGGTGAGTACTTATCGATCGAAGGGCCATCGGGCTGCGGTAAGTCCACGCTGCTGGCGATCCTTGGACTTCTCGACACGCCCACCGGCGGCTCGTATACGCTCAACGGCAAGTCCGTGGCGAATTTGAATCTGCAGGACCGCGCGCGCATTCGCAACCGCGAAATCGGCTTCATCTTCCAGGCGTTCAATCTGATCGGCGATCTGAGCGTGTACGAAAATGTCGAACTGCCGCTCACCTACCGGGGCATGCCCGGGGCGGAGCGCAAGAAGGCGGTCATAGAGGCGCTTGAGAAGGTGGGGATGTCGCACCGGGTGAAGCACTATCCGTCACAGCTTTCCGGCGGCCAGCAGCAGCGCGTCGCGGTAGCGCGGGCACTGGCCGGAAGCCCGTCCGTGCTGCTCGCTGACGAACCCACCGGCAACCTCGACTCGATCAACGGTGAAGCGGTGATGACGCTGCTCGCCGAACTGCATCGCGGCGGCGCGACCATTTGCATGGTGACCCACGATCCGCGTTACGCTAACTTCGCCCAACGCAGCATCCATATGTTCGACGGCAAAATCGTGGAAGAACGCATATGCGATCCTGGAATCCATGGCTCCGGAAATCAGGCTCAAGCCCATCGGGCTGGTTCACACCCCGCGTAAGGAAGCGATCGACGATCATTGGGGCAAAGTCGTCTCGACGATAGAGCTCGACCCGGATCAGTTCGCGCCCGAAGCCCTGCTGGGACTCGACGCGTTCTCGCATATCGAGGTGGTCTTTTTCTTCCACGGTGTACCGGAAGCAAAGATTGAGACTTCAGCGCGGCATCCGAGAGACCGGACCGACTGGCCCAGAGTGGGAATTTTCGCGCAGAGAAGCAAGAACCGTCCGAACAGGATCGGCGTCTCGGCCTGCCGGTTGTTAAACCTCGAAGGTCTGACGATTACAGTAGAGGGTCTCGATGCCATCGATGGGACGCCGGTGGTGGACATCAAACCGCACATGGCGGAGTTCGCTCCGCGCGGCGAGGTGATTCAACCCGCCTGGTCGAAGGAGTTGATGACCGACTACTAGCTCGGCTAGGGCTTCTCCGGCCAGACTTCATCGGGACGGGCGGGCGGCATTCAGACGAAACCTCTATCACTTTTCTATAAATAAGTCAATATTTATCGTGACTCATGGGGGGGAATTATATATAATTCCTATTAGGTGGAACGTGTGTATGGCTCATCCATAGACGAATGGCCAAACCGAGCGCGGAGGAGTTGCGATACCGGCTGTACTTCAGGATCGTAGACATGATCGGATCGATGTTTCATACTCTCGTCCCATGGGCCGGAGCGGTTCTGATTGCTTTTATCTTCTATAGGTCCGTACAATCTTTGGCGGGACACTACACGTTTGCCCAAATCGGCATGAATTTTTTAGGTGACTTCAAAGTTTCCGAGGGCCTTGCCTATGTGTTTGGTGGCGGTGGAGTGGTGTACGGTATCAAACATCGAAAGTTGCACGGCGACAACCTTGAACGAATGGCGGGCAGGATCGCAGAACTTGAGAAACTGCTCGATTCCAAACGTAGTTCGAGTCGGCTAACGCCACGGGGAAAGACTAGACCAGAGGATAAGCAATGACGCCGCTATCAGACTTTTCGGCAGCTCTGCACGTCGCAATGGGCCTCTTTGCTGTGTGGATACTCGCCTTCAAATTTGCCCGAGACTATCGGATAGATTCACTTCGCGACCATTTGTTCGCGCTGCGGGACGATCTTTTTGACTACGCCGCTGAGGGAAATGTCGAGTTCGACGATCCAGCGTATTTCAAGCTGCGATCTCTCATCAACAGTCTAATCCGGTTTGCGCACCGGCTCACCTTCGCGCGCTTCTTTACGGGCGTAATATTTACTTCAGTGAGTGGAAGCAGGGGTTTTGACAACCCTCTGCTGGAATGGCAAAGTGCCGTTGAAGCGTTACGCACTGAACAGCAGAAGCGGTTGAAGGAAATACATTCAGCTGCCCTTGTGATGGTCGTGCGCCACCTCATTACTGGATCACCGGTCATGATCGTATGCCTTGCGCTGTTCGCCGTTGGCGCGATCCTGAACGGATTGACTAAAAAGCTTCTTCTAGCATTCACGGAGAAACTATTGCCTCAGTTGAACTCTTTACAAATGCAAGCAATCGTCGCTGACGCGGCAGAGCGCCAAGCGTCCCACGACCACTCGGCAGTACTGGTCCATTAAACTCTCTTCACGGTCAAATTGAGCCACTACCCTGCTACGATAGGGTTTGACAGGTTACCACCGGTCACGAGAAACTAGAAGTTCCACTCACGCGGGAGTAACTCAGCTGGTAGAGTGCGACCTTGCCAAGGTCGATGTCGCGGGTTCGAATCCCGTCTCCCGCTCCATTCATCCAATTCCCTTAACATAATGGAACCGGTCGTCGCAGTCTCTCAGGAGATTATCTCCAATGCTGTCCGTGAGTTCGGGCCGTCCCTGGCGGTCCTCAGCAGCTTTCAGCGCGAGGATGTCGCCCTCACCGACCTCGTCCTGAGCGTCGCGCCCGCAACCCCCGTCTACACGCTCGACACCGGCCGCGTTCCGCCTGCCACCGATCAGATCATCGAAGCCATCGAAGACCGGTATGCCATCGTCGTCCACCGCATCAAGCCCGATCCGCGGGAAGTCGAGGCGATGGTCGCGCTGCACGGCCGCGACCTGTTTCGCGACAACGTCCCCAACCGGATGCTCTGCTGCGATATCCGCAAGTCCCGCCCGCTGAAACTCGGACTCCATGGCATCGCCGCCTTCTTCACCGGACTGCGGCGCGCCCAGGCCAAATCGCGCGCTTCGATCGAAGTGTTCGATCGCGCCGGCGAACAGGTCAAAATCAGCCCGCTCGCCGACTGGACCACGGAAGACGTTATCCGCTATACGCGCCAGCGCGATCTGCCGGAACATGCTCTCTATGCCGCCGGATACACCAGCATCGGCTGCGATCCGTGCACCCGCCCCATCGTGGCGGGCGAAGACGAGCGCGCCGGCCGCTGGTGGTGGGAATCGGAAGAGGCTGTCAAAGAATGCGGCCTCCACTTCAGCGCCGACGGAAAAGCCGAACGCGCGGTTGACGTACTGCTGCGTGAAGTTCTGAAATCGATTCCGGCCACATGAAGCACGAAGGCTTTACGTTGTGGCTCACCGGCATGTCCGGCGCCGGAAAAAGCACTCTTTCCGAACGTCTGATGACGCGCTTCCGGGAAGGCGGCGCCCGCGCCGAGTTGCTCGACGGCGACGAAGTTCGCGCGGCTCTCTCCCCCAGCCTTGGTTTCACGCGCGCAGACCGCGACACGCACATTCGCCGGCTCGGCTTCGTCAGCCGCTTGCTGACTCGCAATGGCGTGATCTCGGTGGTCGCGGCGATCTCGCCTTACCGGGAAACCCGCGATGAGGTCAGGCGCGGCATTCCGCGTTTCGTGGAAGTTTTCGTCGATTGCCCGATCGAGGTGCTGACCTCGCGCGACGTCAAGGGCCTTTATAAGCGTGCGCTGGCGGGCGAGTTGAAGAACTTCACCGGCGTCTCCGATCCTTACGAGCCCCCGGTTCAGGCCGATGTCGTGATCCACTCCGATCGCGACTCGATCGAAGAGAGCATCGACAGGATCTGGCGAGAACTGATCCGGAAAGGTCTGGTGGAAGGATGATCGACCTGCACAGCCATACCGACCGGTCGGACGGCACATTCTCTCCGGAGGAGCTGGTGGCGGAAGGCATTCGCGTTGGCCTCAGCGCCCTCGCAATCACCGATCACGACACCTTCGCGGGCTACGATGCAGCCGTTCCGTTCGGCGCCGGCACGGGACTCGAACTAATCTGCGGGATCGAACTGTCCACCCGGTATCAGGGAAATTCGGTGCATCTGCTGGGGTATTTTCCGGCCGCGAAGCCTTCGGACGAACTGCGGGGCTGGCTCGAATTCCTGCAGGAGAATCGCCGCGAGCGCAACGTCCGGCTGATCGCGAAACTCCGTTCGCTGGGCGTCGACATCGATTTGAAGGAAGTGGAAGCCAAAGGCAAGACGCTGACAGCGCGTCCGCACTTCGCGCGTGTGCTGGTGGAGAAAGGCTACGCGAAGGATATCGACGATGCGTTTCGCATCTATCTCGACGAATCGGCCAAAGGCTACGTGCAGCGCCAGGAAGTCCCGATGGAAGAGGCGCTGGAGCGCATCCTTCAATCGGGCGGGATTCCTTCCCTTGCACATCCTGTCCGGGTGGCAAAGAACAACTGGGCGAAGCTGGCCGAGTTTGTCGATGATTTAGCGGGATGCGGGTTGCGCGCGATCGAGGTTTTTCACAGCGATCACAGCCCCGAGAACGTGGCCTACTATCAGTCGCTCGCCGATCGCTTCGGACTTGCGGTCACAGGCGGTTCGGACTTCCACGGCGGCAACAAACCTTCGATTCAACTGGGGACAGGGATGCGCAACAACCTGAACATCCCCGATGAAGTGCTCGCGAAACTGAAAACGCTCGCAAGCTGAATCTGGTGGGCCCGAGCAGATTCGAACTGCTGACCTGTCGCTTAGGAGGCGGCCGCTCTATCCATCTGAGCTACGGGCCCGGTAACGCTTTACTTGTATCTTCGCAAACCGCGCACGCCGATGTCGCGCCGGTAATGCGCTCCTTCGAAATGAATCTGGTGAACCGCACTGTATGCGCGGTCAATGCTGGTCTGCAGATCGGGCCCGTGCGCCGTGACTCCTAGGACCCGGCCGCCATTGGTCAACAGATCGTCGCCGACCCGCTTCGTCGCTGCTTCGAATACCACCGCGTCTTTCTCTGACACGGACTCGATTCCGGTAATCTTCTTGCCCGTTTCGAAGCTGCCGGGATACCCGCCCGAGGCCATCACAATGCAAGTTGCCGGCTCCGGCGACCAGTCGAGCCGGTCGTCGTGCAGGGCGCCGTTCGCCGCGGCAAGAAGCACTTCTCCCCAGTCGCTTCCGAGGCGCATCATCAGCGGCTGCGTTTCCGGATCTCCCAGCCTGACGTTGAATTCGAGCACGCTCGGCCCGTCCAGCGTCATCATGAGGCCGGCGTAGAGGAAACCGGTGAAATTCGTGGTGCGCACGACCGGTTCGATGATCGTATCCATAATGACGCCGCGCTGCATGGCGGTCAGGATCAGGGAATCCGAGTAAGCGCCCATACCGCCGGTATTCGGGCCCTGATCGTTGTCGTAAATCCGTTTGTGATCCTGCGAGGGTTCCAGAGGCACGGCGCGTTTTCCGTCGCAAAGCACGATGAAACTGACTTCCTCGCCTTCGAGGAACTCCTCGATTACCAGGGGAAACGGCAAAGTGGTGAGCGCGATGTCGGCTTCGAGGCGGTCCTGCGCGATCACAACTCCTTTGCCTGCAGCAAGACCGTCGGTCTTCAGGACCACTGGAAAGCGGAAGCCCGCCAGCGCTTCCCGGGCTTTGGTAACATTCTCGACGGTGCGAAAGCGGGCGGTTGGGATGCCCAATTTCTGCATGAAACGCTTCGAGTGGACCTTGCTTCCTTCGAGCGCGGCATTGGCGGCGACTGGTCCGACGATGGGCATGCCGCGGTCGCGGAACTGGTCGACAACGCCCGCGACGAGGGGCGCCTCCGGGCCAACCACGGTGAGATCGACCTCCATATTCTCCGCCGATTGGACATAATCCGAAGTTGACGAATAGACCGCGGTAACGGAGGGAGATCGTTCGAGTCTCCACCTCAAGGCATGTTCGCGGCCGCCGTTTCCAATCACCAGTACTTTCACGCATACAATGTTAACAGTGACCTACGACATCGTGATCATCGGCGGCGGGCATGCCGGCTGCGAGGCCGCGCGTGCGGCGGCACGCATGGGGCTGCGCACGGCGATCATCACCATGAATGCCGACCTGATTGCGCAGATGTCCTGCAATCCGGCCATTGGGGGAATCGCCAAAGGCCACCTGGTTCGCGAGATCGATGCTTTGGGCGGGGTGATGGGCGAGGTGGCCGACGCCGTCGGGATCCAGTTCCGGTTGCTGAACACCAGCCGGGGTCCCGCTGTGTGGTCGCCGCGCGCGCAGTGCGACAAGAAGCAATATCGCATCCACATGAAGGAAGTGCTGGAGCGCGAGCCGAACCTCCACATCAAGCAGGCCGAGGTCATCGACCTTCTGATCGACACCGCTGTGGATGGCACCCGCCGCGCCCACGGCCTGAAGCTGCGCGATGGCCGCACTGTCGAAGCTGGC
>DASZLO010000002.1:0-22082 GCA_035552315.1 Bryobacteraceae bacterium
GGTCGGTTTGTTCACCGATAACCAACAGGACTACGTTTGGGAATTGGGAACCAGCACAACCGGCGGCGGAGGAGGAAACGGCGCATATGAAAGCATTCGATTCAGCCTCCCGGGCGTGGATTTTTCGGACGATACGATCACAAGCATCGTTACCACCGTCACCTCCCATATTTTTGTCGCGCCGAACAACTACGACGTGTATGATTTCCAGGTACAGGTCAATGGGACCGAAGGCACAGGTACGGGCGGCAGCGGTACAAGCACAGCCCCTGAGCCCTCAACCTGGCTGTTGATGCTGACGGGACCGGCGGCAATAGCCTTATTTCGCAGGCTGGCCCGCTCCAGCTAATTCTGCAGTTCAATCGGCTTCTTCGGCGCGGCCGGCGGATTCACGAACGGGGCAACCAGGCTCTCGTGTCCGTCCACATCGATCGCCTTCACGCCAAAAACCACATCGTCGATGCTGGTCTCGGGCAGGGTGAATTCGTTCACCTTGCCCACAAAAATCTGATGATCCCAGTAGGGCGCGGTGGTGGATCGCTCGACAACCGCATATCCCGCAAGATCCGCGGCGGGCTTTGGATCTTCCCATCGCAGTACCGCGTCATAGTGTGACTTGCCGCGTCCCAGATTGGGCGTCTTGCGCCCCTTGGCCGAACCCGTCGTAATCTCACGCATTGTTAGCGGAGCGGACGGCGCCAGCGCCAGGCTGGCCAGCCCCGCGGCGTTTACCTTCGCGACATCCGTGTTGTAGGCCGGGGATACTTTTTCCAGCGTGTCATTTGCCGTGTGCTGCGATTCGAGGTTTTCCGCCGCAGTTGTAAACCGGATCGCGGTAAATCCATTCTGATTGAATCCGGTATGATCTCCGCCGCGCCCGAACCGGTCGTTGCGAAATACGAGTTCCGCCCTGAACCCGGGCACGTAGCGCTGCGCGGCGTCCCGGATATAGCGGGCCAGTTCGCGCGAGGGTGAATCGTCCGGATCCTCCGAGAAGACATGCACCAGTCCGCCTTCCTTGTGCCCGTTCCCCGACATATCGTTGCCGACGATGTCGTTATTGAACATTGCTTCGATATCGTCGTGACGTTCCTTCGCTTTGTCGGCGTAGAGCGTGCTGCCGATCAGGCCCAGTTCTTCACCGGCGAACGTCACAAAAACAATCGTTTTTTCGAACTTGTACTGGCTCATCACGCGGGCCAGTTCCAGCACGAGGGCTGTCCCGGTGGCGTCGTCCTGCGCGCCCGGAGCCACGGCTTCAATCGACTTCTCGAAATCGATGGAATCGTCAACCGATGGATCGCTCCCGGTCCCTGTCGGCGCGGGTAACCCGGCTTTCCGGACAATATTCACGGTGTCATAGTGACCGCCGACAATCAGCCGTTTCCCCGGTTGTGTGGTGCCGGGCAGCACGGCCACCACATTGACGACCTCGACATCGCGCAATATCCGGGTGCCCTGCTTCTTGACCTTGTAAGGATCGAACGAGACTTCCAGCCGCGGGCTATAGCTCCGGAACTGATCGTAGATCCATCGCCGCGCCGCGCCAATACCGCGATTCTGCTGCGCCGGATCGGAGAAATTTCCGCGCGTTTCAAATCCGGTCAAATGCTTGAGCGAATCGGTAATGTGGTCCTGCGAAACCTCGCTGACGATTTTCTCGATTGTGGGATCGAGTTTGTCGACCTGCGCGGACAGAGTTACCGTAGCCAGACAACCGATAAGCAGCGGGCGAAAACGAAACATGATCCTAATGCTAGCAGCCGTTATGGGCGCTTCTCCGCCCGCTCTATAGCGCTATTGACGACCGGCGACACCAGATCGAAACCTGCTTCATTCAGGTGATGCAGATCCGGCCCCAGCAGCTCGCGGGCGGGTTTGCCTTCGGGAGTGAGCAGCAAACCCGTCAGATCCGTGAAGCGAATCCAGCTGCCCTGATTTGCCACAACCGCGGCGAGTTTCCGGTTCGACGCTGCCACCACGTCCCACACTTCGAGGCGCGCAATGCTGGGCCGGATGGAGAGGACCACCATCCGGGTATCCGGCAGCGCTCCGTGAATCTTCGCGACGAACTTACCAAAATCCTCCGCGACCATTTCCGGCGTCATCCCGTACGCGGTGTCGTTATCCCCGGAGTAGAAAACGATTGTGGAGGGCTTGAAGGGAACGATCAACTGGTCGGCGAAGAACGTCGCTTCGGAAATCAACGAGCCGCCGATGCCCCGGTTGGTCGTCCTGTATTGCGGGAAGTAGTGCTTCAGATCCCAGCCCGCGATGGTCGCGCTGCCTACAAACATCACACCCTGCGGGGCTGGAGGATTGGCCGCGTCCACCTTCAGCATCCGCGCCACGCGGTCGTTCCAGCGTTCCGGCTTCAGCTCCTTGTAATAGCCCGGCCGCACCCACTGGACCGGCGCGGTCTGCGACCATGCTGTCCCAAACACCGCTGCGCCGAGCACCAGAAGCACCCTGCCAGTCAGCCTGCATCCAAGTCGCATTTTCATCTCCCGGCACGAGGAGGGATTGCACCGCCCGCGTGCTCCATGCTCAAATTATCTCGTAGAGAAGACCCGACATGCTGATCGCCCTGGCAATCCTGTTCGCGCTGTTCGCCGATAACCCGCCCGCCCGGCGTCCCGAGATCGTGCCGCCAGTCGCGGTAGTCCGTGTCCCGGTGCCGCGGGAAACGGCCCTGAATGGGACGTCCGGCGAGACCGTCGATGCAAACGATCCGCGCGTGGCGGCTGCCATCAAGTCCGATTTCGAATCGCTGGCCGGCCCGGGATCGGTGGAAGTCGATCGCGCCGACGGGAATTTGTTCAATATCCGGATCGCTGTGCCCACGCTGAGTTCGGAGTTTTGCAACCCCATTTACGATCACGAACTCAAACTCTTCCGCTTGTTCCCGGATCTCAATTTCGACTTCTATCTGCGGCTGCGCAACTCCGATTGACTTAAAAACCCGCCAGCCGGTTGAGGACGTAATCGACCAGCGTCAGCAGAATCGAGCCCAGCACCGCCGTCATGCAGCCGGACACGCGAAAGCCCGGAACCAGTTCCGAGGCCAGCTTCAGCATCAGCCCGTTGATCAGAAAATACACGATCCCCAGAGTCAGGAAGATAAAAGGGAGAAGAATAATCTTCAGGACGAGGCCAAGCGTCGCGCTGGCGAATCCGATCACCAGAGCGGCGATCAGCGCGGCCCCGAAATTCTCCACCTGAATTCCCGGCAGAATATTGGCGACGATCAGCAAGGCCACGCCGCTCAGAATCCAGTGAATCACCCATCCCCGCATGTTTTAGATAATACAAAGAATGAAACGCATCTCGCTGACCGCCTGGATTCTGATCGCCCTCGTGGCCGGCGTGGTGTTCGGTGCGCTGCTCCCCGGTCCCGCCAAGGAACTGGCGCTGCTGGGTTCGATTTTTCTTCGCCTCATTAAGTCAATCATTGCACCGCTGCTGTTCGCAACCCTTGTCGTCGGCATCGCCGGCACAGGCAGCGTGAAGACCATGGGACGCATCGGCGGCAAGGCGATCCTCTACTTTGAAGTGGTCACCACCATCGCGCTGTTTGTCGGGCTTGGCGCGGTAAATCTCGTGAAGCCCGGAGTGGGGGTGCAGCTTCAGAAAGGCGCCACCGGCGGCCTCGCGCAATCGAGCGCCAGCCTGTCCCAGATCCTCGAACACACATTTCCCACGAGCATTATCGATTCCATGGCGCGCGGCGAAGTTCTGCAGATCGTGGTGTTCACCTTCCTGTTCGGCATGGCCTGCGCGGTGCTCGGCGCGAAAGCACGGCCCGTAGTCGCGTTCTGCGAATCGCTCTCCGAAGTGATGTTCAAGTACACCCACTACGTGATGTACTTCGCGCCCTTTGGCGTGTTCGGCGCCATGGCCGCCACGGTGGGCGACAAAGGACTGGGCGTGCTGGTCTATCTGGGAAAGCTGGTTTTGACTCTCTACGGCGCGGAGATTTTCTTCGTGGTGGTTGTGCTGGGCACGGTAACTACCATCGCCCGCATCCCGCTGGGCCGCTTTATTCACTATGTGCGGGAGCCGTTCCTGCTGGCTTTTTCGACGGCGTCCAGCGAAGCCGCTCTCCCGGTCGCGCTGGAAAACATGGAACGGTTCGGCGTGCCCAAACATATCGTCGCCTTCGTTCTGCCGACGGGTTACAGCTTCAACCTCGATGGTTCGACGCTCTATCTGTCCATGGCCGCGATCTTCGTGGCCCAGGCGGCGGGCGTGCATCTGGCGTTCTCGACTCAACTGGTCATGCTGTTGACCCTGATGCTGACGAGCAAAGGCGTGGCCGGAGTTCCGCGCGCGTCACTGGTGATTCTGGCCGGCACCCTCGGCACGTTCAATTTGCCGATCGAAGGCGTGGCCGTAATTCTGGGCGTCGACACTCTGATGGATATGGCAAGAACGTCGGTGAATCTGCTGGGCAATTGCCTCGCGACGGCGGTGGTCGCAAGGTGGGAAGGCGTGGACCTGTCGGTCGCGCCGCCACCGCCGGTGACCGATACGATCACCGTTTAAGTCAGCGGGCGTGCTCGGATTCGGCGCGCTCAAAAACAGCAAAGCGGTCTTCGAGGTCCGACTGCAGCCGCGCTTTTTCGTTCACCCGCAGGAAATCCTTGCACTCCGAACTTTGCTTGTTCGCAAAGCAAACCGAAACCGGAGTTCCGTAAGCGCCCTTGGCCCAGTAGCCCTCGCCCGGCGCGAACGAATACTCCAGGCTGTTCCGCACCATCTCCTTTAAATCCGCATAGCTCAGCTTGTAAGTCAGGACGGCCCGCTGAAATTCTTCCGTGAGGTCCGATCGGGAAACGCCTTCATCGTCCGTGGAGAGTGCGACAGGCACGCCGAACTTCCGGTACACCGGCAGAGGATGATCGTCGCCGCGCACCCCGAGGATTACGTCGTTGCTTGTGAGATTGATTTCGACCGCGATATGCCGGTCATGCATCTCTTTCAGTAAACCCTCGGGGTCTTTCTCGTACATGATGTCGACGCCATGCCCGATGCGCTCGGCGTGACCGAGCTCAACGGCCTCGCGGATGTGAAAGCGCAGGCCGTCGGGCGGCACCAGCCCCGGCGCCAGTTCACCCGCATGGAGCGTGATGTGGACGCTGGGATAAATCCGCTTCGCATAATCGACCATGCGCATCTGCAGATGGTAGTCGCGCATCGAAGTCACGCCATCTTCAGCCTGCACGAAATTCACGGCCACTACGCGCGGATCGGCGGATGCCAGTGCGAAGCCGGCCATCACCTGGGCAAATACCTGCTCCTTGGGGAATTCCCGCAGAACCTGGTAGACGTAGTGAACCTGTACCCGGCAGGCGCCGGAACCGGGACTGGCCTGACAGCCGAGGGAGTGTTGCCTGACGAGTTCCATCTGATCGACTCTCGTCTTCAGCATCTGCACCATCGGCGCGAAACCGCTCGCCTCCAGCCTCTGACGGGTAATGTCGAAGTCGTCATCGAGGCCCGCGACCTTGCCCAGATCGCTGACCGGACCGCCGCCCGACAGCGCCATCAGCTCGATGTAGGATTCGTTCTGATCGGCCGCCCGCTGCGCCACTTCCGCGATCAGTGGAGCGCTCTCAACCGCGCCGAATTTGTCGAATGTGGCGAAGAAGTGATCGTGACCCGACTGCTTCCCGGGCACAAAATTGCGCATGGAAAGGCTGTCGATCATGGCATTTCTGAGGTTGTTGTCCGTCTGCGCGACCGAGGCGTCCACCTGATCGGCCTTGCACGGCGGTTCGGTAATCGCCAGCGCTGCCTTGTCGATGCAAAGATGATCGTCCGCGGCGGATTTCAGGAAACTTTCGGCATAGATCGCGCCCGAAAGATGGTTGTGCAGGTCGGCGCCCTTGGGCATCCGGTAGAGGAAATCGAAAAGCTCCGGAGGGCTCTTGCGCAGTTCCGTCAGGCGGCGCTCCATGCGGGCCTGGGAAGTCTGCCCCGTCTGGCCGAAGGCCGAAATCGCCAGAATTATGAATACGGTTATCGCCCGAAACATCTGCACCATCATCTCAAACGCGGGGATTCGAATGCTGCCCCGGCGGGCGCCGCAGTCACCTTAAAAGGTTTCCCGTTTTTCGAGATGGGCTTCGACGTCTTTCTTGTCCCGCCATACCGGCAGGAGTTTTTTCTCGGAAAGCAGTTGCAGCTGGTCGCCCAGATGTTTGGATCCGGGTTGTGTCGCGTTGCCGTAGCCCAGCAGGCAGTTCGCCTGTTGCGGTTTCGAGAACTCGATAGCGCACACGATGGTTTCTCCGTGGGCAGCGTAGTAGCGGTTTTCTTTTTTCTCCGAGAAAGCGATGGTCCGGAATACCCCCATGCCACCCGCGCCTCCGTTGCCAGGCACATCCACGGGTCCATGCGCATAACGGTAAACATCGCCCCAGGGGATGTCGAGCGCGCCGTAGGTCTTCTTCACCCCGGCGGCAGCCGACTCCAGCGCGGCAACGGCAGCGGCGGGGTCCTTCAGGCCATAGGCGGAATCGAGGGGATGCATCGGGTCGTACTTGACGCGCAGGCGGCTCTCGATGCCGTTCTGGCCAGTGAAGTATTTGTCGGCAAACGCCTGGAACAGGACCGCGCCACGGCTGCCCACTTCCGTTTGATGGTCCCACTTCGCCAGCACCTTCGCGGCTTCAGAATCGGCGGGAGCGGCTTTGAGAAGATCGGGCAGAACTTTGTCCGCCAGTTCCATGCGCGTCGAATGTATATTCGTCACGAATTGCGCATAAGTGGTCGGCTTGTTCTGCGTGATCAGCCGGAGCGAACGAAGGGTCCGCATCTGGGGCATGGATTCGCCCGTCGGCGCCGTGTATGCCGGGTACTTGAAACGGTCGAGCTGCGGAAACGTCATGGTCCAGGGCGGTTCGTTGGTGTTTTGATTCCAGCCGGAGGCCGGATCGAGAGACTTCGGCAATTCGTCGAACGTCAGGTAGTCGTGCCAGAGCGTCTCGGACGTATCGCCCGGAACCACCTTCGACCAGTACGGATAATCGCCTTTCCCGCGGCGCGGGAGAAGCCCGTTGTCGACCAGCATGATGTGCCCATCCGCGTCCGCGTAATCGGCATTCCACATGGGAATCGACATCATCTTCATGGCGGCGGTGAATTCGGTCAGGTTCTTCGCTTCGCCCATCCGGAACCACTGTTCCAGCATTTTGGGACGGTCGAGACCGGCCACCCGCATCGCAACGGTGACGCCCTGTCCGTCAAACACCACGGGGCTCTGGACGCTGCGGCGGATCTCCAGCTTTTCTTCCTTAAACGAACCATCCGGCTGCTTGATTTTCAGCGTCTTCGTTTCGTGCTCGAAGGGAAGCAGCTTGCCGTCGAATTCATATTTGCCGTCCTTGACCGTAAGTTTGTAGAAATCGACGGTATCCATAGTGTTCACCGTGCGGCCCCAACCGGTCGTGCGGTTGAATCCGACCACCGGAACCGGGAAGCCGATCTGCGGCGTGCCGAAGAGATCGTAGTCCGGGGCGACGAGATGGACCTCCATATAGCGGTAGAAGGTCTCGCCCCAGGCAAGGTGCGGATTGATCAGCAGCAACGGCTTGCCGCTGGCGGAAAGCGAGGGCCCCACGGTCCAGGTGTTGGAGCCGGGAATCTGGTCCTGTTCGGACAGCTTGAGCTGAGCCACGGTGGAATTGCGCAGCATGGCATTCACTTCGCGATGCATGCGGTCCATCGATCCCATGTACATGTAGTGAACGGCCCTGAGGCTGTGTTCGACCACATCCACGCCGCTAACCGGCAGGACCATCCGATATTGCGGATCGATGGCGTCGGGATGCGCTTTGCCGTAGTCGTTGATGCCGGCGGCGAAGGCGTCGAGATATTTACGGAAGACGGGATCCTGCGCATCGTACCAGGCTTTGGCGCGCTCGGGTACCCCGTTCAACTGCAGCCAGCGATCGAGCTCGAGGTTCTTGTCGCCGCCCCAGTATTCGGCGGCGCGGCCGCGGGATTCACCATAAAGCCGCAGCAGAAGATTGGCCAGGTTCTCCATCTGCGCATAACCGTGGGCGTGGAACATGGCTTCGCGGTCAGTCGCGAAGATGTGCGGAACGCCGTATTGATCCCAGAGAATCTCGGTTTTGCCTGCCGCAAAAGAACTGGACGAACTCAGCAGAGCGGCAGTCAGCACAGCAACGATACAGAGGGGGCGCATTGCTCCCCTTTATATCAGATTTTCTTGACAGAGACCGTGCCGCGGTCCGTTGCCAGAATGATTTCCGGCCCGTTGCCGGTCTGTCCCTGGATGGTGGCGGAGCGGCCCGAAGACTGCGTTTGCAGCGGCGCCCCAAAATCGTTCTCCACCTCGCCCTGGGACGTGGTGCCCTTGAGCTGAAAGGCGGATTTGTCGGGCAGCGTCAGGGCGATATCGCCGTTGTGCGAGTGCAGGTCGATCCTGGGCAGCGGCGTCTTGCTGGCTGTCACGCTGATGTCGCCCCGGTTCACAGTGAGATCGAGCGCGCCGGTGACGTCGGTGGCCTGGATGTCGCGCGTGCCGGTGGAAAAGCGCACCGGGCCGGCGACATTGTTCAGCTTCAGATCGCCGAGATCCATCGTGATGGTGCCGGGAACGGCTTCCACGTGAAATTCCGTGCGCGACGACTCAAAGCGCAGAGGCTTGGCGAGCGCGTGAAATTCCAGCGTGCCGGAGTAATCGCCGTTGATGGTTACCTCGCCGGCGATGTTGTCGAGCTGGATGTCGCTGCCGCGGCCTTCGAGATCGAGATTGCCTTTCAGATCCGAAGCCCTCACGATCCCGCTGCGGGAACCCTCGATTTTGACGTTCTGGCCGATGTGGGTGAGATGCACGTCGCCGCGTCCGGCCGAGATATCGACGCCGCCGTCGATGTCATCGACCGTGATGTCGCCCGAGCGCCCGCGGGCTTCGACACTCAGTCCCTTGGGGATGGAGATGTCGAGATCGTTGGTGATCTGGATGGTGCCGGACCGCTCGGGCTCAATGGCGCGGATCAGCAGAAGACTGCCCTGGTGCTCAATATCGAGCCGGGAATTGCGATTGGCGCGGTCGGCATTGTCGCGGTTGAAGGCCCGGATGGATTTGCGGCCAGTCACTTTCACGTCGCCGGAATCTTCGCCGCGGATGGTGAGGTTGCCGTGGATGTTGTCCAGCACGACGCGTGTAACGCCCTGCGAGGCAACCTGGGAAACCACTTGCGGGGCGCCCGCGGGCTGCACATCATAGTCGTAGCTTGAGCCCAGGAAGTTGACGCCGCCGCCGTTGAAATTCCAGGTGCCGAAATTATGATCGCTGATGACGCCGGCGACGATGCACCAGATCACGATCCAGAAGATCCAGCCGCCGCCCAGCGGACTGGGAGGAGCCGTGTTGCCCCGGCTGACATGGAAAAGGACCTCGATCAGGCCGACGATGCCCGTTCCGATCAGCAGAAAGGGCCAGTAGCGCGAAATGAGCGTGAAGGGCGAAAAGTCGGGCCGGAGGTTGTTCAGCAGGAACAGAACGCCGATCGCCACCAGGAGAAGCGGACCCGTCAGGGAGCGCGGTCTCACGGCCTTGCTCCCGGGCCGGAAGTCGCGGAAGTTCCATCGTTCATGCCCCGGCGTCTGCGGCGCCCACCGGCCAGACTCAGGAGGCCGAGCACGATCAGCAGTACGGGCCACGTCTGGCTGAAACGAAATTCCGTGTATTTATCGAAAGCGAAAAGGACGCCGACGGTGATCAGAATTACAGGGCCCCGGATGGCGCGGACGAGGACGAGACTTTGCTCATTCATCTGCGCGCCTCGGCATTCCCGTTCGGGCGTTCTCCGCGATCGCTGCTGAGCCGGGAATAGAGCATATAAAGACCGAGCAAAATCAGACCCACGGGCCAGTAGCGCTCAAGCTGCACCATATCGATCATGTCGGTGGTGTCGAGGAGCAGAAGAAATCCGACCGCGATCAGCAGTAAGGCTCCGGCAGGAAATCGGCCGTG
The DNA here is from genome assembly GCA_035552315.1 of Bryobacteraceae bacterium. Lineage (GTDB taxonomy): Bacteria > Acidobacteriota > Terriglobia > Bryobacterales > Bryobacteraceae > BOG-234. Next base: position 10,010 of record DASZLO010000002.1, read on the forward strand.
AGTGGGGCGAATGTCGAAAAGGCTGGAGAATTCTTCCACCGAGTCGCCGTCGCGGCGTCTCTTCGCCGTATGCCAGGCTTCGAAAGCCATGTAGAACACCCACGCCGCGATCATCATGCCCAGCAGCGGCTCCATATTGCTGTGCGAATTGCTGGCGATGCTGACGAGGAGGCCAAATACCACGGCATGAATCAGCCCTTTGGCCAGCTGCCCGTTGTAGAGGGCTCCTACGCCCGGGATGAAGCCGAGCAGGAAGGCCAGAATCGGATGTGCGTTGGTGTCGCACACCCGTACCGGAGGCTGGACCGGCGCCGTGTAAGGAGACTGGGCGTAGGGAGGCGTATAGGGCGGCGTTTGAGGAGGAGTATTCGCAGGGGCCGCATAAGGAGCCGCGTAGGGGGTTTCGGAATAGGGCACGGCCGAGGGTTCTGGGGCCGGCGTCACCGGCGCGGCAGTTACCGGAGCCGGCGCAGGCACATGCTCCGCGCAATAGACCGATCCAAACGCCAGGCGTTGACACTCCTGACACATGGGCTTTCCACATTCACGGCAAAATGCCGATACGGGTGCTTCGGGATGGATGGCGCAGTTCATGGCTATTTTCCTTTTTCCTGGGGCGCTTCAAGCTTCCGGCTGTTAGCCCGGGCATCGGCGGCCGCTTCGTCCTGTTCACTTTGCTGCTGAGACCAGTCATTCAACTGGCTTTTGATTACGTACACCAGACGCATGCTTTCGTAGTCTTTGATGGCGCGGTCGTAAATGCGCTGGGTCTTGTTATCGAGCGCGGTCCAGATCCGGACAGGATCGAGATCCGCGGCAGTCATGGTGCTCTTCGGGCCCCCCGCGCACTGGGTCAGCATGGTCGCCGAGATCATCGTAAACACCGCGCCCAGAACGAAGCGGGGCCGCAGGACCGGCGCAAACATGCGGTTGATCCAGCCACGCGCCCCGGCGCCGCGCAGTTTCAATTCCCAACCGGAGTTGGTCGCGTGCAGAATCTTCGTCAGCAGGATGGCGGGCGGCTCGGGTTCGGAGGCCCGCTCCATGAAAGCCATTGCCGATTCGACATCCTTGGCCATCGCCGCGCAGGCGGGGCAGGATTCCCGGTGGCGCAGGAATTCATCCCGCTCGCTCTGACGGGCGCCGGTGAGCGCGCCGTCGAGGTCATCGGCGAGAAGGATTTCGAATTCAGCGCAGTTCAGCATCTTCTTCAAACAGCCTGTTTGTATCTGGCCAGCAATCGGGCCAGTTCCGCTCTTCCGCGGTTTAAGCGGGATTTTACCGTACCTTCGGGGATGGCGAGAACCTCGGCAATCTCCCGGTATTCCATTTCCTGCAGATCGCGCAGGATGATTGTTTCACGCAGTTCCGGCGAGAGCTTCGCCAGCGCTCCCTGCAGCAGTTCACTGGCCTCCCGGCCGGCGACGGCGCTGTCAGTCCGGGCACTCTTGCCGAGAGCCGCGCCCGTCTGGCTTTCCTCGACACGCGGCAACTGCTCTTCAATGGAGTCGGTCACGCGCTCATTCCGGGTACGGCGATAGTGATCGATCAGCAGGTTACGCGTCAGACGCGCCAGCCAGGTGGCGAACGACCCTTCGGTGGACCGGAAACTGCCGAGGGAGCGGAAAACGCGCAGGAAGACTTCCTGCGTTAGATCCTGCGCCTCGGAATCCTTACCGGTGAACCGGTAACAAAACCCATAAACGCGCCGGTTGTGCTGGCGCACGAGTTCTTCCCAGGCGGCGTCGTCCCCGCTGAGGCACCGCTCCACGACTGTGGTGTCCTGATCCAAACTTTTCGCGATTGTGTGGGCCGGACGGGTCTCCGAAAGGCCCCATGCCGCCGCTGCCACCGCTCCTGCCATGTCCCGGTTAAATCCTTCCGTTATAAGGAACGAGGCTTTCTCATGATAGGTTCAATTTTTCGGCGAATCCACTCTTAGTATTGAACCGGGGCTGTTGGTTCGTCTGCCGGCGCAAACGGGACAGCCGGGTCGTCGGCTCTGCGGACCCCGCCCCGATGCTGATATGCTTGCGGGCGGAGGGGCTTCGCCGTTCTTCGGCGGCCTTTTCTGCTGTTAAATGCCTTACAACACATGACTTGTCCATTTTGCGGCCATTTGGAGGACCGGGTAATCGACTCGCGGGAAAGCCGGGAGGGCGATTCCATCCGCCGCCGGCGGCAGTGTAATCTCTGCGAAAAGCGCTTTACCACGTACGAGCGGATCGACGAAGTCCCCTACATGGTGATCAAAAAGGACGGCCGCCGGGAGAAGTTCGATCGCCAGAAAGTATTGAATGGATTACTGAAAGCATGCGAGAAACGCCCGATCGGCATGGCCAAGCTTTCCGATCTCGTCAATCTGGTGGAAGGGAAAGTCACGGATTCCCCTGAACGCGAGATAACAACTACAGAAATCGGAGAATACCTGATGGACAGTCTCCGGGACATTGACAAAATCGCCTATGTCCGATTCGCGTCGGTGTACAGGGATTTTCAGGACGAACAGGCGTTCCTGAATGAGCTGCGGAGTTTAACCCGGCAATTCCCGGGCGGAAGCCCTCCAAAGGCCTGATCGGCCCCTCGTCCGAAAATGGCCGGTACTGTAACGGCTTCGGCTCCGCTGCACAATCGATTGTCTAAGTTGATGTTATCCTGAGGGCGATGACCCCCGTTCTCACCGGGTCGCCCCCGTCCAGCGATAAATCACCTTCGCTACCGTGGGTCACCATCGGCTGGGTGGCCGCTCTGCTGGCGGTTTGCTACGGCCCCATTCTGGCTCGCCTGGTAGCGCAGTGGAATGACGATCCCGACATGGGTCACGGTTTCTTTGTGCCCGTATGCGCCGGATACATCGCCTGGCAAAAGCGCGGAGAGATCGCCGGAGTCATCCCGAAGCCGAACTGGTGGGGACTGGCGGTGCTGCTATGGGGTGCGCTGCAGCTTTACATCGGCACACTCGGCGCGGAGATCTTTCTTAGCCGCACCTCCCTGGTCATTTCCATTATCGGCGCCGTCTGGCTACTCGGCGGCACGCGATATCTGCGGATCTTTGCGTTCCCTCTGTTTTTGTTATTTTTCATGGTGCCGATTCCGGCAATCATTTACAACCAGATCACTTTCCCGCTGCAGCTCCTCGCCAGCCGCGTGGCCGAGAATTCGATTACGGTTCTGCAGATTCCGGTAATCCGCGAAGGCAATGTGCTGGTGCTGGCCAACCAGAGCCTCAACGTTGTTGAAGCCTGCAGCGGCATTCGTTCGCTGCTGACGCTGACGTTCCTGTCGCTGGTCTACGGCTACTTCTTTGAAAACCGTACCTGGGTCAGGGTGGTGCTTTTTCTTTCCACGATTCCGATTGCGATTGTGGCGAACGCCGGCCGCGTCACCATCACCGGCGTGATCGCGCAATACAAGCCGGAGTACGCCGAGGGCTTGGCTCACGAAGCGGAAGGCTGGGTAATTTTCATGGTGGCGCTGGTGATCCTCATTGTGTTTCACCAGATGGTGATCCGCACCGTCAATCTGATCAACCGGAGAAACCTCCCGGAGGGAAAACCCGCATGAGTTCGCTGACTACCAACAGATTTCTGCACATTCTCACGCTCGTGATGGTGGTGCAGGCCGTGCTCTTCTATTCGGCGTCACGCGGCGAAGCCGCCCACAATGCTCCGCCGCTATCGGCGTTCCCCATCACTGTCGGCAACTGGCACGAGACGCAGGAAGGCGTCATGCCGAAAGAAGAACTCGACGTATTGAAGGCGGACGATGTTCTGACCCGGGTCTATGGCGGTCCGACCGGCGAGGCCAGCCTTTTCGTGGCGTACTTCAAAACGCAGCGGACAGGCCAGTCGCCCCATTCGCCAAAGAACTGTCTGCCCGGTTCCGGCTGGCAGCAGACAGAAAGCGGACGAGTGGACGTCGATACACCGGCGGGGCCGATTCATATCAACCGGTACCTTGTTGCCAAGGGCCAGGATCAAAGCCTGGTTTACTACTGGTATCAGTCCCAGGGACGCGTGATCGCGGACGAGTTCGCGGCCAAGTTTTATCTGATTGAGGATTCCATCCGGAAGCATCGCAGCGACACATCGCTGATAAGGGTGGTGGTGAGCGTGACGCCCAATCATCTCGATCAGGCAGAGAAGACCGGGCTCGCTTTCGTCCGGACCATGTATCCCGAAGTGAAGATGTTTCTCCCGCAATAGCGGGGGCGATCTACTCCGCGGGCGGCGTGATCACCAGCGCCGCGCCTGTGTGGCACATCAGACATGAATCGCTGAAAGGCTGGACGGCTGTCCTGGCGCTGGCGGGCAACGTAATGCTGCGCGCCGCAGGCGAAGAAGGATTCCGGCGGGCCGGCTCAGCGGCCTTCCAGACCGCTCCAGCGGCCGCGGTAAGCAGAATCAGAGCCAGCACGGGCGAGAAGATGAACCCGCGGGAGGGATTCCAGGCGATTGGCTTTCGGGGTGTCTGGGCTGACCGAGAAGACGGTCGCTGCGCAACGGCCTCCAGCCGCGCATTCCAAAGCGACTCCGGTGCCCGCACCGGCGCGAGCTGACGCCGCAGTTCACGTTCTAAGTAATCAGACATGATGATTTCCTTTATTTCCTGATAATCGCGACAGCCGCGTCTCCAGCAGTTTGTGCAACCGGTTCAGGCGCGACCCGACCGTACCGGCGGAGCAGCCCATAATTTCCGCGATTTCGTCGTAGGACAAGCCCTGCGTGTAGCGCAGCACAATCATCATCCGCTGCTCCGGGGGAAGGGTGGCGACGATGGATTGAAGCTGCTCGCTCGATTCATTCCGCACCATCTCATCGAGAGCGCTGACGGACGGCGCGCGCAGGACCGTGCGCAACCCTTCGAACAGCGGCATCAGGCGGCGCGTGCGGCGCTTGTGATCGAAACAGCTGTTCACCACCAGGCGGTAAAGCCATGATTCAAATCGGGCGTCGCCCCGAAAGCTGCCGATGGTGGTGAAGAGCTTGACGAAGGTTTCCTGCGCGATATCCTGGGCCAGACTGGCGTTCCCGCTGTAACGCAGGGCTACTGAATAGACGCGGTCCTTATAGGTTTCGAAGAGGATACGGAAAGCTTCCGGATCGCCGCGCCGACAACCTTCGATAAGTTCTTCACCGGTTTCTTCGAGCACCGCGGTCAGCATTAAGGCTCCAGTGTTAGACGCATGCGCCTGCGAAATCCTTCCTGTTATTTTGCTGGAAAAAACTTTTTCATTTTGTTGGTTTCCCGCGTTCCGCGCCGTTTAATTAGTGCATCACATTGAACAGCACGCCGGCCAGTCCCGCGGTGAAGAACTGCTTCTGAGCTTTGAAATTCTGCGCGCGCCGGATGCGGGGGCGGACCGTGTTCTGGAGAACCTTTTTACAGAGCATTATGCGCGCCTGGTGAAGACTTTGGTCCGCTTAACCGGAGATTTCGGCACAGCCGAGGAGGTGGCTTCGGAGGCCTTTTGCCGCCTTCACCAGCGGCGTGGCGGCCTGGCCGGAGGCAATCCAGCCGGATGGCTGTACCGTACCGCGATGAACCTGGGGCTGGACGCGCTTCGGGCCAATTCCCGGCGGGCCCGCCGCGAGGAACTGGCTGGGCAGGAAGCGCTTCGCAGTGAAGGGCAGAGCGGACCGCTGCACGATCTGCTCGCCGAAGAACAGCGTGCGCGCGTGCGCCGGGTTATCGCGCAGCTCAAGCCGGTGCAAGGGCAGGTTCTGGTTATGGGGAGCAGCGGGTTTTCCCCCAAAGAGATAGCTGCGGTGCTGGGTGTGAAGCCGGATTCGGTTTACATGCTGATCGCGCGCGAAGACGCAGTTTGAAAAGAGATATGTAGAGCTTTACGGGGGAGGTTTGTGATGGCGTGTCTGAAGGCCGGTGACTTGAAACGAATTCTGGACGATCCGGCCGCTGCGGCAAACAGCCATTTGCACGCCTGCCCGAAATGCCAAAGGGCCATCGGTCGTTTCATGGAGACCGAACGGCGTGTGGATCACTGGCTTTCGGCGCTGACTCCTGCGGAGGAGATCAATCCCGATGTCCGAACGGCGCTGGCCCGCCTGCGCAGCAGGGACGAGATGCGGCCCCTGCCTGTCACCTCGGGGTGGTGGGCATCTCCGTCGCGGTATGTTTCCGTTGCCGTGCATGCGGGCTTCGTCGCGCTCCTGATGTTCGGCGCAACCACCGCCCCGGTGCAGCAGACGATCAGGGACAGGTTCGAACTGATCGATCCGAATCTGATGCCGTACACTGCCAAGCCGGCGCGCGGAGGTGGAGGCGGCGGCGCACGGGAACCGTTGCCAGTCACGGCGGGCCGGATTCCAACGGCCGCCCTCAAACAGTTTGTGCCGCCGCAGATCGTCAACCAGCAGCCGAAGCTGACCCTGGAACCGTCGCTGGTGTTGCCACCGGATGTGGCCGCGACGCAGGCGGCGAATTGGGGCGATCCTCTTGCGAAATTGATGAATAACTCTAATGGCAGTGGATCGAGCGGCGGAATGGGCAGCGGCGCCAGGGGCGGCATTGGCCCGGGGGACGGTTCGGGCTTCGGCCCCGGCGCGAATGGCGCCTACGGGGGAGATGTGTACCGGTCCGGCAACGGCGTGACTCAGCCCGTCCTGGTCCTCAAAGTGGAACCGGAGTATTCAGAAAATGCGCGGAAAGCCACGTACAGCGGGACGGTGTTACTGTCCGTCATCGTCGGCAAGGACGGGCAACCGCGCGACATTCATGTGATTCGCAGTCTGGGAATGGGGCTCGACGAGAAGGCGGTCGAGGCAGTTCAGAAGTGGCGATTCAAGCCAGGCATGAAGGCTGGCCAGGCTGTAAATGTGCGGGCGCAGATTGAGGTAAACTTTCGGCTTTTGTAGGCAGAAGATCGCGGCTGTCGCTGGCTATACCCACGTGGGCTGTATCCGTATGGGCAGAACCCAGCCACTCGCGGATCCGCGGCAGCGACTGTTCGGCGGCGCATTCGCCGGCTTCGATCATTCGTTTGCAGTTCTCAAAGCCGTCCCACGGAATTGCGCCGACGTCGGGCAGAAGCACCAGATCGGACTGTTCGCGCCAGCTGCCTTCATTGTTCGCCATCATAATCTGGAAACAGCGGTTGATGACCTCGAACATGTGGTGAGCCTCGTAGCCCTCGTCCTGATTGGGGATGCACACTGAGATCACGTGCGTCGCCCCCATCCTGCGCGCGAGCCGCGCCGGCACTTCGACGGAAATGGCGCCGTCGACAAGAGTATGTCCGTCTAGTTCCACAGGCCGGAACAATCCCGGGTACGAGCACGAAGCGCGAATGGCGGGCGCAACATCGCCGCGGTCGCGGAATTCAATGGCTCGCCCGGAGCGGAGATCGGTGGCAATCACCCCCAGCGGAATCTCCATGTCGTCGAACTGCATGTGTTTGAGAAGACGCTGCAGGAAGGGCGTCATGCGTTCACTGCCGGCGAGTCCCAGTCGTGAGAGACCCCATCTGGCAACATCGCCAAACCGCATCGACGAGGCGGCGTTCGCGATTTCGGTCAGGGTGGACCCGCTGGCATACGCGGCCGCGACGATGGCGCCAGCGCTGACGCCGGTCAGACAATGAATCGGGATGTTCTCGCGTTCGAGAACGCGCAGCACGCCCAGATGAGCGATTCCCCTCGCAAAGCCCCCTCCGAGCGCAAGTCCAATCCGGGGTTCGACTGCGGGGGCGCTGGAGCCATCGGTTGAACCGCGGGTTCCGGCCCGTCCCGATCGCCTTCTCATCCACCGCCAACGCCACTGTTTCGAGCTGCTTCGCGTCATGTCCCGATGCGTCTGAACGGCCCTTGAGCCGTACTACCATAAACGCATGAGCAAACCTGCTGCCAAAGTTCTTTGCGCCGCAATCGTCATCGCGGGACTAGCGACTGTGGGGCTGACGGGCGGGCGGGCGGATAGCCTGGACGGCACTCCCTCGGAATCTTTTCTGATCGGCACCCCGGCGATTCGGTATTCCCTGGAAAAACTGAACGTCCTTGGCAGCGTGCTCATGATTGGCGCGCATCCGGACGACGAAAACAATGCGGTGCTTGCCTGGACTTCCCGCGGGCTCAAGGCCCGGACGGGGTATCTTTCACTGAACCGCGGCGAGGGCGGCCAGAATCTGCTGGGCGACGAGCAGGGCCCTCTGTTGGGAGTCGTTCGCACGCAGGAACTTCTGGCCGCGCGTCGGGATGACGGCGGCTCGCAGTATTTCACCCGCGCGATCGATTTCGGATTCACCACGTCGCTGGATGAAACCCTGAAAGACTGGGGCCGCGAGAAGATTCTTGCCGACGTGGTGTGGGTGATCCGGCAGCAGCAGCCGGACGTCATCATCGATGTGTTCAGCGGTACGCCGGCGGACGGACACGGAAATCACCAAGCGGCGGGCGTGCTGGGTAAGGAAGCGTACGAGGCGGCGGGCGATCCAAACCGTTTCCCCGAGCAACTGAAATGGGTCAAGCCATGGAAGGCGCACCGGCTGATGCGGTCGCGGTTTACGCCACCGCCCGGTGCTGCCGCTCCCGGACGCGGCGGGCGGGGCGGGCGCGGCGGCGCTCAGGCAGCGGGCGGGCGCGGACCGGGCCGCGTAGATGCCTATCCCGATCAGCCGACGTTGCCGATCGATACCGGCGAGTTCGATCCGGTAATCGGCCGTTCGTACAGGGAGATTTCCATCGTCAGCCGCAGTGAGCACCGGAGCCAGGGACAGGGTTCGCAACTGGCCTATGGATCAGCCGAGGGACTCCTGGCCACCGTCGAGGGCGACGTTCCGAAAAAAAGTTTGTTCGAGGGCATCGACGTTTCCTGGAACCGACTGCCGGGCGGGGCGCGCATCGGCGCGATTCTCGCGAAAGCGCAAAGCGACATCGACGATCTGCATCCGGAAAAGACTGTACCGGCCTTGCTCGAAGCCCGCAGCCTGATCGCCGGTCTGGCGCACGATGAGGGACAGGGCTGGGCCCAATGGAAACTGGATGACATCGATGAGGCGATTGCACTGTGCGCCGGGCTTCATACAGAAGTGGAGGCGGATGCGCCCACATACGTGCCGGGGTCCACGGCGAAACTTCAGCTCACGGCGCTGAACCGTTCCAGCCTGCCGCTGATGCTCAAAGGAATTCACCTGAGCGGGTGGGGAGATGTGGATGCGCCGGTCAAAGATGTTGCACTGGCGGATAACAAGCCGGAGGTTGCCACGGTGTCAGTGCCGATTTCGTCCAGGCAGCCCTGGTCGCAGCCGTTCTGGCTACGGGAGCCGCACGATCCCTATACCTATACGATTTCCGATCAGACCCTGATCGGCCGCGCTGACACCATTCCCGAGGTTCTGGCGCGTTTCGATTTTGCACTGGGCTCGTCGGCCTTTTCGGTTACGACGCCGATCCATTACCGCTACGGCGATCCTGCGCGCGGCCAGATTATCCGGCCCGTGGTTGTGGAACCGCCCGTAGCGATCGACTTGCCCGCGGCGAACGTGGTGTATCCGCTGGGTAGCCCGCGCGACTTCAGCGTGCAGATTCGCGCACTGACCGCAAACCAGTCCGGCGATGTGCGTCTGGAAACGCCTGCGGGATGGAAGGTGCAGCCCGCGACGGCGCCGTTTTCATTGAAAGAGTCGGGCAGTTCGCAGGAGGTCCGGTTCCGGCTGACCCCTCCGGCGAATACGCTCAATGGCACGTTCAAGGTTGTCGCGAAGGTAAGCGGCGTCGAAGTATCGAACGGTCTGGACGTGATCGCTTATTCGCATATTCCCGCGCAAACGGTTCTGCTCCCGGCGGGCGGGAAACTGGCCGCTGTTCCACTGAAGGTACTGGCCCGGCGGGTTGGCTACATTATGGGATCGTCCGACAAGGAACCGGAGGCGCTGCGCCAGATGGGGTGCCAGGTCGATCTGTTGACGGAAAAAGATCTAAGCTCGGGAAATCTGGCGGCGTACGATGCCGTCGTGGCGGGGATTCGGGCTTATGCGCTGCGGCCGGATTTGCGCGCCAATCAGCAGCGGCTGCTCGATTATGTGAAGAACGGCGGAACGCTGGTCGTGCAGTACAACAACAACGCGGATCGACGGATCAGTCCTTCGGTCGCCGAAGCGTTCGATCATATGGGGCCGTATTCGTTTCAGATTGCCGGGAACGATGCGCGCGTTACGGATGAAAATGCGCCGGTGAAAGTGCTGCAGCCGGATTCGCCGCTGTTGAATGTCCCGAATAAAATCACGCAGGCGGATTTTGAAGGTTGGATCCAGGAGCGCGGGTTATATTTTGCCAGCAAGTGGGACGAGCATTATCAGACTCCTTTGGAGACGCATGACCCGGGCGATAAGGATCAGTCGGGGGCCTTGCTGTATACGCGGTACGGGAAGGGCGCTTATATATTTACGGCGTTCTCGTGGTTCCGGGAATTGCCGGCGGGCGTGCCTGGGGCGTACCGGATATTTGCCAATTTGATCAGTGCGGGGAAGGCCGGCGCGGGCAAGTGAGCGCGGCTTCCGGGCCTAAGCCGGTTGCACTGGTAACGGGCGCTTCCAGTGGATTCGGCGAGGTATTTGCCCGCAAGCTTGCCGCACGCGGATACGATTTGATCCTGGTGGCGCGGCGGGAAGACCGGCTGCGGGCGCTGGCATCTTCTCTTTCCGTCCATGTTGATGTGGTTGCCGCGGACCTGGCTACCGAGGAGGGCGTGGCTTCGGTTGAGCGGGCGATCGTTGAGTGCCCGGGCCTTGAACTGCTGGTCAACAACGCGGGCTTCGGCACTCTCGGAAGATTCTGGGAAGCGGATCTGCGCGGCCAGCAGGACATGCATCTTGTCCACGTGATGGCTACGGTGCGCCTGACGCATGCGGCCCTCAAGGCCATAGTTCCTCGCGGGCGGGGCGGCGTAATAAATGTCTCATCGGTCGCCGGATTCGGCCAGAGTGAAGGCAACGTCAGCTACTGCGCGACCAAGTCCTGGACGAACAGCTTCAGCCTCGGACTCGACATCGAACTGCGCGGCCTCAAATCCCCGGTCAAGGTGCAGGCCCTGTGTCCAGGTTTTACGATTACGGAGTTTCACGACACGCTGGGCGTCGACCGGGGCGACATCCCGCGCTTTCTTTGGCTCAAGGCCGATTTCGTCGTGGAGGAGTCCCTGCGCGGCTTCGACCGCGGCAAGGCGCTGGTCATCCCCGACTGGAAGTACAAATTCGTGGTCAGCCTCATGAGGCATCTGCCGCCGTCGCTGGTGGGACGGGGACGTCCGGATCGGGGAAAGCGCGTTTGATCGTCGAATGCGTCCCGAATTTTTCGGAGGGTCGCGATCCGGCGATTATCGCTACGCTGGGCAATGCGGTGGCTGCGGTCCCGGGGGCTCATCTTCTCGACACAACATGGGACGTGGACCACAACCGTTCCGTCCTGACGTTTGCGGGTTCCGCGGATCCCGTGACCGAAGCGGCGTTTCAGGCAGTGCGTGTGGCGGCCCGCCTGATCGATCTGAATCAGCATGCGGGCGTGCATCCGCGATTGGGCGCCGCCGATGTCGTTCCGTTCGTGCCGGTCAGCGGCGTCTCGCTGGAGCAATGCGCCGTACTGGCGCGCGCGACCGGGCGGCGGATCTGGGAAGAGTTGCAGATTCCGGTTTATCTCTACGAAGCCGCGGCGCTGCGCCCGGAATGCGTGCGGCTCGAGAACGTCAGGAAGCTTGCAGGCGCGGGACTGACGCCGGATTATGGCGAGGGCCACCACCCTGGCGCGGGAGTCTGCGTCGTGGGGGCGCGCAAATTTCTGATTGCCTGGAATATCAATCTTCTGACGACCGACGTGGAGGCGGCGCGTGCCATCGCGCGCGAAATTCGCGAATCCTACGGTGGCTTGCCGGCGGTGAAAGCGATTGGCCTGCCGCTTCGCTCGCGCGCCCAGGTGCAGGTTTCGGTGAATCTGGTGGACTTCGAACAAACGCCGCTCTACGCGGTCTTCGATGCAATCTCCCAGCGATGCCGCGTGAGAGGCATTGAGATCGCCGGCAGCGAGTTGATCGGAATGATTCCGGCGGCGGCGCTCGAATCTTCCGC
>DASZLO010000003.1:0-7647 GCA_035552315.1 Bryobacteraceae bacterium
CAGGGCACTGAATACGGTGGCAGCGGGTCGTCGGCCCGGGAGGGTGGCACATACGCATCGTACGGCTCGCAACCCGGCGGCAAGATGATCAAGGACGGGAATCGCGGAACCGCCGGATCGGCAGGAACCGGAATGGCGCAGTCCGTCGGAAACCCGGCCTCCGGCCGATAGCAATTCATTACGGGCCAGCGGACCCGCCCAGTCTCCGCCAGCGGTGTAAACAATTAAGTATCATCTTCCTGTGGGCAAACGCGTACCAGTTCCGCAGGCTATTGTGCTGACTGTGCTTCTCGCCCTGAGTCTGGAAGTCACTCGCGCTCAAACCGTCGAACAGGCTCCAGCATTCGAGGTGGCATCGATCAGGCCCACGGAGATCACCGATGGGGTGATGAGCATTGGGCCAAGTCTCAACCACGGCAAACTCGTCATCAACAACGTCCCGTTGAAGAGGGTTGTTGCCGCTGCTTTTGGACTCTCGGAAAACCGTATCTTTGGCCCGGAATGGCTGAGCGCGAAGAGATTTGACTTCGCCGCGAAAGCACCCGCAGGGGTCCCGGACACGGAACTGAAGCCGCTACTGCAGTCGCTCCTGAAAGACCGCTTCCGCCTTGAAAACCACAAGGAATTGAGAGAAATGCCGATCTATGATCTTGTGATAGCGAAGAGCGGCGCGAAAATGGCGGTCTATCCGGCAGAAGCCCGCGAACCGGAGGGCATCGACCTGCGGCAGCGCGGCGGAGGTGTGCGGGGAAGCAGGATGACGATGTCACAGTTCGCAACGGTAATTAGCCAATTCGCGGGCCGTCCCGTCCTCGACAAGACAGGATTATCTGAACGATACGCACTCATTCTCAAATTTGCGCCCGTTCCTCAATCGGGACCTGGGGCTCGTCCTGATTTGCCTGTTCCTGAGTTTCCCCTTCCCGATCTGTTTATAGCAATCCAGGAGCAATTGGGACTCAGGCTGCAGGCGTCGCGAGCGAATCTTGAGGTTGTGGTGATCGACCACATCGACCAGATGCCTTCCGAGAACTGAATCCAGACATAAGCCACAACCCGATTTTCTCCCCCGCCCCGTGTTAACATCTCTGCAGTTTTCCATATAATGCAAAGAAGCAGATTGCACACGAAGCGAGGTTCACATGCATAAGCCATCTCCCTCATCGCCCGAACAAATCCGCCAACGGCGTTCTTTCCTGACGTCTCTCAACGCCGGCGCGGCCTCACTGGCGGCGCTCGCTGTCGGAACCTCCGCCATGGCGCAGGAAAAACCCGCCGCCCCAGCTGCCCGCTTCGAACCCGCCCGCCACGACAAAGACAACTGGTTCGACGAAATTCCCGGCAAACACCGCCTGATTTTCGATACCAGTTCTCCCGACGGCGTTGGCGACGCGATCCTCTTCGCCGGCAATTTTATTCGCGTAAACAAAGTCGAATACGGACTCGACGAAAACGAACTGGCCGTCATCATCGTCCTGCGCCACCGCTCCACCCCCTTCGGATACAAAGATTCCATGTGGGCGAAGTATCCAGCCGGTCTGACGGGACACGCCGCCCCCTTCGAAGATCCCAAAACCAAAGAGCCTCCCAAGCTCAACATTTACAACTCCGCCGATTATGGACGCCTGCTCTCCAGCCGCGGCGCGACTCTGGAATCGCTCACCAAGCGCGGCGTGCATCTGGCGGTTTGTTCGTCGGCGACACGCGGCACCGCCGGAGAGATTGCCCGCATGACAGGCGGCAACGCCGACGCGATCAACGCCGAACTGATCGCAAATCTCCTGCCCAATGGACGCATGGTGCCTGCCGGAATCGTCGCCGTCAGCCGCGCCCAGGAGCGCGGTTATACGCTGGTGAAGACTTAGATTTTTTCTGAGAGGTCGAATATGAAACGATTACTTTTGAGCCTGGCCGTCGCCACGATGGCCGTCTGCATCGCGCAGGCGCAAGTCAAGAAATCCACCGTCCCCGGAATCACCAACCTCGCGCAGGTGGAAACCACCGTGGCCTGCGCCGGCGCCATCACACCCGAATCGGTTGCCGGCATCCGGAAAATGGGCTACGTCGCCGTCATTAATCTCCGGATGGCGAGCGAAGAGGGCGCCGGTATCGAAGCCGAAGAAGCGGCCGCAAAATCCGCCGGCATCAAGTTCATTCATCTGCCGCTCAACAGCGCCAAGCCCGATCCCGCGGTCGCCGACCGCTTCCTGCAGGTAATAGCCGAACCCGGCAATCAGCCCGCTTTCATCCACTGCCACAGCGGGAACCGCGCTGCGGCCATGTGGCTGATCAAGCGCGTCATGATCGACAACTGGGACAACGATCGCGCCTCGGAGGAAGCCGCCCAGCTCGGCCTCACGAATCCCGGCCTGAAGAAGTTCGCCCTCGATTACATCGCCGCGCACAAGAGGTAAAGCGCCGGTTTCATACTGAGGCCACGCCCATGACAAAGTTCCGCAAGGTGATGCCCGTACTGCGCGTTGACGATCTATCGCGCGCCATCGACTGGTACTCCCGCCTGCCCGGTTTTGAACTCTGCTGGCGCTCTCCCAATGACGGCGACGGCGAAAACTGCATGCTTCGCGCCGACGACATCGCCGTCACGCTGTCCACCGGCTCCTATCTGGGAGGCACGCCCGCCTTCACCGGAACCTTGTATTTCGAAATGGAAGGCGTGCAGGAGTTCCACGACCTGATCAAGGATCGGGTGGAAATCCTGTGGCCGCTGGAGAAGATGCCCTTCGGCGGACTCGAATTCAGCGTGCGCGACCCCGACGGATACACCCTGGCTTTTGCCGAAGCCGAGACCGGGGCGTAGTAGCCCGCATCAGCCCGTAACGCTGTTCCAGATCAGAGCAATCGTCAGCAGCACCATCACCACGCTGGTCGCGCCGGCGATCAGGTTGCCCCAGAAACCGTTGGCGTATTCGCCCATCAGCCGCGGCCGGTTAATCAGAATCAGCATGAAAACCAGCACGAACGGCAGCAGGATTCCATTCGCTACCTGGGAGAACAGAATCACCTTCAACAGCGGCAATCCGGGGAACAGGACAAAGCCCGCGCCGCAAACGATCAGCGCCGTGTAGAGCCCGTAAAAAATCTTCGCCTGTCCGAAACGGCGGTCGATGCCGGATTCGAAGCCCAAGCCCTCGCACACGTTGTATGCCGTGGCCAGCGGCAGAATCGCCGCGGACATCAGCGACGCGTTCACCAGCCCGATGGCAAAAAGCAGCGCCGCAAACTTCCCGGCAAACGGCTCCAGCGCTCTGGCCGCTTCCGCCACATCGGTTATTTGAGGATGCTGCGAATGAAAAATTGTCGCCGCGCAGGCGATGACAATGAAGAACGCGATCACATCGGTGACGATGCAGCCGAAAATGACATCGATGCGCGTCAGCCCGTAATTTCGCTTCGAGATGCCTTTCTCAACCACTGACGCCTGCAGGTAGAACTGCATCCACGGGGTAATGGTGGTTCCGATCAGCCCGACGATCATCACGAGGTACCCGGGGTCCGAACTGAACTGCGGCACGATGGTGTCGCGCACCGCCATTTTCCAGTCCGGATGCGACAGAATGGCCGAGACCGGGTAGGCGAAGTAGATCATCGACAGGATCAGCAGAATCCGCTCCACCGGCTTGTAAGATCCGCGTACGATCACCACCCACACCAGCGCCGCGCCTACCGGAACCGCAATATATTTGCTGATGCCGAAAATCCCCATGCCCGATGCCAGTCCGGCGAACTCAGAGGCGATATTGCCGAAGTCCGCGATGCCCAGCACCGTCATCGTGAAGAAGGTCATGCGTAGTCCGAACTCTTCGCGGATCAGATCGGATAATCCCTTGCCCGTCACCGCACCCATGCGGGCCGCCATTTCCTGCACAACAATCAGCGCGATGGTGGTTGGAATCAGCGTCCACAGCAGCATGTACCCGTACTTCGCGCCGGCCTGCGAATAGGTAAGGATGCCGCCCGGATCGTTGTCGACGTTGGCTGTAATAAATCCCGGTCCGATAATCGCGAATAACGCCAACAACCGGTACCGGATGACGTTGAACGAAGAAAAGGGACGCAGCCGCTTGGCGGGCGGACGGCGGAGTGTGTCTGCTTTTCTCATTTCTTTACGCCCGATTCCAGATGTAAACGCAATGACCAGGCCCACAGCGGACCACGGTCGTGATTATAAGCCGGGTTCAAAATATACTGCGCATCGACCGAAGTGAACAGCGTCGTGTCGCCGATAATTTTGAAAAGCCTGGCGCTGTAATAGCTCTCCCATATAGTCTCAGGCGCATAATTGAGGCGGCCGTCGCCAATGATGAAGTCGAGCCCGCCCCGGCTCAGATAAAGTGCGTGCACCGCGGAAAGTCCACTCACTGTGATCTCACTGGCGACGGTATCTTCCGGCCTGTGCCACCGACCGCCCTGCAGTGAAATGCCAAATGTAGCCAACCGGTCGATGGCGGTAAAGGCGAAGTCCTGCGTCTTGCCGTCGTTCCAGCCGAGGCGGCCGAAGACGCCGAATTCCTTGGTGATTTCCTGTTCCATGTTGATACCGAAGCCGTACTTCAGAGTACCCGTCATGGCGACGGCGGTCACATCGGGAGTGGTGTGCGTCGCTGCCGCCAGTTGCAAAGCCTCGCCATAGCTACCCGAACGGGTGTGGTTCAGAAAGCTCAGCAGTCGAAGGGTACCGGGATGCGAAAAAGGCCAGTAGCGGATCTCGCCCTCGAAGACGTCCCCGCGATCCCGGAAAAGCCGCCGGTCGAAACGAAGCCCGTTGGCCACCTTCGGCTCCGCGGCGCTCGCGTAACGCAGCGACCACCGCCGCGTATGGAATTCGTGCATCCATCCCCACGTGTACCCGCGGGTGTCGGCGGGATAATCCCAAGCCCCGTTGTACATAACGCCCCAGCCCATGAACTGCGTGCGCGGGTCGTGTGAGTACCGATTGTTATCGAAGAAATCGGTCAGCGTGAAGCGCCCCGCGACAACGGTGTAGCGGTTCATTGGACGCACGCCGGCCAGTTGATTGGCATCCGCTTCCACCGTTTCAGTTTCGCCGCCGAAGCCAAAGTCATGGGAGACGTAAAGACGCGCGAGGTACGGTTTCGGCTCCGCGGAGGCGACCCGCGGCAGTTCCCCGTTCGGCGCATTGGCGATGCCCGTGACGCCGCTGAAACCGCGCCCGCCGGCAATTTCCGGATCGAAAATCAGTTGCGTATTGTGTGAAAGATTCAGCGTCAGAAACAGCGTGGTCGTCAACGATACATCGCGTTCCGGATAGTTCTGAAGGCTGTTAGGCCCGGAGTAGGGGGAGTTGAATGTGCCATGATACTGCCCGATGGACGTGGCCTGATAAAACAGATTCCAGCGCTCCGGATCCGGAGGCGGCGCGGCGTTATCCTGCGCACTGGCGATCGGTACGGACACAACTCCGCATGTCACGCCGACGGCGATCCAGAAGAGCGGGCGCACCAATAAACACACTACAGGCTGCATGTTTCAAACCGGCTACAAAGAAATGAACGTTGGGGGAGAGAGGCGGCTTCTGAAAGAAAACGCGATCGCTACCACCCCAGCGTATACCGGGCGCGGTAGCCTTGTAAACCTTACGCGCTGCGATGCCGGCAGAAAAAAACAGGCCGAAGGACCCACCTTACATATTTCGTAAAGTAAGCCTTCGGCCTGCGTTTAAAACTTAAACCGTGACTACTTGCTGGCCTGCGTCGCCGTCACGCCCATATTCTCGTACCACTTGATGTTATGGGTGGCGCCGCCGATCATGATGATGTCCGGTTTGCCGTCGCCGTTGATGTCCGCGATATCGCAGCCCGAAGCCGACATGCCCATGTGATCGAGCTCTTCGTGATGCCACTTGGTGCCGGTCGCATCCATCGAATAAAACACATGCGATGTGGATACCTTGCCGCGCGCCCGGTCGCCCGCCACGATTTCATCGCGTCCGTCGCCGTTGAAATCGCCGACGCAGACCTCATGACCTTCGGTCAGCTGATCGTAAATCACCTGACGAGTCCAGCCGCCTTTGCCGTTGTCGAGGTAAACCACCACTTCGTTGCCATGCCATGGCTCGTTGGCGATCAGGAAGCGCTTCTTGCCCAGATGGCCGATCTTAATATCGCCGCTTCCGATGCTGTAGGCCGAACCCGTCTCCTGCGACTTGGGACCCGTCTGATCGCCGGGCATCAGCAGCCGTTTGTCGAATTTCAATGAGGGACCCGATCCTTTCCCCGTAAAGATGGTCACGCCGTCGAATCCGGCGATGAAGAGCTGCTCGCGCTTGGGATCTTTATCGTCATACTTCACCACGCGGATGCGGTGCGTAACACCGTCCAGCGAATCGGTCAGCGTCTCGCGCTTCCAGGTACCGGACCAGTCCGACGGAACGCGGTAAAAGTAAATCGGCACCTTGCCCTCATACTTGGGCGGCTTCTGATCCACCGTGATGAGCGGCGCATTGATCAGCAGCTTGTGGCCGTTGCCTTCAAGGTCCGCCCAGGCGATGTGATGCGCCGTGGTGATCGAATCCACGTGGTCCACCTTCCAGAGTTCCCGCGGATCCGCCTGGTGCGAGAGCAGATTGACGATCCCCTGGCTGCGCGCGGGGTTCATCGAAAAGCTGGATTCAATGGCGATTTCGGGGATGCCGTCCTTGTCGATGTCATAGAACGCCAGGTTCACAAGACCGGGCAAATCCTTGGCCAGCACATGCGGCGTCCAGGAAGGATTCTCGTACCAGCTCAGGTCTTTTACCTGCTGGCTGAGGCCGATAACATCCGGCTTGCCGTCCTTATTCAGGTCGGCGATTCCGACGGCATACCCCCCAGGGATATTGGCTTCGATTATATGGTCTTTAAAGGTGACGGTTTGCTGTGCGGAGGCAAGGCCGGCGACAGCAAGGAACAAGACAAGGCTTCGGCGCATAATAGGTCAATTATCCATGACCGGGCGTTCGGGCGCAAACCGGAACCTATGCGGTCTGTGAGTGTTTTCTTCGGAAGAACGCCACCGCCACAAGCCCGCTGGCAATCATGATCCAGGTGGACGGCTCGGGTGTCGCGGTCTGCTGGCCGGTGTTGACCCCGCCGCCGCTGGTCGTACTCGAAAGATAACCGCTGAAAATATCATTGTTCAGCTGGGTCGTTCCGGCCGCGCTCAGGGCGATCAACTGGCCGTTGATCTGGCCCCAGCTTCCCGTGAAAGCCGCGTCCGGCGCGAGGATCGTCCCTTCGAAGGCGATGCTCGCCAGCGACAGCGTCGTCGCGGCGCTGAAATTAAAGATCACGTCATTCTGGGAGACGCCGTTCAGGTTGATCGAACCGCCGTTGAACGAAGCCGCGCTGCCGGATACATTGACAACCACCGTCGAACCGGCTGGCGCCGTGATATTGTTTGTGGCCCCTGAGTACGCCGAATCTGAAAGATTAAATACATTCAGCGTGGAATCGCCGCCGGTCAGCGTGTAGGTGGAATAGCTGTGGTCCACGGTGCCGTTTGCCGTATCCGCCGCCAGCGTGGTGGAAAGCGAATCGAGGCTGGTCTTCGCGCTCAGAAAATCGATCGGCGCGGGCATGGAACTAGCCGACTCCTTGACGTGCGAAAGGTTGTTTTTGGAGGAATAAC
>DASZLO010000004.1:0-7597 GCA_035552315.1 Bryobacteraceae bacterium
CTATCCCGATGACAAGGGTTTCAGTTCCACTATGCAGCGAATGGCTTCGCAGATCGGAACTGACGCGATCTCGAACGTGCTGAAGGAAATCTGGCCGGATGTGAAGCGCAAGTGGCTTCACAAGGAATCGGGCGACTAAGCGGGACTAGGACGCCCGGCGTCGTTCCAGATTCGAAATACGTTCCTCGACGACGGAGAGTCTTTCATCGAGCGCGGAAATCGATCCGCCGTGCTGACGAGTCCTGATGTCCGACGTCTGGGCCCATTTCCAAAACTCGCCCAGCAGTCGCGTCTCGACGTTTTCCGTGTGCTCCCGCAGACGCATTTCCAGAGTTTCCAGTTTGCCGTCGAAGCGGGATTCCAGAGCGTCCAGTTTGCCGTCGAGGCGGGATTCCAGAGCGTGCTGTTTGCCGTCGAAACGGGACTCCAGAGCGTCCAGTTTGCGGTCGATGCTGGATTCCATGGCTTCGAGTTTGCCGTCGAAAGCTTCGAGTTTGCCGCCGAAACCGTACAATTGAGAAAGGAGGCGATTTTCCATCGCCTCCAGATGAGTTTTGAGTTCCTGGTCCACTTGCTTTCCAGTGTACTCCCGCTGAAATATTCTCCTGAATTATTCTTCGCGAACTACGTTGACGGTAACGTCGGCGGTGACATCCCGATGCAGCCGTACGGTGACTTTGTGCTCACCGAGGGTGCGGATCGGGTCTTCCAGCTGAATCCGGCGACGCTCCACGTTGAAATGCTGCAGCGTCAGCGCTTCGGCAATGTCATTCGCCGTTACTGAGCCGAACAAGTGATCGCCTTCGCCCGCCTTGCGCGCGATGGTGACTGTAACAGCCCCCACCAGCTTGGCGAGTTCTTCAGCTTCACCCTTCGCCTTGGCTTCCTTGCGGAGGTGCGACTGGCGTTCCTGCTCGACGATCTTGCGGTTGGCATCGGTCGCCGCCACCGCGAGCCGTTTGGGCAGGAGGAAATTGCGTGCGTAGCCGGGTGCGACCTTTACCAGTTCGCCTCGGCTGCCGAGTTTTTCGATGTCTTCTCTAAGAATGACGTCCATGGATAATCCTCCTTAGACCGCGGCTGCGAAGGGCAGCAGGGCGATGTTGCGCGCTTTGAGAATCGCATCCGTGAGGCGGCGCTGGTGCTGTGCGCAGACTCCCGAAATACGGCGCGGGACAATCTTGCCACGCTCGGCAATGAAGGCCTGGAGCATGCGGACGTCCTTGTAATTGATATCGTCGATTTTCTCGACGCAGAACCGGCAGACTTTCTTGCGCCGGAAATATTGCTTCTTGCCAACCGCGGCCGCTTTGTCGCCGCCGGTCGGGCGCTGTGAAGCCGCTATCGGTCTTCCACCTCTTGGTTCGGGCATGAATGAGATCTCCTGATTTCTTTACTCTTTGGCGGACGGGGCTGGCTGCGTTTCCGCGGCCACCGGTTGCTCTACAGGTTTCGCAGGTGACGGATGCGCCGGCGCGGGCGGAACCACAACTCCGGCGACCGGAATCCCGGGCAGGGGATGCGAAGCTCCGTCGCCTGCACCGCCCAGCATCTGCTGCGCGAGAGAGGGCTGCGGAACAGCTGCCTGCGGACGCCGGTGCGCGCGTTTCTCGCGTTCCTTCTTCCGCTTGTCAAGCCGCTTCAGCGTTTCGTCGATCCGGACCGTCAGGAACTTGATCACAGCGTCCTGCACGCGCAGGCGGCGTTCGAATTCCTTCACGACGGAAGGTTCGGCGCTGAACTGCATCAGGATGTAGTGGCCCTCGCGGTTTTTGTCGATCTTGTAAGCCAGTCTGCGTTTGCCCCACTTGTCGACCTTGTCAATGGTGCCACCGGCGGCGGTGACATTCTTGCTCATCTGGTCAACGAGGCCGTCAATCTCTTCTTCTGTCGCATCGGGTTTTACGATGAACAGATTCTCGTAGATTCTCATTCTTCCTCTGTTGTACTGCCTTTGGCGCGACGATTGAATCTCGTCATGGACTTTTCGACGCCTTCGGCGATTACGGATTCAGTCGCATCGGCCGCATGGTCGATGAACTCATCCAGGGTTTCGGTTTGCTGCCGGGTAAAACGCGACAGCAGATAATCGGCTCCGCTTTGCAAGGCATGTCCGGGATGGACACCCAGGCGGATCCGGGGAAAATCCGATGTGCCGAGTTTGGCGATCACATCGGTGATACCGTTATGTCCCGCGGCCGAACCTTTCGGTTTGACGCGCAGGGAACCCCAGGGCAGATCGAGTTCATCGTAGACCAGAATCAGATCGGCCGGCGAGAGTTCGTTCTTCTGCAGGAGCGGCTTAATGGCAACGCCGCTCAGGTTCATATAAGTCTGTGGCTGGGCTAAAAGCACTGGTTTACCGCCGATCGTTCCCTGGCCGATTACAGCCTGGCATTCCTTGCGCGTCATGCGAATGCCGTGACGCGCTGCGAGCCGGTCGACCACGAGGAACCCCAGATTATGGGGAGTCGCGGCATATCGCTCGCCGGGATTACCAAGGCCGGCCACCAGGAACATTCCCGGCTATTTCTTTTTGCCCTTGTCCGCGGCGGCCGGAGCGGCCGGAGCTGCCTCTTCCTTCTTGCCCTTCTTGGCAGCCACTTCCGGTTCGGCAGCGGGAGCTGCGGCTGCTTCAGGCGCCGCTTCTTCCTTGATGCCAACCACGTGCGCGATCACGGCATCCGGCGACGTGAGGACGCGGACGCCTTCCTTCACCGGGAGTTCGGAAACGCGGATGTTGGAACCGATCATCAGCTCGGTGACATCGATATCGAACTGATTCGGAATATCGTCCGGGATGCATTCGATTTCGATGGTTCGGGTGACGACGTCGAGCACGCCGCCCTGCTGCTTGACGCCCTTGGCTTCGCCGGTGACATGCACGGGGACGGAAACCTTCAGCTTGCGCGTCAGATCGATCCGTTTCAGATCGATGTGCATGAGGGTGCCCTTGATGGGATGGTACTGCTCCTCAGCCACGATCACAGGCGTTTTTTCGATGTTCAGGACTTCCACATCGAAGATCGAGTTGTGGCCCGTCTTGCTGCGCAGGATTTTGGAAATGTCTTTGGGATTGACGCTGACAGCGCAGGGATCTTTAAATGCGCCGTAGATAACTGCCGGAATGCGGCCGCTGACGCGCAGACGCTTGGCTTCATTCTTACCGCGGCTCGAGCGAACCTCGGCGGTGACTACCGTTTCAATTCTCAACTTCGTTTCTCCCTTTGACCCGGTCGATAGCCGCGCTGGTTAACTTATCCGGGGATAAGGCGTCCGCTCGTCTTCGCCAATGGTCGGCAAGTCCGTTTTGGGCGGCGTTGTTAAACCGCGCCAAGTCGTGGGTTGCCTTACTGCAAACTAAAAAAACTCTACAAAAACAGCGCGCTTACCGATGTCTCTTCATGGATCGATTCAACCGCCCTCGCCAGCAGCGGAGCCACTGACAACGATCGAATCTTTCCGCATTTCTTCGCCTCTTCCGAAAGAGGAATCGAATTCGAGACGATCACTTCCAGAATTCTCGATTCGCTGATCCGCTCAACTGCCGGACCCGAAAGCACTGCGTGCGTCGCGCAAGCCGTGACGCTGACCGCCCCGTGCTCAAACAACGCCTCCGAACCTTTTACCAGAGTCCCCGCCGTGTCGATCAAATCGTCCACGATCAGGCAGTTCTGATTCTTCACATCGCCGATCACATTCATGACCTCAGCGACGTTTGCTTCTTCCCGGCGTTTATCGATAATCGCCAGCGGCGCATTCAAACGCTTGGCAACCGACCGGGCCCGTTCCACACCGCCGGCATCCGGTGAAACTACCGTAAGATCCGGGATATTCTGCGGCTTGAAATAATCGATCATGACCGGGCGGAAGAACAAATGATCCACCGGCGTATCGAAGAAACCCTGAATCTGCGCCGCATGCAGATCCAAAGCCATTACCCTGTCCGCACCGGCAGTTTCAAGTAAAGAAGCCACCAGCTTGGCCGAAATCGGCACTCGCGGCTTGTCTTTCCGATCCTGACGACCGTATCCATAATAGGGTAACACTGCGGTTATGCGCCTCGCTGAGGACAGCTTCAGGGCGTGGATCATGACCAGCGCTTCCATCAGGTGGGAATCGACCGGCGTACAGGTGGGCTGAACCACAAAACAGTCCGCGCCGCGTACATTTTCGAGGATCTGGAGATTGATTTCTCCGTCGGCAAAGCGCTTGAGCTTCAATTGCCCCAGTTGCAGGCCAAGGCACTGGCAAATCTCTTTCGCCAGGGAAGGATTGGACGTCCCGGTGAAGATCTTGATCCGGTCCGGATTCATTAAGCGTGCGCGCTTCGGGGCGGCCATATGTCGTTTTTAATTGTTCCCGGTTTTGCTGCTGCTGTCATTTTCGCGCCCAAGTAAGGTCGGAGGGAGCGATTCCAGGCCGAACGATATTGCCGGCCGCTTACGAATGATATGGGAAACACCCTTTCTTCGATCGAATCCCGGTCAAACAACTTCTTTGCCCGTTCCAGCGCGGCTGCATCCCGGAAGATCCCGAACAAAGACGATCCGCTTCCCGTCATTGCCGCCACGGTCGCTCCCGCACGCACCAGTCGCTCCCGTATTTTTTTGAGTTCCGGGTGCCGGGCGAAAACCACCGGCTCGAAATCGTTCTCGTCTATCGAGAAACCCGGAACGCCGGACCCCCGCCACAACTGTTGCTGGAAACTTTGTAGTTTATTTTGTAACGCAATTGATGTCAATTGCCCGGAGAGGTCCCGGTAGGCTTCCGCGGTGGAGGAATGAACGCGCGGGGCAATCAGAAGGGCGTAGGGAACCCGGTGTGAAGGCAGGGGATAGAGCTCTTCGCCGCGACCCAGTCCCAGGGCCGTTCCGCCTTCGAGAAAAAATGGAACGTCGCTGCCGAGTTGGGCCGCCAGGGGGAACAGCTGCGCGGCGGGAATGACTCTGCCAGCCAGCACCGGTAGGGCCAACAGAACAGCCGCGGCGTCGGACGAGCCGCCTCCCAAACCCGCGCCAGACGGAATGTTTTTCCTTAGCTGAAAGCGCACATCTCCATGGATCTCCATGGCTTCCAGCGCAAGACGGGTGGCTTTCTCGACCAGATTGTCCGGAATCTCCGGAGTGCCCTCGATTTCAATGCGGGTCTGACGCGCCCGGGTGAAGCGGACGTTGAGGGTATCGGCAAGAGAGATTGTCTGGAACACGGTCCGCAATTCGTGATAGCCGTCCGGACGCTTGTAGAGCACGCGCAGACCCAAGTTCAGCTTTGCATACGCCCGCAGGCGCGCCGTGCGCGTCATTTGTCGTATTGCAGGAGGGAGAAGACTTCGTATCCGGCAAGCTTTGCCCGGGCGCCGAGGAAGGTCAGTTCGACGGCGACCGCGATACCGGCCACGGTCCCGCCCAATTGTTCGACCAGATCGCAGGCGGCTTTGGCGGTGCCCCCAGTGGCCAGAAGGTCGTCGACGATCAGAACGCGGCAGCCGTCGAAGATGGCGTCTTCATGCATTTCCAGGGTGTCGGTGCCATATTCCAGCTCATAGGTCACCTGGGCGCGCTGCCCGGGCAACTTCTTCGGTTTGCGGACCGGAACAAAGCCGGCGCGCAGAGCGTAAGCGATCGCCGGGGCGAAAATGAAGCCCCGGGCTTCGATTCCCACTACGATGTCGATGCCCGCTTTTTCATACGGTTGCTTCAGGCCATCGATTGTCTGACGGAGGCCTTCTCCGTTCTTCAAGAGGGTTGTGATGTCGTAAAAAAGGATGCCCGGCTTGGGAAAATCGGGGATCTCACGGATCAACAGCTTGAGGTCAGACAAGACGTTTGGACTGGACAAAGCGGCGGTTTTCACTCCGATCGAAAAGAACCCAATTGTTGCACGGGGGCTTCCTGCTCTTCAACCCCGCGAACCTCGGCATGGAGCGGTCCCTGATACAGTTTGGCGGCGAGGCTGTTCAACCGGTCCGGCGTGCCCACGGCATATACCTGAACTCGCCCGTCGTCCTCATTGCGAACCCACCCGCGCAGCCCTAAAGCGGTTGCCTGCTTTTCGACGAACCATCTGAAGCCGACGCCCTGTACACGACCGTGCACGAACCAGCGGCGGGCCTCGGCACCGGATCTAGACACGTGCGATGGACTTTTTGATAGCCGCCAGCAGGCCACGGCTCGTGAAGGGTTTGGGAATCAGATCGAATCCCTGTTGCACGACGTATTGCTGGACGACCTGACTGTGGTCATAGCCCGACATAAAGAGCACCCGGAGGTCGGGCCTTGTGGCGCGCAGGCGATCGACAAGCATGGGGCCGCTCATTCCGGGCATGACGACGTCGGAAATTACCAGATCGGGGGGCGCGGGCATGGCATCCATTTTGCGGGCTGCATCCTCGGCGCCATTCGCGACCACGACCTCATATCCCCCGTCCGAAAGGATAGTCTCCATCAGACGCAGGACTTCCTTCTCATCATCGATTACAAGGATACTTGTGCTCACGGAAATTCAAATTTATCTCGTACTGGAATATACAACAAGAAAAACTGTACCATTTCGCACGATTATCTAAAAATGTGACTGGCGGGTAGAATTGAGGGATGTCATTCGGAAGGCGAGATTACGCCCTGCGGTGCGCCGGGGTGGTCCTGTTTTTAGGGGGCGTGGGGCTGGTCTGGGGGGCGGACTTCTGGAACAAAAAAGAGCCCGCTCAATGGAGCGATTCGGAGATCCGAATGATGACATCGCAGTCCCCTTGGGCAAAACAGGTTCGGATGGAAAACCGCGGGGCCGGAGGATTGAACACCTACGACGGTAGCGCGCCGGTAGGGAGCGGACTCCCGGGAGATCCGCAGAATGGCATGCGCACGGGGGGAGTTTCCGGCTCATCGGGTTCGGCGGCACAACGCGCGCCGACTCCTTATCAGATCGGGAATCCGGATCAGCGGGACGCGCGGGGCCGTAGTATTCCGCAGCAATCGGAAAGCGCCATTGTGCGATGGGAAAGCGCGCTGCCGGAAATAAGTGCGACGGGAATTCCGATGCCCGCGGCTTTTCAGGGGCACTACGTCATCGGGGTTTCGGGTTTCCAGGTTCCCCGAGCGCAGCGCCCCGCCATGCTGGAAACGCTGAAGGAATCGGCGACTCTGGAAAGGGGAACGGAGCGGATTCAGCCGGGAATTGTGGATTTTTCGAAGGATGGGGCGACGATTTTCTTTGGATTTGCCCGGGATTTGTTTCCGCTTACGGTTGCGGATAAGGACGTTCAGTTCGTTATCAATACAGGGGACTTGCGGGTGAAGGCGAAATTCGAACTCAAGGCCATGATGTACAAGGGGAAACTGGCACTTTAACGGAGAGGCTAGAACAGGCTTGGCTGGTCCGCGGCTGGTGGTTTTTTCCGGCTGGTCTTTGTTCGCAGGGGGCTGCCCACTACTCCCAGGACCTGGATGGTTTTCAGCGCCTGGCGGGGGACGAAAACCCGCTGATTGTTGGAATCGGGTTCGGGTGGCGTTACCGTAAACCCGGCAGTATCCCACGCGAGGAGATCGTTGGGGAGGATGCCGTCGAGCAGTTCGGAGTCCCGGAAAACCATTCGAAC
>DASZLO010000005.1:0-47003 GCA_035552315.1 Bryobacteraceae bacterium
AAAATAATCTTGCGGTTGTTGGTTGGCCGCTTCCGCAGCATGAAAACCGCCTTGTCCACCGTGTCGATCATCCGGCTGCTGGAGTTGCCCGCATTGATCTTGTCGATGGCCGCTTTGACCTTGTCCGGATCCTGCGTGAAATCCTGCATCACGCGCATCCGCGAATCGAAAGCAATGACGGCTACCTCGCCGTGATCCCCCGCAATCAGCGGCATCAGCGTCCCCAGATGCCGTAGTTGCGACATCAGCGCATCCACCCGTGAAGACGCCTCGATAGCCAGCACCACGGAGATCGGCTCGAAGGCCACGTCAACCTGAATGTTCTGTTCTTTGCCGTTATCGTAAAGGTGGAACTGGGCCGGCTGCAGCCCGTCCACAATGTTCCCGCTGCGGTCGGTCACCAGAGTCGGGGCCACAATATTGGTGACAGTCGATTTGATGATGGCCTCGCCAAGTTCCGGTGTGTCCGTTGCCGGAGGCGGTGTCTGCGCGAAAGCCGAAAGTCCGATCAGGGCAATGGCGGGCAATGCAAGCGTTTTCATGGATCGTCCTCTAACTGTGTTCCGTGCGTCCATTTAGCAAATCCAGCACGTGCGGGACCAACTCCAGAATAGCGTCAAGTGATTCCACCGCGCCACGGGGGGAGCCCGGCAGGTTCACGATCAGCACCCGCCCGCGCGTTCCCGCAAGAGCCCGCGAAAGTGGCGCAAATCGGCTCGACGCCAGTCCGCGCGCCCGCATCAGTTCGCCGAATCCCGGGATTTCGCGGTCAATAACCTCCCGGGTGGCCTCCGGCGTCACATCCCGTGGAGCGATGCCCGTGCCGCCGGTCGTAAACACCACATCAGCCTCAATCGCGCGCAGACGTTGCGCGATTTCGCTCTGCTCATCCGGGACGACCTGTTGCGCGATCACCCGGAACCCCGCGGCTTCAAGACGTTTGGCGACGGCCGGTCCGGAAGCGTCCGAGCGCGTTCCGTGATGCGCGCTGTCGCTGATCGTGAGGACCGCGGCCGACCGCACGCTCAACGGAGAAAGTCCCCGCTCTTGCCGCCGGTCTTTTCCAGCAGCCAGATGTCTTGTATTTCAATCCGCTTGTCGAGCGCCTTAGTCATGTCGTAGACAGTGAGCGCCGCCACCGACGCCGCCGTCAGCGCCTCCATCTCGACGCCCGTCTGGGCGCTGGTCGCCGCAGAAGCAATAATGCGCACCCCGTCCGCCTCGATCATGATGGCGACGTCGGCGTGCGAAAGGGGCAGCGAATGGCACAGCGGAATCAGTTCGGCCGTCCGCTTGGCCGCCAGGATGCCCGCCACCCGCGCCACTTCCAGCGGGTTGCCCTTGGGATTGTTCGGCAACGCCTCAATAACCGACGGACTCATCCGGACGAAAGCATGGGCGCGTGCGGTGCGCCGTGTTTCGCCCTTGGCGCCGACGTCAACCATGCGGGCCTCTCCGGCGGCATCGAAATGGGATAGTTTGCTCATTTGGCAAGTACGGGAATCATATCGCCTTCCGCGTATTCCGGCTGATTGGCGTCCGCTACCAGGAACGCATTGGCCCGGCACAGCGAAGGCACATCCCCCGATCCCTGCCAGTCTACAGGTGTGACTTCCGTGCAGGACACGCCTGTGGTTGTGAGCGTCGCTGGCAGGAACCGCGTCAGGCCAGCTTTGTGGCTGAAGGCGCGCGTGAGCCTCGCCATGGTCACGGGCAGGGGAGCTTCCGTCGCGCCCGAGAGTAAGTCGATGGCGGCCCGCGCAAACAGCTCGAACGTCACCATCGTCGATGCCGGATTTCCCGGCAAACCGAAGAAGAACTTCCCCCGCGCTTTCCCGAAAACCAGCGGCTGCCCCGGCTGTATCGCCACCCGGTCGAAAAAGAAAGTCGCCTCGCAATCCGTAAGCGCCGGCTCCACAAAATCGTATTTGCCCGCCGACACGCCCCCGGAAAGCAGCAGCAGATCGTACTCAAGGCCCTTGGCTATCAGCCGCGCCGTCGCCGCCTGATCGTCCGGCGCGACGGGCAGAATCACCGGTTCGCCCCCGGCTCTCCGCACCTGCGCGGCCAGCGCATGCGCGTTGGAGTTGCGGATCTGGCTGGCCGAAGGCATCGCGCCCACTTCGACAATCTCGTCCCCGGTCGCCAGAATCGCCACCCGCGGCCGCGCGAACACCGGCACCTCGGTCATTCCGATCGTTGCCAGCCAGGCTACCGCTGTATGATCGATCCGCTTGCCACGCTTCAGAACCACGCCGCCCGTGGCCACGTCGCAACCGGCAAGCGCGACATTGCATCCCGGAATTGCCGTGCGGTCGGTGAACACCGTACCGTCGTTAGACCGGGTGCAAAACTCCACCATCACCACCGCATCCACCCCCTGCGGCGTGGGCGCGCCCGTCATTATTTCAACCGCTTCTCCGGAACTGACGACGCCCCCGAACGGATGCCCCGCGCGGCTCTCGCCGATCACCCGCAGACGTCCCGGAATATCGCTGCCCCGTACCCCGAACCCGTCCCGCGTCGCGCGATCGAAGGGCGGATAATTGCGGTCCGCCACGGCATCCTGCGCCAGCACGCTGCCGTGGCACTCGTCCAGCGGGTAAAATTCGACGGCGGATTGCGCTTGCACCTCGCGCAGGACCGTCGCTCGGGCTTCAAGAAAAGTCAGCACCGCCACGCCTTAGTTTAGCTTTCGCCGGTACCCGCACAAGCACTGTACTCGTGATTACCCTAATCCTGCGTGGTACCAGCAGTACTTTAGTTTTACCAAATGGCAGGCTTTGACTTGTCTCGTTTAGTACATAGGGTTATTTTTAACTGAGGCAGCAAATCGGTGGCAATCGCCCGAAAGACCATGTCCGTCTTAAACCTTCTACCTTTCTTGCTGGTTTTTTCGGCGATTTATGCGGCCGGGCCGGCCCCATCCCCGCAATCTCACGCACGCAGCGCCCGGAAATATTCCATCGATCGCTGGACCATTGAAGACGGCCTCCCGAACAACGCCCTCACCGCGGTAATGCACGGACCGGATGGCTACCTGTGGGTCGCCGGACTGGCTGGCGCCGCGCGCTTCGACGGGGTGCGATTCACACCGATTCTCGACTCCCTTCCCAACGCGCACTTTCGCGCCCTTCTCACGGACCAGTCCGGCAGCACCTGGATCGGCATGGTGGGCGCCGGCCTCGCGAGGATAAAGAACGGCCATGTCGAGGTGTTGCGGCCCGCGCAACTGGCCGGCTCCGAGGTTCGGTCCCTTGCTGAAAGCTCGGATGGGCGGATCTGGGTCGGTACCGAGAGCGGCATCAGCATCGTTGGACCGGGCGGCCCGATCGCGATCCTGCGAAAGGAACAGGGCCTGCCGGGGAATTCCATAAGAAGTATCGCCCGCGGTTCAGGCGCTGGCGTGTGGATCGCCGCCGACGAAGGGATCTGCGAAGCCCGCAACCAGCAACTCCGGTGCTCCCCGTCGCCGCGCGCGCTGAAACAGGTCACGTCCATCATTGAGGATCGTGAAGGACGAATCTGGCTGGGCGGCGCCGACGGACTGTATTCCATGAAAACGGATTTCACCCCGGCCTTCGAATGCGCTGCCGGGTGTTTTACAGGCCGGTCCGTCACCTCACTTTTCCTGTCTCCGCGGAACGGGTTTTGGGCGGGTTTCGACGACGGAGGTGTTGCCCGAAACTCCGGCGGCGAGCACAAGAGCTTCGATGAATACGGTCCGCAGGACGGCCTCGTAGCCGAATCGGTGGTTGCGATCGACGAAGATGCCGAAGGCAGCGTCTGGCTGGCGGCTCTCAACGGCGGACTCGAACGCCTTCGTCCCGGCCGCGTCACCATGTACACCACTGCCGATGGACTGCCCGCCAAAGTAGTCGGCTCCATCGTGCAGGACGCCGGCGGCGTCATCTGGGCCGGTTCCCAGTGCGGCCCGGTTTCCGAACTTCGCGACGGCCGTTTTGTGCCCCGGTTTGCCGAATACACCAAAGAGTCCTGCGCCCTCGCGATGTGGGCTGCCCGCGACGGCTCTTTGTGGATCGGTACCGACCACAATGGCCTGTTCCGCTGGCACGCGGGCCGCATGGAACAGTTCGGCGCCGGCTCCGGTCTCTCCGATCTGAATGTGCGGTCTCTGTTTGAAGATCGCGACGGCGTCATCTGGATCGGCACCTTGCAGGGTGGTCTGCACAAGTATTCGGAAGGCCGCCTTTCGCGGGCTTACGGGCGCGCCGACGGGGTCGCCGCCGGAGAGCTCGAAAGTTTCGCCCAGGATCGGCAGGGCCGCCTTTGGATCGGGTCCAACGGCAATGGCCTCTCGGTTTATGAAAACGGCGGGTTTCGCATACTCGGACCGGCGGAGTCGCCTCCCGAAAACGACATATCCGGCTTGTTCGTGGACAGCCATGACGATCTCTGGGTCGCCACCGACCGCAGCGGCCTCTTCCGCCGCCACAACAACAAATGGGACAGGTTTGGACCGGAGCAGGGCATTGGCGACCGTCTCGTAGCGGGCATTCTCGAGGACCGGCAGGGCACCCTCTGGGTCTCCACGGCGAAAGGAATTTCCCGGGTGGAAAGAAGCCGGATCGAGGAGGTCGCCGAGGGACGCCGCGCTTCCCTCGATCCCGTCATTCTCGACCGCACCGACGGCATGCTGAATCCGGAAGTCTCCGGCGGTGGCTTCGACCCCACGGGTCTGGAGGATCGTGACGGCCGTCTTTGGTTTTCCACCATCGATGGAATCGCAGTGGTGGACCCCGCCCGTTTCCAGACCAACAAGATCAATCCCCCGGTGGTCATCGAAGCCGTTACCACCGGCGGCCAGACAGTTCCCGTATCGGGCGGCGTGTTCAAAATCTCTGCGGGCGGACCGTCGCTGGAGATAAGTTACACGGGCCTGAGTCTGCTCGCCCCCCGCAAGGTTCGCTTTCGCTATCGCGTTCCCGAACTAAGCCAGAACTGGGAAGAGGCCGGGTCCCGCCGCGCCGCCTTCTTTCCTCACCTCGCTCCTGGCAACTATACGTTTGAAGTTCTGGCGGCCAATAACGACGGATACTGGAGCAGTTCACCCGCCGTGCTCCACATCGTTGTCCCGCCATTCTGGTGGGAGCGGAATTCGGTACGGCTGGCGGCTCTCCTGCTGCTTCTCGCCGCCACCGGATATTTGGCCCGTATCGCATCGTTGCGGCGCGCCGCCGCGCTGGCCGCCGAGCTCGACCGGCAACAGGAACTTGAGCGGGAACGGAGCCGGATTGCCCGCGATATTCACGACGATCTTGGATCGCGCCTGACGCGCATGGCGCTTATGGCTGACAGCGTCGGCGTTTCCACAGGAAACGAGCTGGCCATGGCGGCCCGCGAAGCCATCCAGTCCATGGACGAACTCGTCTGGACGGTCAACAGCGTGAATGATACGGTGGAAGGTTTTGTGAGCTATGCGGTTTCCTATGCCGAGGAATTCCTGCGCGCCGCGCACATCCGTGTCCGCCTCAGCACCGCTCTGCAGTCGCCCGATGCCGAGCTCGACGCCGATGCCCGCCGCCACTTGTTTCTGGTTTTCAAAGAAGCTTTGAACAACGTTGTCAAGCACTCCGGCGCCTCTGAAGTGAAGCTGCATTTCGATGCCACGGCGGCTGAGATGACCGTCGCAATCGTGGATAACGGGCACGGCTTCGACGTGGACAGGGTCGATTCGGGCGGCAATGGGCTGCGCAGCATGCGCGATCGCGTAGCGTCCGCCGGCGGACGCTGCGAAATAGACTCGGCTCCGGGCACGGGCACGGGGGTACATATTCATGTATCCCTCGCCGCCTCACAAGTGTGAGAAGCTGATTCCAGGACCCGCCATTGACGCTGATCTGGCGAGCCGGCAGACAATCTTGCGCCCCGAATCCGACCTGACAACCACTGGGATCAAGGTCTCCATTGTGGAGGATAATGGAGACCTGCGCTCGGAGTTCGCCCATCTGGTGGATGGCGCTGACGGCCTCCGTCGCGTAAGCGATTACGCCAATGCCGAAGACGCTCTGGCGAACCTCCCCGCGGATAATCCCGACGTCGTCCTCATGGACATCCAGCTCCCCGGCATGACCGGAGTCGAGTGCGTCCGGCGTCTGAAAGTGGCCGCCCCGTCGATCCAGGTGGTCATGCTGACGGTCTTCGAGCACACGGACTGGATTTTCGATTCGCTCAAAGCCGGCGCCAGCGGCTACGTCCTTAAGCGCGCCCCCCGCGGGGAAATCGTCGAGGCGATTCGGCAGGTCCATGACGGCGGTGCGCCCATGTCGTGCTCAGTGGCTCGCAAAGTCGTTCAGTTTTTCAACCAGCGCAACATCCGGGAGTCCGATCTGAAGCAGCTCAGCGAGCGTGAACACACCGTGCTCACGAAGCTCAGCGAAGGCCTGTCTTACGACGAGATCGCCGAGGCCCTCGCCATCAGCATCAACACCGTCCGCAAGCACATTCGCGGGATCTACGAAAAACTCCAGGTGAACTCGCGCACCGAAGCCGTCGCAAAATTTCTACGGCGGTAGGGTTTCTTGCGCGGGGGGGGGTACATGTTCATGTACTCCCGCTCCAAATCCGTTCGCGCTAAAAATGAACGTAACCGGGCTTCAGTCCCGAAGGAGGAACTTTTGAAAAAACTTTCGCTGCTGTCCGTCGCGGCCTTTGCCGCTCTGGCCGTCACGGGGGCGCAGGCCGCCACCGTAGGCATTTCATTCAGCGGCACCGTACTCGGCGTAACGTGGCAGACGTACGGCACCGACATCTCGACTACCAACGGAACGGGAGATGTCCTGGGCG
The DNA here is from genome assembly GCA_035552315.1 of Bryobacteraceae bacterium. Lineage (GTDB taxonomy): Bacteria > Acidobacteriota > Terriglobia > Bryobacterales > Bryobacteraceae > BOG-234. The sequence continues at coordinate 6,808 of DASZLO010000005.1, forward strand.
CGTTTGGAGGAGGAAGCCTGACTAGTCAGGGATTTACTTTGTCGGCAAGTTGGGATCCCGCGCAGCTGAATGCGGGCGACTATGTGAATGTGCCCGACGGCGTCGGCGCAAACAGCGGATGGGTGAACGATCCCACGGTGAATAGCACCTTCTCCTACGGCATAACGATCAACAGCCAGACGGTGGGCGACACGAACAATTCCGCCGGCGGGCTGATCAATCTCGACCTGAGCTATAACGGCCCAACGCCACCCAGCAGCGCCGGCGCCTATATGGGCGCACAGGTTTATCACCCGGACACAGGTGCATACAGCACCGGCCCCGCCATCACCAACAACTCTTTCCTGATCTACTCCACCACGCCTTTTTCGAGCTCCCCCGATTCAGGAAATAACATCGAAAATCAGGCGTATATGACGGCGTTTGCCGACAACCTTTGCGTCGGGTTCAACGGCACCGGCAATTGCCGCTTTTTCCTGGATGTGTTTACTCCCAATGTCAATGGCTACAGGGACACGCAGGAGGTTATCACTCTGCAGGGTTTCTCGGGAACGCCGGAACCGGCGACATGGTTCTCACTTGCAATCGGACTGGCCGGTCTGGCAACGCTGAAGTGGCGGCGGCGCGCAGTTCGCGGCTAAACGAATCGCAGGTCAAATGATTTGCAGGCCGTCCGGTCCGGGCGGCCTTTTTTCATTGCGCGCTTTTCTCTTTGGCCAGTTGGGCGCGATAGGCCTTTTCGAGCTGATCCACGCTGTCGTGGAATCCCTTCGGGTCAAGGAAGCGCTCCGGGTTATATGCATCGCCCGGCTTGTATTTGTCATGCATCTTGAACTGCGACGCGTGTGAAGCGAGGAAGACGTCGATCTTCATTTCTTTCTGGTCATGGAAAGTGCGCGCATAGTCGCCTTCGATGCCGGGATAGGTCGGCATGCCGCTGACTTTGACCCCGGGATTGATCGACCCCATGTTGGCGATGATCACGTGATAGGTCTTGCCCCCTTCTTTCACGTCGAGCGTGAAGCTGGTCGCGCCCTTGGTGTGGCCCGGATTCAGATGGGCCGTGAGTTCCGTGCCGCCCAGTGAAATCTTGTCCCCGTTCTTCAGTTTCTGATCCACCTTCACCGGCTCGAAATGCGCCGACTCCTGGCCGCCGAAACGGAAGTCGGACTTGCCGCCGGTCTCGAACAGATCGACATCGGGCTCGGAGATAATCAGCTTCGCGCCCGTCATCCGCTTGAGTTCGGCCATGCCTGCGGCGTGATCGAAATGGCCATGGGTCGCGGTGAGAATCTTCGTATCGGAAAGCTTGAATCCCAGTTGTTCGATGCCGGCTTTAATTTCCGGTACCGTCGATGCCAGCCCCGTGTTGATGAGAATGTTCCCCTGCGGCGTTGTGATCAGGTAGGTGGACAGATCCCAGGTTCCGACCCAATAGACGTTCCCCAGAATCCTGAACGGCGGAAAGGGCTTGGTCCATTCGGCGCTCTGCGCAAACACCGGAACCGCCAGCGCCAGAAGAAGAAGTGCACGCTTCAACATAGTGGATTTAGTTTATAGCAGAGACCACGGAGGTGCGGATTTTCAGACCGCCTGTCCGGCGAGGATCATCCGCAGGATCATGGCAGGAATCTTCCGGTTCGTTTCATGTATTCGCGGTACCGGTCGCCGAAGGCGTCGATCAGGTAGCGCTCTTCGATCCTCGTGCGGATAGCCATGAAGGTGAATACTGTGGCGAAGCCCAATGGCAATATCCAGGTTTGCAGTGCGAGGCCGAGGCTGATGCCCATCATCATGACTCCCGTATACATGGGGTTCCTGACGTACCGGTAAGGTCCGCTGTCTACGAATGTTGCGTTGGCTCTGGTGACTACCGTGTCCGTCAGGTTGAGGCCGAGGGAGTGAAACATCCAGAGGAGCCAAAGGTCGGTGACGGCGAACGCGACAACGCCGGTCCAAACCGCGCCCGGAGAGAGCGTCAGTGCTGCCCAGGGGAATTGTGCCGGGTTCAGGAGAAGCATTGCGGTCAAAACCAGGGAGGCTAATCCGGCAAGGCGCAGGCCGATCAGAATAGGCCACCCTTCTTTGGTGCGGTCGAGCGGCTCGCGGCTTTGTTGGGATCGGACCCGGTAGGAGATCGCTGCCGCGAAGAAGGCTACGCCAATTCCGACAATCGCGGTGCGCGGCGTAATCAATTTATTCGGCGCTCAGATTGAGCTGTCCGACGCCGCCTGCAATGTCGAGCCGGATCTGGGGCGTGCCCGCTTGGCCGTACTGCTCGCTGACCCAGTGGTCGCCGTCCTGGCGGAGGCCGTGGACTTTGACCTCGCCGATTGCACCAACGGCTTTGGCATAGATCCCCGCGTTTTTCGGCACATAGACCGTGGCTTCACCGGCGCCGCCCTGGATGTGAACATCGTAATCGTGGGCGGGAGTGCCGCGGAGGTCGAGCTTCATCTCGCCGGCGCCCATTTGAATGTCGAGGCTGCGGAGGGCAAGCGCTCCGAGGTCCATTTTGGCTTCGCCTGCCCCGAACTGGATGTTGAGGTTTGTGGCGATGTCGTTGTTGAGCCGGAGGTCCCATACATTGGTTGTGTGGCTGTGCGAGCCGCGTGACTCGGGCTGTTTCAGTGTGAGACTGCCATGATCGCCGCTGGCCGAGTACTGGAGGTCGGGCTTCCACTCAGCGACGTTGTAGTCGAAGTCGGCGTTCAGCAGGTCGTGCGAACCTCCGCTGATTTTCAGAGTGCCGGAGCCCATGCTGAGGTTGGCGTTGAGGCTGGTGAAGGAGTCCTTCGGGACGGATCGCGATTCGTGCTGCAAAGGGCCCGCCGGGGTGACATTGCAGCCCGCAAGACAGATCGCGGCGAGAAGAATCGGCGTCAATTTCATCGCTGTGAATTGTATCAGTTTCTATTGGAAGTTCAGTGTTACGCCGAGTTGCGTCGGGTGTCCGTCAACGGTCATCACGATGGGTAGTTCGCCGGTCCCCAGACCTGCGGGAACCTGAATGTTTACCTGATAGAGACCGGCGGCGGTTAGTCCCGCGTAGAGGACGGGGATGGGCTGTCCCGCAATGGTCAGTTTCACGCGAGCAAGGTCGTCCAGCGGGTAGGTGGTTAGCAGAACAACGCCGCTGGGGGCGGGCGGGTTCGTTGCGCCCATGCCTGTGGCATAGAGCTGGAGGTAGTCGCCCGCTTTCGCCGAATGCGTTTGGATGGATGCGCCGAAAGTGTTGGCGGGAACGACGTAGGTTGCCGTATTGCCGAACAGCGCCGCCAGCCAGGTGGGTCCGTTGATGTTGTAGGTGAACCAGGCGGGGGCCACGGCGCCCAGGGTTGCGGTTCCCGTGGCTGAACCTGCGGCGGTGGTTACCTGGACGGTTATCGGTCCCGATGCTGTGTCGGGCGGTGCGAGGATGTTTAGCTGCCCGGTTCCGGCATAGCTGATGTAGGCGTCTTTGCCATTCACTTTTGCGGTTACTCCGCCAAGTGTTGTTGGAAGGGTAGTGACGGGATTCCAGGAATTCGGGCCTGTGGCGAAGCCGCTGCCGTAGACGGTAATGAAGCTGTTCGGCGCAAATGTTCCGTCCGGGGTGGCTGCGTTTTGAACGGATGTAATCACAGGCCCCGCGGAAACTGTGGCGGTTACGGTAATCGCTTCGGCGGTTCCTTCAGCAGAGATCGTGACGGTGCCGGTGTACGTCCCGGCCGCCAGTCCGGCGGGATCTACTTTAATCTGAAGCGGCATCGGGGCGGTTCCACTTGCCGGCGTCACAGTAGCCCAGGGGACGGATGAGGCGGCGGTGAACGGATAGCCGGTTCCTCCGATAGAATGCTGGAAGTCTGCGCGTATGCGGCGGTGCCGGGTGAAAAGCCGAAGGTCATCGAGGTGAGGGGCAGGGTGACCGGGGAATTTCCGCAGAAAATCGTCGTATCGGACCTCCCCAAAAGCTGCGACATGCAATCGACATTTCCGGCAGCGATTGAAGCAGCCGCTTTCGCATGCACAACGACCTGCGTGTCCACTTGGGTTGACGGCCCCGTATAGGTCATTACGGTAGAAAAAGGAGGAGTACCGCTCGCCGGAGCAAACGAATAATATTCGGGATGAAATGAACACGGCTGGGCGGGGCAGCTTCCCACGTTACCCACAGGAGCGTCCAGTGTTACAGGGGAATTTGAAGTTCCGCTGATACCGAGCAGGACCGATCGAAATGCCGGGAAATGGGTGACCGTAGAAATCTGAACGGCCGCGCGCACGCTGTTCACCGCGAACGACTCCGGACCATAGACCAGGATGTCGTCCAAAGCATCCGGGTATTGGTTGGTGACCAGCCAGGTGCGTCCGTCGGGCAGGACGAAAGCGCGGGGATCGCCTGCCATGGCGGGCGGTGTTCCTTCCAGGGCAAGGGTCAAACCGTCCGTGCTCAAGTAGCTGACGGGATCCGTGAGGCTGGGGGCGTAGATCCGATAAACGGTGCGGCCATTTTCCTGTACAGCGATGGCCGAGAGGTCGGTGCCATCGAACTGGCTGGTCGGGGTTCCGTCCGGAAGAGTGAGATTTACCGTGGGCCCCTGGACCAGGGGATTCACCCGAACACCGGGCTCGCGCGCGAAAGTGAGTCCCCCGTCTTTTGAGATTGCGCTGAGCATCATTCCGTTGGCGAAGGTGCTGTTGTAATAGGCGGGTGTGCCCGGTGTGCCGTTAACGACGACACCGCTGTAATACATCCGCACGCTGCCATCGGGCAGGTTCACGAAACTGGCGACCTGTAAGGAATTGCTTCCGCGTTCGTATATCGACGAGGTGTCTTGGGAAAAGCGAACGCCCGGTTCCTGTTTCCAGACGATTCCGTCGCTGGAGAGCAAACTCACCAGGTTCCCGTTTGAGTTCTGGAACAGGCGGAGGCGGCCGTCGGGAAGCTGTTGAACGCCAGCCTGATTCATGCCAGCTTTGCAGAGGTCGCCGCTGGTGGAACAGAGATCGGCGGTGTCTAAAGTCCAGGTCTTCATGTCGGGCGAGAAGGCGCGGGCATGAGGTGTGTCGGGTCCCTCATAGGTTCCGGTGTCGGCATGATGGGTGAAGTACATGATGTACTGCGTGGGGGCCTTCATGATCCGGAAATCGTAGCCGCGGAAGGGAAGCAGGCCGAAGCTGCTCCAGCCGTTGCCGGGAACATTTTGGGCAGCTATCGGCAAAGCGCTGAGGAAGAGTGCGCTGATTAGAGAAATCCTGCGAAAATGTCTCCCGCGAAGGGGACAGCCTGATCCGGCTCTTTCAAAATCGTAGACCAGTTAGATCCCGTCCGTCAGCGAATCCAGCAGATTCTTCCGGATCGGCCACTTCCCAACCACCCTGCGGTCGCTCTGATCGAAACTGCCTTCGGTCAGCGTCGTCGCCAGCTCGTCCTTTTGCGCATCTTTGTCGCGTTTGACCGCTTCCTTCAGGGTCGACGTGGTCGTCCGCAACTGGCTGATCAGCACGTCGGCATCGCCCGCCGTCCGGCATGTCGTCTCCAGCCGCGCCTCAATCCCTGGTGGATTATTCCCCGACCCGGCCGGCCCGATCGTAATCGTCACCCGGTCCACCGTCTGCAGCGCCGAAAGCATCAGCCGAAGATCCGGTGGAAAGGTGTTTGGCCTGCGCAATTCCGCGCCCGGAATCGAAATCCACACCGGAGCCGAAGGCAGCGCCGTCGCCACAGGCTGCCCCGGATTTGTCAGCGCCGTCACCGCCAGATCGTTGGTGCTCACCGCCAGCGCCATCGCGTCATCCCGCAGCGGCAGAAAAGAAATGTGCCGGTCCGGAGCGCTCCCCTGCACACGGCAAAGCTCCCGGTAACACGACCCGCCCTGTTTCGCCGTGTAATCGCGTATCTTCTTCCAGTCGAAACGCCCGCGCGCGATAAAGAAATTCCCCTTGCCCGAAAACGAGGCCATCAAAAAATCGAGATCTCGCTTGTAATCGAACCCGGTTCCGTCAAGGAATTGCTTATAGTCCGATTCCAGAGGCGCTTTGGACGCAGTCAACAAACCCGTTTGCCGCAGCAACGCCACGTCGACGCTCATCACCGCCGCTTCTTCCTGAGGGAAGCGCCCGAGCAGCGCATGCGGTTCGAAAAACGCATTCGTGCGATGCAGGTTGTACCACGCAAAGCCGGCTGCGGCCCCGAATGCCACCACAATCAACCCGGCTAGCTGAACTACCGCGGATGGTTTAGGAATCCTCAAACCGCTACGGTCATCTCGGCCATACGCTCCTGTTTCCAAAGTTCCATATGCGGTTCAAGCTGATGCATCATGTCGCGGAAACCCGGAATCGTCAGGGACTGGGCGCCATCGCTGATGGCTTTCTCGGGGCAGGGATGCACTTCCACAATCATGCCATCCGCGCCGATCGCCACGCCCGCCTTGGCCAGAGCCGGAACCAGGCTGCGTTTTCCCGTCGCATGGCTGGGATCGAGAATCACCGGCAGATGCGTCAACTCATTGAGCACCGGGACCGCCGAAATATCGCATGTATTGCGCGTCGCGGTTTCAAAGGTGCGGATGCCGCGCTCGCAAAGCATCACCTGGGAATTCCCGTGCGCCACGATGTACTCGGCCGACATCAGCAGTTCCTTAATCGTCGAACTGAGGCCGCGCTTCAGCAATATGGGACGGCCGCACTTCCCCAACACTTTCAGCAGCGCGAAATTCTGCATGTTGCGCGCGCCGATCTGCAGAATGTCCGCATAATCGGCCACCATATCGACATCGCGGTCGCTCATCACTTCCGTGATGACCGCAAGACCGGTGGCTTCGCGCGCTTTCGCGAGCAGCCGCAGGCCTTCCTCCTCCATGCCCTGGAAATCGTAGGGCGAAGTGCGCGGCTTGAAAGCGCCTCCGCGCAGGATCTTCGCGCCCGCCGCGGCTACGGCTTCGGCGGTTTCCATGATCTGCTTCTCGCTCTCCACCGAACACGGGCCGGCCATTGTGACAAACTCGTCGCCGCCGATGTCCGCCGAGCCCACGCGGATCACCGTGCGTTCCTTGCGGAATTCCTTGCTGACGAATTTATAGGGCGCCGAAATTCGCATGGCGCGTTCCACGCCCGGCGTGGCTTCCAGCGATTCGAGGCAGGCCGTTACATCGCCGCCCACTCCCACCACGCCGATCACAACTCTTTCCTCGCCTTCAATGGAGTGAACTTTAAATCCGAAGTCCTGAATTCTTTCGCGGACATAGTCCACCTCCTCTTTGGTCGCGTGCGGCCGCATCGAAATGATCATTGAAAAAACCTTCCCTAAAATAAAAAACCCACTCCGTGGAGTGGGTTGGTTTTGTACAACTAAAAACGATTTAAACCAACGCCACTATGGTGTGGGGCTCCAAAACCAGTAACCAAAATAGCTGCGGCGGATCATGAAAATCCAATATAGCACGGTTATCCTGAGCTTGGGCTTATAGAAACGGGACGCATGAAAATTCACCTGGTGACCACCGGCGGCACTATCGAGAAGGTCTATTCGGAGCAAACAGGGCAGGTGGAAAACCTCGCTGCCAAGATCGACCGCTACCTCCGGCTCTTGCGCCTCCCCGATTCCGCGATCGAGGTCACGCCTTTGATGAACAAAGACAGTCTCGAAATGACGGACGCAGACCGCCAGCAGGTCTTGTCGGTCGTTCGCGATAAAATCTCGGACGCCCCGGTCGTGATCACGCACGGCACCGACACCATAGTTCAGACCGGACAACTGCTGAAACGAAACCTGGGACCGCTGCCGCATCCCGTAATTCTGACCGGCGCGATGACACCGCTCGGCTTCGAACGTTCCGACGGACTGCAGAACCTGACCGAAGCCCTGTTCGCCGCCCGCACTCTGCCGCCCGGGGTCTGGATCGTCATCCACGGGCAGGCCTTCGATGTCGAAAACGCCCGTAAAGACCGTGAAAATGCGCGCTTCGTGCCGCTTAAGGAGCCGGCGGCGAAGTATTAGGGAGCCGGCGGCGAAGTGATCTGAATCTCCGCCACCGCGTTCTGCCAGTCCGGCATCTCGTAAGGTTTCAGCTTCGTCTTGAGCGGCGCCGTCAGGTCCTTCGATTCATTCGGGCCAATGCCCGGGAGCGTGAATTTGAACGACCCGATGGAGTCTTCCTCCGACCTCGAAGTGCTCGCCCAAAGCGTCACATTGGCGGCCAGATCCGCGATCTCTGCCGAAGAATGATTCACCACGATGAATTTGACCACCGGCTGTTTTCCCTCGGTGATCATTCGCAGTCCGGCTACCTCAACGTACTTCTGCAGCGGATTGGTGACCTTCTGCTTGGACGCGTTGGCCGGGTTTTCAACGCCCGTTTTCTCCGCCGGGGTGGAACCGAAATGCTGGATCCCGAAATAAACCAGCGCCAGAAGCACCATAAATCCGGCGGCGAACCCAATCCCCATCAGCCATGCCGGCGTGCCCTTGCTCTCCTCCGGCGGTATCGCCCATGCGGCGGCCGGAGGTTGAAGATGAGGTGGCGGCATCTGAGGTTGTGGAACATGTGGAGGCGGTGCGGCATGTGAAGCCGGCGGCGGGGGTGGGGGCTGCCAGGCCTGTGCCATGGGTTGTGCCATGGGTTGCGGCGCGGGCGGTTGCCACGACTGCTGAGTTGGCGGCTGCCAGGCTTGCGCCGGCGTCTGAGTAGTAGTCTGCTGTGGCTGCCAGGCCTGCGGCTGCGGCGGCCCGGCAAATGGAGGCGCTGGAGGCGGTTGCCACGCCGGAGCGGCCGGTGGAGGCGGCGGGGCAGGCTGCTGCCAACCCTGCGGCGGCTGTGTTTGCCAGCCCTGCGGAGGGGGCGGCGGCGCGGCTTCGTTTACAAAAGGGGCCGGAGCGGAAGCGGGCGGACCCGCCGCGGCCGCTGCCTTGGCGCGCTCCGCGCAATCAGGGCATTCCGATTTCGAGGGTGGAACGTCGCGTCCGCATTGCGGGCATATCCAGCTGAACATAGGCTATTTCCACTGTATACGAATGGAACCTGGAACGGGTTGCCTCCACCCTGCGCGTCCGCCTCTAGGAGGATTCTTTCGCATTGCGCGATGCCCCGGCGGCGAGTCCTCGTTTCGGAGGAATCAGCAGCGGAGGCTCCGCGGGATGGTGGCTTATCTCCGCGTCGATGTCATTCAGCACCTCTTCCGATTGCTCGGAGTGCAGTTGATGCTCCAGCCGGTTCAGCGCCACTCCGATGATGTCCCGATGATGCAGTTTGGTCCCGTTGGCGCGCGTCGACAACTCCAGCCACAGACGATGCACCCGGTCCACGTCCTCCGGCCACAGGCGCGGCGGATGCGGACCCAGGTTAAAGAAGATTGACTCGTTGGGGTCCGGCAGTACGATTTCCAGCGACAGGGAGGGACGCGGTGGCTCCAGGGATTCCCAGGCCTCGCCCACTACTTTTCCCTGTTCAGCCGGATTATTTGCGAACACCGGCGACAAGCCGCAAACGATCCGCGATGACTGCAGCCGTTGCGCCGTTTGCACGATGCCCAGCCACGGATCGGCCGCCGCCACCGCCAGAAGTTCCACGTGTTTGCCCGCCTTTTCGGCGATGGTCACCACGTGCGTAAACAGGTCCTGCTCGGCTGCCGCGAAGATCTGCCCGGCCCGGAGATCGTATTCGCCCGATGCCGCCGCGGTTACCCGGTGTACCGACAGCACCACGATATCCACCCTTCGGGTATCGGTCTTTTCGATGATCTTCTCCAGGTGTTCGAGGTGGTTGGGATTGCGGCACGCCACCAGCACGTTGCCAGGCCGCGCTTTTATCTGCTGATGCGAAACATCTTCGCTCTCATCCAGCCGGAAATGCTCCTGGCCCTGGTTCCGGCGCGCGTGTTCGGCCCGGTTGATCTTTTCCGATATGGTGAAGACCAGAAAGAACACGAAGGTGAACGAGATTCCCGCGATCGTCGCCAGTTCCTTCGTAAACAAATTGATGCACGCAAGAGTAAACAGGAATATCGTGATCAGGCCGAGGCCGACCGGAATCTCCACGCCCCGGATGCGGAAATTCAGCGGCACCTTCCATTCCCGGGCCTCGGGTTGTTTGAAGCGCAGCACCAGCACCGAAAGCGCATTGAACGAGAAACTCCAGACGACGCCGAACGCATAGGCTTCGCCGAGCAGGTTCACATCCCCGCGGCTCATCACGATTGTGAAGATCTGCAGAATCACCACCGTGTTGATCAGCCGGCTGGTGGTCCCGAATTTACGGTTCGGCTGCCGGAACCAGTTGGGCAAAACCCCGTCTTCGGCCACCCGGTTCAGCACGCCGTTCGAGCCGATAATGGCGGTATTCACCGCCCCCGCCAGGATCAGCGTTCCAACCACGACCACGAAAACATGGAACAGCAGTTTCAGCGTCGAAGGACCTGCCAGAAACATCGTCAACCCGCCCAGCAGATTATCCAGATATTTCGGCCTCTCGGAATCCGGAATCAGCATCACGGCGAAAAACGACGCCAGCGACGTGAACAGCATGCTGTACAGGAAAATGACATTGCCGGCGCGCTTCAGATTTTTCAGCTTCGGCGAATCCAGTTCGCGGTAGACCTGCGCCAGCGTTTCAAAGCCGCTCATCGCCAGCAGCGAGTGCCCCAGCCCGATCATGATCGCCACAGCCGTAATGGTCGGCGCGATCGTCCCCTTCAGCCAGCCGAGTGATTCGTCGCTCAGGTGCAGGTTTTCTTTTACCGGCAGCGGTACGGGTTGAAATCCGTGCAGCGCCATAGTGAGCAGCGCCCACGCGATCAGGATCACCACCATGACGGTTGTGACCTGCATGATGCGGAGCGCTTTCAGGCTGGATTCATGCATGCCGACGATGTTCTTGCGCCAGAAATACAACGTCGCGAGCACGGCGAAACCGGCCGCGAAATAAGGCGGATAGAAATGAAGAAACGGGATCTGCATCCGTTCGCCTGTCTCATTCAGAATTCCCGCCAGGTACAGCCCCGCGCTCACGCCGCTGATCGGCCCGGTAAGAATGTAGTCGAACATCAGGGCCGAAACGGAAACCTTGGCCAAGGTCCCGCCCATCGCCTCGTGAACCACTTTGTAGACGCCGCCGCGCACAAACATGCCGCAGCTCTCCACATAGATCGCACGCACCGCGTACGAGAACAGCATGATGGCCAGAATGAACCAGGGAGCCGATTTGCCGATCTGCGTCTCGGCTATGCCACCGGCATAATAAGCCGAAGAAGCCAGATCGCTCAGCACGATCGCCGCCGCTCTCCAGAAGGAGATGAACGACAGCATCACCGTCGTGGCGACGATGACCCTTGTCTTCGTGGAAGGGCTGCTGGTCAATTGCGAATCTTCAACGGGCACACGTACTCTTCTGACGTACCTGAATCACTTATTTTCGTATTGCAACTTCCTTTGCCGCCGCGTCCAGCAGGTCTGCTTCGTTCTGCAAGGCTCTGGAAACGCGCGTTACCTGCTGTTCCACTTCCAGCGGACGCTTTTGCTCAATGGCCTCCCGCACGCCTGGAATGGTTTTTACACCGTAACCAGTGTAGTATCCGGGCGCATAAATCAAATGCTCGAACCACGGACGATTGGGCAAGCCGCCTTTATCCGTTAAAACCCGCTCGCTCCGGATCAGCCTGGCGTTCACCGAAGCCTGCGCCTGTTCGCCCGCCGCCATGAAAGCCTTCTCATAGGCCTTCGCCGCCCGAGTCAGCTCGTCGGCCGCATTATCGAGCGGCGCAAAATTCACGTATGGCGGCAACGGCTCCTTCGAAGGCGGAGTCATTTTCTTCTTCGGATCCGCCAGCGCCATGTAAGTCCCGTCTTCCAGTTCGGCGTTGCGCTCCTTGATCTGCGCGCGCTGCTCGGTGGCGAGCCGCTTGATCTCGGTAATGTACGTATGCACCGTATCCGCGAAGCCGGTGAACTGGAACGGCAGAACTTCGGCATCCGCCAGGCGCATCATCATGGTCCCGCCCGTCTGGGCGAGCGTCTTGCCGTATGCGAAATCGGTATCCATGAAGTGCGTGTAGTAATAAAAATCGTCGTAGATCGAGTGATACTGGCCGCTCCCCTGGTCCTCTCCGCCGTAGCCGATGTTCACGCTGGCGATGCCAAGATGATCGATAAAAGGCGAGTAATCGGAGCCGGAACCCAGCGCACCGATTCTTGTGTCCGCGCGTCCCCGGATTTCTCCGCGGCGCTCGGCGGGCGCTCTCGCGATGTCGGCGAGACGCTGCCGTTTCCAGACACTCATGTTTGTTTCGGGATCCTGTATATCTTTAATGACGCCGTTCACGAAATTCTCCAGGGTATGCGATCCTTCCGCGCTGAATACGCCGCGGCCATTGCCGTCCGAATTGATGTAGGCGACAGCGTGCTGCCGCAGTTCGGCGTCGTGCGCCTCCACCCATTCCGTGGATCCCAGCAGGCCAGGTTCCTCACCGTCCCAGAAACAGTAGATGATGGTACGCTCCGGCTTCCACCCCTGCTTCACCAGTTCACCCAGCGCGCGTGCCTCCTCCATCTCGGGACTCACCCCGGCCACCGGGTCGGCCGCGCCGTTTACCCACCCGTCATGATGATTGCCGCGAATCACCCACTCATCGGGATACTTCGATCCGGGAATGCGCATCACCACGTTGTAGAGCGGCTTGCGGTCCCAGTTGAATTTCAGGTGCAGATGCGCTTTGGCGGGTCCGGGTCCCATGTGATACGTGAAGGGCAGCCCGCCTCGCCAGTTTTCCGGAACCACATCGCCGCCCAGGTTCTTCAACAGCGGTTCGGCGTCTTCATATGAAATCGGCATCACCGGAATTTTGGTCAGGGTGGCGACCTGGCTGAGCGGAATCTTCGTCGCTCCGGGAGTCGCGCCGATGCCCGGTGTTTGCGGATCGCCCGGCTGTACCGGCATGTCCATCACGCTGCCGCGCTGCACTCCGAACGGCGGCCGCATGGGACCTTTCGGGTAAGCTTCGGCGCGATAAAAGCCGTCGTCGCGCGGATCGGAATAAATCAGGCAACCGATGGCGCCGTGCTCCGCCGCCAGTTTGGGCTTAATGCCGCGCCACGTCTGTCCGTAGCGCACCAGCACGATTTTGCCGCTCACCGAAATGCCATGCCGTTCCAGTTCCTCGTAATCGGCGGGCGCGCCGTAGTTCACGTAGATCACGTTTCCGGTGACATCGCCATCGATGGAATAGGCGTTGTAGGAAGGCAGTTGCTCGCTCTTCTGGTTGCTCGACGGATCTTCCGGCAGCGCGGGCTCTTCGAGCTTTGCTTTGTACTTCACCGGTTCGAGCAGATCGAGAGAACGTTCCTGCGGCGTCGGGAAGAGCGTATCGAAGGTCTCAATCTTCGCGTCAAGTCCCCAGGACTTCAGATTGGACAGAATCCATTCGGCGTTGTCCTTGTCATACGGCGAGCCCACGTGGTGCGGACGCGCTGTAAGCCGGCGCATATTTTCGCGCAGCCGCGCCGGATCCGGAATCTCGCGGAATTTCTTTTCCCATTGGATTTCAGCAGTCGCTGCTGTTTGCGGATACCCGCGCAGCGAGGGCGTTGGGTCGGCGGCTTGCAAACCAAGCGTGACAAGCAGAGAGAAGGCGAAAAGCAAACGCATGAATCAATATTACTGGTATCTATCCCACGCGTATTGGCGCGGTATCGTGCGGTTCATTTCTTTCCCGAAATGTCTTATAAATCCCAACTTCGTGCCTTCGTAAAATATGTCACCAGCGCAAGTTGCCAACAGCGAATCAACCTGCCTTAATCGATCTAGTCAAGTGGCACGAAACCTATTTCTTTTCGCTGGAAGCCTGGCAAGTCTGGTTGCGGTCTCAAGCCTGCAAGCCGGGAATCTTGCGCCCGCGTGTCTGGCCGGCACACTCGCGCAATACGAATCCCTGACGCCGGTGGGCAGTTACAACGTGCCCTTCGAATGCTCGGTGGGCATTCTCAACTATACGGATTTCACCTCCTCGCTCAACCTCGATCCTTCGCTGGTTCAAGTCACCCCGGTCGCCGGAGTGAATGGACTGGGCGGCGGCTTCGAGCTCACACCTCTCAGCAGCGTGGCCGGTACCGCGAGCGATCCCTTCCGGGTTGCCGCCGGGAACTCGGCGACCTATTACATTGACTGGTTTTTTGTAATCGATGCAGGTCCGGTCGCGGACGGCGCTTCGCTCGGGATGGATCCGCCTTTCGGCGATGTCACCATCACCCAGAACTACTGTACCGATTCATTTTTCGCGTATACCGATGCCGGCGCGCTGGAGTGCACAACGCCGCCCACGGCGGGCCCGAATACCAATCACATTTCAGCGCCGCAAACGCTGCAGGTTTCCACACTTCCCCCGCCGGGAGTATTGAGCGCATCGCTGACCTTCAACCCGCCCGCCTTCGCTTTCGCCAGCGTCGATACGGTGATTCAGCTCAACGGCGATGCCGGCCCGCTGGGATCCGGCTTCGATGGCACAACCAGCGCGCCCGACGTGATACCCCCTCCCGCCATCCCGGAGCCAGGCACCTTCGTTCTTCTTGGTGGCGCGCTGTTGCTTGTCTATTTCCTGCGCCGGAGCAAAGCGTTCCGCGGCCGAAAGGTGTAGCCTGAAGTTGCAGCATGACCCGAAGTAAGAGATCGGGCGTCCGTTGGTTCCTCTGGGCGTCTCTCCTGCCGGCGGTTATTCCTCTTCAAGCCGGACTGAATCCTGAAACAGGTTCTGCTGTTTTTCAGTACTACACGCCCGATCAATACGGCGCCAATCCGCAGAACTGGGCCATCGCACAGGACCCGCGCGGCGTCATGTACATCGGCAATTCCGACGGCGTGCTCGAATTCGACGGCCAGTCGTGGAGATCGATTCATCTCAAAAACGGTTCCTTCGCAAGATCCCTCGCCATAGGACCTCGCGGCAATGTTTACGTCGGCGGCGTCGGAGACTTCGGATTTCTCCAGCCGGATTCAACCGGCCAAAGCAAATTCGTTTCCCTGCTGGACAAGGTTCCGGCCGCGGACCGGCGCTTCTCCGATGTCTGGCGAATTCTCTCCACGCCGCAGGGGATTTATTTCAGCGCCTACGAACGACTGTTCCGTCTCAATCCGGACGAGTCCATAAAAATATGGAAGCCCGCGAGCAATTTCGGCCGCGCGGTATACGTGCTCAATGGTTTGTATGTAAAGACCCGCGAACAGGGATTGCTGCGGATGCAGGGCGATCGACTGACGTCCATCGCGGGCGGCGCGCCTTTCACCAAAATCGGTGTCACCGATGCGGTCTCGTTCGATGACGGCGCGCTCATCGCCAGTCCGGTAGGGCTGTTCCGTCTCGATGCGAATGGAGACGTGAAGAGCTTTCCCACCGGCGCGGATTCCTGGTTCGCAAAGAATTCCTTGTATACAATCCGCGTCCTGCCGGATGGCGAAATCGCCGCAGGCACCCGCTACGGAGGCCTTGCTCTCCTCAGTCATCAGGGGGCGCTGGATCGTTTCATCTCGACTGCGAACGGTCTGCCGGATAATTATGTCGGCTACATCTTCGCCGACCGGCAGGGCGGCGTCTGGCTGGCCACACAAAGAGGACTGGCGCGATTCAACAGCGGCCTCTCCCGGTATGACGCGAGCATCGGGCTCGAAGGCGATGTAAACTCCCTCGCCCGGTACGGCGGCTCAATCTACGCGGGCTCCACCACCGGCCTTTTTCGGATGGTTTCCGCGCCAGGTCTTCCACCGCGCTTCGAGCGAATCGCCGGCATCAATGCCACCGTCGAGGCACTGCTGCCCGGCCCGGATCGGCTGCTCGCGGCCACAGAGGTGGGGATTTTTTCGGTATCGGGAGATCGGGCATCGGTGGTTTTCCAAAGCAGCCGTCCCCAGCCTGCCTACGATGTTTCCGCCTCTCTCCGCGATCCTTCCATCATTTATTCGGCCGGTAAAGAGGGCGTGTTGATGCTGCGCCGCGCTGGAAACACGTGGTCGAGGGCCGGTGCATTCGCACCTCCAGCGGAGGAGTTTCGCAGCGTCCTCGAAGACGCCGACGGCAAAGTCTGGGCCACCACGCGCAACGCGATCTGGCGAATCGACTTCAGCCAGCAGCCAGCGCAAGCGGAGAAGTTCGCAGCTGCGCAGGGCGTTCCAGCCGGTTGGATCAACGCCCGCCGCCTGCAGGGCCACGTCACCTTTGCGACTTCGAAAGGGCTTCTGCGACTGAGTGACGACGGCAGGTCCTTCAGACCGGATCCCAGTCTGGGCGGCCAGTTCGCCGGGGTCCACAGCCCTGACGTCTTCAACATCTTCGAAGACCTCGCCGGGAACGTCTGGGTAACCGGCGCGAAGTATCACGGCATAATGCTGAAGCAATCGAGCGGATACAAGTGGTATCCGATGCCCCTGCAGGCCGCCGGCATCAAAGAGATTTACGGCATGTCTCTGGACAGCGACGGAACCGCCTGGGCGACGGGCGACAAGCGCGTGCTCTATCGCTGGGACCGGAACCTTGCGGGGGATCCCGATAAGGACCTCAGCGTTCTGACGCGCCTGATCCAGATCGCCGACAGAGACACGCTGTATGGCGGTTCGGGCATGTTCCAGTCGCGCCGTTTGCCGTGGAGCGACAACAATCTCCACTTCGAATTCGCCGCGCCGTTTTATGAAGATCCCGCCGCGGTCGAGTATCAGTCGCAGCTCGACGGCAGCGACCGCGGGTGGTCGCCGTGGACCCGTCAGACGCGCAGGGATTATACCCATCTTCCCGAAGGCGGCTACCAGTTCCGCGTGCGTGCCCGAACCCCGCACGGAGTTGTGATCGAACAGAACAGCGAGTCGTCACTCTCGTTCAGCGTCGCGCCGCCGTGGTATCGCACGTGGTGGGCGTACTCCGTTTACGCCGTGCTGGTTGCGCTCGGCGTGTGGGGCATCGTGCGCTGGCGCACCGGGCACCTCGAGAAAGAAAAGGAGCACCTGGAAAACATCGTTGAGGAGCGCACGGTCGAGATTCGCCACCAGCGCGATGAGATTCACGAACAGGAACGCAAGAGCCAGTCGCTGCTGCTGAACATCCTGCCCGCCAAGGTCGCCGATGAATTGAAGGCAAACGGCGCGGTGCGGCCCGTGGGCTTCGACGATGTTACGGTGTGTTTCACCGATTTCGTAGGCTTCACGTTATCCAGCGAGAAGATGCCTCCGGGGGAGCTGGTGGATGCGTTGAACTGGTACTTCACCGCCTTCGATGAAATCGTCGCGCGCCACGGTCTGGAAAAACTGAAGACGATCGGCGATTCCTACATGTTCGCCGCCGGCCTCCCCGAACCGCGCGCTTCGCATGCGGTGGATGCCGTGCTGGCCGCGCTTGAAATGGCCGAGGTGGTGAAAGGCCTCGCGACGACGCTTGGCACCGGGTGGGATATTCGCATCGGTCTCAACAGCGGACCCGTCGTTGCCGGGGTGGTGGGGATACGCAAGTTCGCATTCGATATCTGGGGCGACACCGTTAACTTCGCCTCGCGCATGGAATCGAGCGGCGCGCCGGGACGCGTGAATATTTCGGAACGGACTTGCACGCTGCTGCGGGGCTTGATCGACTGCGAGTCCCGTGGACAGGTCCGGGTCAAGGAAGGGCGCTATGTCCCGATGTACCTCGCGCGCGGACCGGTCCCCGGCTTCGCCGCGCTTTACAAGGCCGCCTTCGGGGTCGAGCCCCGCACCTTACCCGCGGGCGATCGTTTGACCGCAACCGCGGGAGATTAAGTTCACCGCAGGTGGCTGCGAAATTCCCGGTAGTCCCGCATGCGCCGCAAGTCGTCTTCGAGCGCGCCGCGATCCCGCGGATCGAGTGAATTCTCCCGCACCACCCGGTTGATCCGGTCGATCGCCTCGTCGAGTTCATGACGTTCGTACCGGCCCTGATCGAAGCGGCTTGCGAAGTCGAACAATTCGCGCCGGGCTTCGTCGAAGCGCTTGCGGTCGGCGCGGGACGCATAGGGATAATTGCTCGCGCGATCGAGATCCATGCGGGCCCTGTCGAACAAAGCCCGGTCCTGACGGGCGCGGTCTCTGTCGCCGTAAGGACTGTCGTACGGGCTCTCGTAACGCTGACTGAAAGCCGGCGTGGCGTTGAATCCGGCGAGCAGCACCGCCGCCAGCGGCAGCGTAACAGGGAAGATCCGGCTGATGTACTTTCGCATATGCGTCACCTCACGGTGAAGGACGATGGTGGTCACAAGCCGTTGCCGGGTTAATCCAGAATTAATGGTCCGGCGTGCCTCGAAACAATGCCGCCCGCGCGCATCACCAGGGTCAGGTCATGATGTCCGGCGCGGCGCGGGAGATCCCGGTAATCCGGCACGTCCAGCATGATCAGGTCGGCCGACTTGCCGGGCTCAAGCGATCCGGTAACGTGCGACATGCGAAGGGAACAGGCGGCGTTATACGTGGTCGCCGTGATCGCCTCTTCGGCCGTCATGTCGAAGTGGCGCACCGCCAGATAGAGAAGAAACTGCATATTGAACGAAGACACGGAGCGCGAGCGGAAGCTGGAGGAAAGCGCGATCGCCGCTCCGCCGTCAATGGCCGCCCGGATGTTGGCGGCTTTAATATTGGCTGTCCTGAAACCGGGCGTCTCGATGCCTGGAGTATCGTCCTCCAGCGCGCCTGAAGCGGGAATGACGCGGACGCAGCCAATTGCTGCCAGAGGCGCGAGGAATACTGTCGGTGCTTCAACCGGCGCGACAATCGAAATCGCGCCACCGGAAAGAGCAAGCTGCAGGGCTTCCGGCGAGAGTTGGCGGGGGGAGCGGAAGCGCAAAGCAAAGCCCGCTACCGATGCGGCCAGCGCGGCGGCATGAGGCAGTTCATCCCCGTCGACGGGCAGATCGACTACGGTGGCCAGCTTATTCTTGCGAACGGACGGGAACCACTTCGAGGTCAGTTCGTCGTCCGGAATGCCGTTCCACGAAAGGACAGAACGTATCCGAAGAGGTTTCAGTTGCAGGGTCCGGTGCGCGCGCAGAATCTTGAGCGTACTCTTCAGATCGGCCGCGCATGCCGTGTGCGCGCCCGCTGTCACGCAGCCGTAGCGGGCCCTCTCCATTCCCGCCGCGGCGGCTCTGATTTCGACATTGCGGCGCGAAGTGACGCGGATCGCCAGGCTCTCTTCGGCGATTTCTCCATGGCTCCGGGTTATCTGCGGCGGCACCACCAGCGCGATGTCGGGGTCCACAAATGCGGGCATGACGATGCGCCCCGAGGCATCGATTTCGCGGGCGTTCCGGGCGGCCGCCAGATTTTCCACGCGGCGTGTGGGGCCTGCCTCTTCGATGACGCCGTTATGAACCAGCAGCGCGCCGTTCGGAATGATTTGAAGGTCAGACATCGCGGACCCTCGGCGGGATCCGCTCGCGCCGCGCAGCGTAAGCAACTGGCGGGCATTCCGGATCAGCGTGCGCGGTCCGGAGACCGCGGACGCCGCCGTGGCCGGTGGCATGCCGCAACCAGCTTAATCTTTGCCGATCATCTTGCGCAAGCCGCGGACTTTTTCCTTGAGGTCGTCGGTGGCGTCGGTCATCTGGGTAGTGTCATAGATAACGCGCGGCGTCAGGAATACGATCAGCTCGGTTCGCTGTTTCGTGCTGGACTTCGTGCCGAACGCTGCGCCGATGTAAGGAATGCGATCGAGGATCGGGATACCCGATGTGGTGGCGGTGGTGTTTTCGGTGATGATGCCGCCGATCGCAACCGTGTCGCCGTCTTCCACTGTCACCTGCGTGCTGACATTGCGCTGCGAGAAAGAGGGCGAGTCGATACTGCTGCTGGTGGTTGGCTCGGGTGCGGTCACGTTCTGCGTGATCACCATCGTGACAACTCCGCCCGCGGTGACACGGGCAAGGATGTTCAGCCCGATGCCGGTGCTGGTGTTTTGAATGGTATTGGTGAACAGCGAATTCCCGTTCTGCTGCACGTTGGATGCCGCGACGGAACTCAAGGTGGGAACCGAATCGCCCACCGTGATGGAGGCCGGGATGCTGTCCGTCGCAATGATACTGGGGGATGACAGCACCTTGGTCTTCGAACTGAATTCGTTCGCCTGCAGGAGCGCCAGCAACTGGCGGCTCTGCCCGACGAGCATGCCTGCTGTTAGGGAGAGGCCCGCGCCGCCGCCCAGGCCGCTGGTGGGCGTGCTGGAGCCGAGTGCCTGGTGCCCGGGAACCAGAGAGTTTGTTGTGTTGCTTTTCTGCAGGAACGATTCGACGCCGTAGGAAAGATTTCCGGTGAGATCGACTTCGTAAATCTTGGCGTCGATCAGGACCTGGCGCGGCGCGATGTCGAGCTGTTCGAGAAGGTGCCGGATCTGTTCCCACTGCTGCGGCGTGCCTTGTACGAGAAGCGTGTTGTCGAAAGGATTGGGAATGATGCGCGGCCCGTTGTAACCGTATCCGTATCCGCCGCCCCCGAAACCACCCATCGGCGCGCCGAGATAGGTCCCGGTCCGGTCCTGACCGAGTCCGCCAGCGAGGCCGTTTGCCCCGATCGATGGCACGGTTCCGAGACCCGTTGAAGGCGCGACGCCGGCGCCGGTCGGCTGATACTGTCCGGTGTTTTGCATGTTATTGGGGTAGCTGCCCCCCTGGTACATATTGTTCTGATAGGCGCCGTAGCCTCCGGCTCCCGACTGGCCGGGGGCTCCGTTGTAACCGCCCCCCGGATAGGCGCCCGCTTGGCCGTACCCCGCCCCCCCATACCCGCTAGCCGGATAGCTGGAGTTGCCGGGCATGCCGCCATAGAGACCGCTCGAGAGGTTGCTGGGCGGCCCGCCGTAGAGCTGCATCACGACCGAGCCGACCACTTCGGCGCGCGCATAGCGGAGCCTGTAAACGTAGTTATCGATCGAGCCCGCTGTCACCTTCGAAGGAATGTCGAGTTTCTGAATCCACTTCTCCACTTCGTCGAACGTTGCCGGATTGGGCGAAACCGCGAGGATCGTGTTGATGCGGTCGATCGGAAGGAAATGGATGGGGCTCTTGCCGCTGTCTCCCGCCAGCGCATACGCTTTGAAAATTTCGTCGAGCTCTTTGGTCAGGTCGCTGGGGCGGCCATTCTTGACATCGAACGAATGGACGCGCTGGCCGGCGAACGTATCGCTGTCGAACATATTAATGAGTTCGAGGGTACGTTTCATGTTGCGGCTGTTGTCGAGAACGATCAGAAGATTCGCGGCTTCGTAGTTGGTCAGTTGCGCGCCGTCGCCGATGAACGGAGTCAGAATCTTCTGCATCTCCGTGGAAGAAACGTAGCGCAGAAACACCAGATTCAGAACGAGCCGCTCATCGTCGGGAATCTTCGAGGGATCGGTTTCGCGGACCGGACTGACGGGCTGGCGCGCGATATTGGCAATGGGAATGATGCGATAGATATTGCCGGCCTGCACCATCGCCAGGTTGTTCATGCGCAGAATGGTTTCGAGCAGCGGACGCAGGTCGACATCGCGGATCGCTCCGTAAGTGTTGATCGTGACGGTACCGCCGCGCACGCTGGAGTCGAGAACATAGCTGAGATGCAGGTCCTGCGCCAGCATGTTGATGACTTCGAGCAACGAGGCGTTATTCAGATTCAAACCGCCCGGTACCGTGGGCTCCGGCTGTGCGGGCGCTGTTTGAGCCGGCGCAGTTTGAGCAGGGGCAGCGGGCGCAGGGGCCTGGCTGCTTCCAGTGGCTGCCAGTAAGGTGAGAGTACAAATGCCGGCCAGGATTCTGTTCATGTTATTCGGGCCGGGCGGTCTGCGCGCTCGCCGGACGCGTTTCCCAGGCTTTGCGTTCCTCGTCGTTCAGATCTGTTTTCTTCTTCTCCCAGACGGACGGACCCATGGGGCCAATGCGTTCGAACCGGACGGTGTCGCCCTTATCGGTTACCTTCAGCTCGGGTGCGGCGACGGCGGCGGGGGTGCGTGAAATTCCGAAGGGAGTTTCGTGGTATTCCCACTTCTTGCCGTCCTTTTCAGTCGCGGTGAAACTTCCGTCCGCGTTGCGAACCGCGCCCTTCGGGATTCCGGTTGGCATCCTGGCGGCCGTCGCGCCACTGGCCGCAAGCCGGGTGAGACCGAACGGGGTCTTCATATAGGTCCAGTGTTTTCCCTGTTTGTCTTTGTAGGACCAGGTCCCATCCGGATTCGCCACGGCACTGGCCGGAAGTTCGAGCTTCACGGAAGGCTTGGTGGGCATTTTGGTTTGGGCGTTCTGGCCCGCACTGAGGACCGCGGGTGCGAAGACGGCGACCGCGAACACAAACCTGGCAGAAAACATTCGTAGCATTTTTGAAGCTCCTTGAGATTTCATATCGATCGGCACTACCGGACGGCCACCCAGCGGCAGCTGTTGCCGAACGGGGTTACGACAACGACTTTGCGATAACCGTCAACCACTGCGCCGGCGGGCGACGTATCGCCCGGCTGGCAAACTCTTTCCGACTGTAAAGCCGTCCCGACCTCCGCGCCCATCCGGGCGTTGTTCGACGGAGGGGGCGGCGGGGGATTGTTCACCTGCTGCTGTTGCGGCTGCGACTGCGCGACTGATGCCACGGACGGCGGCGGTGGAGGCGGCGGGGGCGAGTTTCCCGCGCCCGGGGCCGCGCGCGTGGAGCGGTCCATCAGATCGTCGATTTTTCGCGAGATGTCTTTCCCTTCCCACTTGAAAACCACGTTGCGGGTATCGAGGGAGGCGATCGTAAAATCCCCGATCGTATCGCCCGCCTTGACGGATTTGCTGGGCGCATCGGCCTTGTCGGCCATCAGCGCCTTAACTCCGCTGGGCAGCCCCATCACGCCGTAAACGACGGGCAGCGGCGGCATCGGCTTGGGTTTTTCCACCACGGTGGGTTCGACGACGACGTTGGGGTTGCGGTCCTTCGAAAAAAGATTGTTGTTGGCAACGTCCACATACTTCGTGGCGGGCGGCGCGTCCGGCTTCGGCTCGGGCGCGAGCGGCAACTGTCCAACGGGCTTGGCCTTGGTGTTGAGGGCGCTGACGCGCTGGTCGGCGGCCTCCGCCCAGCGGGCGCGCGCTTGCCAGACCGCGATTGCGATACCGGCCAGCAGCAGAATGTTCAGTGCGATAAACCGGGGTTTCAAAACGCTGCCAGCCCTTTCTTTTCCGGGATGAGTTTCTTCGGCACCACCCCGGCGAGAACCATCCGGACGCTCATGGTTTTTTCCTTCGGATTGGCGGACGCGATGTGTTCTTCGGAGGGCGTAATCAGCTCCGGTTCTTTGGCCAGATCGGCAAGGAAGTTGACCAGTTGCTCAATGTGGCATTCGAAGGCGACCGTCGTGTAGACCAGCGCGTAGTCGCCGAAAACCTTGGGGGCTCCGAAGTCGCCGCCGCGGACATCCAGTTGTTCTTCTTTGCCGATGCGACGGGCGATTTCGAGAAGGGCGGCTTCGCCCTGCGCGATGGTGTCGGCCTGGACGACGCCTGCTTCGCGCGATGCGAGATCGGAAGTCGTCTGCTTGAGCAGCGCTTCGCGGGCCGGGACGGTGGCCGCGACCTGGCGCAAATAAGCGAGGCGTTGACGAGCGAGAGCCGGGTCCTGCGTAACCGTGGCAGCGGCCGGAGCGCTGGTGCTTTGGCCTGGGAAACCGTAATAGAGGATGGCGGAAACAAGCAGACTCACCGCGAGAAGAATCAGTGCCCGGCGATCGCGCTGGCTCAAATTCATGGGGTGAGCCTTCTCATGGTGTGACTCTGCGTGCGCGTCCCCGGCGTATGGTGCGGATGCGGAAGAGTTCGCTGTCCTTGTTGCGGGTCACCGATGACGGAAATTCGGAATTCTGAAACAGCGGCGAAGAATCGAGGATCTTCAGCAGCGGCGCTGCCTGATCGGCTTCGCCGGAAATAATGACGGAGTCCGGGAAGATTTCGATGGAACTGGTCCAGACGGGCGGCGGAAGCAGTTTGGTGAGCTCGTTGAGTACGTCCAGATCGGATTGGGAGCGGCGGCGGAAATCGTCGAGCGCGGCAATGCGCGCGCGGTCTGCGGCGATGCGCTTGTCGAGATTCTGCGCCCGCAGCGCTGTGGGTTCGAGGGCTCGAACGGCAGCCGACAGGTCGTCCCGGTAGCGGCGTTCGTCGATGGCCGGAACGACGATGAAGGCGGCGATCAGGGCGAGCACCAGCGCGGAACCAAGCACGATCGGAAACAGGTATTGCATGCGGTCGTGCGAGGCGCGCCGTTCCGGCGGCAGCACGTTGGCGAATTTCGAAAACCGCGCGGTGGATCCGGCGAGGCCGGCGGCCCAGGCCAGAGCGGATGTGACTGCCGCACCGCCCGCGGGCTTCGGCAACGCATCTGCGAGAGTGACGGCGGGACAATCGGGGGCAAGCCGAAGTTCGGCGCGCGATACCGCCAGAGCCCGATCGCGATCCGCGGAGAATTCGGCTGAATAGATTGCCCTGCCGCTGCTTTCGCCGTAAACTTCGGTGCGATTCTGCGCGGCAGTGAAGCAGAGAACGGATTCGGGAGCGGCGGACCAGATGCGCAGCGCGGCATGCACAACGGCGGGAGAAAAGGTAATCGCTGCCAATGGAATTCCGGCTTCGGAGAACAGGGTCTCGTAGGTTTCCAACATCGTTTTGCGGACGATGCCGACCAGGATGGCGGTCGCGCCGGCACGGGACCAGCCCCACGTCACTTCTTCGTCTCCCCACGGATGCAGAGTTTCAATCTGAAGATCGATCGCGGCGGGCACATCTTTATCAGCCACGCCCGGGAGGTTGAGGGTGCGCACGATGACCTCGTCGCGCGGCAGCAGCGCGGTAGCGGCCAGACGGCTTTGGCCGGATGCGGCGAGGAAGCGGAGCAGTTCTGAGCCCCATTCGGCGGCAGGGCGGGTGCGGAAGTCCGGGATGGTGGTTTCCGCCAGCAGCGTGGGCCCTGAGGGCCGCGTGCGGACGAGGACAACATTCAGATCGCGTGCACCCATCGCGATGCCGAGGCCTGTGCCGAACAGCAGCGCATGCCTCCATGCGGGCAAGGCCGGGGCGCTCTTCCGCTCGTTGATGGATTCGGTGGCTGTCATGGGTCAGCCTCTGTCAAACCAGCGCAACACCTGGAAACCGGTTGTCGCGTTGCGCGGAAACTTTACGAGCGCGGACACGGTGCGGCGAAGATCGGAAAGCTTGCCGTCGGGCTGTTTGATGCGGGCGGTGGCGCGCAGCGTGAACATCGTCTGTCCGCCGATTCCGAGACGCCGGGCGGAGGGTCCGATGGACTGGATAATGCCGCCGAAGTCGCGGGGTGCGATCATCTGGTGCTCGGTCCGATACTTCACGATGTTCGCGGCGTCCTCGGGGGAAAGTCCTACGGCCTGCATGGTTTCCGCGCGCGCGGTGTTGATGTCGATGCCGCCGGTGGTTCCGTACACGGATACGCAGTCGCGCAGACCGGCGCGGCTCCGGTCGAGAGACGATCCGTAAAAAAGGTCGGGCGTAATCCCTTTCACCAGCAGAAGTTCCTCGTTCTCTACAAAGGACGCGTGACGCGGCAAAAAAGACGGAGACAGGGCCAAATAAAACGAATCGAGCGGGCTGTTATGCAAAGGATCGGGGCTTCGCCAGTCGACGATGGCGTTTGCGATGTCGACCGCGGCGTTTTCCTGCGTCCCCAGGGCCATGAGGAGGCGCATCAGGTCCTCCGGACGGCCGGCGTTCAGGCTCAGGCGCGAAGTCTCGGGAACGATCTCGACGTGCACGGATGCGGTGGGGAAATCGAGATCCATGGCCGGTGTGCCTTGCGTGTAGAAGGGCATTCCCCAGACCATGCGCAGAGCGGCGCGCTCGATGGCGCCACGCGCGATGAAGTAGGATTTGGCGTCATCCACGTTGGTTCCGGCCCGCTCGGTTTCGCCACGCACATTGTTCGCGACGGCGAGGCCAATCGCAGACAGCGCGGCGGTCAGCCACAGGACCATGAGAAGCGCCGAGCCTCTTTGACGGACGGATTTAGAGCTGGTCCGCATAGAAAGTTCCGGGCGTTAGGTTGACGTTGAGGGGGACGGTCACGTTGGTGACGTGAAGATCGGTCGCCGATGCGTCGAGGGGCGCCATTTCGATCCGGATCCCGAGGGGAAGGGTTTGCGGGAGCACCCAGTCGGGCCGCCAGATCTGAAAAGGGGGTTGCGGGCGCGGTTCGAGATATTCGAAACGGCAGAATTTCAGATGGTCGGCCAGCACGAATGACTGTGGGCCGGCTTCGATGGGGGCGAACCGTGTGACGCTGGCGTGAGTCAGCAGGTCCTGTTCGATTCCGAGAATCGATTGGCCGGCGGCGAGTGGACCGGTGTACGGCGTCTCGTTCAGGATCAGCCGGACGCCCTGGTTATGCTCGCCCGGCAGGACTTGAAGAGCCACCATTTGAAGCTTGCCGCGCCAGGCGTCTTCCAGTGAATAGGAGCTCACGAAGCGCATGCTCTGCGCCTCGGTCTGGAGGAACGGAACGATGCGGACCATCTCCGGGGCGGGGCGGAAGGCGGCAGTGGAATACGTGAAGCCATCGATCTCGCTTTCGATGATCTTGCGCGCATTCACCACGCGGCGGTTTCGCACCAGACGCGCATCGGTTTTCTCCATGGTGCTGAGTCCGAGATGCATGGCGACGAGAATCCCCACGGTGAGGAGACTCAGCAGAGTCACCGCGATCAGGATTTCGATCAGCGTGACGCCGGATTGGGATTTGCCTCTCATGGCTGGCGCTGGATCGGAATGGTGGCGGCACGGTATCCGGAAAGCTGCATCGTGCGGCGCGTGGCGTTGGTTTTTCCGGATGACTCGGGCTGCCACCAGATTTCGAGAGCCACCTGCTGCAGGACGACCGTGCCGGGGCCGGCGTTCAGCGGCGCTTCGAAAGGCCGCAGGGAAGCTTCCCATCCGCTTTCTACGCCGCCGGACTGGTCCTTGTCGAACTCTCCGGATACGGTTCCGGTGAACGGGAGGTTGGCATCGAGCAGCAGATCGTTCATTTTGGTGCGGGCGAGCATGGCGGCGCGGTCGTAGTCCGCGAGGCGCGAGGCGTTGTGGACGGATTGCGACAAGCCTGCGATGAGGCCCGCGACTGCGATTCCCATGATGGTGGTTGCAACCAGGACTTCGAGGAGGGTGAAGCCGCGCTGCTGTTTTTGGCTTTGTTCGTTCATGGCGTGGGCGCGGCTCCGCGCTGGATATCGGGGATGCCTGTCGCGGGATCGACGCGAATGGATTTCTCTGCGCCTTTGTCATTGCGCAGAACCACCAGCATGCGTGGAATCGTGCCGCCGGGCAGGAACAGATAACGGTGGGGCGCTTCGCCTTCGATGGTGATGCCTTGCGGGAGGCCCAGAGTGCGTTCGGGTTTTTCGCCTGAGGCCGCGGTGAAGACTGCGAGGGTATTCTCTTTGGGGGAGATGACGATCGCGGCTCCCTGTTCGTGGCGGTCTACCCGGTTCATCGTGCTGGTGAGAAAGCTCGCGACAGATCCAGCGGCGCTCTGCAGGCGCACGCCGGAGAGCCCGGAGGTGACCGCGGGAAACGACACGCCTGCAACGACGCCGACGATCGTAACCACGATGAGCATTTCGAGCAGCGTGACGCCGGACTGGCGCATTCGTTTCACCGGGTTAATTACTTCCAGCTTTGGATGTCGGCGTTCAGGGCTTCGCCACCGGGCTGGCCGTCGGCGCCGTATGAAATAATGTCCGGCTCGTCGCCATGTTCGCCGGGGTACTTGTAGGCATAAGCGTGTGCCCACGGATCGCTGGCGACGTCCTTTGCGAGATAGGGGCCGTGCCATTGATCCACGCCGGCTGGCTGCGTGCGGAGAGCGGCGAGTCCCTGTTCGGTGGAAGGATAGCCGCCGGTGTCGAGATGGTACTGGCCGAGTGCGAGCTGGAAGTTCTCGATCTGCTGGCGCGCCGCCACCACGCGCGCTTTATCGCCCTGATTCAGGAGGCGCGGGCCGACCACCGCCGCGAAGACGGCGATGATCACGACCACCACCAGCATTTCAATCAAAGTGACGCCCGAGCGGCGGGTCAAGGGAAGATTTGGTTCGTTCATTTTGGAAGTCCGTTTCTTAAAGTGCGACATCGTTGATGCTCGTGATGGCGATCAGCATACTGAGAATCAGTCCGCCCACGATGATGCCCATCAGCAGAATTACCAGGGGTTCGAAGATGGCGGTGAAGCGCTTGACGGCGGCGCGTGTTTCTTCTTCATAGATGTCCGCCATGCGCGCGAACATCAGATCGAGTTTGCCGGTTTCCTCGCCTACGGTAAGCAGATGCGCGGCGAGCGGCGGAAACATTTTCGTGCGGGCCAGCGGTCCGGCGATGCCCTCGCCGCGCTTGACTCCCTGGGCGACATCGTTGAGCGATTTCGCGATGCGGCTGTTGTACAAAATGCCCGCCGAGATGTGCAGGGATTGGACGAGCGGCACGGTGTTGCCTACCAGAGTCGACATGGCGCGGGCGAAGCGCGAGGTCTCGGCTTTGCGCAGGGCATCGCCGATCATGGGCAGTTTCAGGCGCGTGTCGTCCCACCAGGTTTTGCCCGCGGCGGTGCGGATGTAAGTCCGGAAGCTGCCTGTAATGGCGATGAGGACAATGGCGACGACCCACCACCATTCACGGACCACCTTGCTGGCTTCGAGCATGATCTCCGTGGGCAGCGGGATCTTCATGTGGCCGTCGTCGAAGATGGTTGCGAAGCGCGGCACCACGAAATTCAGGATCAGGAAAATCGACCCCGCGCCGACCACGGTGAGCAGGCCGGGATAGATCATCGAGGAGATGATGTAGCTGCGCAGTTCGTCGCGGGAGCGTTCGAATTCCGAGAGGCGCTCGAAGATCTGGCCGAGGCTGCCGGAGGCTTCTCCGGCGCGGACCATGTTGACGAAAAGGTCGGAGAAGTAGCTGGGATGGATCGCCAGAGAATCGGCGAGGGATTTGCCGCCTTTGATGGTGCGGAGGATGTCGAGAATGATGCCGCGAAACTGCGGCCTCGTGGTGAGTTCGCTGGCGATGGAGAGCGCGCGGTCGAGCGGCACCCCGGAGTTCAGCAGCGTCGAAAGTTCCTGTGTGAAGAAGAGAACGTCTTTGCGGCGGTTGGACGCAAATGACGGCAGCTTGATGGCGAGGGCGTTGAGTTTCTTTTCTTCGAAGCCTACGTAGACCGGGGTGAGTCCCTGGCGGACCAGCTGGCGCGCGACCGATTTGCTGTCGTCGGCGGTGATGACGCCCGAGCGTTCTTTTCCGTCGGCTGTGATGGCGCGGTAGTGGAAAGTTGCGGTGGCCATCTGGCTAGAATTCCTGCGTGACGCGGGTGACTTCGGCGGCTGTGGTGACTCCGTTTGCCACCTTCATCCAGCCGTCTTCGCGCAGATTGCGCATGCCGTTGCGGAGGGCGGCTTCGGTGATTCTGGAGGCGTCGGCGCTGGACATGATCAGATGGCGAAGCTCGTCGTTTAATTCCATCAGCTCGAAGATGCCGGCACGGCCTTTGTAGCCGGAACCGTTGCAGACATCGCAACCGCGGCCGTGGAAGGACGGGATCTCATTGCCCGACGGGGTCATTACGGGGCCGGCGGGCTCTTTGCAATTGGCGCAGATCAGCCGCACCAGGCGCTGGGCGAGAATCGCCACCACCGACGAGGTGATCAGGTAATTTTCCACTCCCATATCCATGAGGCGCGTGACGGCGCTGGGGGCGTCATTGGTGTGGAGCGTGGAGAAAACGAAGTGGCCGGTCAGGGCGGAACGGATGGCGATGTCGGCGGTTTCGCGATCGCGGATTTCGCCCACCATGATGACGTCCGGATCCTGACGGACGATGTGGCGCAGGCCGGCGGCGAAGGTGAGTCCGATCTGCGGATTGACGTGGATCTGGTTGATCCCGTCCATCTGATATTCGACGGGATCTTCGATGGTGATGATCTTCTTGTCCGGCAGGTTGATGCGTTTGAGCGCGGAATAGAGGGTGGTCGATTTGCCGCTGCCGGTGGGGCCGGTAACGAGAAAGATGCCGTGGGGCAGTCCAGTGAAATGCTCCATGCGGGCGAGCATGTGGGCGTCGAAGCCGAGGCGCTGGAGATCGTAAAAATCGCCGGCCGAGCGGTCGAGAAGGCGCATGACGACGCTTTCGCCGAACAGCGTGGGCAGAGTGGAAACGCGGAGATCGACTTCACGGCCGAGGATGCGGATTTTGATGCGTCCGTCCTGGGGCAGGCGGCGTTCGGCGATGTTGAGTTTCGCCATCAGCTTGAGGCGCGAGACGATGGCGGCTTTGAGCTCGCGGGGCGGCTGTTCCTGATTGAAAAGCACGCCGTCGACGCGGAAGCGGATGCGGAATTCCTTGTCGAAGGGCTCGATGTGGATGTCGCTGGCGCGCTTCTCGATAGCCTGAGCGATCATGGCATTCACCAGACGGATGACGGGCGCTTCGCTCGCCATGTCGCGCAGGTGTTCGAGGTCTTCTTCGTCGCCTGTGCCGGCCTCCGCTGAGGTGGACTGGCGGAGGTCTTCGCTGTAATAGCGGTCGATGGCGTCGAGAATTTCCTGCTCTCCGGCGAGCTGCGGACTGACTTCGAGGCGCGAGAAGGTGTGGACCGCGTTGATGGTTTCGAAGTCGAGCGGGTCGGCCATGGCGAGGGTGAGGGAACCCTCTTCGATGGCGACGGGAAAGATCAGGGACTGGCGGAGAAAGCGCGGCGACATGCCTTCGAGTTCGGGGGCGGAAGGCGGCGCAGCGAGCTGTGCGACGGGCAGGCCAAGCTGCGCGGAGAGGGCGAGAAGCAGATCGCGCTGGGCGATGTAGCCCATGTCCATCAGGATCTTGCCGATTTTCTCGCCGTGGCGTTCGCGCTGCAGCTCGAGTGCGCGTTCGAGGTCTTCGGCGCCGATGAGGCCGCGTTCAATGAAGATTTGCCCGAGAGGCGCGGAGATGCGTTCAACGCCGGGCGTCACGGTGGACGACGACACCTTACTGTACCTGCTCCTCGATGGCGGCTGCCAGTGCGGCGGGAGAGCCCTGGGCCGCGAGGATTTTCGATTTTTCTCCGGACATCAGAAGGCGCTGCGGAATGCCTCTGGAATCTTCCCAACTGAAGTGCTGGAGACTGGCGTCGAGGGCGATGCGCTGCTCGGGGGGCACGCTGTCGAGCCTAGTGGCGGAAGCGGCGAGCAGACTTCGCATGGCATCGCGGAGGATGGGCAATTTCTTCAGTTTGCGTTCGCGCACATTGGCGATTTCCTGCGGGGAATAGGCGGGGCGGAAGGGATTGACGCCCGACAAATAAATCAGCTGAATCTCAACCGTGGTGATTGCGCCGTAGCCTTCGAGGTAAGTGCAGTGGGCGGCTGCGAGCACGTCGTACGGATCGGGCCCGGCGCCGCGGAACTTGTCGTTCACCATCGACTCGACGGCTTCGAGAGATTTGTTGGAGACGCGGGCTTCACCGGCTCCCCAGGCTATGCCTGCGATGGCGAGGGCCGCGATGGCGGGGACGAGCAGCCAGAATTTCATTGTCCGCCTTCCCGAGGCAAATCGGTCGATGCGAAGAGTGTCCTGGTGTTGTAGCGCTTTTGCAGGACGTCGAAGTTTTCGGCCACGGCGGCCATGAGGGCGCGACGCTCCTGATCGTGCTTTTGCTCGGATTCGGCGAGCGCGGTCTGGATTACCTTTGTGTCCTCGGCGCGAACCTGCGCTACTGCTTTCGTGACGGCCTCGTTTATCTGGGCATTTACCTGAGCCGCGACATCGAACTTTGCCGGTTGAGCTATCGCCTGGACGGGTGTGGACGGTTTGTTGTACTGCAGGGAAGCTGAGGCGACGAGGCCGACAGCCAGGATGCAGGCCGAGGCGAAGCCAAGTTTTGAGGCCGAGTTCCAGAAGCCCGCGAAGAAGCGGGCGGCTGCGGAAGGCTCAAAAACTTTGTCGGAGACGAAGGCGATGCGCTGGGGGATTTCGCGATCGGGCAGAATTCGAAGAGCGGCGGTGGTGAGGCGCAGGCTGTCCAGTTCGGCGGCGCAGTCGTGGCAGGCGGCGATGTGTTGTTCCACGGCGGTCTGTGCAGCGGCCGGCAGTTCGTCAAAAGCGTAATCGCGAAGTTCTTCGCTTCGATCGCAGGTACTCATTGAATGCCTCTTGCAGTGGTAGGGGCCAGTTCGGTTTTCAGAAGGTCGAGCGCCGTATACAGCCGCGACTTGATGGTCGAGACCGGGCAGCCGAGGATTTCGGCCATCTCCTCAAACTTGAAGCCCTGATAGACCTTCAGCACAACGGCCTCGCGATGGTCGGGACTTAAGCGGTCCAGCGCGGCGGTGACGGCGAGCGAAAGGTCCAGCGGAAAACTTCGGGAAGAACCCGGCGCGGCCTCGCGCTCGATCATATTCGGGTCTTCGTCCAGCGACGTTTCGGGCCGCCGCCTGCGGAAGAACGAATAGGACTCGTTATGCGCGATGCGAAACAGCCAGGGGCCAAATCGCGCCGGGTCTTCGAGTTTGCGGATGTTCTGGTATGCCTTCAAAAGAACTTCCTGACTCAGGTCCAAAGCGTCGTCCGGACTGCCGAGCAGACGAAGAAGGTAATTGAAGACACGCTTCTCCCAGCGGGAAACGAGGATGTTGAAGGCCTCGATATCGCCTTTGCGAATGCGTGAAATCAGGTCCGCGTCTTCGACGGCCCGAAAGATCAAACTCTGGCTCCTTGTGATGAGACGCAGTCAGGTGCGAAAAAGTCGAACAACTAGATAAAGTTTAGCGGTTTTCGGGATTCGGGCGTTTTGCGGTATATCGGGTGACAGCTTTTCGGCCGGAAACAGTGACGGACGCGGGCTGAACTGCTTTGCCGCGGCCGCCACAGCCGGTTATAAGTGCGGGGAGCGCTCCCGTCATCCCTCACCTTGCGGCGAGGGGCCGTCTGTTTTAACGAGGTCGGTCTCCTCGGGGCCCTTCGTCAAACGGGTGAGGCCACCCCTCATGTTCTTGAGCATTTCACGCCGGCAGGGTCCGGATTGCAGCGCGTTTTAGCGGCCAGTGGGTCATGAGGACCGGAGGCTCTTGAGGATGACGGTACAGCATGAGGTGGGTGACGGGGTGGAAGGTTCGGGGGATGCGGGGCTGTAAGGCTTTTCGAATCAGTTCGGATTGGGTTGAAATTAAATGTTTGGGCGGCGTGACTGAGTCGTCGAAGGTCAGACGACTTCTTTCCCAGTGGGCGCGGTGACCATAACTTCGCCGCCGTGGAGCTTCGGATCAAATAGGGCTAATCGTTGATCCCACGTAAGCATCTCAACGGGCACTTCTGGTTTCTTGTCCATGGTCAGCTCCTGGTATCAGATTCCGGGGGCCGGGATGACTGCGACGGGGCGGATGGGGGAGCCGGTGCCTCCCTGGATTTTCAGGGGCAGGGCTATGAAGGTGAATTCCTTTGTGCCGCCGGCGGCCAGGGTTTCGAGGTTCAGGCATTCGATGATGTGGATGCCGCTCTCTACCAGCAGATGGACGTGGACTTCCATTTCGCTGGGTACGCGCTCGAAGGCTACGGTGTCGGAGCCGGCGGCGAAGATTCCTCTTTGGCTTAGCCATTTGGCTGCCGGAAGAGTGGGGCCGGGGCCTCGCGGGACTCCGCCCTTGCCGCCCGTGATGAATCGCTTCGAATCCTTCCAGTAGCGGGCCCAGCCGGTCCGGATCAAGGCGATGCCGCCGGGGGCGGGCTCGACTTTGCAGGCTTCGAGGTGTTCGGGGGTGACTATGAAATCCTGCGGAAGGGCGTCGACGCCTTCGAGCGCCGCGATGTCGAACAGTGCGCCGGGGCGCAGGATGGGGGCGATGGTTTCCACGCCGTGCTCGCCGATTCCTTCCGAATACGACTGCGTCGGTTTGAAGCCGCCGTGCAGTTTCCCGTCGGAGGAGAAGTGCGACAGCGCATCGATATGAGTGCCGACATGGCCGCCCAGCGTTATCGTTTCCGCCGATGAGCTGGCGCCGTTGGGCAGTTCCAGTTCGCCGTGCAGTTTGTTCAGACAGAACAGAAACGGCGGATGCGCAGGAAAATGCGGCATGCCGGGAAACAGCGGCTGTCCCAGATCGTAAACAGTGCGAGTGGTCAGTTCCATCAGCAAATCTCCCGCAGTTCTTTGGTGGTCGCAGTCAGAATTTCGCAGCCGGTCTCGGTCACGAGCACGGTGTCCTCGATGCGAATGCCGCCCCAGCCTTCGATGTAGACGCCGGGTTCGACCGTAATCGCCATGCCGGGCTCAAGCTTCGTCTTGTCCTTCTTGCCGATGCGCGGCTGCTCGTGGATATCGAGGCCCAGGCCATGGCCGGTGGAGTGGATAAATTCGCGTTCGAGTCCATGCTTCTTGAGCGTCTGGCGCGCGGCGCGGTCGACTGCGCTGGTGAGCGCGCCGGGCTTGATGGCGTGGATGGCGGCCAACTGCGCTTCCAGCACGGCCTTGTAGGCGCGTTTGTATTTGGCGTCGGCGCGGCCCACGTAGGCCATGCGGGTCATGTCGCTGGCATAGCCGTTGCGGAACGCGCCCATGTCGATGAGGAGAATTCCGGTGTCAATCTTTGCGTGTCCAGGATGGGCGTGGGGCAAGGCGGCGCGCGGGCCGGCGGCGACGATCGTGTCGAAGGCCGGAGCTTCGGCGCCGAACTTCCGGTTCTTGTAATCGATCTCGGCGGCGAGTTCCGACTCAGTCATTCCCATGTGAAACCGTTTCAGCGCCGATTCCAGAGCGCGGGAATTTCCGATGACTGAAGCGCGTATCAGGGCGATCTCGGCGGCGTCTTTCACCATGCGGAGACGTTCGATGAGGCCTGTGACCGGGACCAGTTCCGCTTTGACCGGCAGAGTTTTGCGGAGACTTTCAAACTGGCCGACGGTCAGGTGATCCTGCTCGAAGCCGACGCGACCCGATTTGGCGCGAGCGATTTCGGACAGAACGGACTTTGTGAGCGGTCCCTTGGCGATGACCACTTTGCAGGTGACCTGCTGTTTGGACTGGACAGTGTAGCGTGGATCGGTGAAAAAGACCGCATGGCCATCGCTGAACAGGAGCAACGCTCCGTTGCTGCCGGTAAAGCCGGTCAGATAACGGATGTTGTGAGGGCTCGTGACGTAAAGAGCGTCGAGTTTCGGTTCCGTGAATAACCTGGCCGCACGCTGGCGGCGCGCGGCTTCGTTGTCATCGATGGTTGGCTGGTTCGCCATCTCAGGGAACGAGCAGGACTTTGCCTACTGTTTTGCGGCCTTCCAGATCGCGATGGGCCTGGGCTGCATCCGCAAGCGGATAGGTTTTGTCGACTAGTATGTTCAGCTTTCCGGAGCCGATCCAGTTGAGCACATCGCCGGCGCGCCACATCAATTCTTCGCGCGTCAGGCAGTGGTGGGCGAGGCTGGGGCGGGTGAGGAATAGAGAACCCTTGGGGTTGAGAATATTGGGATCGATCGGCGCCACCGGGCCGCTGGATTGTCCAAAGAGCGCCATCATGCCGCGGGGGCGCAGAATGTCGAGGCCCTTGAGGAACGTGGTCGCGCCAACGGAGTCATAAACGACGTCGACGCCTTTGCCGCCGGTGAATCGCTTCACCTCAGCGGCGAAGTCGTCGCGGGTATAGACGATCACTTCATCGGCGCCGCATTGCTTTGCGATGGCGGCCTTGGCATCGCTGCCGGCCGTGCCGTAGACAGTGGCTCCCAGCATTTTGGCCATCTGGACGATCAGACGTCCGGCGCCGCCCGCGGCCGCGTGGACGAGAGCTTTGTCGCCGGGCTTGAGCGGGAAGGTGGAGTGGGTCAGGTAGTGGGCGGTCATGCCCTGCAGCATGGCCGCGGCGGCCGTGTTCAGGTCCACCGAATCGGGCAGTTTCACGAGGACCGCGGCAGGCACTACCGCGTATTCGGCGTAAGATCCGCGATGCATCGCATAAGCGACGCGGTCGTCGGGTTTGATATCGGTGACGTTTTCGCCAACCGCTTCCACCACGCCGGAGGCTTCGTTGCCGGGGGTAAAAGGAAGCTCGGCTTTATACAGGCCGACGCGGAAGTAGACGTCGATAAAGTTCACGCCGGTGGCGGCGATTTTCACCAGGGCCTGGCCGGGTCCGGGCGACGGCTTCGGCGCATCGACGAGCTTGAGTTCTTCCGGTCCGCCGGTCTTCGATATCTCGATCAGTTTCATCGCGACTATTCTACTGGACGGGGTCGGGCTGCAGGAGCATGCGAAGCCTGCGACGGGCGTGGACGGCGAGCGCGTAGAGGATGAGAAACAGCAGACTGAACGGGAAGATGAGGAGTCGCGCGATGGTTCGAAGGGAGCCTTCGCCTTCGAGGCCGAGGCGGACGAGCATGAAGCGCCGGATGATGCGGCTGTTGGCGCGCTGCACCCAGAAGTAATCGCCATTCTCATTGACGATGAAGAATTTGGCGGGAACGCGGAGGGCGATGAGCCATTTCCATTTCGTCATGATGGACTCGCCGGAACAGATCATGCCGGCAAAGGAGTGATTGCGGGCGCGCAGCTCGCGGGTCAGTCTGCGGCGGCCTTCGGGAGAGTTGTAATCGGCCACGCGGAAGACCGTGGTGCCGGGGGACCATCCCGCGGGGAGGCCGTCGTAGCAGGTGACGAGATCGATTTCGACGGTCTTGCCCCAGGCGTTGTGCAGGTGCCGGAGGACTCCTTCGCTGAGGGAGCGCGCGCCGCTTTCGATGAAGAGGACGCGGGTCAGCGGGGGATCATTGCGGCGGAAGAAATAACGCACTTATGACAGGATTAGCATAAACCCCATTTTGGCCACTGATGAACACTGATGAACACGGATAAAACAATGCTTTTTCTTAGGGCTTTAGGACTTGGGCGAAGAAGTCGAGGGCTCGCGGGTCTTTGGACTGGCCGAGCCAGAAGATGGCCTTTTTTCTTACGTTCGGGTCGGAGTTGGATTTGGCGAGGTCGATCAGGAGCGGCACTCCCTGGTCGGGCGGTAATTGTTGGAGGGCGAAGACGGCTCGTTCCTTGACTTGACGATCTGGGTCGCTGCGGGCGGCATTTTCGATTACTTCTGCTGCCTGTTTGTTGCCTGCTTTCTGCGCCAGCCAGAAGAGGGCCTGGCCGCGGACGTGTGCGCTTTTGTCGTTGCGGGCCGTGTCGAAAACTGTCGCTAGTCCCTGGGGATCTTTGCTCTGCGAGAGAGCGAAGACGACCTGTTCGCGGACTTTGTCGCTGGGGTCGGTGGCCAGCATGTGTTTGAGAACTACGATTCCCGGGGCTCCTCTCGTAGTCCCTAGCCAGAAGGCTGTTTTGGAACGGATGTTTTCCGGTTGCGTGACGGCGGTCAATTCGTTGAGGGCCTGATCGGCAGCCGCGCCGCTTTGCAGGGCGATGGCGGAGATCGCTCGGTCGGGATGGTCGGCCGTGATCTGAGTCTTGAGCCAGGCGATGCTGGCGGCGGGCGGCACTTTGTCGATCCAGAGGAAGCGGAGTCCCCCGGCGTCGAGTTTGCAGTCGGGCGAAGCGATGCGGAGCTGGGCGACTTTGCCGCCTTCGATGCGAATCAGGATGAGGACGGCTGGGTCTCCTTCGAGCCTGATGGTGGTCACGTCGTTAGTGACCCCGTTGCGATTGCCGGAACAGCCGTTGTGCTGTCCGGGAATGGCGGGCTCGGAGTAGGCGGCCCAGAACGGCCCGGCGCCGAACCTGGAGAGTTGAGCGGCCAGCGAACCGGCATAAGGTTGTGTTTCGAGTTGTCCGTTTTCGACCGTGGGCTGCTGCGCGAACGCGGCAGTGGCCAGAAGTGCGAGGATGGCGGGCTTCATTTGAGCAGCTCCATCATGTAGTCGGTGGCCTCTTTGCTTTCGCGCATCAGCGACAGTCGCTCCACGATAGTTTTTTTCATGGCGGGGTCCGATTCTTTACGAGCCAGCTCCACCAGCTCCTTCGCGCCGTGGCGGATGAACAGGTCCGAGACGATTTCTTTCTTGACGCTGCTATCCGTTTCGGAGGCGTAGAGCTTGAGCAGGGAATCTGTCGGCACGTTGGCGATTACCGCGGCATCGCGAATGGCCTCGCTGCGAAGCTTCGGGTTTTTTTCATCTTTTGTCATGTCCAGTATGTCGGCGCCGCCGCCCGAAACAGCCAGCGACCGCAGAATCTCTGCTTTCACCGGTGCATCCGTGGAGGCGCGAAAAATGTCTTTCAGTTGCTGCTTTGTGTCGGCCGTGCCTGCCATTCCGAGGTAGCGAATAGCGCGCAGCTGGAGGTCGGGATTTGCGCCGCCTTTGGCGTAATCGGCAAGGAGCCTGCGCGCCTCGGGCGAAGAGCTTTGCGTCAGTACGAAGATGGCGCGGTCCTTTAATCTGGGCGATCCGGCGCCTTTCAGGACGCCGTCGAGGAGCGGGATGGCGCGGGACGGATCGGCATTCATGAGGCCGTTAATCGCCATTAGTTTGAGGTCTTCGTTGGATTCATCGCCGGGCGAAACAGGTTTCCCGGCGCGCTGTTTGGCTTCCACTTCCAGGGCCTGCGCATCGTTCAACCAGCGGCTGCCCGGGAAATCGCGGCGCAGGGAGGCGATCGCCGCCAGCGCGTCATCGGTGCGTCCCAGACGGTTCAGCGCGTAGGCTTTCCAGTACAATGCGCCATCCGCTCTGTCGGATTTCGCGGCAATCACCTTATCGAAACTGCGAATGGCGGTTTCATACTGGCGGGAGTCAAGTGCGCGGGTGCCCGCGCTGTAGCCGACGTCCCCCGATATTTTGGAGGCTTCGCGAGCGGCGTCGCGTGACGCATCACGGGCTTCTCGCGCGATCCGTGCGGGGTCCTGTGCCATGGCCGAAGCCTCGAACAGCAGGGATGCGATTAGAAGAGATCCGGATAATTTCATATTCTTTGTCCTTGAGTGCGTAAGTTCGATTCGATGATCCGGACTTTGAACAGCAGCGAATCGGATCCGATCCTTTGTTTCAGCGCCGCTACGTCACCCGGCGGCACGGCATCGGGCGCATTGGCAACCTCCAGCACGAAGCGTTCGATATCGTCGAGCAGCGGCAGCAGGTTTGTCTTTCCACTGCCAGCCACCATCTGTCGCATCAGCCGGCCTTCATGCACCAGATCGCGCGCGCGATCGCGCTCGGTGGCGAATCCGGCGGAATCCTTGCTGTCCGAATTTTCGATTTCGGTCAGAAGAAGTTCAGCGCGATCGAGATGGTCGGCCATCGTAATTGCGAGAATGCGGGCGCGCGCCTGGGGAGAAAGGCCTGTTGTCAATGGCTGTTCCGGAGCGCGCGAAGAACGGCCTGCCACGAACGCGCCGGCCAGGAGGAGCAATGCAGCGGCGGCCGCCATCCAGATTCGTATCGGATGAACGGGCTTCGCGCGGTTCGGAAGCCGCGGCGCCAGTTGTGCCCAGACGGAACGGCCGAAGTCCAGCGGAGGCGCGGGCACCGTCCAGTCGAGGCAGGCATTCAGAGTCTCCGCGAGGGCGCTGAATTCGGTCCGGCACCGCGGGCACTCCGCCAGATGCTTTTCGGCGTCAATCGGAGCATCGGGTTCACGATAGTAGAGCAGGATCATTTCGTGTTCATCGAGATGTTTCATCGCAGGGTAGTCCTCAGCGGTTCGAGTGCTTTGCGCAGTTTTTGCACGGCCCGGAAAATGCTGTGTCTGGCGGCGTTCGGTTCCACGCCGAGAGCCCGCGAGATTTCTTCGACAGGCAGGGCTTCGTAGTGCCGCATTACGAAGGCTGCGCGCTCCATGGGGGAGAGTCCGGCGAGGGCGGGGACGAGCACAGCGCCGATTTCCACGCTTAAAGTCAGGCGCTCCGGGGAGGGAGATCCGTGGGGGAGATCCGCAAGCGGGTCGGGCAGCGTGCCGGGCGTTTCGGGTTTGCGGCGGCGGAGGTGGTCGAGCGAACAGTTGGCGCAGATACGATGCAGCCAGGTGCCGAAGGCGGCGCGACTGTCGAAACGGTCCAGTTGTTTCCAAGCGCGGAGGAAAGTATCCTGCACGATATCTTCGGCGTCGGTCTCGCTGTGTGTCATACGATATGCGAGCCGGAAGACAGCAGGGCTGTGCTGCTCCACAAGCAGACGAAAGGCATCGCGGTCACCGCGCTGCGCCTTTTCTATGGCGTCATTCATCCGGCTGTCAGGTTAGACTCCGGAAGCTGTTGGCTGTTAGGTGGGAATT
>DASZLO010000006.1:0-5469 GCA_035552315.1 Bryobacteraceae bacterium
CAAGCAAGTCGTCGCGACCGCTCTCAAACTCCGGGAACTTGTCATCATCCCCCAACTCGTCATCGAGCCCGCGCAATAACCTCGTTTTCCTGCCGGAAAACGTCAGAATCTGAATGTAGAGGTACTAACCACCAACGTACAAAAGTTGCAGTGGACTCTCGGCCTGTGAGGCGTTTCTGGCGCTGCCGGATTCGGCGACGCGCGCCCGTTTCGGGATTTTCGTCGCCTTCATCGTTTTGTCGAGAGTTTACCCCCTCCCGGCATGCCCGAAACCCGCGCCAAACGGGCACTCACCGTCTCGACAAAATAATACGAATTGTCGAGAGTTTTGTTTGCTAGGCAGGAAAAGGAATTGCCGGCGGCCTTCGTCGCAATGATGCAATAACCAGCGCCGCGGCAAACCCCGCGCCAAATCCTGATGCCCCGAAAGCTGCTCGGGCAGGCTTGACGGGTCGTGCCGGAAGGCTTGGGGGATCGAGCACCGCTAGAATGTCACCCGCCCGCGCTGATCCAAGTTCAGCGGGTTGTATGAGCGGAGGAGACGCTATGCCGAGTCGCTTCTCGAGTCCTGCAACCCTCGCTTCCAGACGGCCGAGCTCACCGCGGTACGATTCAAGCTGCTGGTCTGTGTTGACCCCCATCTCCAGATTTACGTTAATAAATCGGTCAACGAGCGCCTGCACTGTTGCCCGTGCCTTCTGCGGGTCCCGGTAGCTGAACAGGATGCGGAAACGCACATTCCCGTTCCCCGGAGGCCTCATCTCGATCCGGACGTCCCGCCGCATCCGTTCGATCACATTTTCAGTCGGCATATGCGCCCGTTCACTGTTGTAAATGTCCAGTCGCGGGTCCTGAATGATCATCGAGAGGCTGGTGCGGCTAAGAGCCTGCTCGACCAGGCGTTGGACAACGTCCGGACCAACGGCCGATGACCCCGCAAAAGCGGGGCTCAGTTGCATCTCCGCAGTCGACATGTACACCGGTGTGATGAGCAACGAGAGTGCGAATCCGACGGCTAATCCTGTCATCGACAGAATCGCCGCCAACTTCGGAAACGCCGGCACATGCATCTGCATCCTGATCGCCTCTTTCAGCAGATCGAGCATCGCCCGCCATCCCGGTGAACTGTCTTCGATCAGCGTTTCGAACTCCTCGCCGTAACGTGCGCGCCACTGTCTCGGATAGAGCCGTATGACAAGCTTCGCGACGCGCCTCATGCGGGCCTCATTCGTGCAAGTCCTGTCCTCACGATCTGCTGCAGCGTGGCGAGCTCTGCCTGCAGGTGCAGTCGTCCCGCCGGCGTGATCGTATACGGTTGACGCCGCGTCTTCTTGCCCACCGGTCGGATCCACCCGTGCTCTTCCAGCCGCGTGATCGCGCCGTACAGGGTTCCCGGACCCAGCCGCACGCCCGCGAATGCCTCGATGTCCTGCATCATCGCGTAGCCGTGTTTATCGCCTTCGGCCAAGCTCGATAGCACCAGCAGCGTAGGTTCCGACATGAATATTACGTTATACGTAGTAACGTATCACGTAATAGCGCTGTGGGCAAGCGCGGATTTGTCTGCATTGGACGCTGCCCATTTCCGGAGGGATGCCGCTGTTCCGCAGCTGTGTCGCCCATCTACGGCGTCCGACCGGGCACAACGCATTACTCTCGACAATTTGTTTCCTTTGTCGAGAGTTGTGTCCGACAGCCGCCAGCACATCGATGCATCGATGAGCAGGGCATGCATTCGAAAGTTTACGTAAATAACGCCTTCGACCCGGAATCCGCCGACGAGGCGCTGGCGCTGATCCGCGTCGCGGTTCCTTGCATCGCTCCGCAATGGAGCGCCCGTGGTATCGCGCGGGACGGTCGACAAGCGCGGCGATGGCGTCGTCACCTCTGAGCGAAGAGAATGTAGTCGGGCATCCGCCTAATCGCGCAGCGTAACTTTTCGAGCCCCTCGGCGGATTATCTTAACGAGGGAAGTCGCTGGGACAAGAATGATGACGGGCGCTGACGAGGAAATGCGGATTGCAGCAGCGCAACGCGATCCCTCGCGCTTTGGCGATCTTTACGAAGAGAATTTCTTTCGCGTCTATGCGTATGTCTCCCGCCGCGTGGGTGATCGTCACCATGCTGAGGATCTTACGGCGGATGTGTTTCGGGAGGCGCTGGCTGGCATCGGGAAATTCGAGTGGAGAGGCGCGCCTTTCCTGGCCTGGCTGCTGCGAATCGCGTCGCGGCTGATCGCGGATCATTACAAGCGTTCGAGCCGCGAAACGGGAAATCCACTGGCAGGCCCGGAGCCGCCCTCTACAGACGAGATCGAGCGCAGCGCCATGCTGTTTCAGCTCGTTGAACGGCTTCCGGAGGCGCAGTTTCGCGTCATACAGATGCGATTTGTAGAGCAGAAGAGCATCCGAGAAATTGCCGCGGAACTCGGGCGTAGCGAAGGCGCGGTGAAGCAGCTACAGCTTCGCGCGATCGAGAACCTGCGCGCCCAGATGGAGGATGCTGATGCCTGACCGGACCGAAGAACTGAATCGGGCAATCGAGTCGGCCCTGAGAGGTGAAGCGCTCGCCATCGACTCCGATCCGGAACTGAAGAGCCTGGCGGGGATCGTTCAGAGCCTTAAGCTTCTGCCGGAGGAGAACTTCAGGACAGCTTTGAAGAACGAATTATTGAGGAGAGCAGCTATGACTACATCGACAGCCACGGCGATTGGATTCCATACGGTGACGCCTTTCATCATTCATGCTCAGGCACCAGAAATGGTTGATTTCATTCGAAAAACGTTTGGAGCCGAGGAGCTGGAACGCAAAACCAGCGAAGCGATTGGATTCTACTCGAAGGTGCGTATTGGCGACTCCCTGATCTTGATCGGGGGCGGCACGGCGGCCCGCTGGGGCAATCTGCCCTCTGCGTTGCATGTGTATGTGAGCGACTGCGATGCGGTGTATCGGCGGGCACTGGACGCCGGCGCCGTGACGCTCATGGGAGAGTTGGGGCAGCCCGCAGATCGGCCATACGGCGAGCGCAGCGCCTTTGTGCAGGACGCTTTCGGCAACTACTGGTACATTGCCACGCGGCACGGGTCTTCCGCCGCGCCAGACACAGGGGCGGTGCTGCCGTATCTGCATCCGGAGGATGCTCGAAAGCAGATCGATTTTCTCCGGCGCGCATTTGGAGCGGAGGAAATGACGGTTGCCGAAGCCGGAGGCCGCATCATGCATGGTGCTCTGCGGATCGGCGACGCCGTGGTGGAATTGGGAGAGCCGGAGGACCGAGCCGGCATTCCAACCAACGGCATGTTCCTGTTCGTCGAGGATGTAGACGCCGTTTATGCGCGGGCGCTCGAGGCGGGCGCAACGTCGTATCGCCCTCCGGAGGACCTTCCTTATGGGATGAGGTCCGCCATCGTAAAGGATCCGGCTGGATACTTGTGGTGGCCGGCACGGTGGATTCGATGAGTAATCGAGATCTCAGGACGGATAACACCATTACTGCGCGGCTACTCATAGGACAAACGGAACCACCCGCTTTGTCACCCGGGCATACGCCACGTACTCCGGGTACATCGTAACCAGCAGTTTCTCTTCCGCTACGATCCGCACCGCCGTAAAGACCGTCGCAAGAGAGCCTATCGCGATGGTGCCCCGGGACAGGTGGGCCGCGATTCCCGCCCAGACGAAATAGAAGATAGCCGCGTAAATCGGGTGGCGTAGATATCTGTAAGGTCCGGTCGTGACCAGCCCACCGGCGGTCGGGTTTGCGGTACCGTGAAAACTCCTGATGCCGAACGTAAGCCGGGCCCAGATCATCAACATAGCGGCAAGGACTTGAACGGTTATAGTAATCGGCCCCGCACCAAAGATCGAGTAGTGGTTCAGAAGCAACCCCCAAATGCAGGCGACGAGCCCTGCCAACGCAGTGAATGACAACCAATTCCAATTCATCGGGTTATCTTGGGGCTGCTTTCAGAGTACGCCGTATCGAACTGGATAGATCGCCTCGTTAAGGCAACCAATCCGTTCGGCGATCCTGGCCCATAAATCCTTAACGCACCAGGCGCACGGCGGTTTGCGCGCCACCCTCCAAATAGAGAAGTTGAGAACCGATTATGAGCCATTCAAACTACGGAGATCGCACGGCCTCGTGCTCCAGACAGTCATGCCGCTTTTTTCTTTGCCTGAGCGGCCGTCCGCTTGGTCGCCCAGCGACGCTTCATGGATTCGGCGAGTTTACGCCGACCCGCAGCGGTCAGTCCTGTTTTCTTTCCTGGCGCCTTCTTGGCCTGAGCCCCGGTGCGTTTCGCCGCCCAACGTCTCTTCATGGCAAGCGCCAGCCGGCGGCGACCTTCAGGCGTCATACCGCCTTTTCGGGCTGGCGCGGCCTTACCGCCAGATTTCCCCGGGGTAATGCTTCCGGTCTCGCCGAAGTCTCGCAGTGCTTCGAGCGCCTGCTCGATTGCCGCTTTCTGGGTTTCGAGCTGGCTAATGATATTCGCGA
The DNA here is from genome assembly GCA_035552315.1 of Bryobacteraceae bacterium. GTDB lineage: Bacteria > Acidobacteriota > Terriglobia > Bryobacterales > Bryobacteraceae > BOG-234. The sequence continues at coordinate 4,499 of DASZLO010000006.1, forward strand.
TCTCGTTCATTGGTTAGCTTCTCCCGTCGATCAATCCTGAGGGAAGCATAGCGCAGCAGAAATGTTTCGGGCGAGATGGCGGGTGCTGATAATCGGCGATTACGTCAATTTTCGGGATGTGTTAGAAGTGACGGAAACAGGATCGCGTCTCACCAGGAATGCTGGGTCATACAGGGCATAACAAAAACGCCGATGCCACCGGCCCGCGCAGCTTTCAGCGCTTCGACTCTCCCTGCGCTTTCTTGCCGAAATTCGCCGCCAGATAAGCCACAATCTCCTCTACTTCGCTGTGGGTCGCCGTCGCGCCCCGCGATATCATGTCTGCCACCACATCGCTCCAGCCTTCTTTGCTCATGCGCGCCTGAACCACCGGTTCAAGGTCGTGGCAGGCTGTACAGACGCGCTCCGTCACCGCTTTTCCAGTCCCTTCCGGCAGCTGCACGTCTTTACTGGTCGTGCGGTTCGTTGGGACGCCATGCGAAACCAGGTCGCCAGGCGCTGGCGCATGGCTGGTCACGGCTGTCACCTCGCGAATCATCCCATCGCTCTTGCTTAGGATGAAAAGCTCTCCATTCGAGTCGGTCGCCAGGTGAATATCGGCCCGGCCGCCCGCAACCGCCCCGCGGCCAGGCAAATCCGGCTTCGTCGAACCCCGGGCGTGGTAGCCGGCCAGAACAATCGGGGACATCGTCGGATACAGTTCCTTCGCGCCGTTCGGCTGGTCCCACAGCAACGAGATCTCGTGAGTCTGCGCCATCCTGTCTGGATTTCTTGCGGCGTCGATCGCCAGCATTTCCTTGAAATCGGCCCACCAGACGCGCCCTGCCGTAATGTCTCCGAAGACATACTTCCCCTGAAGAATAGGGAAAGCTTTGCCGCGATAAACAAATCCATTGCTGATGGCGTCCCCGCCGCCTTCCACATGACCGTACTCGATCACCGGATAGGTCGGGGTAACCATACCATCGGTC
>DASZLO010000007.1:0-25187 GCA_035552315.1 Bryobacteraceae bacterium
TCACGACCGACCACATATCGCCCGCCGGATCGATCGCCGTAAAGAGCCCCGCCGGGCAGTATCTGATTGAGCAGGGCGTCAAACCCGCGGATTTCAATTCTTACGGCGCGCGCCGCGGCAATCATGAGGTGATGGTGCGCGGAACGCTGGCCAACGTGCGGCTGCGCAATCAACTGGTGCCCGGAACGGAAGGTCCGTGGACCGAACACCTTCCCATAGGTGGCCCCATGTTCATTTACGATGCGTCGGTGCAGTATCAGCAGGAAGGTACGCCGCTGCTGATCATCGCGGGCAAGGAATACGGTTCCGGATCTTCGCGCGACTGGGCTGCCAAAGGCGTGATGCTGCTGGGCGTGAAAGCTGTAATCGCGGAGAGCTTCGAGCGCATTCACCGAACCAATCTGGTCGGCATGGGCGTGCTGCCGCTGCAGTTCGCGCCCGGCGAGAATGCGGCTTCACTGAAACTTACTGGCCGGGAGAAGTTCGAGATTTCCGGTATCCGCGAGGCGGTGGAGAAGGGTTCGCGCGTCAAGGTCAAGGCGAAGTCCGATGACGGTCTCACTGAGATTAACTTCGAAGCGGTGCCGCGGGTCGATACCCCTCAGGAAGCCGAGTATTTCCGCAATGGCGGGATTCTTCCCTATGTCCTGCGCCAGCTTGCCGCGGGTGCGGTAGCCGCCTGACACTCAGGACCTGAGGCATGGAAGAGGGCCGCCCCAGCCGGACTGCATGGCGCGTCGCCATGCGGCGGGCTGCCCATCAGATTTTCGATATCCCGCCGGTTTTCGCCGATCCGCTGGCGTTGCAGATCGTCGAAGGCCAAACCCCCGCGAATGACAGCCCCTCGCTCCGCGCTTTCATGGCGGTGCGAAGCCGGTATTCAGACGATCAACTCGCGGCGGCAGTGGAGCGGGGCGTCGTTCAGTGCGTGGTGCTCGGAGCGGGCCTGGATACTTTTGCGTACCGGAATCCGTATGCGGGATTGCGGGTTTTCGAGGTCGATCATCCGGCGACTCAGGCCTGGAAGCGCCAGCTTCTCGAACACACCGGCATCGCCATTCCGGACTCGTTGACCTTCGTTCCCGTCGATTTCGAGACTCAGACTCTGCGGGACGGCCTCGAGCGCGGCGGTTTCCGTTTCGACCGGCTCACGTTTTTTTCATGGCTGGGCGTGGTTCCATATCTCACCGGTGAAGCTTTCGAATCGACGCTGCGGCTGATCGCGTCCATGCCGGAAGGCAGCGCCGTGGTGTTCGACTACGGCGCGACGAGAGACTCACTGGGGCCCCGGGAACAAGAGGCGCGCGATGCCCTCTCGGCAAGAGTCGCCGCGGCGGGAGAGCCGTTCAAACTTTTTCTCGATCCTGGAGCCCTGGCGGCCTGTCTGCAATCGATTGGCTTTACCGCGCAGGAGGACCTCAACGCCACGGGCCTGAATGCCCGGTACTTCCAGGATCGCGCCGACGGCCTGAGGCTGATGGGAACCGGCGGCCACGTGCTCAGCGCGCAGGTTGGCGGGATTACTTAAGCAGCTTGTCGATCTCGGCCGAAAGACTGGCGGGAGTCAGAGCCTGGCACTCCGGTCCATCCAGATCGTTCCTGATGATTCCGTTCACATCGACCAGAAAGATATGCGGAAAATGGACATTCATATCCCCGGTGGGCTGGAGCTTCAGATAAGACATCATCACCTGGCCGGAATCGAAAAGGATCGGCCAGTTCGCCTTGTGCCGCGCCGAGAACTTATCGGCTTCCGTGAAGTTATCCGGCAGAGTAACTACCGAGAGTATCGCCATCTTATCGCCATACTTCGGAGTAACCTGGACGAATAAGTCAGCCAGCGAATTGCAAACCGGGCAGCCGGTCTGCATGAAATCAACTATGACGGCCTTGCCCCGGTAATCCTGAATGTCGTGCTGGCGGTAATGGGCATCCATGAGTGAAAAGCCCGGCGCTCGCCGGTTCGAGTAACTACCCGCGGCGAAAAGCGCCAGAGAGCTCAGCAGAACAAGAACAAAAGCTTTCATCGGTATTGCAATCTCCTTTAACAGCTACTTCTTCTCCGCCAACTCGCGCAGCGAATCCACATACGGCGGGCGCGCGACGCCCCGTTCCGTGATGATGGCGGTCACATACCGGTTGGGCGTTACGTCGAACGCCGGGTTCCGCACATCCATGCCTTCCGGCGCCATGCGAACGCCGTAAACATGTGTGACCTCCTGTTTGCCGCGTTCCTCGATCGGAATATGCGTTCCGTCCGGCAGCGTCAGGTCGAGCGTGGATACAGGCGCCGCCACATAGAAGGGAATATTGTTTTCCTTCGCGAGCACAGCCACCCCGTAAGTTCCGATCTTGTTCGCCACATCGCCGTTCGCGGCGATCCGGTCCGCGCCCACGATCACGCAGCCGATGCGACCCGAATGCAGGAAGTGGCCAGCCATGTTGTCGGTGATCAGGGTGGCGGGAATACCGTCGCGGAGCAGCTCCCAGACCGTCAAGCGCGCGCCCTGCAGAAAAGGCCGCGTCTCATCGGCGAACACATCCACCTTCTTGCCGGTTTCAACGGCGGCGCGCACCACCCCCAGGGCTGTTCCGTATCCCGCGGTGGCCAAAGCACCGGCATTGCAGTGCGTCAGAACGGTTCTGCCGTCCGGTACCAGCGGAGCGCCATTGCGGCCGATCGCCTTGTTGATTTCGATGTCTTCTTCGCAGACGAGGCGCGCTTCGGAAATCAGGCGATCCGACACCTCCGCGAAAGGAAGATGGCGGATCGAGCCGTAAAGCCGCTTCATCCGGTCGATACCCCAAAAGAGATTGACTGCGGTCGGACGCGTCGAGGCCAGCTCCGCGCATATCGTTTCGAATTGCGCGTCGAGACCATCCGCGGACGCCTGCGAAACCCCGAGCGCAACGCCCATCGCGGCCGCAACGCCGATCGCGGGCGCGCCCCGGATAATCATGGTGCGGATTGCATCGGCTACTTCCCGGTAACTTCCGCAAGTAACATAGATTTCTTCCAGCGGCAGGCGCGTCTGGTCGATCATGACCACGCCTTCGCTGCTCCAGCGAATTGTCTCTATCATTTGTTAACTGTCAACTATGACCGGTCTGGCCCCCGGAGAACAAGACCGCCAGGAACGGCAGTGCGTTGTAAGAAATGTGCGCGATGGTCGAAGAACGCGTCGACCCCGAGATATGACGGATGACTCCCAACACGAATCCGACCAGGGTGATCAGGACGCCGCTCTGCCAGATGAAGTCATTTTGCATCAGATGCAGGCCGCCGAATACGATTGAGGTCAGCAGAATGCCGGGAAACACTCCGACTGAATTGACCATAACGGGCTGAAGGAATCCCCGGAAGAGCAACTCTTCAACGAACGGCCCCAGCGTGATTCCGAACAGCGCAATCGCGACGCGGCTGACAGGATCGTCCAGGAGCTTTTCAAATGGCGTCTCTACCTCGGGAATGCGCAGAACGCTGCTCAGCAACACAACGAAGAAGGCCAGCGCAACACCGACGGCGATCATGTGGACGGGTTTGAAGGGTCCGGCAACCCATCCAAGCGACTTCAACAGAGGCTCGCCGTGGCGCGCGAACAGAATGCGCAAAACCACAAAGATAATCGCGTACCCGATGAACTCAGCGGCGAGAAGCGGGAGCCCGCCCTTGTCGTCTATATGAAAGTAATCGGATACCTTCCTGGACAGCCAGGCGCCCGCCACCACGGCGGGGATAAACAGGGCGGCCACGAGAAAAACTTCAGCGAAACCCCAGAAGGGCTGATCGCGCTCGGCCAGCACCAGCGGCGGATTCACGGTTGTATTCGATATATCGCTCACTGGTCCGTACACGTTCTCTCAATCAGGATGGCGGCGAGAAGCGGAATCATGATCTCATGGTGTCCCGTCAAAGCATATCCCTGCCCGCTCGATCCCGCGTGGGGACGTTCGACCACGTTCATCAGCGGACGGTAGTGCTGCAGGAAATCCAGATTCACGGTCGTGAAGCCGCGCACCTCGCGGCCCAGGTTCCGCATCGTCGACAGAGCTTTTAGAAATACTTCCGGCAGCACCACGGCGGACCCGGCGTTGATATAGACCCCGCCTTCGTTGAGTTCCGCTACCAGACTGCAAAACAACCGGAAGTCCCTGTGGGTCGCGCTGCCAAGTGCGCCCGCGTCAACGGAAGGATGGGTATGCGGCGTGTCCGTCCCGATCGCCACATGGACCGTAACCGGAACGCGGCTGCGCCACGCCTGCAGCAGGACGCTCGATTCCTCATGTTCGCGTGGCGTCAGTTTGTCCAGCGCGCAACCGAGGCCTTCGCCCGCGCCCGCTGAATTCGACATCGCGCGATTCCACTCGCGGCCGGTTTCTTCCGCCGCGCCGAAGCGTCCGTCGGGCAGCACCGCTTCCACATCTTCGCTGGTATGTCCCGCCAGAGCGATCTCAAAATCGTGAATCGATGCCGCGCCGTTCATCGCGAAAGATGTGACGAAGCCGCGCCGCATCAAATCGATCAGGACAGGCGCCAGACCGCACTTGATCACATGGCCGCCCAGTCCCCAGATAATCGGCTTCTGCTTTTCCCGCGCGGAAGTTATGGCATCCGCGACAGCCCGCAGCGTATCGGCGGCCAGGATCTTCGGAAGGCTGTCGAGAAGCCCCGTAACGCCGGCGCCCGCTTTGTAGACAGCCGCGAAATCTGCTTCTTTGACCTTGCCGCCGCGCTCCTTCAGGGAGATCGTTTTTAATCCGGAAAGATCGGCCGGCTCGACTTTGTACCGGCTCACCTACGCGGCCCTGCCCGGCTTCAAAAGCTTGCGCAGCGCCTCGGCCGTAAAGCTCTTGCGGGACTTCATGATCTGCTCCGGAGTTCCCGCCACAACCATCCGTCCGCCATCTTCGCCGCCATCCGGACCCAGATCGATCACCCAGTCGGCGCTCTTGATCACATCGAGGTTGTGTTCGATCACTAATACAGTATTGCCGAGATCGACCAGACGCTGCAGCACTTCGAGAAGCTTGCGAACATCTTCGAAATGCAAGCCCGTGGTCGGTTCATCGAGCACATAGAAAGTCCGCCCGGTCTGGCGCTTGCTGAGTTCCTTGGAAAGTTTGATGCGCTGCGCTTCACCCCCCGAAAGCGTTGTTGACGACTGCCCGAGGTGCACATAACCCAAACCGACATCGAGGAGCGTTTGCAGTTTCGGCCGGATCTGCGGATTGGTTTCGAGCAGCGGCAGCGCTTCTTCAATCGTCAGCGCGAGCAGATCGGCGATCGAATGACCTTTGTACTTCACCTGGAGGGTTTCATAGTTATAACGCTTGCCCCGGCACACATCGCAGGTAACATAGACGTCCGGCAGGAAATTCATTTCGATGCGTTTCAGTCCGTCGCCCTGGCAAGCCTCGCAGCGGCCGCCCTTCACGTTGAAGCTGAACCGGCCGGGCTTGTAACCGCGTTCGCGCGACTCCGGCAGCATGGCATAAAAATCCCGTATCGGAGTAAACAATCCGGTGTAAGTGGCGGGGTTCGAGCGGGGCGTGCGGCCGATGGGAGACTGGTCGATTCGAATCACTTTGTCGACATTCGCGATGCCGGTAATCTCGCCGTGTGCGCCCGGCGCTTCGTGCGATCCGTAGATTTCATGGGCAAGCGCGCGGTAAAGAATATCGTTCACCAGCGTCGATTTGCCGCTGCCCGAGACGCCGGTCACGGCGATGAACCGGCCGAGCGGGAATTCAACATCAATGCCTTTCAAATTGTGTTCGCGGGCATCGCGCACCTGAATCGCTTCACCATTTCCAGGCCGTCTGCGAGCCGGCACCGGGATCTCCAGCGTACCGGCGAGATACCGCCCCGTAAGCGACTCCGGATTCTCGCGAATAGCGTCGGGCGTTCCTGCCCCCACAACCACACCGCCTAAACGCCCGGCGCCCGGACCCAGGTCGATTACATAGTCGGCCCTTTCGATCGTTTCGGCATCATGCTCCACCACGAGCACCGTATTGCCCATGTCGCGCAGAGCGGTCAGGGTATCGAGCAACCGGTTATTGTCCCGCGGATGCAGCCCGATGGAAGGTTCATCGAGCACGTAAAGAACCCCGCGCAGTTTCGAGCCGATCTGCGTAGCGAGGCGGATACGCTGCGCTTCGCCGCCGGAAAGCGTGGAGGCGGAACGGTCCAGGCTGAGGTAGTGCAGCCCCACGGATTCCAGAAACTCCAGCCGCCGCCTGATTTCATCCACCACGCGGCCCGCGATCCGCGTTTCCCGGTCGGTCAGTTTCCACGAGCGCGCAATAAGCATGGCGCGCGAAATCGGGGCCGTTGTAAATTCCGCGATCGAAGTGTTCTTGACGCGCACTGCCAGGCTGGAGGCACGGAGACGTTTGCCCTCGCAAACGGGGCAGGGAACCGGCGACATATAGTCCATCAGCCAGTCTTTGTAATCGTCGGAAGCATCGCGATAGATGTGGGCGAGCGCTTCCACGATGACCTTCAGCAACGCTTCGCGCGTGGCCAGGCTCAGCTTCTCCCACGCCGTGCCGGGCTTTGCGCGCAGAGTTCGCATCGCGTCTTGTATTTTTGCCGTGACCCGGGAGGACGATGCGCCCGGGCCAAGGCCGCCGTCGAGCAGCGGCTTGGAGGGTTCCACAATCACCTTGTCCGGATCGAAGGCCCACGTGTTGCCGATACCCGCGCATTCCTCGCAGGCGCCATATGGGCTGTTGAACGAAAATGACCGCGGCTCCAGTTCCGGTACGCTGGTGCCGCACTCCACGCAGGCGAGCTTTCTCGAATAGAGCCGCTCTTCCCCGTCAACCACCGAGATCAGTACCAGACCGTCCGCGAGGCGAGTCGCGGTTTCGATGGAAGCTTCCAGCCGTTTGTCGATTCCGGGTTTGACAAGCAGCCGGTCAACAATAACTTCGATGGTATGGTTGCGCCGTTTGTCGAGAGTAATTGTATCTTCCAGAGAACGAATTACTCCATCGATGCGGGCTTTAAGTAAGCCCTGACGAGCCAGTTTCTCCAGCTCTTTCTTGAACTCACCTTTTCGGCCCCGAACGACAGGCGCCATAACCAGAATCCGGTCATCCGGCTTCAGAGAAAGTACGTGTTTTAGTATCTGCTCGGTGGTCTGCCGTGAGATCTCGCTGCCACATACAGGACAGTGCGGAACGCCGATGGACGAGTAGAGCAATCGTAAGTAATCGTAAATCTCAGTTATGGTACCAACGGTACTTCTCGGACTTCGACCGGTAGTTTTCTGATCGATCGAGATAGACGGACTGAGCCCGTCTATGGCATCCACATCGGGCCGTTCCATCTGATCGAGAAACTGCCGGGCAAAGGCTGACAGCGTTTCCACGTATCTCCGCTGGCCTTCGGCATAAATAGTGTCGAATGCCAGCGATGATTTTCCTGACCCGCTTAGTCCGGTAATTACGGTCAGAGTATTCCTGGGTATGCGCACGCTGATATTCTTTAAATTGTGCTGGCGCGCTCCCGAAACCCTAATTTCTTCTAACATTCGTGATATTCTTTACACATCCGCCCCAACCGGAATAACGGGATCTTTGTTTGTTCTTTAGACGAATCAACACCGGCTGCGTAGCTTGCGGCAAAATGTACGAACGAAAAAGCCGGGGTCTTTTCGGCCGTATTTTTTGCAGCGCCGCTTTCCACTGTCCCCATTGCGGCACAAACCGTTATTACTATCGCGCCTTCTTTGCTCTTTTCCAGTGGTACGGTTACTGTCCCAAATGTCACAATCTTGAACTTAGCCGGCTCCGGAAAAAAGACCACATCGATCCGATGAGCCTGAACCCGTTGCGCGCTCTGCTTCGCCTGGTCGGATTTCCTCTCTACTACTGTACATTCTGCCGCTTTCAATTCGGCGACTATCATCCTTTGCACCCGTCCTGGAAAGCGCGCCGGAAGAACGGTCTCTGATGATCCGGCTGAAGGCCACTGCCGCGGACCTCGGCAAGCGGCTGGACGCCCTCCTGCACGAAAGGCTCCCGGAGTACAGCAGGTCGCGCCTGCAGAGCTGGATTCGCGATCGTCGTGTCCGGGTGAATGGAGACACCGCGAAGGCATCTTACACGCTGCGTGGGGCCGAGGAACTGGAAATCGAGCCCGCCGATCTGACTCCCCTGAAAGCCACGGCGGAGGATCTTCCGGTCGTGGTGCTTTACGAGGACGCCGGCGTAGTGGCCATCGACAAACCAGCCGGCATGGTGGTGCATGCGGGTGCGGGCGTACACAGCGGCACGGTAGTGAATGCGCTTCTCCACCGGTTTTCCGCTCTATCCGGAATCGGCGGCGATCTGCGCCCGGGCATCGTGCATCGCCTGGACCGGTTCACCAGTGGCGTGCTTCTGGTGGCCAAGACTGACGCCGCCCATCAAAGCCTCGCCGCGCAGTTCGCGTCGCGAACCGTAGAGAAGATTTATCTCGCGCTGGTGGAAGGCCAAATGGAGGGATCGGGCCGGATCCAGAAGCCGATCGCCCGCGATCCGAAAAACCGCGCACGTATGACGGCCCGGCTGCAGACCGGCCGGACCGCCCTGACCGACTGGACGGCGGTCGAAAAATTCGATGGTTTCACTCTGCTCCGGATACGCATCGGCACGGGCAGGACGCACCAGATCCGGGCGCACATGGCATCGCTGGGGCATCCCGTGGCGGGCGACCGGCTCTATGGCGCAAAACCGTCGCCCTGGAACCGCTTCTTCCTGCATGCTCACCGGTTGAGTTTCACGAGTCCCGCGACCGAGGACGCGGTCACGGTGGAGTCTCCGCTTCCCCCGGAGCTGACTGACTGGAAGGACGGTCTGACCCGCCTGGCGGGGCAACGATAGAATGGAACGTATATGAAATCTCCCGTCGTGACGTTTCTGGGGGCAGTGGTGTGTGCGGCCGCGGTGTCCGCGGCGTTGTTTTTCATACCGGCCCGCGCGCAGAACCCACCGGCGGCGGCTCCGGCCGCCACGACGGCGCCAAATGAATCCGAAGAGCAAACCCACATCGTTCTCGATGTCACGCGCGTGAACCTTCTGTTTACCGTTACGGACAAAAAGGGCCGGTTCGTAACGGACCTCGGAAAGAACGATTTCGATGTGATCGAAAACAAGAAGCCGCAAACGATTCAGCAGTTCACCGCCGAATCCGATTTGCCGCTGCGTCTGGCTGTTCTGGTCGACACCAGCAACAGCATTCGCGACCAGTTCCGCTTCGAGCAGCAGGCGGCCGTCCGCTTCATTCAGAGCGTAGTGCGTCCCCGCACCGACAAGCTCATGCTCGTCAGCTTTGACAGTGCCGCGGAGATGGTCAGCGATCTGACCGATGATCTTCGCAAACTGGAAGAGGGCGTAAAAGGCATGCGGCCCGGCGGCGGCACCGCGTTTTACGATGCGATCTACTTCGCGGCGAAGGAAAAGCTGATGATGGACCAGCCCCGCGACAAATTCCGCCGCGCCATGATCGTGATCTCTGACGGCGAGGATACGGAAAGCAAGATGTCGCGCGATCAGGCCCTTGAGATGGCCCAGAAAGCGGACGTGGTGATTTACGCGATCTCAACCAACATCAAGCGCGACGACAGCGACGGAGACAAGGTGCTGCGCTATCTCACGGAGGAGACTGGCGGCCAGGCCTTTTTCCCGTTCAAAATCGAAGATCTGGATCAGTCGTTCGAAAACATCGCCAACGAACTGCGCCACCAGTACAACATCTTCTATCGTCCCGAGCCGCTCAAGACCGATGGCTTGTATCATCCCGTCACCGTCCGAACAAAGGGCCGCAAGGACCTCGTGGTGCGCGCCCGCAAGGGCTATTACGCGCCGAATCTGCGGTAGCTGATTCTAACGCCGCGGTGACCGGACCGGACATGCTCACCGAAATCGGACATGTGGAGGCGATCTTTCGCTATCCCGTGAAATCCATGGCCGGTGAAAAATTAGAGAGCGCCAGTCTTGGCTGGCATGGCATCGACGGCGACAGACGTCTGGCTTTCCGGCGGCTTGAGGATCGCAGCGGATTCCCATGGCTGACGGCAGGCAAGCTTCCTGCCCTGGTCCGGTATGTTCCGCTGGGCTCTTCTCAGGTAGACGGCCTGCCTTCGCATATTCGAACTCCCGATGGCGAAGAGATGCCCGTGTTCGGTGAAGATCTGGCCGCGGAAATCGGACGCCGGCACGGGGCGCCCGTGCAGATGATGCACATGAAACATGGCATCTTCGATGACGCCAGCATCTCCGTGATCGCCTCCGACACGATGGCTGAGATCGGACGGCTGGCGGGGCTGAGCCTGGACGTGCGGCGATTCCGTCCGAACATCGTGGTCCGCCTGCTGCGGCCAATTCCCTTCCAGGAGGACGAGTGGGTGGGCGGAGTGCTGGCATTCGGTGATGACGGCGATGCCCGAAACGATGCCGCCATCAGCGTCACGATGCGCGACGTTCGCTGCTCGATGGTGAACCTCGACCCGGACACCGCCGATCACTCCCCGGAAGTACTGAAGACGATCGTTCGCGCCAACCAGAACAACGCGGGAGTCTACGGCGCAGTCACTCGCACCGGCCAGGTGGCTGTCGGACAGCGCATATTTCTGCGGACGGCGATCTAAAGCGGGTTGTAGGGCCGGGTTTCACTGCCCACGCGCAGGCTATGGGTCACGATCTGATCGGGCGGCAGCGACAACAGATGCGGGCGGATCGCAATCAGCACGTTCGTATTCGCTTTGTCGGTGCTGGTCTGCTTGAACAGATTGCCGAAAAACGGAATGTCCGCCAGTCCCCAAAACCCGCTGACGCTTTTCGAATCGGTCGGGTTCACCAGCCCGGCGATTACGGCCCATTCGTCATTGCGCAGCCGAACCTGTGAATTCAGCGACCGCCTCCCGATGATCGGGAGCCCGTTGACCGCGCTGCCGGTCAGCAGTTCATAGCTGGTCTCGACCGCAAGAGTCATCTCCCCCATGCCGTGCACGTGCGGCGTGAGTTTGAGGCTCACGCCGAGATCCTCATAAGTAAATGCCGGCGGCGGCGCAAAGACCGAGCCCGTGGTGCCGGTCGGCGTCGCGCCCGCGAAAGCGGATGTCTCGATCGGATATTTTTCCCCTGAGTGAAAAGTCGCCGCCTGCCCCTCCGTCGCGCGCAACTGAATGCGAAAAAGGGTCTTCGCCGAAGAGAGCGTTTCGTTGAACATGGCCTGCGCCTGGGCGACCCCGATTCCGATCAGAGTCTTCCCCGCGCCGAACGTGAGGAGGTTGGCGACCCCCGTGGGCGCCGTAATCACGTTGTGCAGAATCTGCCCCATGTAGATGGCGTCGAAACTGTTCGTCACATTGAAGCCGTAGTTCCTGAGATCGCTGTCGTCAACTTCCAGAAATTCCAGATCGATCGCAATATCGGAACGCGACCCGAACAGTTGATGCAGCAGCGCCTGCGCCGGCAGCGCGCGCGAGATACGATCGCGAATCACGATCTCGCTTTGCGCGGTATTCCAGGCGATTTTGTCCACATTGGTGGCCTGCTTCACCGCCTGACCGATCTCGGTCAGTTCCTGTGTGGTCACCGCCTGCGGGATCGGAACCGTAATCGAAATGGTTTGCTCCAGATCATTCCGCTTCTGCGGCGTATCCTGCGCCACCATGAGCAGCCGCGAGGTCAGAGGCACAACGAAGGCGCCGGTGGCAGCCTGCAGATCGTGAAGAGCCTCGCGGTAATCGACTCCGTCCACGTGGAAACGAATCTGCGCTCCTGTCGCCGGGAAATCGCCGTCGTAGACGGTCTCCAGTCCGAAGCGCTGCGCGACCTGATCGAACAAAGAACGCGCGGTGCCATTCAGCGCAAAATCCTGCAGCCCGACCTTTGCATTCAGCACGGGCGGACCCTGCAGGCGTCGTGCGCCGGCCATTTCGCGCGCAGTCAGGCTGTCGAACGCTTCGACTGTCGGGATATCCGGCGTACTGGCGGTTGAACCCGTTTCAGCGTCCGCGCGCGACCGAAGCGATTCCATCAGCGCCTTGTAACGCTTGTCGCCGGGCAGCCGCGCGGCGGCCTGGGAATAGAACACAAACGCCTCGGAGTCGTGGCCGGCCTTTTCCGCCCTTTTCGCCTTTCGCGCCAGTGCTTTAGCTTCGTCCCTGGCGGAATCTTTCGCACCTTCGCTGGCGCCCAGAAGCCCGGCGCATACTACGACAAGGCTGATCGGCAGGCGTGCCGCGAAGCGCAAATACATCTTTAGATAGTTTGACGCCTGTGCGCTTCCGGACGTGCAGGAGACAATTGGAACGTATGGATTCGATCCACGCGTGGCTGAAGAACCCCCTCACGATTCCCCTGATGCTGCTGATCGGGACGGTGGTCGCCGGCCTGATCATCCGTACGCTGATTTTCCGGGCGGTGCGGGTGTGGGCGAGACGCACGGGCAGCGAACTCCACTTAATCTTTTCGGAGAGCTTCTACGGCCCGTTCATCCTCTGGTCGCTTATCCTCGGCATCCACCTCGCAACGCAGCACTCCGAAATACCGCGCCGCTATCTGCATTACATTCCTCCCACGCTGGCCGCCCTGTGGATCCTCTCGCTGAGCATCGTCATGAGCCGCGTGGCCGGCAACGCGGTGCGGCGCTACGGGGGCAATGTTCTGCCGGTGACCAGCCTGACGGAAAAACTCGCAGAGGTGCTGGTCTTCGCGCTCGGGGTGCTCTGGATCCTGAAGGTCGTTCTGAACATCAGCCTGACGCCTTTCCTCGCCACTCTCGGCGTGGGCGGTCTGGCCATCGCGCTCGGGCTGCAGGACACCCTGTCCAATCTGTTTGCGGGATTCTACGTTTCGATCTCCGGACTGCTGCACATCGGCGACTACATCAAACTCAATACCGGTGAGGAAGGCTACGTCACCGATATCAATTGGCGCTGCACCACCATACGCGGAATCACCAACAACCTGGTGGTGATTCCCAACAACAAACTGGGGCAGGCCATTTTCACCAACTTCTCCATGCCGGACCCGCGGATGGCGATGTCGATCTCATTCGGGGTCGGCTACGATTCGGACGTGACGCGCGTCGAATTGCTGCTGCTGGAAGAAACTCTCGCGGCGCAGGGTGCGGTCGCGGGGCTGCTCGCCGACCCGCCGCCCTATGTTCGCTTCACTCCCGGACCGGGCGACTGGGCGCTCGGATTCCAGCTCAATTTCAGCGTGGCCCAGTTCTCCGACCAGTATCTGGTGCAGAGCGAACTGCGCAAACGGATTTTCAACAGACTGCGATCGGAAGGCATCACCATGCCTTTTCCCACGCGCACGGTGATTCTTGAACAGCCAAAGACTTCCTGAGGAAATTCCTGGACTCCGCGGCTTGCAGCCAGGCCGGGCACTCGATCTGGCCTGCGGCTCAGGCCGGCATTCGCGCTGGCTCACATCGCTCGGCTGGGAAGTGACTTCGGTCGATCTGGTTCCGACGTGGGACGGAGTCGTGCAAGCCAATCTGGAGCAGGGCGAATTTGTAATCGAGCCGGACGCCTGGGATCTGATCGTGTGCTGGCTGTACTGGCAGGCGGATCTGCTGCCGTCCATCGCGCGCGGCGTTCGTCCCGGTGGCTTGGTGGCACTGGCCGGAAAGATAACGGGCCGCTTTGCCACCTCGCTGCAACGTTATCGCGCTGTATTCGGCGACTGGGAAGAAATCGCCTCAGGCGAGAACGAGCTGTTCGCTTTTCTGGTTGTCCGCAAAGAACTCGTCGACTAAACCTCTGATCTGCACCGCTTCCTTCGCCAGGTAGATCGAGGTCCGCAGACTGGAGCCGCCGCGAATCCCGTGCGTAAAGTAGGTGGCGAACTGTTTCATCTTGCCGACCGAATCGTCTTCGCTCCGGGCGAGGAGCATGTCGTAATAGGTCCGCATGATTTCGTAGCGGTCCTGATGGGTCGGCTGCGTGTAATGGCCGGTCGCGAGATATTGTTCGATCTGCTGAAAGATCCAGGGATTGGACGACGCGGTGCGGCCGATCATAACGCCGTCGCAGCCCGTTTCGTTCACCATGCGGACGGCATCTTCGGGCGTAATGATGTCGCCGTTTCCGATCACTGGAATTTTCACGGCGGCTTTGGCGGCGGCGATGCGGGTCCAGTCGGCCTTTCCGGAGTAACCCTGTTCGCGCGTGCGCGGATGCAAGGCGATCGCCTGCAGTCCGCAGTCTTCGGCGAGGCGCGCCATTTCCACCATCACCAGTTCCTGATCGCTCCAGCCGGCGCGAAACTTGCAGGTGAACGGAATCGTTATGGCCTTGCGGACGGTGCGCAGCAGCGTTTCGACGAGCGGCAGATCGCGCAACAGACCGGAACCGCCGTTGCATTTCACAACCTTATTGACCGGACAGCCGAAGTTGATATCGAGAATGTCGAAGCCGAGGTCCTGGCAAACCCGGGCGGCATTGGCCATAATCTCCGGATCGGACCCGAACAGCTGGGCGGAAATCGGGTGTTCCTCGGGCTCGAAAGCCAGATAGCGTTCGATGGTGCGGGTGGGTTTCTTGGCGCGGACGGCGGCGCTGACTCCATGAGAGCTGGTGAATTCGGTCATAATAAGACCGCAGCCGCCGAGGTTTCGGATGAAGCGCCGGAATACCGTATCCGTCACGCCGGCCATCGGCGCGAGCACCGTGGCGGGTTCGATCTGAATATGACCGATCGTGATTTTTCCCGGGAAACTCACATGTCCAGTTTAACGTCCACACAACTTGAAATGCCCCGAAGGGTTGGACGATTAGAATGAGGCCTCTGCATATTGGATTGCTGGTCGTGGGCGCGGCGCTGGCGGGCGGCCTCGCCGTCAAGATGACCGAACTGCAGCCGATCCCGATAGCTGCGGCAACTCCCGCGCCTGTTTCCGCACCCGCGGAGGCCCCGCCGGCGGCGGTTGCTCAGGAAGCCAAACCAAGTCCGATGCCCGATCTGCCGGCTGCAAATCCACCGGCGGTGACTCCGCTCGTCGCCGCGCCGCCGCCCGCGTATGAAGAGCCAGCGCCCGCGAAAACTACGATTCGCATAAACAAACCCAAGCCCGCCCCGGCACGGCCGCTGGCGATTGACGTCGCGGGGGCGAAGCCGCTTCCTGCATATAACTCACCCCCGCAATTTGTTGGCGAGCCCGCAACTGCGACCACAAGCAGCCCGACGCCAGAACCTGCCGTGCAGAAAGTCTCAACACCCGCGCCGGTTGTGCTTCCGCCGCGCCGCGTGACCTTGTGGACCGGGACCCAAATTGCCGTTCGCGTCGACGAATCGCTGTCGAGCGACCGGAACGCGGGCGGCGACACATTCAATGGATCGCTCGCCGAGCCGCTGGTTGCGAGTGGTCTGGTGATCGCGGAGCGCGGCGCGCGGGTGCGCGGGCGTATTGTGAATTCTCAAAAGGCGGGACGCTTCAGCGGAACGTCGTTCATCGAACTGGGCCTGGCGGGGATCACAACTTCAGACGGCCAGGATATCTCAATATCGACGGATCCCTGGGCACAGCGCGCCAGTTCGTCGGGCGGGGAAAGTGCCGCCAAAATCGGCGGTGGCGCAGCGCTGGGTGCGGTCATCGGCGCGATTGCGGGCGGCGGAAAAGGCGCGGCCATCGGCGCCGGCGCCGGAGGAGCGGCCGGCGTTGGGGCCGTGGCCGCGAGCCGCCCAAAGGCTGCCGACGTTCCGGCGGAAACGATCGTCCGCTTCCGACTGGCTTCGGCCGTAACAATTACAGAGCGGCGCTGAACAGGATTAGTTCGCCGGATATCGCAAGACAGTATAGTTCGTCAGGTGAATCAAATCGCTTCCCGCGTTCGAGATCGAAGCCCTGAGATCGATTCGAACTCCCCCCTGCAGCGGTGAATTCAAAATTGCCGGAAGGAACGGAAGCAGTGTTCCCCAGCTCTGCACACTGATCTGCGCGCCGGTCCCGGTGATAGCCGCTTCCGCGACTCCAGCCACTGCGAGATCCTGCACGCTGCCATGCCGCGAAAGAATGGTCGTCGCGCCCCATTTGATCTGCACGTCGAATGCGGATGCCAGTCCCGTAACCGCACCCGCGTGCGTAAACGAAAAGCGCACTTCAATGCGATCGCCGGCCTGCAACTGATTGAACGGCACATCGCACGCGCCCACACTGGAGAAGCTCGCGCTGTTGGTGCTGGTGCCCGCCGAACTGCAAATCACCTGCGCCAGAATTCCGCGGGTCGTGACCGTGGGGTTGGTCAGATTGCCGATATTTCCCGCCGCTGAAGTGTCGATCCGGTAAGAGGCGAGCAGCGCATCGCCGGGCTGCGGAATGTCACCGGCCGCGAACTGCACACTGGAACCCGTCAGCGTGTAATCGGTTCCGACAGTCAGATACAGACCGTTGCGGTAGAGAGCCAGGCTGGTTCCGAGCGGCGTGTTGGCGAGGGTAAACGTGTCGTTCGTCCCGTCCACGATTCCGCCGGGTGTCTCGGCGTCCGAATAAGTTGGCGGCCCGCAGGGTCCCGTTGTTCCGTCGACCATTACGCAATCCCCCACCTGACCGGCGGCGGTTTGCAGGATGCCATTGTCATCCACAACCGCAACCGCGCTGGTGCCGAATGCCGCGCCTTTGGTGGGACGCTGGTTCAGATCCGCCTGCAACCCGATGATGGAGGACTCCGAAATCGGCGTCTGGCTGCCGGTGCTGCCACTCCCGGTCCCGAGGGTCGTGACGGTCAGCGTGCCTGTTCGAACCGCGCTTACCGTAAGTGCCTGCGTGGTTACCGGCACCGTCCACGTCTCGGTGAATTGCTGGTTGCCGTCGCTCTGGTAGTGCACCTTATATACATTCGCGGGCGCCTGCGCGCCGGCGTTCGGCGCCAACTGCAACAGTAGATTCCCGTTCACGACCGGCACCGTCCTGCTTTGCTGCACGATAGTGCCGATGTTCACTGCGTCGAAGGTGCTCCATTGAATGGTCAGGGTTCCGCTGAAGCGGGAGCCGTCGGCTTCGAACAGCGTGTCCTGAATGGTGGTCAGTCCGGTCTGGGCCTGTCCCGTTTGAATCAGGGCCAGACCGCACAGCGCCGCGAGCGCCAGCGTCTTTCGGCATTGCCGCATAACTATCTCCCGTGAAGATCGAATCGTGTTCACGGGGAAAGCAATAGCACTGCGAACCTGAAAGCCGGCGGGGCATCGCCGCGAGAATCGGACTTAAGACAATGGCAGGAAAGGAATTGAAAATATTTAACCGCGTTGTGACCGGTACAGCCCGCGCGCGCGAATATAGTCCAGAACAGACGCCGGAACGGGCACACCGGCATCGCCGCTTGCGATACCTTCGCGGATCGCGGACGACGATACGGGCGATGCAATGCCGGTGAGCTCATGCACGATCGCCCCGGGCGGCTTCTCATAGACAGCGCCCGGCCGGGTCACCACAATAAACTCAACCGATGCGACCACGTCCTGCCAGCGATGCCAGTTGCGGATCTCGGCGAACGCGTCCGCGCCGATCAGGAAGCTCAGGGGTTTCGATTCCACGGCCAGCAGCTTCTCGATCGTCACAATGGAATAACTGCGGGCGGAAGCGTCTGCCTGCGGCGCTTCCACCCGCGACACCTCGAACCGCGCGTCGTACCGGCAGGCCAGCTCGGCCATCCGGATGCGATCCTCATACGAAGCCATTTCAGGATCGTTCTTGTGCGGAGGATTGGCCGCCGGGATGAACAATACCTTCGTCAGACTGAAGCAGTCCGCGGCCGCGCGCGCGATATCGAGATGCGTATTGTGAATGGGGTCGAATGTACCGCCAAAAAGCGCGGTGCTCAACTCTTTTCGATTTTCAGCGAGTTGATCTTCACGTCCTTCTTGGGACGGTCCTGGGAGCCGCGCGGAAGTTTGGATATCTTCTCGACCACGTCGTAGCCCTCGACCACTTCCCCGAAGATGGAATGCTTGTTGTCGAGCCACGGCGTTGCCGCGACCGTCACGAAGAACTGGCTGCCGTTCGAGTTGGGGCCGGCGTTCGCCATGGAGAGCAAACCTGGTTTGGAGTGTCTCAACGAGGGATGGAATTCATCGGCGAACTTGTAGCCTGGGCCGCCCATTCCGGTGCCCTGCGGGCAGCCGCCCTGAATCATGAAGTCCGGAATCACCCGATGAAAGATCAGTCCGTCATAGAAGGGCTTCCCCGTCTTGGTGCCTTCGGCGAGATCTACAAAGTTCTGCACCGTCTTCGGCGCTTCGGTCTGAAAAAGCTTCGCCTTGAACCGGCCTTCGGTTGTATCGAAGACCGCATACGTTTCATTTGCCATGCCTTGATCTTAAACCGCGAACCCGAAATGCGGCATGTCGCGAGCCCCGGCGCGTGAAATTTTCAGTCCGAACAAATCTGTTCCTTCGCCGCCCTGGAGGCCAGTTCGTCGGCGCGGTTGTTGTCTTCGTGGGCCGCGTGGCCTTTTGTCCAGGACCAGCGCATGGTGTGACGCTCGGTCTGCGCATCGAGCTCCTCCCACAGATCCCGATTGACCACGGCCTTCTTCTGCGACGTGATCCAGTTCCGTTTTTTCCAGTTCTTGATCCACGTCGTGATGCCGTTCTTCATGTATTCGGAGTCGGTCACCACTTCCACTTCACAATGCTCTTTCAGCGTGCGAAGCCCTTCAATAGCGGCTTTCAGCTCCATGCGGTTGTTGGTGGTGTGCTTCTCACAGCCGAAGATTTCTTTTTTGCTCGCGCCGTAGCGGAGGACCGCGGCCCATCCTCCAGGCCCCGGATTTCCCAGGCACGCACCATCGGTGATCAGTAAAATTTTCTTCAAACGAGTCTCGATCCAGGCCTCGGGGCTGCCGAGGGCAAAACACACTCTAAAACATTTTTCAACTTTTATGGTGTAACTTTCTCAATTTCGTTTCATAATGAGGGAACGGGAGAATTACAACGATGGCTACAAAAAAGGCAGCACCCAAAAAGGCAGTAAAGAAAGCGGCTCCGAAAAAGGCAGCTCCGAAAAAGGCAGCAGCAAAGAAGGCCGCCCCAAAAAAGAAGTAGTTGCAGTAACCGGGGGCAGGTGAAAAGCCTGCCCCTTTTTTTTTGAAACCTCCACCCTCTGCACTGCCCCCCTTCAGCAGCACCCCTCTTTAAAGGCGCGTCCAGTGCAGGAAGCCGATCATTGTCTTCGCGTCGAGTATTTTGTTCGATGCGATATCGGCGCGCAGTTCTTTCTTCGTAAACCAGCGGGCTTCAATGCGTTCGTCGTCCATCGGATGCGATTCACCCTGCGTCAGCTCGGTCGCCAGATAGATCGTCATCTTCTCTTCCACGTAGCCAGGGCTCGGGAAAAACGAAACCAGCTTCTTCCACTTCTTCGCGTGGAGTCCGGTCTCTTCCCCCAGCTCCCGCTTTGCGGCCTGCAGCACGGTCTCGCCTTCATCGACTTTTCCGGCAGGCAGTTCCCACAGCAACTGATTGGCGGGCAAACGATACTGCCTCACCAGCAGCACGCGGTCGTTCTCATCGACCGGCATCATCACAGCCGAACCGCGATGACGGACCACGCTCCGCTTCATCCGCCAGCCCGTGCGGTCGACAGCTTCGTCTTCAGTGACCCCGAACAGCGAGCACCGGTACACTTCCTTCGATTTAACGATTTTCATGATGTGGGTCCTCAATGTGGCGTCCTTGCGTCTATTCTTTTCGAGAGCTGCTCAGCGCCTCCACAAACTGCTGCGCCGGAAGCGTATTGAGTATGTCTCCGGCTTCAAGGCCGCCTCTTCGCGCCGTGAGAATGCCGTACCTGAGATTAAGAAGATGCTTCGGATGGTGCGCGTCGGTCGAGACGATAAACTTCGCGCCCTTCGCCTTGGCGGTCCGCACATGGTTCGCGCTGAGGTCGAGACGTTCGGGGCTGGAGTTGATTTCCAGCCACACGCCCCGGCGCACGGCATCCGAGATCACGCGGTCGAAATCGAAGGTGAACGCCTCGCGATGCAGCAGCAGGCGGCCGGTTGGATGACCCAGCGCGCGCAGATGCGGGCACTCGAGCGCACGCAGCAGCCGGTCCGTCATGGCCTCCGGTTCCAGATTCATGTGGCTGTGTACGCTGCCGATCACGATGTCCAGCTCGGCGAGAGCATCCCATGAGATGTCCATCTCGCCCTCTTTCATGATGTCGCACTCAAGGCCGGACAGAATACGAATCCCCAGATTGCCCGACTCGTTGATCTTCCGCACCGTCTGCGCGAACTCGACCACGCGCTTTTCATCCAGCCCGAACGCCATGGCGATCGCTTTCGAATGGTCCGTGATCGCGATGTATTCATAGCCGAGCGCCTGTGCGGCTTCCGCCATTTCTTCGAGCGTGGCTCGCCCGTCGGTAGCGGTGGTGTGCATATGGAGATCGCCGCGGATATCGCTCTGCTGCACCAGCTTCGGAAGCGCGTGCGCTTCGGCCAGTTCGATTTCGCCCTGGTTCTCACGCAGCTCCGGCGGAATCCAGTCGAGCCCGAGAGCGCGATAGACTTCCTCTTCTGTTTCGCCGGCGACGCGAACATCGTCCGCTTCGCGGAAGAGTCCGTACTCATTCAGCTTGAGGCCCATGCGGATAGCCCGCTGGCGCAGCGCGACGTTGTGCTCTTTGCTGCCGGTGAAGTACTGCATCGCGGCGCCGTAGCTTGCGTGGTCCACGGCCCGTACATCCACCTGCAGGCCTTCGCGGCCGAACTTCACGCTGGTCTTGGTGGGTCCGCGTCCCAGAACTTCGTGGACACGCGGATTCGCCGCCACGCGGTCGAGCGCGGCTACGGCGTTCGGTCCCGTGACCACCAGATCGAGATCGCCAATGGTTTCGCGCCCGCGCCGCAGGCTGCCAGCGGGGGTGATCGATTCAATCCCTTCGAGACCGGAAAGATATTCGGTCAACTCGTTCGCCGCATTTCCGGCGAAGTTCAGCAGGAACCGGCCGCTGTGCTCTTTGTGCTGCGCGATACCGCGAAGAACTTTTTCTTCCAGCTTCGCTCCCATGCGCGGCAGCGTGCGAAGTTTCTGGTCTTTGCACAACTGTTCGAGTTCGTCGAGCGTCGTGCAGTGGAAGTGCTCAAAGAGAAGCGCAATGCTCTTGGGGCCGAGGCCGGATATTTTCAGGAAGTCGAGCGCCGCGGGCGGGAACTTCTTCAACAGCTCGTCGCGTTTATCGAAACTGCCGCGCGCCGAGATTTCCTGCAGGACCGCCGCGAGTCCTTTGCCGATCCCGGGAACATCGGTGATCTTCCGCTCGGGATTCGCCAGAATATCGGCGATGCGTTCGGCATAGCCTTCAATAGCGGACGCCCCGTTGCGATAACTGCGAATGCGAAAGCTGTCTTCGCCGCCGATCTCCATAAGGTCGGCGGTTTCGTAGAGAATCCTTGCGAACTCGCGGTTTTCCAAGCCTTCAGTTTACCCGTCCCGCTTTGAATACATGGCCGTAACGCGCGAGGTCGACACGGTCTCCGGTAAACACAATGCCTTCGGTGCGCAGCAGAAGGCGCTGTTCCATACCGGACTCGCCCGGCAACAGAATCTTTCCCTTCGCCCCAAGCACCCGGTGCCACGGCAGGGCCTTTCCGTCGCGAAGAGCCCAGACCACCTGCCGCGCCGCGCCGGGGAATCCGCTGGCGGCCGCGACTTCGCCGTAAGTCGCTACTTTGCCTTTCGGGATGCGACGCACGGTCGCCTGAATTTTCTTAAACAAGAAAGCGCTCGTCTATCTTTACCTGATAGCCGCTGGCCAGACGATTGGTTTCGTTCGCCATCCCGACCACCGCCATCAGTTCCGCAAACATCTCGTCGCTCATGCCCGCCTTGCGTGCCGCCGCCGTGTGCGAGGCGATGCAGTAGTTGCATTGATTCGTGGCGCTGACCGCGAGATAGACCATTTCCTTGGTCAGCGGGTCCAGCGCGCCCGGCTTCATGATTTCCTTGATGCTTAGCCAGGTGCGCCGCAGGGTTGTGATGTCGCGCGCCAGGGCCTTCCAGAAATTATTGATCCAGTCGGTCTTGCGCGTGGCCATAATATCGTCATAGACCTCACGAACCTCAGGGCTCGCCGCGTCGTATTCGATGGTTCCAAGAGTTGCCATAAGGAGTTTCTCCAGAATGCTCGCCAAACCACGCTTGCTGTTGCAAATCGAAGGAGCGGCGATATTTGTTGTAAGCCTCTTCCTCTATAACTTTATCGGAGGCGGCTGGGGCTGGTTCGCTCTTCTTTTTCTGTGGCCGGATCTTTTTATGGCGGGATATCTGGTGAACGCGAAAATCGGGGCTGCTCTCTACAATCTCTCGCACACGGAAGTGTTTCCGCTGGTTCTAGCCGGCGTTGGCCTCGCCCTGCACCGGCCGCAGCTGTTGCCGTTCGCGCTCATCTGGACCGCGCACATCGGTCTCGACCGGATGCTCGGCTTCGGATTGAAATACCCCACTTTCTTCAAGGACACCCACCTGCAGCGGACAGTCTAAAAACCCAAATTGGCCACGGATGAACACAGATAAACACTGATCCGAAAGATCCGGATGTCTTATCAGTGTTTATCAGTGTTCATCTGTGGCCAATGAATTGAGCATTTAGATCAGCCCCAACTCCGACTGCTTATCCAGATCCAGCAAATAACCCTTCTTCCCCACGTTCATCGCCGACGTGTCCCCGAGCTTCTCCTGCGCGCCGGCCGCCTCGTGAATATGCCCGCAGAAAAAATAGCGCGGCTTTTCCCGCTGCAGAAATTCCCGCATGGATTTGCTGCCCCCGTACTTCAGATTCGTAATGCGGTCGAGCATGGTTCCATACGGCGGAACATGGCAGATCGCGATCGTCGGCTTCAGCCCGTCGAAAGCGTGCAGCCGCCGCTCGATCTCCTCTTCGGAATATTCGCCCGGCGTGTCGAAAGGGGTGGGATTCGAATAGCCGAATCCGGCCACGTGAAACTCCTCCACCTCGATGACCTTCTCGTGAAAATTCTGGAAGCCAAAGCGCTCACAGAACGCCTCCACCTGGGACGCCGTCTCGTGGTTGCCGGGCAGAACATACATCCGGTCCGCCCGCTTCTTCAGAATTTCGCCCATCGCATCCATTCCGCGTGCCCAGTTCACCAGATCGCCCGCGCAGAAATAGTAGTCGGCCTCGATCGCCATCAGCCGCTCCAGAGCCCGGGCGTCACTGTGGATGTCGGAAAAGATCAATAGCTTCATTCTCTTGATCTTACGAACACGGAATCGCCCTGGATATCATTAAGAAGAGCAATTCCCGCCGTTATGGACTCAAACCCCCGCCCGGAATCGGGTATAAATGCGTGGCTCGAAGATGAGCTTCGCCAGCAGTATCGCCTTGACCGCACTTCCGTGGACAAGGATTGGAAGAATATCTTCGAACATGCCCCCGGCGGCAATGGCGCGGCCAACGGAAACGGCTACGTCACCGCTGCGCCCGTGAGCGCCGCTGTAGTTCCAGCGGCCGCCGCGCCCGTTTTATCGGCGTCCGATGAATTGGTGCCTTTGCGCGGAGCACCGGCCCGCATCGCGGAAAACATGGGCGCCAGCGCCGCTGTCCCGCTGGCGACTTCGCAGCGCATAATTCCGGTCAAGGTAATCGACGAAAACCGCCGCCTGGTCAACCACCATCGCACCCTCCTCGGCAAGAGCAAGCTTTCCTACACCCACATCATCGGCTGGGCGATTGTGAAATCGGTGCAGGCGAACCCGGCCCTGAACCACGCCTTCGCTTCCAATCCCGCGGGCGAGCTGTTCCGCGTCGTTAAGAAGGAAATCAATTTCGGCCTTGCGATCGATGTCCCCGGCAAGAACGGCGCCCGCAGCCTGCTCGTCCCCAACATCAAGAATGCCGGCGCGCTGACCTTTACCGAATATCTCGCCGCGTTCGACGATCTGGTTGCGCGCGCCCGCACTGGCAAGCTGGCGGTTCCGGATTTCCAGGGAACTTCGATCTCGCTCACCAATCCCGGTACTGTTGGCACCATGGCTTCCATGCCGCGCCTCGTCCCCGGCCAAGGCGCAATTATCGCCGTCGGCGCAATGGACTATCCCGCCGAATACCGCGGTGTGGCGCCGGATGTGATTGCATCCCTTGGCATCAGCAAGGTAATGTCTGTGACCTGCACTTACGATCATCGCGTGATCCAGGGGGCGGAATCCGGCCTCTTTCTCGGCACCATGCAGTCGCTGCTGGATGGCGCGGACGGATTTTACGAACAGATATTCGAAGCTCTGCACGTCCCCTATATGCCGGTGAAATGGACGCCGGATGTTTCCGCGGTCGAGTCCGCCGCCGCAGCCGAGCCGTCGATTGAAATTGTCCGCGAAGCCAAAGTGGCGCAGTTGATTCACGCCTTCCGCGTGCGCGGCCACCTGATGGCTGACCTCGATCCGCTGGGCGAAGAGCCCGCTTACAATGCCGAGCTCGATCCGCTGACCTACGGACTCACGATCTGGGATCTCGACCGGCACTTCTACACCGGCACTCTGCAGCACGCATTCGGCGGCCGCAAACAGGCCACTCTGCGTGAGATGGTCGATTGCCTGCGCGAGGCTTATTGCGCAAAGATCGGCTCCGAGTACATGTACATCCAGCGGCCCGAGGAGAAGACCTGGCTGCAGGAACGCATCGAAAAGCCCGCCGTACCTTTCACCAGCGAAGAGAAGCTGTGGATTCTTGAGAACCTGCTGCAGGCCGAAGAGTTCGAACATTTCCTCGATCGGCGCTTCATCGGCCAGAAACGCTTTTCACTGGAAGGCGCGGAAACGACCATTCCGATCCTCGCCGAGCTTGCCAACCTCGCGGCTGACAACGGCGGCGAAGAACTGATCGTCGGGATGGCCCACCGCGGCCGTCTCAATGTACTGGCCAACATCATCGGCAAACCGCTGGGACAGATTTTTTCGGAATTCGAAGGCAGCATCGACCCGGCTTCCGCGCAGGGTTCAGGCGACGTGAAATATCACCTCGGCGCCACGGGAACCCACGTTTCGCCCGATGGCCATGAGATCGCGGTTTCACTGGCCGCCAATCCCAGCCATCTGGAAGCCGTCAATCCAGTGGTCGAAGGAATGGTGCGTGCCAAACAAGACGATTTGGGCGACAACGACCAGCACCGCATCATTCCGCTGCTGATTCACGGCGACGCCGCGTTCGCCGGCCAGGG
>DASZLO010000008.1:0-3684 GCA_035552315.1 Bryobacteraceae bacterium
CATCATCTGCGCAAGGCCATCCGATTCGCGAATGTGGTTCGCGAGCCACGGTCCCATGAACGCCGAATCGGTGACGTTCGGATCGTTCAAATAGGTGGCGTTATATTCGCTCCAGATAATGGGCAAATCCGGTCGGGCCGAATGCGCCACTTCATCGTGCACCTTCCGCGCCGCCAGCGCCACCATGTCGCGCCGCGGAATGCGCTCATGGGTTCCGAAGACGTCTTCGGCCGAATCGTTGCCGTAGACGTGGGTGGAAACGAAATCCACCGGCACGCCTTCCCGCTGGCAATGCTCGATAAAAGCCGGAATCCATGCGGCCTGCGCGGTGGCCGGGCCGCCGACGCGCAGTTTCGCGTCTACCGATTTGATGGCGCGCGCGGCGTGGTCATACAAAGTAAAGTAAGTCGCCTGCTTCGGCTCGCCGGTCCAGAAATCAAGATTGGGCTCGTTCCAGACTTCGAAATACCATTTCTCTACTTCTGTCGAACCGTAACGCTCGATAACATGCCGGGTAAATGCTTCGATAAGTTTGGCCCACGCCGAGTAATCTTTTGGTGGATTGGGCAGCGGCTTATACCAGAAAGCGTGTGGCTTGTCGGACACAGCGAGCGCGCGCGGCATGAAACTCAGCTCCACGAAAGGGCGCACGCCGGCATCCATCAATCCGTCATAAATCTGATCGATATATGAAAAATTGAAGGAGCCGTCGGGATTTACGGCGCCGGTTTCGTCGTCGAAAATGCCGTGGAAGCGGATGTATTGAAGGCCGGTTGCGGCGCGGACCGCGTCGAGGTCGTCGCGCCAGCTCCGGCGCAGCGAGAGAATGGCGCGTCCGGAGCCGAACATGGTCTCCCAGAAGTGCGGAAAGGGCTTTGCGGGCCCGCGCCAGTCAATATGAAGGGTTTCCGGCGAGGGAGCGCCGGGCGGGGATTGCGCGGGCGAAATCATGGCGAGAAGAATGGCGACGATGAGACACCTGTTCATAGTGCAGGCAGGAACCGGCGAAAACATATGGCGGCCCAATGGCCTCCCCCTCTGATTTTGTCGGGGAATTCCTTCGGAATTGATTAAGTTTTGAAAATTTCGAAGGAAAACTGTTGCGCGCTGTACCTTTGGGCGGTTATAGTTCATCTTGCTGAGATTGTCCGATTCCCTTGACAGGGGGGTCGGCAGTGATATATCAAAGGATCTTTGCTTCAGTTAGTTCGGCAATCTTAGAGTTCCGGCAGCGGGCGGTAACACCGACAGTAAACAGAGCCCGCGCCGATTCAAGATGTTCCAGGGCAGGCAGACCACTTGAGGGAAGCCTGAATGGGGCCGGATTCTCCGCCCGACACGGAGAGCTACCCGGGAGTACAAAAGTATTTTTTGCGGTAGAGGCTCAGGTTGTAGCGTACTTCGACTGATTCACAGAGGAATTCACAAGGAGAAGGAAATGAATTTTCGCAAGGTAGTTTTTGCGCTTGCGACCGCGGGCCTCGGGCTCACGGGAGTCGCAAGCGCGCAGATCACGTGTACGACCGCAGCAATAACAACGTCGCCACAGGCGCTTGTGCGTGTTGAAGGCACAACCGAACTCGTCTCGGGGGTTACCATCGGCGGTTGTACAGCCGGCGCTGGGGTCGGATCGTATACAGTCACCGTGACCACGACCGCGGGCATTTCAAACGCGAACGTTCCCAGCCAGAGCTACACCGATGCGACAGCAGCGTTCTTCGGTGGAACGGCGGTGAACGGCACGCTTGCCGGGAATACGCTGACGTTTACGACGACCACTCTGGGCGCAACTGCCACCGATGGAATCGTTATCTCGGGAGTGCGCGTGAACGCTTCGAGCCTGGCGGTAAACATGAGCATCACGCAGACTGCGACTCCGGGCGCTGGCGTTGTCTTCTCGGGCACGGCCGGTAATGCAGTCCCAGTTGCCTATACGCAGCCGGGTTTGGCCAAGCCCGTCTTCCAGGGCTTTGCAAATAAGTCCATCTGCACTGCGGGTAGCGCGGTTGTGCCGCTGGGCCAGGCTGCCATCAGTTCCGGATTTGCCAGCTCATTGGCCGGAGAGGGCGGTGGTGATTTGTTCATCCAGGTCACCTTCGGTAATCTCGCGCCCAGCGCAAACTACTATACGCTGGTGTCGCTCTCTGGAGCGAACGTTGAAACCATCGCGTCGGCCAATCTGGTCGCATCAAACAGTTCAACCGCGACAATCGCGTCAACCACCATTGGACCTTCCAGCGGCACGCAGGTCGCCGGCGTTGCTCAATTGACGGTTACAAATGGCAGCGCGACCGCTCTCTATCACATCACCACTCCCGGCACCGGAACACAGGCGTTCATCGTTCCCCTGTTCGCTGTTGCCACAAGCGGCGCGACCGTCGGCGTGACCTCGGCCCCCACGGTTATGGCTTCGTTTGTCGGAAATGGAACCACCTCATCTCCGTATGACCAGTTCTCGTCGACTCAGAACGAGCCCAACGCTTCGGCGTCCTCCGGCGCGACCGCTTTGGGGGGCTTGGCCTGGCCGGCGACCGTTGGCGGAATCGCCGTCACCACCGGCAGTGGCGAACTGACGAGCTGCGCCACCACGCTGCTCTTCCCCTACATCGTGAACAGCGGCGGGTATGACACCGGTATTGCGCTCACCAACGCTTCCGCCGGGAGTAGCGTTGCTCAGGCGGGAACCTGCTCCGTGCAGTTTTACGGCACAGGCGCCCCGACCACGAATCCCTGGACCTCGGACAGCATCGCTGCAGGCGCAATTGCGGCCTTCACGCTTTCCTCCACGGCTCCGGGCTTCCAGGGCTATGCCATCGCGATCTGCGGTTTCCAGGATGCGCATGGTTTCGCCTTCATCACGGACGGCTATGGTTCGGTGGGACGCGGTCTCTCGCAGGGTTACCTTGCGATCGTGACCTCAGCGGCCGGCACTACGCTCACGGCGCCGTTCTAGGACGGTAGCCGTTTTCGGAAATACTGGGGAGGGCTTTCGGGCCCTCCCTTTTTCTGTTTGCGCTGTGGGAAACTGAATTTTCGATGAAAGCAATTTTGCCACTGGGCGTGCTTTTGGTTTGCGCGCCCGGTTTGTTCGCGGCCGATGCACCCCGCCAGACAGATCAGGCCTTGAGATCCCGGGTGAAAGAGTTTTACGATCTGCTCATGTCGCACAAGGCGCGCGCGGCCGAGGCGCTGGTGGCCGAGGACACCAAAGACTATTATTACGATTCCCAGAAGCCGGAAATAAAATCGTTCGCCATAGAGAAGATTACCTGGGGGCCGTCATTCCGTACGGCTGACGTGACGATCAACGCACAGATGCAAATGCTTTTTCCCGGCGCCGGGCCTCAGACCGTCGCCATGCGATTCCCCAGCACATGGAAGCTCGAAAAGGGAACCTGGTGCTGGTATATCGACCGGACACGGATCGCAAACGGACCTTTTGGCCAGATGAAGTCGGCCCCCGGGGCATCCGGAGGATCTGCGAATCCGATTGTCTCTTCGGCCCTGCTGCACGCTTCGGTACAGCCGGATAGCAATCAGATCACGGTAGACGTCGCAGGCCAAACGGATACCATTGTCACCTTCACGAATCACCTGCCCGGGCCGGCGATACTGAAGTCTCCGGAGGTGCCGGGACTGAAAATTGAAATCCAAAAGCCGAACCTCGCTGCCGGTGAATCCACC
>DASZLO010000009.1:0-2107 GCA_035552315.1 Bryobacteraceae bacterium
ATTCAACCAGTACGGAAAATCCGGGGCGTGGTTGAGCGAGCTGCTGCCCTGGCACGGCAAGATCGTCGACGATATCGCGATCATCCGGACCACGAACACCGAAGCAATCAACCACGATCCGGCGATTACGTTCATTCAAACCGGCAGTCAGCAGCCGGGCCGCCCAAGCTTCGGATCCTGGGTCACTTACGGGCTGGGAAGCGAGAACCAGAACCTTCCCGCGTTCGTGGTCCTGATCGCGCAATCGAGCGCCATCAACACGGATCAGCCCCTCTTCTCGCGGCTCTGGGGTAACGGCTTTCTGCCGTCGAAATATCAGGGCGTCAATTTCCGAGCTTCCGGCGACCCCGTGTTATTTCTTTCGAATCCTCCGGGGGTCGACAAAAATACGCGGCGCCGCATGCTCGATGGCATCGCCAGATTGAACAAGATCAACGCCGAGGCCTTCGGCGATCCGGAAATCGAGGCCCGCATCTCTCAATACGAAATGGGCTTTCGGATGCAGACGTCCGTGCCCGAACTGATGGACCTCTCCAAAGAGCCGCAGAGCACCTTCGACCTTTACGGCCCCGATTCACGCAAGCCCGGCACTTATGCCGCGAATTGCCTGCTTGCGCGCCGTCTGGCCGAGCGCGGCGTGCGCTTCATTCAGCTCTACAAGCGCGGATGGGACCAGCACAACGATCTGCCGCGCGATCTCCGTCTGCAATGTGAAAGCGTGGACCAGCCCTCCGCGGCGCTCGTGCTCGACCTGAAACAGCGCGGCCTTCTGGACGACACGCTCGTACTCTGGGGCGGAGAATTCGGGCGTACCGTCTACTGTCAGGGCAAACTGATGGAAACCAATTACGGACGCGATCACCATCCCCGCTGCTTCACCGTCTGGATGGCCGGGGGCGGGATCAAACCAGGTATTACCTACGGCGAAACCGACGATTTCTCATATAATGTCGTCCGCGACCCTGTCCACGTGCACGATGTACAGGCGACAATTCTCAATCGGCTGGGCATCGACCATAAACGCCTGACCTACAAGTATCAGGGGCGGCATTTCCGGCTGACGGACGTGGCCGGCGAAGTCGTACAGCCGCTTCTGACCTAAGTTTTACTCAGCCTGGACGGACATCGAAGGAGTCGAGCCGGAACGTCAGGTCAACGATAAGGCGTTGGACCTTGCTCTGGCGGACAGCACATACGGGGAGCACAATCAGATCCGCCGAGAGCGCCCCGGCGGTTGCGGTGAAGTGGTCCGTCTCTTGCCACACGGGGTGTGTGGATCAACGCCCTGGCTACCATCAACAACGGTTTTACGCCGCAGCGATGGATCTCGCTGTGGCCTTGTGACGCGGCTGGAGTGGCGTTTGTCATCAGCGCGCTATTCATGATCCTGGCCGCGCCCGCTTCAGGACAGTCTCTTCCGGCGTTTCAGTGGATGCAGGAACTTGATGGTTCGGGTCTCGCCTACCAATTCGCTGGCCTCGGTACGGACGCGCAGGGCAACGTCTACGTTTCTGGAAGTACAAAGTCGCCCACGTTCCCGGTGAAAGCCGCGCTGCAAGACCATCTGGCCTCAGCCGGGTCTTACGACGTCTTCATCACCAAGTTATACCTGGCGGGCAATATCGTCTATTCGACTTACTTCGGCGGGAGCGCGAATGATATCTGTCGCGCGATGACGGTGGATGCAGCGGGGAATGTGTATGTCACGGGCTCCACCGCATCGCAGGATTTTCCGACCACCCGTGAAAGCTGGGCGCCGTCGATGCCCCCTCCGCTTGCCTCGAATCTGGCGGACAGTTCGGCCTATGAGGGCGCGATTTTCGTGCTCCGACTCAATCCGGATGGGTCTCTCGGATATTCCACCTACTTCACTTCCAACTCGACGCCAGCGGTGGCGGAATCGATTGCGGTGGACAGTTCGGGGGCCGTCTACTTTACCGGCGTGACGTTTGGCGGCATCCCCGCGACGCCGGGCGCTTATCGCACCGTCTGCGGCTGCGCATCCCTGCCGGGGCTCGGGTTCACAATCCCGACCGCTGATGCTTTTCTCGCAAAATTTGACCCGAGCGGGTCAAAGCTGGAGTATGCGACCTACCTCGGCACATCC
>DASZLO010000010.1:0-36793 GCA_035552315.1 Bryobacteraceae bacterium
CGAGTGCCGGTGCAAACGCTGTTCGATTATCTGGAGGGAGGCGAAACGCTGGAGGAATTTCTGAAGGGATTTCCGACGGTTTCGCGTGATCTGGCTCTGGAAGCGCTCGAAGAAGCAAAGGCCCTGCTGATGGCGCACTGCTGATGCGGTTGTTGATCGACGAATGCGTCGACGAGCGACTGCGCCTGTTATTCCCGGATCACGACTGCCAGACGGTGAGATTCGTCGGCATGGCGGGGCTGAAGAATGGCCGCCTTCTCGACGCTGCCGAAGCCGCGGGATTTGACGTGTTGATAACTGCCGATCAGAATATTCCCGACCAGCAAAATCTCACGGGAAGGACGATTTCTATAGTGATCCTGTCCGGGCCAAGCAATCGCCTGCGTGATCTCGAGCCACTGGTGCCTTCGGCCGATTCTGCGCTGGCCTTGATTCGGCCGGGTCAAGTGTTAAGAATCAGGTAGACGCTCGCAGACGGTAACATCAGCGTCTTGGGTGTTATTCGCCCAACTGGTAAGCGCTGTGCGACAAGGCGGGGCTGTCGGCACGCCACACCGGCCGCCGCAGTCGACGGTTCAGCGGCTCTGAAAGGTATCTCGCGGTGGCCCACCCAAGCACCCCTGATGCGCCGATCATAGCGGCATGCCAGAACGGAATCACATTCGCGCTCCAGCCAACCGCGTGAAACGCTTGCGAGCCCCACACAATTACGAAGCCATGTGTCAGGTAAATTTCGTAGCTGTTGCGGCCAAACCACTCCAGTGGAGCGGTCCCCGGCACCTTCGGCGCGTTCGAATCGAGGGCACAGAGCACGAGCGCCGCCCCGAGGGAGAGCACTGTAACGTCGATGCCCATTCTTCCAAGGCGCAGGCCCGGAACGAGGGCATAGACCGAGACCTGAACCAGGAGCAACACTCCAAACCAGTAGACGATTCGCGGTGCATGGCTGAAAGGGCCAAAACGTGGGAAGCAACGGCGGCGGTACAGCCTATCGCGATGCAGTCGAACCCCGTCAAGTAGGCTTTGTCTTCCGCGAGTCCGTTGCCGTGCGCCCAGGACGTCCGGGCGAAGGGTCCAGCGGCGACCAGTGCCAGGCCCACGGCGAGTAGGAGCCACCTATTCGGCAGAAATCGGCAAAGGATCGGATAGGCAAAGTAAAAGACCTCCTCTACAGAGAGCGACCAGAGCACGTCCCAATTCGCCGGAAGATAGCCCACGTGGATCTCAAGCCAGTTGAGATGGAAGGTCAGTGCCGCGACAAGGGCTCTTACGAGGGAGGTCCTTCGGGGATTGATTTCGAATCCGGACAAATGCAGAGAATGAAAACACGCAAGTATCGCCAACAGCACCAGCAAGCAGGGCATGATGCGTGCGAAACGCAATTTGTAGAAAATCCTTAGATCAACGCGGTCCAGGGTCCCCCACCGACGCAAGATATTCGTAGTGATCAGAAATCCTGAAGTTACGAAAAATACCTTCACCCCGTAGTAGCCGTTGCGGAAGAAAACACGGCTTACCGCTCGGGGCAGATGTGATCCGAATCCACTTTGGGCAAAAGGAATGCGCCCGTCTATATGCAGTAAGATGACCGCGAGAATCGAAAGGCCACGAAGTATGTCGATCCCTCGCCACCGCTGTGGCGACATTGCCGCCACAGGAGTGAAAGACGCGGCGGCGGTGGATGTGGCGGGCAAAGATGAATTGTAGCTTGAATTCCGAAACCGCCACCCTGTACCTCATCCCCCGAATCCCGACTAATTCAACCGGGCACACTTCATCAACATCTCAAGCGAAACCACCTCAAGCGCCCGCTCATGCGTAGCCTCCAGCCTCACCGTCGCCCGCACGCCCGCCTCATACGACTTCTTCCACGGCTCCACGCAGACGCACCAGCCGTCCCCCGCCTTCAGCCCCGGAAATCCATACTCCGGACGCGGCGTGATCAGATCGTTCCCGATCTGTTTCTGATGCCGCAGAAACTCATCGTTCACCAGCACGCAAACCGTGTGCTGCCCCACGTCATCCGGCCCGGAATTACACTTGCCGTCCCGATAAAAACCAGTCAAAGGATCCGTACAGCAAGTCTGCAAAACGCCGCCCAAAACATTCTTCACCATCTTATTGATCCTCGCCCCGCCGGCTCGGCGGCGTCTTTAACTCGTATCCCTTCGGCGGCTCCGCGCCCAGCAGATACCTCACGAAATAATCCCACCGCCGCCTCACCATGTAAGGCTCATTGCCGAATCCATGCGTCCGGTTGGGCAGCATAATCAAATCGAAATCCTTGTTCGCCTTGATCAGCGCGTCCACCACCAGCAGCGTATTGTACGGCGGCACGTTGTTATCCATGGTCCCGTGCGCCAGCAGCAGATGGCCCTTCAGGTTCTTCGCGATATTTTCATTCGCCTGATCGTCGTAGTTCGTGGTGCCGTCGGCATTCTTCTTCAGCAGCCCCTGATACCTTTCGCCCCAGTCGTCCTCATACTCGCGGTTATCGTGGTTCCCCGCTTCGGAGATCCCCACCTTAAAGAAATCCGGATAACGGAACATCGCATCCGCCGTCGCGAACCCGCCACCCGAATGCCCGTAGATGCCCGCGCGATCCAGATCCACATACGGATACCGCGCCGCAATCTGCTTCATCGCCGCAATCTGGTCGGGCAGCGTATTGTCGCCCATGTTCGCGTAATAGAAATCGTGGAAAGCCTTCGACCGCGTCGGATTCCCCATGCCATCCACTTCGATCACAACGAATCCAAGCTCCGCCAGCGCCTGCGCATCGCCGCGCGAGGCCGAGAAACTGCGGCTCCCCACGCTGCCGCCCTGCGGTCCCGGATAAATATGATTGACGATCGGATACTTCCGCGATGGATCGATTTTCGTCGGCTGATACAACAGGCCGTAGAGATCCGTCTGCCCGTCCCGCGCCTTCACCGTGATCGGAAGCGGCGGCTTCCAGCCCGTCGCCACCAGCTTTGAAATATCCGTCTTCTCAAGATTGGCGACCAGCTTCCCGTCGAGATCCCGCAACACCGTGACCGACGGAACATCGGGCTTCGAATAGCTGTCCACGAAACAGCACCCCGTGGCCGACACGGAAATATCGTGGTTCGCATCCTCCGGGGTCAACAGCTTCAGTCCGCTACCGTCGAAGTTGACCCGGTACAGATGCGAGAAGTAAGGATCGCGGCCTTTCTCGCGCCCCGCCGCCAGAAAATAAATCACCTTCCCGGCCTCGTCCACCCGCAGGACCTGGCGCACCAGCCAGTCGCCCGAAGTAACCGCACCCGTCTGTTTCCCGGTCTTCCAGTCGCGCAGATAAAGATGACCCCATCCCGAGCGTTCCGAGAACCACAAGAACTCGCCGCCCTTCCACAGCACCTGCCAGTTGACCTTCCCGTCGCCGGATTCGAACTGCGTCTGCGCGGCCTCTTCCATCACCTCGCGGACCACGCCCGTCGCCACATCCGCATCGCGCAGGCGTTCCTGTTTATGGTCGCGTGAAGTGGAAACGAAAGCGAGGTGAGAATCGTCCGGACTCCACTGCACGTCCGCCCATTCGCCCCCGCGGCATTCCACGTCATCGCACAGCGTCGAGCGGTGCTGGTCCGGCGCAATCTTCAACCGCACAACCTTCTTGCGGTCCAGATCGATCACCACCCGCTGGATCGTCGTCACCACATCGTCGCCCGGCAGAGGATACTTCCACGCTTGCAGCGTCGGATGCCCCACCTCAGTCTTCACCAGATACATCTCGCCCACGCCGCGCTGGTCCTGCTGAAAAGTGGCAATCTTCTTTGAGTCCGGCGACCACACCAGCACCGCCTTGTCGCTGTGAACCCAGCCGGCGTTGTCGGTCGCATAACCGAAATCCTTGACGCCGTCCGTAGTCAGCCGCGTCTCGGCGCCCGTGGCCACATCGCGCACCCAAAGGTTGTAATCGCGAATAAAAGCCGCCCGCTTCTTGTCCGGCGAAAGCACGGAATCGGATGGCGGCCGTTTGTCCGCCGCGCATTTGTAAGTATCGAGAGAACACTTCCAGCGCTTGCCCGAAGCATTGAACGCCACGGACCCGGCCACCGAAAGATCGATGGACTGGAACGGCAGTTTGGAAGCCTCGACAGCCTTGCCGCCCCCGGCCACGAGCCCTTCTGAAAGACCCGCCGCCAGCTTCGACCGGTCGAACGCGGGTGTGCGCGCCCCGCCCTTCGCGGGATCCACCACCACAAACTCGGGACCGTCTTCGCGCACCACGCGATACCAGAAGCGGCCATCCGGCATCCACGTCGGGCGTCCCGCTGCCCCGAACACCAGCGGGCTCGTGTTGTATCCCATGAACTGCTCGGCATGTGCATAATCGCCCGTAGTCAGAGCCGGACGCTGCTGGGCAAAAGCGAAGCTGCAGCATGCCAGAGCGGCCATGCAAAACAAAGGGATGATGCGCATATAAGGTAGGTTAGCGCGCTTCGAAACGTCATCAGACCCGCTCACCAAATACGGCGCCGTCGATCGCCAGACTTTCGCAGTTCGCGGGAACCGCAGCATTTTCCCAGTCCCCGCTCAGATGCGCCGAAATCGCCTGAATCACCGCCCCGTGACACACCACCATCAGGTCCAGCCCGGCATGCTTCTTCCACAGATTTCTCAGCACCGCGATCACGCGCTCCCGCACATCTTCGAGGCTCTCCCCGCCCGCGGGTCTCCACAACCAGCTTCGCGCAAAATCGCAGGAAGGATCGGCCGCCATCATCTCCCCCATGCGGCGATAGGGATGGCCCTTCAGACACCCGAAGTCCCTCTCGTGGATGCCCTGCAGGATCTCGACTTCCATGCCAAGCTCCAGCGCCAGAATCTCGCCGGTCTCGCGCGCCCGCACCAGCGGACTCGAATACAAACGGTGCGGCGGACTCGCCGCCAGACGCCGCGCCGCAGCCCGCGCCTGCCCGCGGCCGGACTCCGTCAGCGGTATCTCATCCGATTCCGCAAACACTCCCGCGCGGTTCGCTTCCGTTTCGCCGTGCCGCACCAGAATAATTCTGCCCGCCATCTACCCGTATTCTTGCGCACGCTCACGAATATCTTCGAACCATGCGGCTGCAGAATTCGGCGAATTTCTCCGGCTCTCGCGGCGGACTGGTGTGATTCGGCAGCACCCCGCAGTGCTCCGGAGTGAAACAGAAAGTGATCGTGGTGTCGAACGAATCCAATGCCTTCATCTGCCGGTCGAACCACTCCTCCGCATTCGGTCGGAAGCTGTCCGCCCAGCTGAGTCCCGTGCGCAGGCGCTTGACTCCGAGCTTCTGCAGCCACCGCACCGCATTGTCCAGCCGGTGATCCTCGAAGTGGAACCACTGGCATATTCCCAGCTCCGGCGTATAGTCTTTGAACCGCTGCAGCGCCAGCTTCGGACAGCCGTCCTCACGCAGCAGCCCCATATAAAAGTGCCGGTAGTATGACGACCCTTCCGCCTCGCGATGACGCGTTGTAGCCGGCCACGCGCGCGGCAAATCGTAAAGGCTGTACCAGTGAATCCGCTCGACCTTCCCGAGCAGCAACTCGGCAGTACGCTTGAGTCCGAAGTCCTGCACTTCTTCGGCGCCGAAGCTTGAAACTCCCACTTCCGATATCCATACCGGCAATTCCGTCACAGCCGTGATCTCGGCCACCTTCTCCGGCCATTCGTGAATGGTCCAGTGGTTCCAGTCCAATGGAAAACCATGCACCGCCACCACGTCCATATCGTCCAGCGCGCCTTGCCCCTGCATATTGCGAATGAAGTCAGGATCGATCGGCGAGATCCCGCCCAGCACGCGCATCAGCCCCGTGTTCTCCGTCCGAATAGCCTGCCCCGCGAGCTTCACCATACGGCCAAATGCCGCCCACCCCGGATCGATTTCGAAATTCCAGTGCGAAAGATTGTTCGGTTCGTTCCACACCATCACCGCCTCAACCATGCAGCGGTCTCCTCTGGCAGATGTAGACCTCTTCTTCGGGGTGCGCCGTAATCTCGAATCCGGAGCTGCGCAGCATCGCCTCCGCGCACGCACGGTTCGGGATCCACCAGTTGGTGGGATCTCCCGAGTAGCGCTGTTCAACAAAATAGAGCGCCGGATATCCGGTTGTCTCGAACACATCGCGCTCCCCGAACGAATAATCCGTTTCGAGCCGCGCCACTTCGTTCGCGCCGCGCTGCATGGACTGAAACACCAGCACATCGCGCGCCGCGTGCTCATGAATCAAGTCGAGCGCCAGCAGTGGATGCCGCAAGTGATACAGCACGCCCATGAACAGCACGATGTCGAACTTCTCCCCGAGCTTCGCCACATCGTAAACGCCCAGTTCGCGGAACTCCACGTCCAGCCCGATGACCTCAGCCGCGAACCGCGCCTGCGCCAGATAAGCCGGATCGAAGTCGATCCCCAGCACGCGCTCCGCCCCGCGGCGCTTCATTTCGAACGAATAGAACCCCGCATTGCAGCCGATGTCGAGCACCGTTTTTCCCCGCAAATCGGCTGGGATCGCATCGCGGAAATGACGCCACTTGGTTTCCGGGTAATTCCCCAGAAAATGCTCGGGAGCGGTTTGGACTCCGCCCAGGTTCATGTTCTGAAACCAGTCCCCCAGTTCCCGGATGCGGCTTTCAATTTCCTCCCGCGTCCGGCGCTGCGCTCCGGCCATCATCCGGCTGCTCCGGTTCTTTCCACCAGACCGTTGCTGCCCGATAACACTCGGATCGCGTCGAGATAACCATCCATCGTGCCGACATCGAAATAGCGCTCACCCGCCCGCACCCCCCAGACTTCTCCGCCGCGCTCGATCCACGCATTCACCAGCGTTCCAAAGTATTCGTCCACGCGCCCCCTCTCCAGCCAGAGATCTTTCAACGCATGCAGCGTGGATCCCTGCAGCCGGAACGCGCCCCATATCCATCGTGACACCGCATCGGCCTGCTTGACGCGTATAACCTGCACACGCCCGTCCGGATCGCACTCCACAGAATCGAACAGGCGCGGCTCGTCCACCGGAAAGAGCAGCAGTGAGAACCCTTCCGCGGGCAAAAGCGCCAGCCCGTTCTCCGGAAACCAGATCGTATCCGGCAACCCCACCACCACCGGTTCATCGGGCGCAATCACAGGCAGCGCCTGAAAGATGGCATCGCACAACCCCGCAGGCTTCGGCTGAATCGCGTAACAAATAAATGCCGACCACGCCGAGCCTCCGTAATGTTCGAGGATGTCCGATTTGTCCGCCGAGATGACGAAGCAGACGCGGCGCACTCCCGCCTCCGCCATTCGCTCCATCAGAAAATCGCTGACCGCCCGCGGACGCCGTGATTCCCCTTCGCAGCCGGCCCCCAGCGGCAGCAGCTCTTTGGAAAAGGCCAGTGGCTGAATGCGGCTTCCTTTGCCTGCCGCCGGCACTATTCCCCACATGCCGTCGTCACCTCCGTGCAATGGCTCGCGTGTGAGAGGATCTCTTCCAGTCGGCGCGCCCGGTGATCCGACGTATGGCAATCGAGCGTTCGCTCCCGCGCACTGCGGCCGATGCGCGCCAGTTCCTCGTCCGATCGCTGCAGCGCTTCAACCGCATCGCCGGACTCTCTGCCGATCAGGATCTCCGACCCCGGCGCATAAAACTCTTCCAGTCCCTCCCAGTAATCGCTGAGCACCGGGGTCCCGCAAGCCGCCGCTTCGAAAAGCCGGCCTGAAGGGCAGTACCCCGTCTGCGCCATCGGCTCGCGCGTCACGTTCAGCGTAATGCGCGAAGAGCAGTAGAACTCGGCATGCAGCGCGGGATGCAGATGCCCCACGTAGAAAATATTGGGACGCCAGGGAAAGCCACCGTTGTACAGCGAGCCCCCGATCAGAAAACGGCGATCTTCGAACTGCTTCGCCGGTTCGATGAACAGCGCATTCAAGGCCGCGTCGCGATCGGGCGAGTAAGTGCCCATGTAAGAAAGAAACGCCCGATACTGTTCGCATGCCGGAGCCAGACGATGCACCGCCGGATCGACGCTGCCATACAAAGTTTCCACGCGCGCGGCCCCCAGCACGCTCGTTAAATCTTCCAGCGACTTGCCGCCCGTATAGCTGAGCACAAGGTCGAATCCCCGGTATCCGTTCTCCCCCACATATGCGACCTGTTCGCCGCGCGCGAGCCGCGACAGCGTAATCGGCGTATCCAGATCGTAGAAGATCCGAAGCCCAGGACAGTTGTCCAGTACCAGCCGGGACGCCGCAATGCCGTCCGGGCAATAGGACGTCACCATTGCCGCGTCGCAATCCCGCAGATGTTCCTGCGCCCGGTGAACGTTGTTGTCCCAGTCGCCGTAGAGGATGAGTTCGCCCCCGGGCAGCTCGGTCATGTCCCTGGTGCTTGCGTAATAGGGGACATCGCGTTCGAAGAAGATCACGCGATGCCCCCTCCGCGCCAGCGCCGCACAGAGACCCCGCCACAGCGTGGCATGGCCGTTGCCCCACGATGAGCTCAGCGTCAGGCCGAAAATCACCAGCTTCATGCAGACATCGCCTTCTCCAGAGCGCTGGAAGCCTCTTCGTAATATTGCTCCAGTTGCAGAGCGCGCATCGCGGGAGTGTGCTCCGCATGCACTCGCCTCATCGCCGCCTCACCGATGCGGCGCAGGTCCTGCGCGGAAAAATCCCGCACCAGCCGGAGCGTGTCGTCGGCGTTTGAGGAAAGCAGAATCTCGCGGCCCGGTGTAAAAATCGTATCCAGTCCGGGCCACCAGTCGCTGATGATCGGAACCCCGCAGGCGCCCGCTTCAAAGAGCCGCACGCTGGGCGAATATCCCGCCCGCTTCATCGCGTCCCGCGTGATATTCAGCGTGAAGCGCTGCGAGCCGTAAAACCTCGCGTGCTGCTGCGGAGAAAGATGGGTGATCCGTTCCACGTTCCGCGGCCATTCGATACCATCCGGATACAGCGGACCCACCACGCTAAAGCGGCCCTCCGGCCATCGGCGCGCGGGCTTGCACAGCAACTCCTCCAGCCATACCTGGCGATCCTGGCTCCATGTTCCGAGGTACCCGAGGTCCCAGCGCGGTTGCTGGAAACAGGGCCGGTACAGCGTCGTGTCCACCGAACAGTAGAGCACCCGCGCCATCGGTGAGCCCCACCGCCTTTCAATGATTTTCAACGTCCGGCCGCCCGCGAACGAAAGGTAAAGATGGTAGCGCCGCACCAGCTCCGGTGTGATGTATTCCCGATCGCGGCTTGCCAGTTTTTCGAGCGTGACCGGCGTGTCGATGTCATAGAATGCCCGGACGCCCCGGGCCGTGGCTGTGACCCATTCGCCCACTGCCACGCCTTCCGGCACGTACGACCCGACGATCGTTAGATCCGCGTTCCGCACATCCGCTTCGTACCTTTCGAAGAGCTGACCCAGGTCTTCGTAGAGTTCTGTGCGTGCGCCTGCCGGTTGCGGCTGATCCCGGTTTTGCGCGTACCACGGAACGTCGCGCTCCAGAAAAAGCACCTCGTGCCCGCGCGCGGCCAGTCCTTTGATCAGGCTCCGGTAAGTCGTCGCGTGGCCGTTGCCCCACGACGACGTGACGCACAGCCCCAGCATGACGATTTTCATGCGATGCGCTCCGCGGCACCGGCGGCATTCGCGGCGCGGCCGGTCAGGATGCATTCCACCTGTTCAGCCCGATGCGCATAGGTGTGCTGCGCCAACGCGCGCCGAAAAGCCGCTTCGCCTGTCTTCTTCGCCTCCGCCGCCGTAACTCCCGCAAGATGGGCCGCCACTTCTTCAGCCCCCGCGGCTACCAGGATTTCCCGCCCCGGCTCAAAGAAATATTCAATGCCTTCCCATTCGTCCGTGATGATGCAGGCCGCCGCGCCCGCCGCCTCGAACACCCGTGTCGCCGGCGAATATCCATAGCGCACCATGCTGTCGCGCGAGATATTGATCACCATGCGCGGCGTGGAATTGAATGCATTATGGTCGCGCGTGTAAACGTGGTCGAAGTAAGTCACGTTCGACGGCACGGACTTGCCGCCCCACCCGGCGCCGCCCAGCAGGAACTGCATTCCCGGCAGATTGCGCGCGGGATGAAAAAAGAATTCGTCCACGCGCGCCTCGCGGTCCGGCAGCCGATTTCCCAGAAATCCCAGGTCACCCGCAAAGCGTCCCTCGGAGAGCGCCGGAAAGTGCGTTGCCGGATCCAGCCCGTTGTAAATAGGTACGCACAGCCGCGCTCCGAATCTCATATATGCCCGGACCACGGGATCGCCGCCCCCGTAAGTGAAGATCGCATCGTAAGTCGGAATCAGCTCGCCGAATGGATCCCGCGCATTACTCTGAATCCGGTCCAGCGTGGCCGGCGCGTCCACATCCCAGAACACGGTGGAAACCGTACTGCTCTTCGCCTCCGAAATGGCGCTCTCCAGAAATTCGTCCAGCACTCCGACGCCGCTCGCCTTCACCAGAACGTCCGCGCCGCGCGCCTCGTCAATCACCCGCATGGCCTCCGCTTCGGCCGGGCGGTAAACGACAACGCGGGCCCAGTCGGGGTCCGCGATGTCGCGATGCTGTTGCCGGTCCCACGCGTCCGGCTCGTAAAAAGTGATCTGATGACCCCGCGCTGCAAGCGCCCGGATGATTCCGCGGTAGTAAGTCGCCGCGCCGTTCCAGTAAGCGGAGACAAGACTCGAGCCAAAAAAAGCGATTCGCATTCAGCGTCCTTTCACCGGTTCCGCCATTGCCGCCCGCGGCGCTTCCGTCGCAGCCCCGGCGGCGGCAACAATATCCAGAAGCTCATTGGTGCGATGCGCGCAGGTGTGCCGCGCACGAATCGTTTGCAGTCCGTTCACGATCAGCGACCGGCGCAGCGCCTCGTTCGTCATCACGGCCTCCAGACTGGCCACCATGTCCCGTCGGTTGGAGGCGGTCAGAAAATCGAAGCCCGCGCGGAAGAGCCCTTCCGAGTCCCTCCAGGGCGCGCTGATCAGCGGGATCCCGCATGCCAGTGCTTCAAACGGGCGGATCGTGGGAATGCCCGGCAGCGCTTCCGCGTAAGGCCTCCGCGGAATATGCACCGTGACGCGAAAGCGCGCGAACACTTCCGGAACTTTGTAATTTGGCAGCCACCCGCCGTACTCGATGCCCCCCTCTCGCAGCTCATCCAGCGCCGCGGCGGGGTACCTGACGCCATACACTCGTGCTTTCAGCCCCAGCTTCCTGACCGGCTCGATCAGGAACTCGCGAAGCTCCGCGGTTCGTTCGTCGTCCCCCCAGTTGCCGATCCACAC
This sequence comes from Bryobacteraceae bacterium, assembly GCA_035552315.1. Classification (GTDB taxonomy): domain Bacteria; phylum Acidobacteriota; class Terriglobia; order Bryobacterales; family Bryobacteraceae; genus BOG-234. The sequence goes on from DASZLO010000010.1 coordinate 11,274, forward strand.
CAGATCGCCTTCTTTTTCTTCGCCATGAATCGGCCGGAATACATTTGTGTCGGCGGCTTCATGCCACGCAATCGCTTCGCGCGCCCAGCCATTGCGGCGATAAAGGTCGCAGAGCACTCCGCCATACGCCAGCACAGCATCGTAGTGGCGCAGATCGTAAGCGGCCATGGCCCCCGGACTGGTCACCGCCCGATGGTGCGTGTCATGAAAATACAGAAGATAGGAATCCGTGCGCGCATGATGTTCGCCGATTCTGCGGATCAGTTCGCCGGAGTTCCATTCGTGCACCAGCACCACATCGGCATTGTCCAGAGCGGCGTCCAGATCCAGCGTCGCTTCGTCGTAGGTGGTCTCGCGCAGCAGCGGATAGGCCTGATGGAAGCCCGCGATCGCCTCTTCCCCGTGATTCGCCACCAGATTCGTCCGGCTCCAGCCATTCGCCGGTTCGAGGATATCCACGTCATGCCCGCGACGGATCAGCTCGCTGGCGAAGCCCCGCAGGAAATGCGCATTGCCGTGGTTCCAATCCGAAACCAGGGAATGCGTGAAGATTACGAAACGCATACCGTCTCGCGCGAGGTCACTGCCCGATACAGTTCAAGGTACCTGTCGGTCATAGTGTCCGCATCGTAAATCCGCGCGCGCCGCCGGCTTCGCCGCGACATTTCCGCCAGCAGCGCAGGTCTCTCGATCAAGGTTTCGATAGCGCCCTGCAGCGCCGCGGTGTCGTCGGGTGAAACGAAAAGGGCGGCATCGCTCCAGATTTCGCGCAGGCTCGGAATGTCGCTCAACACCAGCGCGCATCCCGACAGCGCCGCCTCCAGAGCCGACAGCCCGAACGGCTCGTAGCGCGCAGGCAACACATAGATCGCGGCCCGCGAATACCATTCGGCGATCTCATGGGCGGCCAGCTTCCCCAACTCATGGCAACCCTCGGCCCGCCCCTCGCCCGCCACATAGACCGGCCATGGAAGGGCGGGTGCGATACGCGCCAGCGCCCGCGCATTCTTGCCTTCGTCCCACAGTCGTCCCGCGAAGAACACAAAGGGTTCCTTCGGGGCGCAATGAAACCGGTCCGGTTTGCACCCGTTGGGAATCACTTTCACCCGCTCAGAATCGATTCCGTAGTTCTCCCCGATCGCCGCCGCCATGAAATGCGAGGGCGCCGTCACCGCGGACGCCGCGTGAAGCGCCTCGCTCACTACCGCCCGGTAGCGCGACCATTCCGCCGGCGCCGGAACGCCTTTCACCGCGGACCACCAGGAGAGTACGCACGAATGCGCCGTCAGCACCACGGGTTGCGCGAACGGCAAGCCTCCATGCCCATAGGAGTTCAGATGAATGACATCCGGCACGTATTCCCGCACCACGCGCGTTAGCCAGCGGCACGATTCCGCCACATCCTTCCACGGATCGTGCATCCACTCGAGCTTGAAATCGGTCGTCAGCAGACAGAGATTCGGGATGCGGGCCACCGCGGCCGCCTGCTGAGCCGATGGCTGGCCGCAAAGCGCTGCAAGCACCACCTGAATGTCGCGGTCAACCAGCCCTGCCGCCAACTCCAGCGCGAAAGTCCAAACACCCCCCACCGTGTCGCAGGTCATGAGCGCGCGGCGGATCTGCCTGTCAGGCACGGCCGCCTCCGCTTAACTCAAGCTGCACCAGGGGCAGCGGACGCTGTTCCTGAATGTCGCTGAATTCATCGAACTGACCAAGATAGAATTCGTGCGCGCGCTCCCAGGCCCGGTCGTCCGGAATTCCCCATCGCCGCGTATAATCGGGCGACCCCGGATAAGGGAAAAGCGGAACCGGCTTATTGGCCCAGATTCCGTGACGCTGCAACTCCGCCCGCCAGCGTTCGACATCGGCCGGATCGTCGTCGGAACTGTTCAGCAGATTCGCCTGCACGAAAGGAATGCCCTCCGTCTCGCGCGCCTGAATCAGCCGCTGCGTGATCTGCGCGGTGGAGAGTTTGCACTTCTTGTCGAGCCGCGCGCGTCCCGCCTCCGTAATGCTTTCCACACCGGCCTCGATCGATACGCATCCTGCCGACCCCAGCAGCGCAATGGATTTCGGATTCCACAAATCGATGCGCGTCTGTATTCCGAAACGGATGCCCCGCGCCCGGATCAGCACCAGCACATCCGTGTAAGGCAGAAAAATCTCATCGATGAAATAGACGTACTCAACCCCCTGCGCCACCAGCCCGTCCAGCTCGTCGGCGATCGTGGCAAGAGGACGCCGCCGGAAGGAATTGCGAAAATTATCCTTCGCGCAAAACGTGCAATGGTACGGGCAGCCCCGCGATGTCTCCATCTCCGCGCCTGGCCCCTCCGGAGGCGCATCGAACCGGTGATGATGATGCGCGTGCCGATGGATTGCGTCAGCGGGCCAGTGCAATGCCGGCAGCATGGTCATGTTTGCGGCGTGCGGAGAACCCTTCACCTGAATTTCACCGCCGCGGTGGTAACAGATCGAATCGACCGCGTTCCAGTCGCCGGCGAGGCGCGGCAGAATTTCTTCGCATTCGCCCAGCACCACCGCGTCGCATTTTAGTTTCCGCAGCGTGGCCCGTGGCGTGGTGGACGCGTGCGGTCCCACCGCCACAAGCATTCCGCCGATATCGCGGATCGCGTCCAGCGTCTCCGCCGGTACACGCAGCTCCGGCGGGGCGCAGCGCCAGAACAGATAACTCGGCGCAGTTGTCACCACCGAATAGTCAGGCCGAAACGCGCGCACGCGGGCGCGCAACTCCGCCATATCGAATCCATCGAGCTGCGCATCTACGATCTCCACTTCGTGCCCTGCGCGCTCGAGCAGCAGCTTCGAATAACCGTACTCAAGCGGCAGATGCGGTTCGCGGCACCCGAAGTAAATGCTGGAATAGAAACTCCAGGGCGGGTTAATGAGGCAGAAACGCATGCATACCCCCCGCCGTCGAGAGTGCCGCCTGCGCAGTCAGGCTACGCGTTCCCGCCAGCCACTGATAGAGCCGCTCGATTCCCTGCCTGGCATTCACCTTCGGCGACCATCCCGTGGCCGCCTTGAAGCGCCGCGTGTCCGAGACATAGTAGCGCTGGTCGGCGCAACGCCACGACTCCATCCGGACCTCGGGCCTCGAGCCGTGTACCGTACCGATAATGTCCAGCAGTTCGAGCAGGCTCAGAGTATTTCCGAGGCCGCCGCCAATGTTGAACGCCTGCCCCGACAAGGTATGGATATTGGTAAGCGCGAGCACGAACGCGTCCACCAGATCGTCCACGTAGAGCAGATCCCGCACCTGTTTCCCGTCGCCGTACAGCACGATGGGTTTGCCACCCAGCGCCCGGATCAGAAAATGAGCGACCCATCCCTGGTCTTCCGTGCCCATCTGATGCGGCCCGTAGATGCAGCTCATCCGGAACACCACGGCGGACATCCCGAAGGTGCGTGCGTAATCGAGAACGTACTGATCGGCCGCCCCTTTGGAACAACCGTAAGGACTATGGAAATCGAGCGGCTGCTCTTCGCCCACGCCCGCGCGCAGAGCAGCATCCAGCGGCTGATAGCGTGTCCCGCTCTTTTCGAGCGCGAGGCCGTCCAACGCCCCATAAACCTTATTAGTGGATGTGAACAGAAGCGGCGGAGGATTTTCCATTCCCCGAATCGCTTCCAACAGGTTCAGCGTTCCCCCCACATTGATCTCGAAGTCCTGCACTGGATCGTTAAGACTGGTCGTCACCGCCACCTGCGCGGCGAAATGAAAGACCCGCTCGGCGGACCGCACGACGCCCTGCAGCGCCTCCCGATCCCGCACGTCGGCCACTTCCACACGCAGCAGCTCCCCATGCTCCTCGCGAAGCCAAGCCAGATTGCGTTCCACTCCCGGACGCGAAAGGTCATCGTAAATAATCACGGGAGTCCCGCCCGACAGCAATCGATGCGCAAGGTTCACGCCGATAAATCCAGCCCCGCCCGTGATCAGCGTGTGACGTCTGCCGCCCGTGTTCGCGCGCGGTCTTGCCGCGGCGCGCGCGGCCGTCCGGACTCCCTCCACGCCACCTTCCGACCAGAGACTGTGCAACAGCTTTGGACGCCCGTTCGTACGCCGCAGCCCATAGTGGTATTCACGCTCGTCCGTGTGAAACACATCGGCGGCGGACGAGACATGATCCTGCGATTCCTGCCAGTAAATGCGATCCACCGGCGCATTCACCGCGTCGGCGAAAGCCTGAACCTGCGCGCGCTCGTCGTCTCTCCACGTGGAAAAACCGGTGGCTGTAATCCATATCTGCGCTTCAACGCCCAGCCGGTTCAGCACCTCGCGCGTGTCTTCGGCTTCTCGCCGCCAGCCGCGCCACGGATATTCCGGCATACCCGGAAATCCTTCGAGACCGACCGCGTCTATGTAACGAAGCACACCGCGGTCGCGCATCATCTCCAGCCAGCCTGCATCCGCCGGACGCAGTCCTGGCAATACCATTTTCTTCCCGCGCTTATGCGCCCAGTACGCGGCGCCGCCGATCATTTCGCTGAAGATCCGCCACTCCGGATCGAGACGCGAATCCCATTCGCTCTGATCGCTGGGCCGGTTCCAGAGTTCCACCCAGTCGAAGAGGTCGCCAAACCGCGTGATCATCACGTCGATGAAATCGGCGTAAAGTTTGGGCGTCTGCGGCGGTGACGAATACTTCGGCACCATCCCCAGACACGGCGGCGTATTCACGAAACAGGGCAGCAGCCGCACCGACTTTGCCAGGTGTGGCAACAGCCACGCGTACCAGCCATCGCCTTCCGACGTATACCAGTCCGCCCAGGAAACCATCGTCCGCACTTCGGTAACGCGCAAGGCGCGCAGATCGGCGAGAACCTTTTCGACGCGTTCAAATTCCCCGGGACGAAAGCGCTCGACAAGCCCGATCGCCGGCTGCCGTTGTCCGGCGCAGGAACCAGACTCCCGGTCCTTCTTCGGGCGGATCGATTGTTTCATACCATCAAACCCCGGGCCGCGAGCTCCTCGCGAGCCTCAACAACACGATCCGCGGGCTGTTGACTTTCCAGCCACCCGGCCAGATCCTCCAGTCCTTCTTCGAGAGAGACGCGCGGCTCCCAGCCCAGCGTCTGGCGCGCCAGTGAAATATCCGCGAAACAGTGACGAATGTCGCCGACCCGGTATCTTCCGGTGAGTTCCGGTTCCAGATCCCTCCTGCCGATCGAGCGAATGGTACGGCGCGCCACTTCGCCAACAGTCATCGGAACGCCACTCGAGATATTGAGCGCAAGTCCGATCGCGCGGCGGGATTCCAGAGCGAGACGACAGGCCGCGGCGACATCGTAAACGCTGACGAAGTCGCGCTTCTGCCGTCCGTCTTCAAAAATCAGCGGCGCCCGGTCATTCAGCACGCGCGAGGCGAAGTTACTCAGAACGCCGGTGTATGGATTGGAAAGCGCCTGCCACGGACCGTACGTATTAAAGAAGCGCAGCGCGACCGCAGGGATATCGTATGCTCTGCCCACCATCAGGGCCATCCGCTCCTGATCGAATTTTGAGAGCGCGTAAACCGAGGCCAGCGCCGGTGGTTTGTCTTCGGTCGTGGGTACCGGCTCCAGCGGCTGGCCGTGTTCGTCATGAACCTCCCAGTCGCCGCGCCGGAGTTGCTCGACCGTCCTGTCGCGGCCCTCACGTATGTTTCCCGCCGCGTCACGGTATCGTCCTTCGCCGTACACGCTCATGCTGGAGGCCACCACGAGGTGCTCCACCCGGTGCTTGGTGAGGGCCTGCAGCAGAATCGCCGTGCCCAGATTGTTCACGCTGGTATAATCATCGATCTGGTACATGCTCTGGCCGACTCCCACCAGAGAAACTAGATGAATGACGGCGTCGATTCCGACGAGCGCCCTCGACACCGCCGAAGCATCCCGAATATCGTCCTCGATCAACTCCACGTCAGGAGGCAAATAAGACGGACGTTTCCGCTCCGGACCGTGTACCTGCGGAACCAGGCTATCGAGCGCTCTGACTCTGTAACCGTTGGTCAATAACTCGTGCGCCACATGGGCGCCGATAAAACCCGCACCACCTGTAATGAGGATGCTTTTCATAACATTTTCTTTCCTGTGACTGAGAAATGAAATAAGTGCGGAAATGGCGCTGTCGAGCACGAGAGCAAGAATATGTATCCTGGGGTCATCCTGTGCAGATCCTCGTAAGTCGAAGATCGGATTTCGCTAGAGCCATTATTCAGGCCTTTCCACCGGCGGGCAACCGCCAGCGGTGCGGGTTCACACCCCCGTTGCCGCCCGTTTGCGGATAGCTATACCATTCTGCTGGCGCGGGTTCAAAGCGTGCTCCGGCGCGCCTCAGAACTCGGAGTAAGTGAGTTAATAAGCACCGCTTACGGGTCTGTATTAGTGTTGTTTCAGTTGTTCGACGCTCGTAGACAGGTGAGAACCACGACGGCGGACGGCTGGATGCGGATCCCTTCACTATAATGAGCTGATGGGGCTTTGGTGCTGTTCCCCCCACAGCGGATCAGGGCCAAACCGCCGCATCCTGATAAGCTTTGTGCGCAATGTGCCCGGGTGGCGAAATCGGCAGACGCAACGGACTTAAAATCCGTTTTCCGGCAACGGGAGTGCGGGTTCAATTCCCGCCCCGGGCACCAAGTTTTTATGTGTAGAATCAGTTAGTTACGGCATGGCAAAAAGTTGCGGTGCTGATACGGTACCGAACTCTTGCTAGAATTGGGGTGTGCTTCGGCTAATCAAACGACACCTGAAGGCCTGTTCCAAGACTGCCGAAAGCGACTTCGAGTGCGAGTCGAGGGTCGAAAAAGGGCTCGGCAAACGCACCGGCAAGAAAACGCCGAAGCCCCGATGCCCCTTTCACATCGTGGGTCCACATCCCCTGAAGCGGGGCAAGATCTTCAAAGAGAGCACCGAGACATCCGATCAACGGGTCGCGCAAGCCAAACTCCTGCAGCGAGAAACCCAGTTCTTGCTGGAGCCCGACAAGGTTCAACCAAAAGCAATCAAGACGTTGGCGGAGGCGGTGCTCGCCTTCTTGAATACGAAGAAAGATACGAGCGATGCGCGGCAACGGAAGTTCAAGAGAGTGCTCCGCATACAGACGTCTTTTCTGGAAGAGAGATATGGCATCGACCCGCTCATCACGCAAATCGAGAAAACTGATCTGGACGAGTTCGTCGATTCATGGACAGGCGCTCTGAGTACGAGAAAGGCCGATCGAGAGAATGTCAGGCAGTTTTGGTTGTATTGTTTCGACAGCGACTTCACGCCTAAAAACATCGCTTCAAGATTGAAGAAGCTGGGAACCAAAAGAGACGAAGAAGAATCAAGAAACAAACCGATTCCGATTTTTCGTCCTGACGAAGTAGTGGCCTTCGATGCGGCGCTGGACCGCTGCAGCGACATTTTCCGGCGTGAGGGCGAACAGGACCCGGACGCACCGGCGACCACCAGGGCGTTCATGTACGTGATCAAGTTCACCGGCTTGTCAATCGTAGATGTCGTGACGTTGCGGCCGAGCGACATTGATTCACCCGGAGCGGGCTCGACGTCGGTTTCCGTTAATAAAATGCGCGAGAAGACCAAGAAGCTGGCTCACACAGGTATCCCGCAGTTCGTTTGGGCACTGCTTCAGGAACTTAGGCCGGAATCGGAATTCTTCTTTTGGTCGGGGATTGGAAAGCCGGCGAGTCGGGTGGACACGTTCCGGGACCGGATGAAGAAACTTTTCGTCGCTGCTGGCATACGCGTCCACAAGAAAACCGCCCGGAGGAAGTCAGGCGGGAAATTGAGGCCCGACGCGGAAACGTTCTTGGAGTCCACGGCCTTCCCGCATATGTGGCGTCACACATTAGTCCGTGATCTGTACGTCAGGGATATTCCCGTTCGTCAGATTGCCGACATCCTTGGCGACGAACCGGCTACGGTGACGAAGCACTATTCTCAGTTTGATCAACTGCGCCAACGGAAGGCAATGGCAACCTTGGGAGATCTTCATCGATCCGATCCGGTCTTCCAACGGCATGCTTCTCCGAGCTGAAGAGTCCGAATCGAAGTCGACGACGCGCCGCGTCGGGTTCGACTACGGTTTCCCGGAGCCAAGCCGATCACTGATTCCAATCTGAAGCCGATCAGCGATCAGACGTTTTCCCGGCGCTGGATTCCGGGCTGAGCCGCCGAAGAAGGTGCGCGGTGCCACGGTGCCGGCCTATCCTCGCAATCGCTCCACGAGTGCCGCCGCGCTACCATCAAGCGGAAATCCAATGGGTGTCCATCCTTGGGTGATTCGGGCTGAACTCCCCTGAAGCCCCTTCCCTGCTATTAGCCCTGTGTTGGGTGTAGATCTTCCTCGTGTCACGATGATCAAAAGGCACTACTCGTCGGGAGGCTATCGGTAGGAAGCCAAATCCATCAGCACTCTTCCCCACGCATCTTCTTCTTCACCCGGTCGATATCCGCATCCGTGACGAGGTAGGTCATTCGAACTCGCTGGAATTTTCTCAATGTCGTTGCTGGATATACAGGCGTTTCTCCCGCCGTACTGTAGCGACCAACATTTTCAGCAATTAGAATGCGGCGGGCAGTCCAGTAGCTGACGCCGAGTGCGGAGGCTGCGTCTTTGAGCGACCGGCGGTCACCGTTCGGCTGGCGTACAGCAGAAACCGGTTTGGTGACAGGCATCCGCGGGCGCTGGGCTGAGCGCCGCATTTCTTCGCACCGTTTTTCAAATTTTTCTCTCTTCACCTTGGTTCTCCCCCGGTGGGCACCGTTTGCCGGAGCCGCGTCTGAAACCCGCGATCAATCCGGTCCAAGCGATCCAAAGCATCCAGCAATTGGATACCGGCTTCGCGGAGTTGATCAGGTTTTGGTGGAGATTGATCTGTGACTCGAATAGCGAATCGGATTCGATCCATGACCACCCGTGATTGGTAAGCGACTTCAAATTCAGCGGATGAAGGCCGCGACTGCGTCGCCGCGTCAAACAATGCGTTTAGCTCTCGAGCGAGTTCGGGGTTCATTTTCGTGATCCTCCCAGCAGGACATCGTTCGCTTGCAGCTGGACCGGGCGGTACGGTTCTTCAAACAGAATGTCCCGATTGACTCTCACGTTGAACTTGTAGCCTGGCGGAATCTTGATCGTCGGTTGAACGTTGAGATTCTTCCGTGCGATCTGTGTGCCGAGTTGGCTTACTTCTCGGCCGGCTGCGCCCTCCGTTTCCTGAGTCGGACTCGGGTAGACGAGGACGCTCTGCTGCCGGCTTTGGGTCACGGCGAGCGCGGCGTCAAACAGGCTCGTCAGAACTGCGAAGCCGAACAATCGCTGGTAGTGATTGTCCACCTTGTCGCGGAGGCCCGAGTTACCCTGTGCGTCGAGACCCGCCATCCCGTTCAGATCGATTGCCGATCCATCCGGGAAGATCACGCGATGCCAGGCGACTTGGACGCCGTTCTGCCCGTAGCCAACGCGGGAGTTGTACGCGCCAACGAGCCGGGCGCCCTGCGGTATCAGCAGGTATTGGCCGGTGGCGGTATCGTACACATTCGACATCACAAGAGCTTTCAATTCGCCGGGAAGGTCCGAGTTCAACCCCTGTTCCAGCGCCGCCGGAATTTCCCATCCGGCTTTGATCTCAAAGCGGGAGAGCGGCGGTTCGCGCGTGTACTTCAGGTAGTCGTCAGCGAAGCTTCCCGTCCGTGCCTTCTCCAGGTAGGACTCCTTTTGGGCCTGGAGATTCTGCCCGTCAAATTCGTTGGTGGCTGGAAGTGCCGACCCGCCGCCAGCGGAATTCCCTGAGCTCAGAGTGCGTGCGATAGCTGCAAGTTGCTGCGCGCCATTGTCCGCGACGGGGATGTTCCCGATGCCAAGGCCGGATGTGGCCGTGCGGCCCGAGGTCGAGGATTCCGCTCGAATCTCCGTAGGCGCCATACGCGCCTGCTGTTCCGTCATGTATGCGACGGACAATGCCCGCTCTTCCGGAGTTGGTTCGCGCGCTATCGGCGGCTGAGCAACGAGCGTAGACGGGGATTGCGGTGCCGACGCGCGCCGGACGACGATGCGCTCTTTCGGAAGATCGGAGTCCGATCGCTGCAATTGATTTGGATCGTCGGGCGCTGCTGGTAGAATTCCGGGGCCCGCGTTCGTGCGAGCGCCAGCGGAACCAACAGGGCTCAACTGTTGCACTTCATCCGGTCGCGCGGGCTCTACTTTCTTGTAGGGACTTCCTTCCGCCTTCGCAGCCAGTTGTTGTCGACGTCTCAATCCGCCGTATGCGAAAAGTCCCAGCACCGCCACGCCGGTTAGGACGATTAAACCGGCAGCTCGGCCGCTGATCCTTGGCGATTTCTGCGGCTGCGGTCGCAGGTCGATACCGCTGGGCGACGCGGTCTCGCGAACAGGCTCTGGCTTACCCTCGGTGGTCACGGGTGATCTCCACTTTCTGCGCTTTCTTGCCGGAACCCAGTACGAGCTGCGCATGCTCGAACAGGCGGTCAACGATGTACATCTCGTCCTTCATCCGATAGTTCACAACCTCTCCCTTGCCATCCGCTCCCACGACCATAAAGACCGGGGCCTCTCGGTTGACGACGTTGGCCGACATCTGAATGTAGGTTTTTGATCCGTCATCGAAGACGCGCTGCGGGCGAATGTTTTCGTCGCCACCTTTGATCTGATAGTCGAAATGCAAGTGCTCGATGGAGAGCAGAAGTGCGGGTTGGGCCTGGGTTGAATCGCGAGTCGCCGCTATTTCCTCCCGCTTCTGCTCGGCGAAATGGTCCTTCCATTTCTTGCCGCCGTCGTCGTCGTTGTATACAAACGCCACTCGTGAAACGTAATCGTCCGCCTTCGAGACGAGTCGGACATAATAGGCGCGGCGATCGGTCGTGATCAAAAGGTTCGTATCCAGACCAGGCATCTGAGGCTTGAGCACGAGCATTGCGGTGCTCTCATCGCCTTTGCCATACGTCGCAGGTGCCACGTTCCATCGGACCGAATCACCAATCTGCGGTTCGCCAACAAGTTTCTCTCCCGGCTGCAGTTCGATCAAACAGACACGCAAAGGGGCGCACACCACGGTCGGCAGCCCGGCTCCGAAGGCGAACAGCACGCGGCCGTCCGGCCCCGGAGCGGCTCCATTCTGTTGCGCCCGCCAGGAGGCACTGAACTCAACGGCTTGCTGCGCTGTGCTGGAAAGCGTGACATCGCTTGTCGGGTGGTAACCCTGAGGTACGGCGGTGTGACCGCTAACCGCTGGCGTCGTCGCGCTCTTTGCAGCAGGCGTTTCTATTGACTGGGCCAATGCCCGCACGTTCGCGTCGAAATCGAAATGATCGACGAAACTATCTGCGTTTGGAGGCGCAGCGGTCGGGGTTGCCGGAGTCCGTTTCAACTGAACCACGGAACTCGCTGATGAGTTCTGATGGTCCACCGGACTGGCTTGACCGAACAGTGTCCTTACCGTAAGAAGTGAAATGAGAAACAGTAATCGCGGCATTCTTTTGGCTCCTTTCGAGCGATAGCTACAGAACCTTGGTCCAGGCTGCGTCCGTAACGTAAATCCCGAGCGGGTTGACACGCATCAGCCGCTCATCGGTCGGCGGATTGAGCGCGATCGTGAAGGAGCCCTTCCAGTGAACGGTGGAGACAATTCCCCCGTTCAGATCGTGGGTGGTCTCGATCCACTCGATCTCATAGGTCCGGTTGCTGTTGGGTAGGACGGAGTTGACATCAATACTGACGGTCTGCGTCTGTCCCCGCTTTTGCGGCGGGTCACCGCGATAGAACGCGGTGACGAACGCCTGCGCTTCGCTGCCCATGGCGAGGTGCGCGTAAACGTGGTCAATCGCTTTTCGCTGCGCGAAGGGATCGGTGGTAACGAGGCGCAGATCTTCAATCCACGTGAACAGCACTGCTTTCTTGAGCTTTTCATCGGTGGTCGTAGTCACTTCTGCCGGGCCGGCCGATACGGTTCGCCCGAGCGAATCGATTGCGACGACGAAGGGAACCACCCTGGAGCGGGCTGACAACACCACGATTCCCACTACAGCCACGAGGGTAGCCATCGCGGATAAGATAGCGATGAAACGCCAGTTTTTCGCGCGTGTAATGATCTCCCCATAGCGCTCGTCCCATTCACGACGGGCGGCGACGTAAGGATTGAACGGCGAGTCATCTGCAGAACTCGATCTGGCCTTTAGAGTGAGTCCCATGTTCCTGCTCCTATTCGTGGTGGTCGATATCCATTCGGGGCGGAGTCGAATGTGGCGCATGGTCCGGCGGCAGAACAGAGTTCAGGCGCCGCCCGAGATTCCGCATTCGCGCTGACACCGCGTCGAGGGTGTCCTGAGATTTTTCCGCTGCGCCAGCAGCTTGGCCAATCGCGCCGCTTGGCGAGGATGTTTCACTCGCCGCCGGAGCGATGTTCGCTCCCGACGACCCGGAACTACCCGGCGGTTCCGGTTGCCTGGTGCTGGCGAACGCTGAACCGTGTCCAGACCCATTAGGACTTGGCGGAGGCACCGATGCGCCTCCGACTCCCGTAGACCCAATGTCCCCGGCGCTGCTGAGGCTCAGCGCCGATCCCGTGCCGGCACTGGTGGCGGCTCCAACACCACCAAACGGCCTTGCGCCTCCGACGAGCACGCCCGCGCCGCCCGATGCTACCGCTGCAACGGCGGCACCGCCTGCAATCAAGGAGGCACCAGCGGCAATGAGGTCTCCGCCAGCCAACGCCGGAGAGCCCCCCAGCACTGCCGAGAACAGCTTCGGGATCTGCCAGCACAGCATCATGTACATCAACGCCGCCGCCATTACATCAAGCGCGACCATCTCGGGAGATGCAGATATTGAGGCTCCCTGTGCCTCCGCCACCCACGCGTTGCCGAGGTTCGTGCCAACCGAGATGAGCAGATAGATGACGAGGATTTTGACACCGTTCGAGACGGCCAAACCTATGTACCGCTCCGCGTAGGGTGCTGTCCATCGGGAGCCACCAAAACCGAGGAAGATAAATCCGGCCGCGACGACGATGTAACTCTCGACCATCGCGACCATGAACTGGATCGTGATCATCGCGTAGGAGATCACCACGATGATGGCGGCGAACACCAGAGAAAGGATGACTGCGGGCTGCGTCAGGAAGCCGGCGACGCTAAAGCCATTCGAAAGCGCGCCCGCGACGTTGAGGCCCTGCCCGAAAACGTTGCTGGGCGAAATGCTCATGACGCCGGACGAATTCTGACCGATCTGGGTGAAGCTGTCGATGATGAACGGTATCCACACGGGGCCGTTGATCAGCAACATATAGAAGCCCCCGATCCACATGATCTTGCGAACCAGCGCAGCAGTGAACGATTGAAGGTCCGCTTTTTCCAGAACCATGACCGCGCCGCTCCAGGCGAACTCGATTACCGCAAGCGCGCCGAATAGCGAGTTCGCGTATCCAGCGATGTTCGCGACCCAATTTCCCCGCGCAGCCTGAAACGCGCTCAGGATCTGGCTCGGGTTTGTTGAAACAAACGGCGGAGCCTGGGCGGAGCTTAACGTGGCGACGACGAGGAGCAGCGTCGACACCCGAACGATTCTGGATTGATTTTTGTGCATTTCGTCCTCTTCTCGGCTCACGACCGGCGGTTTATCGCCACCCCGGCAGGAATGTCAGTCCATCGCCGGTGGCGCCGCCGAACTTGAAAAACTGCTGCGCTGCGGCTTCCGCGTTGGCCTGCTGCTGGATCGTTGCGGCCTGAAATGCCTGCTTGCTTTGCAGATCGACCAGCATCAACTCGCGCAGCTTCATAAGTTGCTGAACTTCCTGCTCTGAAATCTGGCCGAGCACCTGCAGCGCCTCCATTGCGCCATCTGAGGTTTGGGCCATTGTCCTAAGCCCGGTCAATATGGCCTGCTCGTTCTGCAATTGTTGGCCCTGCATGCCCGCCGCCTGCAATGTGCCGAGAGTCGTATCGAGCGAGGTCTGGGACCAGGTCTGGTAGTTGTTGTAGTAATTGTTGGGCGTGAATCCGGCAAACCCTTTGAATCGGTTTGTAAACTGCGCATCTAGATTCGCCATCGAGTAGGCAAGCGAAAAACCACCCTGAACCACACCGGCCAAGGCGTTGATGTCGGCCTGGATCGGCCCGAAGAGCTGGTTCGGAAGGCGGACCAGATTTCGGACCGAGTTCTGCAACTGCTGGATCTCGTTGGCAAGTTGGTTGGCGGCTGTCAAGTTGACGCTGACCAACTGGCCATAGTTCAGCAACTGCGTGTACTCGGTTGAGAACGGTAGCGGCACTGCCGCGTGAACCGAAGGCGGCGTGTTCCCGAACTCTGCCATCACAAACAAAACTGCGATCACTATGAGGCTTTTGCGCATCTTGAATCTCCTTCAACTTCCGTCGCAATCCGACGGAGGTAATCCGCCCAACTCCCGAGACCTCGGAAGCGGAGCCACTCCGACCTCCATCCGTCGCCGAATTCCTTCCTGATTTGCTCCAGCAGCAGCCGCTCCTCGCGGCCATTGACGCCCACGAACGACAACGCAACTTTTCCCACGCCCATATCTACCAGGCGGCGGCCGAGCGGCGAAACAACGTAATAGTGCTGCTTCGGGATGCTGGTTTGGAGAATGTCGAGCTCTCGCTGGTTCAAGCCGACGAGTTCATAGAACGCTCTGGAGTTCGGGCTCTTCGATTCGGCATTCGGCAACAGGATCTTTGTCGGGCAGGCTTCGAGGATGGCGTCGGAAATCCCGGAACTCAGGATGTCGCTCACTTGCTGCGTTGCCATGACAACAACGCCATTCTGCTTTCGCATCGTCTTCAGCCAGTCCCGCATACGCTCGCGGAACAGATCGTGCTTCAGGTAACTCCACGCTTCGTCGAGCAGCACGAGAGTCGGCGAACCGTCGAGGCGTTTTTCGATCTGCCTGAATAGGTACAACAGGACCGGGAGGACTGCTTTTTCATCGAGCTGAAGAAGATGCTCGGTCTCAAAGGTTAGAAACCTTCCGTTACCGAGCGCGTCGGCTTCCGCGTCTAGCAGCTGACCCAGCGGCCCTCCCAGGGTGTAATGCTGGAGCGCAGCCTGAACGATTTGGTCCTGAATGTTGGTCCTCAACTCGGTCAGTGAGCGGGTCGGAGAAATACGCAGATTGTCAACACCTTCCGCCATGCGGTTTCTCTGAGACGGGCTTATCACCTGTCCGTTAAGCCTGCACAGAGCCTCGATCCATCCCACAGCCCAAATTCGATCCGAGTCCGAATCGATTTGACGGAGTGGACAAAACGCCAGATCCGAGCCGGGACCGACCAGATCGTAGAACTCGCCGCCGACCGCTTGCGTGAGAACGTGGAGCGAATAACCTCGGTCGAACGCAAAGACCTGCGCTCGGGGGTAGCGGAACCACTGCGCCGCAAGCAGGCCGAGAAGGGTTGACTTGCCGGCACCGGACGGCCCGCAGATCATCGTGTGTCCGAGATCCCCGACGTGCAAATTGAATCGAAAAGGTGTGGAACCGCTCGTGGCTGCATACAACAGCGGCGGACTCTTCCGGGGCATCATGGTTGAAGGGTTCTCGCGCTGGCCCGCCCAGACCGCCGTGATCGGCAGAAGGTCGGCAAGGTTGAGCGTGTGCAGGAGATTCCGGCGAACGTTTCTATAACCGTCACCAGGAAGGCTTCCCCGCCAAGCTTCCACGGCATTCACCGTTTCAATACGGCAAGAAAATCCGATATGCTGCAGGGTTTTCATAACCGTGCGGGCCGCTTGATTCAGGCGTTCGAGGTCTTCGTCGATGCAGATGATGTTCGAGCTGTACCAGGCGAAATGTACGTCGCCGGAACTGGCGACACTCATCGCCTGTTCGGCATCGCTGGCCATCTCAGCCGCATAGAGGTTTACAGCGCCGTTTTCGGTTTTGAGAATCTGATCGCGCCAGCCGCGGATCTTCGACCGCCACTTCTTCCTCGTCTTGTCGAGGATGGCTTCGGCCTCTTGAGCGTCCAGCATCACCGCGCGGGTATTCCACCGGTATTCGACCGACAGAGAATCCAATTCACGCAGCAGGCCCGGTGAACTGCTGCGCGGGAATCCGTCTATCGCGAGGACCCGAATGTGCTTTTGTCCGATACGGGGTTCCACGCCGCCGCAGAAATCCTCGCAAGCGAGAACATCGTTTAGGAACACAGGAATCTGCGGCACTGCAAAGGGGTGATCGTTGCCCGAGACGCAGCGTCGCACGTACCGCAGCAAGCGGTCGTGAACATGGACGCCGCCGAGATCATCTTCCGTTCTAACGCGGGCCAGGCGTTCCGTCTTAAAGAGAGCTCCGAATACGTTCTCGAAGCGCTCGAGCTGCGATCGGAAGCGTTCCAGCATCTGTGAGCCGCTGTAAACGCTGTCGGACTTGCGGCCTTCAAACATGAAGCCCAGAACTTTCTGCTCCATCTCCACAGGCGGTAGGTATGTGAGGGTCAGGAAGTATTCGCTCTCGTAATGCGCTTCCTCGGCCATGAATTGCTGGCGCCGCTCATCGTCGATGACCTGGGTTACCGGATCGGGGAACGCCCCGGTTTGGGGATACCCTGGTGCTTCCGTGCGAATTGCATCGCATTGCAGCATCCAGCCGCTGCCGAGCTTTAAGGCTGAATTCAGGCGAGCGCTCAATGCGTCCATTTCAGAGGAAGGGCTCGACATCATGTCCGGCCCACGATACGTCCAGCCAGCCAGCAACGAACCGTCTTGCTGGAGGAGAATTCCGTCGTCTATGAGCGCGTGGTGCATCAGCAGATCGGCGAGACCGACCGGATTCCGGCGATGTTCTATAAGCTGCACGTTTACTTGTCTCCCTTTCTTCGACTATCGTTTGGTGCTCACTTCCACTTCATGGGCGGCTGCGCGCCTGTGGAGTAGATTCCGCTCTTTGCCGGGTACCAGTCCTCGTAGCGGATGTGCCTCATATAGACTTGCCGGAGCAGTGGATCGGCTTTGCCCATCCGCTGCAGAACCCCCACTGCCCCGACCCAGAACAGTGCCGCCAAAACCACTCCCCACCAAGTCGCCAGACTTAACCCAATGCCGAACGCGATCATGATCACGAGGAGCACCATTTCACGGTCCGCTCCGAGGAGGGTATTGGGCCGGTTGGCCGACTGGTGGATCGGAATTTCGCGCGCTCTGGTGGCATCGCCCATAGAGCGTTACACCAGCGCCGCAGCTACGCCGAATGCTGAATTCAACATGGGCGCGGCGAAGACGAGAACTGCGATAACCAGGCCGATCATGCACGCTTTGCGTCCGACCTCGCCGAGATCTCCGCCCCACAGCATGGTTCCTCCCGCGATGGCGATACCGATCAACCCGATCGCGTAGGCCACAGGACCTGTTAAAGATGTGGCGATTGCTGTCATAGGCGCTTCCCATGGCAGGCCACCGCCCGCGGGCGCCGCAAAGGCCTGAGCCGCGAACGTAAAAACCGTCACCGTGAACATCAGAACTCGGGAGAAATTTCTCCGAGTCCAGTAAAGACGTTTAAGTTTCATTCGGTACTCCTTTTCCTGTCTGACTCAACTGCCGTAAACTACACGTACTCGAGCTGATACCGGCCGTCCTGGTAACCAGTTACGAGCGCCACCTCTCTGACCTTCCGACCAGCCGAGAGGCTGGCCTCTTCGTCAATGAAGACCACCAGATCGACAGCCTCGGCAATCAACCGTTGCTGAGGGGCGCTGGTCGCTTCCGCGACCAGACTTTCCAGTCGGATCAATCCGCTGAGAGCATCGTTGGCGTGGACTGTGGCCGCGCCGCCAGGGTGCCCCGTATTCCACGCCTTCAACATCGTGTGCGCCTCAGCGCCGCGCACTTCGCCGACAACAATTCGGCTCGGCTTGAGTCGCATGCAGGCCCGCAGGCAATCGAGCATCGTTACGCTTCCCACCGCACGCATGTCCACGTAATTCGCAACTGAGCATTGAAGCTCCGTCGTGTCCTCTATCGAGATCACCCGATCGTGCGGCGAAAGTCTTGCGATCCCGTCGAGGATCGCATTGGTAAACGTTGTCTTTCCCGAGCCCGTCGAACCGGCTGTGAGGATGTTCTTTTTCGCTGCGATAGCGGCGCGGATGATATCGGCATGCGACAACCCGACCAGTTGCCTGGCAAAATTGTCCCGGCTGCGCACGCGATTCAAAGGATCGGCTTTGCCTGTGAGAATGCCGGACTTGCAGTATTGATCGAGCGTGAATATCCGCCTGGGCCGGCGCCGAATCGCGAAAACCGGATGCCTTACAACCGGCGGAATCAAGCCTTCAAACCGGCTGCCGTCAAGGGGGAGTTCGGTCTCAAGCACCGGCCTTTCATAGTTCAAGACCATGGATCTCATCGACGCGATGGTGTTCATCGCGCACACGGCCTGACTTCCGGCCATCTGCCCCACGCGCGTGAACCCGGAACCCATTTGTTTGACCCAGAGCGTGGCATCAGGGTTGAGGACGATGTCCTCAACGGCGTCGTCATCAAGCAGGCTGAGAATGGCGTCTCCCAGTTCGCGTCTGAGTTTCACTTCGAGCCGCTGGCTTTGTTCGTTCTGTGCGATCGCTAGTTCCGGCATCTCAACCGTGGCCTTGTTTTGAGTTTTCGATTTGATTGGTGCGGGCCCCAACGGGACATCTCGTCTTTCACACGCCTTATACATATAAGGGCTGTGAACAGGATTTTTGGACATTATTCATCGAAAAAAACATTTTGAGAATTTGCTATGGCCGTAATTACAATTCCGTTTGACTACGATCCGCAGAAGGATGGCGGGTCGGTAGTTCCGATTTACCTGAACGACACAGACGTAAATGGCGAAACGATCTTCTTCGGATGGATCGAAGCCGTCATTCCGGTTCAGGACAAGCTGAGAGCCGTTTCGAGGAGGGTTCTGGGGGATGTTTGGCGCGTGTCGGAACTGACCGACCTCACGATCCACCGTCTATGGCGAAAGTACAGGGAGAACCTCGGTATTAACCCCAGCTTCCGAGTGGTCGCGACCGCGAAAAGAACGGCGCATAGTCTCGAAGATCCGGGCGCGCGCGTGCATCTCGCGCTCAATATTTCGCTGGACGCTCTTGAAGAATATCGGGACTACGCCCTGATCCGGGATACCGGCGATATCGAGAGCACGTACGGTACGAACCTCGATCTTCGTCGTTTCGAAGCGAGGCTCAAAGAACTGGGAAGGAAGGAGGACTTTGAGATATACAGGATGCTCAAGGCCGGTTATTATTGGTATGAAATCGGTCAGCGTCTCGGGGGGCACCCGAATACCCTTCACCGCCGCTTCCGCAGACTCCTCCGAAGGATCGCTGGCCAGTTGTAACGTTTTGCTGGTGCGGCAGAGTTCTTGATCGATGAACGAATCTCCCGAAGAAAAATACGGTCGACTGCAATGCGAGATTCAACGCGCGATACTTCAGAGCTATCCGAATCCGGAGAGGCACGGTTGCCCCGGTGAAACGACAATTCGTAATTTCGCTACGAATCCGGACACCATAGGGGCTGCCGATGAGACGGACGAGCATGGCGGGTGGTATCACATCACGCACTGCTCCCCCTGTTACGCAAGCTTTCTGGAATTGCGTAACGCCGGACGCGATCGCCGGCGCAAGACGGACATCGCAACGCGACCCTGTCCTTAAATTCGATGCTGCGAATTTCGAGTGGACACTTCGCCGGTACTCGCGTTCGACGGCCATATATCAGCAACAGGCGTTTTGCGTCCATATATGATCGGTCAACGGTCACAGCCGCGTTACCCGGACTGGTCCCGTGACGTAGTCACCGGTATTTGCCACTCGTCGGTCCTGACTTTCGGCGGCCTAACTGACACGGGACTGAGCAGTTGGAATCGCACTTCCGAATTGCGAGAATTGGGAATTGGCCTTGATCGTGACATGGATGAAAATAACGGTGGGCGGGCTCGGATATGCGACCATCATTTCCCGGTGTGAGGGATCCGAGGCGTGGCGGTGAACAACCATGCCGGTTGAGCCCGTAGCCGAGCTTCTGTTTACGCCCGCAGAACTGGCTCAGAACGAAAAGCGCAAGACCGCGATGGTAAAGCTTTTCGTCTCGCAGGAGCCTGTCCTGATCATCGGCTCCGGTTGCAGTGTCCGGCTGAAGTACCCGACATGGCCGGGTTTGTTAGCGAACCTCACAGACCTCGCGCACAGGATCGCGTCCGATCGCGGGAAAGAATTCCATCCCGTCGAGCCGGACCCTCCCCAAGACCTTTTGAGGTATGCGGACGAAATAAAGCGCTTCATCAACGTCTGTGACGGCAGGTTGGATCGGTATTACGGTTTCCTGTCCGGCGAGTTTGGGGAGCGGCCTGTCGATGACTTTCACCGGTTGCTTGTAAAAATTCCGAGCCGTGGCATTCTGACAACCAACTACGATCCTTCCCTTGATCTGGCGTTAATGCAGACGGATCGTTCCACGATGACCGCTGATCGATCTCTCGTTCTGGAAGATGATTCGACACGCAGCGTTTCTGACTTCTTGGCCTCGCTGAACCGGGACAGCGGCGTTCCCCGGCGCATCGCGCATTTGCACGGTCGTTTCGACCGGCCGAAAAGCATCATCCTTACGGCCAGCGATTATGGGGACAAATATCATTCGCGCTTTAGCGTTGCGCAGCGCGAAACGATCCGCGAAGTCCTTCGCAATGGCGCGGTCGGCCCGCAGGCGGTTTCGATTGAAGGCCTGATCGAGCAGCTCGAATCGGGAATACCGCCCTGGAGCCTGCATCGGAAGTTGCTCTGGAGCATTCTCGCCACCCGCCGGGTTGTCCTTATAGGCTTCAGCCTGAACGATCCCTATCTGGGGCAGATGCTGGAGCTTGTCACAAATGATCTCTGGCGGTGGCAGGAAGACCACCATTTCGCAATAATGGCCCTGCCGGATACCGGCGCGGCAGCAACAAAGTCGGATGCGGAGCGGTTTCAAAGTAAATATTCGGTTGGCGTCGTGTTTTACGAAAACCGGGAGGCACAGCGGCACGAAGGCCTCAATACGCTGATCGAAGAAATCGCCATTGCCTGCGGTGTCCCCGCTGAACCGATGTTGGATGTTCAGCCGCCCACGCAGGTGATTGCCGTTCCCGCGTCGTCGGCCCCACGTCCAGACTGGATCAACAGAAACAATCAAAACATGAAAAAGAGGGCGACCAAAGATGCGGATTGACCGCGCCACACTTCTCGCCGATCTGAACCGGTTCGTGATGGCCGATAGCGGCGTCATTGTCGGCGGCCCCGGCGTTGGGAAATCCTACCTGCTCGGAGAACTCGGCGAGCAGTTGGACGCGCAGGGCACGCCGTATCTTTTCTTGATGATCGATACGCTCGGCGAGGTGACCGAGGCGGATCTACGTCGTGAACTGGGCTATGAAGGAACGGATCTCATCGCCAGCCTCGCCGGAACCGATCTCCTCGAAGAGAAAGGGATCCTCATCATCGACGGTTATGACGCTGCCCGAAATGAGCGGACCCAAAAGAATGCGCTTGAATTGATACGGCGGGCGCGACAAGACCTCCGGGGCAAATGGAACGTCGCCGTCAGCGTTCGAACCTACGACGCAAGAAAATCCCCAGAACTTCTGGATCTATTCGGAAAAGGGACCCTCGATTCCGCGCCAACCGATCCCGCAATTCCCTGCCGTCATTTCGTCATTCCGGCGCTCGACGATCAGGACCTGGGCCAGTTGCGCACCACGTCGCCGGAACTTTCGAAGGTTCTGGACGCCGCAACGGGCGATTTCAAAATCCTCCTGCGAACGCCCTTTCATCTCTGGCTTCTGGAAAAGCTTCTTCCCGATCTCGGCGATCTTGAACAGCTTGTACCGATCAGGTCGGAAGTCCAGCTTTTGCGGCTCTTCTGGCAACGCCGCGTCGCGGACGGCTCGCATGGCATCGACAGGGAAGTTATCCTGCGGCGAATTCTCAAAGAAATGGTTGCCGCGCGTTCGCTTTCGGTCATCAGGACGGAAGTCTATGACCCCGCGCTGAACGAGAGCTGGCAGGATCTCTTGAGCCGCGAGGTTCTGGTCGAAACATCATCGTCGGCCCAGCGCGTCCGCTTTCGCCATAACATCCTGTTTGATTACGCAGTCAGCATACTCCTTTTGGACGACCAGCCCGATACCTTACTAAGTTTTCTCGCGGAGGACCGGTCACGGCAACTCTTCCTGCGGCCGAGTCTCGTTTACTTTTTCGCCCGCCTCTGGCACGGAGACCGGGAGGCTTTCTGGAGCAATTATCATGGCGTTCTTGCGAGCGAGGAGGCGAGTATCCGGCTGCTGGGCCAGCTTCTTCCGCCAACGGTGGTCGTCCAAGAAGCACGCGTGCTGCAGGATCTGACGCCGCTTCTGGATACGCTGAAGACCGACGCGACCCATGGACCCGAAGCTATTTTGCGGCTCGTGCGGGCAATGCAAGCTTGGAATGTGCGATGCAGTTCGCTTTGGCTGGATTTCTTTGCCGAGCTTGTTCTTCATTTGCGTTGGGTTTTTGCCTGGGATTTCGGCCACATCCTTCTAGGCTTTTTCGAGGAGATTAAAAGAGCGCCGTCAGATGCAGGCTTCAACCGGGTAGGGATCATCGCGCGCGCCATGCTTCTATGGATCTGGGCCGAGAGGAACAAGAGCAAGGCATCGCGGTGGGACGCGATCGCGGCGCAATTCGGCATCCCCCTTGTGGCCCAGACCTACCGGACCAACCCGGAGGCCTCGCGGCAGTTGCTGGAACTGATACTGGCCGTCACGCAAGAACCTGATTTCTCAATACAGCTCATCTACCGCATCGCGCAGTATATCGGGGATATCGCGCCGAGCGATCCTGCCTTTACCGAGAGTCTCTATCTTCTGGTCTTTTCAACCGCGGTGCGGAGCGAGGAAAAGACACTCATGGGCGGCGGCCCTGTTTTTTCCATGACGAGCACGCGCCGTCAGGATTTCCAGATGTGCCAGTATCTTCTCCTTGAGTACTTTCGCATCTACCTGAAACTGGCGCCCGTCCCGGCGGCAAGGGCTGCGCTTCGCTGCGTCGATCCGTTTGTTGAGGAGAACCATGTCCGCCGGCATCTTAATGAGGGCTTTTCGGTCGCGGACGTCATTACGGAATTCGCGTTTCGCGGCGGCACCGCGCAATATATGCGGGACAGCAGCTTTATCTGGGACCGGGGACCCGATCCCTATGAGCCGACCCAGATGGCGGATGATGTGCGTCGCGCCATAGGCGAATTCGCCGAAACGCCGGAGGCAGCGGCAACCCTTGATACCGTCCTGGATCTGTTCCGCGATGTAGTACGATCTGCTTTTCTGTGGCGCCGATTGATCGGGGCGGCGACAGATCATCCTGACGGTTTGGTAAACCAAGCCTATGAGCTGTCCCTTGCGGAGCCGTTGCTGGTTGGGCCGGATACCGTCTATGAGATGGGGCAATTGCTTGCCGTCTTTTCCGGGAGGTTTTCAGTACAACAGAGAGAGGCCGTCGAAAACTGTATTGTGGCACTGCCGGAAACGTCCGATGAGGAGTACCGTGAGGGGCGCACGCGCGTGCGTAACCGGCTTCTTGCACAAATACCGTCGAAGCTGCTGGTGACCGACGAAGCGAAGGCGATCCGAGCGGAACTCGAAGCTACGCAGAGCTTGCCAGAAAATCGGCCGCTCGTCACCATGAGTGGCGGCGCACGGGCTTTCACCGAGGATATGTGGCTGGCAGGGCAGGGTGTTGATCTGGCGGTGCCCGCCAACAAGGAACTAAGGCAGGCCGCCGACAATTTGATTGAGGCGCTCGGCTCGACCCAGCGCGACCAGGCGACTCGTGAAAAGGTCGAAGCCGCTTACTCCTCTGCCCTTCGCCTTGAGAATTTACTGGCGGCGGATCAGGTCGATGACATCACGCTGACGGGGAATAGCTTGACGAAGTTGGCCAAGTTTGCCAATAGCGCAATCGTCGCTCTCGAGGGCCGAACGGCGGAAATAATCGTATTCGCGCGGCGTGTTCTACTGCTCTGCGCCAAAGACAGGTTTCCGGAAGCGGTTCCGGATATGGACGACACCTATACTTCGGCCGTCTGGGGGGACACGCCGCGCACAGAGGCCGCTCAAGGGCTTCCGTTCCTATTAAGCCGTGGCGCGGACGCCGAAATCCTCGACGCGGTTCGCCTTTTGGCGCGCGACCCGGTGCCGTCCGTCCGATACCTCGTGACCTGCGAACTTTGGCGCATTTCCGAAATTGTGCCGGACGAGTTTTGGCCGCTACTGCGGGATATTGCGAGCCGGGATCGAAATGCTGTGGTCTTGCAGGGCGTTGGGGAGTCTTTATGGCACGTCACGGGCCGCAATGAGGACAAGGCTGCCGCCGTTCTGGACGCACTGGCTCCCCGCGTACTCGATGGCCCCGGCCATTCGGAGCTTGCCAGAATTTTCATGGCTCTCACGATGTGGCTCTGCATCGTCCAAAGACAGCCTTGGGCGGTAAGCCTGAGTGCACGGCTGTTGAATGAATCTGTAAGGTACTCGAAACCGCTAAGCCGAGCAACGACAGCGGCTCTTCCCTTTGTCAAGCCATCAAGGACTGGCGACAAAGAGGAAAACGAAACTCTCGACAGGGCCATTGAGTGGCTCCTCAAAGCCGTTGAGGCCGCTGAAACCGGCCTCGTCGCCATAAGCAAAGCGCCAGACCTCGGGGCGAATGCGAAGGATGAGGATTCGCCTGCCAGCGCTCTTTATTCCGTGATGCACCAACTGGTGATGCATCTGTATTTCGCGCTCGATTCCGAACCGAACGTACGCCAAGGCGTAGATGCCGTGCCGACTGCCGATTCGCGGATGCGGCTCTATTGGCGCGTGAAGCCGTTGCTCAAAACAATACTGCGCTTTGCGCGAACCCCTGATATCGGTGTTCTGGCGGGTCCCACCGCCTATCATTTCATGCAGATTCTCAACGGAGTGTTGGCGCTCGATCCAGCGGGCGTAATCGAGATGGCTTGGGAAGTCGTCATTTCAGGACGACCGCATGGCTTTAACCTGGACTCTTTAGCTATCGAAGAGGTCGTCAAGATCACTGAATCGGTCCTCGCTGACTACCGTCTTGAGGCCCGCGCCAACGCGGCGCTCGGTCAGATTTTTGAGATTCTTGAAATCTTTTCAGAAACAGGTTGGCCCCAGGCTCTTCGATTGGTCTGGCGCCTTGACGAAGTCTATAGGTAATTGCCACGATGAAACCGTCGGCAGTGCTTCGACGTACGCTCGCCAATTAGAGCCACCTCGCCCATTCGAAACCGGAAGCGGTAGCCCTCACCGCCAGGGAATGAGAAAGCCACCGGCTGCGCCAATCACTTTGACGGTTTGTCGCTAGCCTTCATCGGAAATGTCCCGGCAGGAAAATGCACGGGTACAGCCCAGCCGTGGGTGCCGGGACATTTTCGATAAGGAGACTAGAAGGAAGGCGCTGGCGTTTGCGGCGGACGCGGTCTA
>DASZLO010000011.1:0-31098 GCA_035552315.1 Bryobacteraceae bacterium
AAACACGCCCAGGATTTCGGACACGGCGACTACCCCAAAATTGTCGATCGGGAACACGCGCTGGTAAAAGTCACCGGCGCGGACGTAACCCCCACTGCCGTTCTTGTTCTCCCTGGAGGATCGATCGCCTACCGCGGCCGCATTGACGACTTCTATGCCGAGCTTGGCAGGCCCCGCCGCGCGGTCAGCGAATACAATCTGCGCGATGCCATCGATTCGGTATTGGCCGGGAAGCCTGTTGCCAAACCTGAAACGAAACCGGTGGGCTGCTACATTCCGGACCTGAAGTTCTACGGAAAGTCGGACGACAGTCAATAGCAGGCCGAAACGGATGGCAGTTTACGTGCCCCAAGCCGTACGGCAATGGGCCGATTACGCAAGCTGCCAAGGGATCCGGAACGATCTGCGAAAATTGCCGGGCTTCGTTATATAGGGGATCGGATTCCGGGCTATACTCGGGGCCGCCGGGGAAAAGGTTTCGTCTACTTCGATACCGAAGGCAAGTCTCTCCGCGACAAGAATGAACTCACGCGCATCCGCTCTCTTGTGATCCCGCCGGCCTGGACGAAAATCTGGATTTGCCCGGATGCCTCGGGGCATCTTCAGGCGATCGGTTATGACGCCCGGGGCCGCAAACAATATCGCTATCATTCCGCTTATCGGAATCTCCGCAATCAAACCAAGTTCGATCGAATGCCCGAAGTGGTATCGGGAATAACAACCGCCCGAATCCGTATTCAGGAACACCTCACGCTGCCTGGCATGCCGAGAGAGAAAGTGCTCGCGGCTCTTATCCGCTTGCTCGACATGACCGGTATTCGTATAGGAAACGAAGTGTCGGCAACCGAAAACAAGACCTTCGGACTGACCACTCTTCGCAATCAGCACGTCGAAATCGAGGGGGAGACCCTGCGCTTTCGCTTCACCGGAAAAAGTGGCGTGAAACACGAACTGGAGATTACGGATCGGCGGATCTCGCGCATTGTCCGGCAATGCCATGATCTTCCCGGCCATCAGTTGTTTGAATATATCGACCAGAACGGTGAACTGCGGTCCGTTTCTTCCACTGACGTGAACAGCTATCTGCGCGAAGTTTCCGGACAGTCCCTGACCGCCAAGGATTTCCGGACCTGGGCCGGCACGGTGGAGTGCGCAGTTGCGCTCCGCGATCTGGGCGAGTTCGCATCCGAAACGGAAGGCAAGCGCAATATTGTCACAGCCATCAAGAGAGCTGCGCAGCGACTGGGCAATCGTGCCGCGACCTGCCGCGCGTATTACGTACACCCCGCGGTTACCGAAGCTTATCTCGCGGGCGATCTTGTTTCAGTCATGAAACGGGCGGCGGCGGCTGAACCCGAATCGAAGACCGATTCAGGAGAAGACACGCTGAGCCCGGAGGAACGGGCGGTGCTCAAGATTGTCAAAGGTTATCGCTATGACCTCGAGCAGTGCATCGCGATTTCGGGTGGCGCTGCGTGAAGCTGAATCCGGGGAAAATGGATTGCGATGTCGCCATCGTCGGTGCGGGTGTAGCCGGGCTTGCCGCCGCTGCGGAGCTAACCCGGATAGGGTTGGAGGTCAGGTGTCTGGAAGCGGCGTCGCGGCCCGGCGGGCGTATCCGCACCGTACATGATTCCCTGACGCAATTGCCGGTCGAGTTAGGCGCTGAATTTATTCACGGCCGTCCGCCCCGTGTGATGGGAATGCTCCACAATGCCGGACTGGCGATGTATGAGCACACAGTACGCGCCCTGCATATTGACCGCGGCCGGATTTTAAAAGAAAAGGATACAGGCGAACTTGCCAGCCAAGTTCTGGAAAAAATTCCGGCCCGCGGCCGTAAGAAAGACGAAAGCCTGGATGATTTTCTGGCCCGTTCGCGGCAGCCCGATGACATCAAAAATTGGGCCAAGGCATACGTAGAGGGTTTCAACGCCGCCTTCAGCGACTCGATCAGCGTGGCGGCTCTTAATAAGGATGCCGCCGCGGCCGACAAGATCGAAGGAGATCGCGCATTCAAGTTGACGGGCGGGTATGACGATCTGGTTCTGCTTCTGCTGCGCTCTGTTCCCAACCACAGCGATGTGGTCAGGTTCAATACCACGGTCCGGCGCATTGAATGGCGGCGCGGAAAAGCTACCGTCCACTACGATATCGATGGAGAGAAGCTGCGGTTGCAATGCCGCCAGGTGCTGACGACGATTCCCCTCGGCGTCCTGCAGGCCACGCCCGGCAGCCGTGGCGTCATTGAATTCGTCCCGGAGCCAATGCAGATTCTGGACGCGGCGCGCGAGCTCGCATTCGGCATGGTCTATAGAATAATGCTGCGCTTTGAGCGGCCATTTTGGGAGGACGATGAACGTCTGTCTTCAATGGGCTTTCTGCTCTCCCGCGAAGATGTCTTCCCGACGTGGTGGACCGCCCATCCGATGATTTCTCCGGTCCTGACCGGATGGAGCGCCGGACCCGCCGCCGGACGGTTGCGCGCCGTTGACTCCGCTACCCTGATCGCGGAAGCCATGGCTTCGCTGCACAGGATTCTGGCCCGTGAGATTCCGCGGCCGGTCGATTACTATTTTCACGACTGGCAGGCGGACCCGTTGTTCCGCGGCGCATATAGTTATGTTCCGGTGAATGCCATGGGCGCTCGCAAGAGGCTGGCGAATCCGGTGCAGGGGACCTTGTTCTTCGCGGGCGAAGCCACGGATCTTACAGGGAATGGCGGCACGGTTCACGGAGCCATCGAATCGGGAATGCGCGCTGCGGATCAGATCCTGCATTCGCGCAGGCAAAAAGCCGCCTAATCGTAACTGCCATCGATCCCCCACATCCCGTTCAGCATGTTGCAGTGGATACGGAACAAACCGCCGCTGGCCATTTCAATGTCCCATTCCGCGTGATCCCAGGGATCGCGCTCCCACCAGCCTCCCGATATAAGCCACGGCCCCGCGCACGCCGCGACTTTTCCTTCCGCCTTTGAAGAAAGAATACGTGCCGGATTGCCCTGCGGCGAACGCCATACCTGCGCACGCACCGGCGGACGGAATCTCCGCAGCATTAATTTCAATTGCGCCGCCGGAGCCGCAGCCTTTCCTGATTGCATTTTGAAAAGCGGCCCCATCTGAAAACTATCGGGCCGGTGCGTGTCCGTAATAACCGGCGCGCCCAGATTCGCCGACCCCACCAGGCTGCGGATGCGCGCCAGCGTAATCTCCAGTTTTTCCGGCTCGGGCGCGGCCGGAATAAACAACCCGTGCTGCACCGTGCGAGGCTCAACAGGCTTGAGTTCCAGAAAAATTTTTTCGACTGCCGCGCCGGGCGGCCGCCTGTTCAGTTCCAGATGCAGCAACTTGAGGAACACTTTGGAATCGAGCATGGGGACCGGTAGACGCAACACCGCCGTATAGTCTGGCCCCTGTTCCAGTTGCAATCGCAGATCGAGTTCATTGGTGGCAAGCGCGTGCCGGGCAAGGCTTGCGCAGAGATCGCTCAGCATGCGCCCCACGAGCAGCAGTACGGATTCCACCAGATCGAGCGTGCATTCCGGTTCCATCTCGTCGCGAAATTCCAGCGGATCCTGCGCGGTCCGCAGCAGACGATTGCCTTCGCCGCGCGCCAGCCTTTGCAGCGCTATTCCTTCGTCGCCCAGCCGCCCCGCCACCCCCATCGGCGGAAGAGCGGCAAATTCGCCGAAGGTGCGGATACCCCAAAGCGTGAGCGACGATGCCATTTCAGGCGATCCACCCAGCAGCATCAGCGGCAATGGCGCGAGCACCGCGGCTTCCTTGCCTGGCGCGATGACAGTCAGCCCTTGGATTCCGCGCGCCGCATGGATCGCCGCATCGGGATTCGAAGCCACCGCCAGATTCGCGGGAATCCCGATACGCAGCCAGATCTCCTGCGCGATTTGTTCAGGCGTGCCGTAAATCAACCGCAGCCCGCGAATATCGAAGACCACGGTATCGGACGAAGTTTCTTCAATCAGCGGCGAAAAATAACGGGCGCATTCCGTGAGAAGAGACAGATTCCCCGGCGCATGCAGACAGGCAAACATCTTCTACCTTGCGACGCAAAAATGATTCACCGTCGAACGATGATTTTTGATTCGCGCAGCCTGCCCCTCGAATCCCCCCAGCAGACGCACGGGCTCCCGGCCGCGCCACCCGATCCGTTTCCTGCTCAATTCAATCTTCAATGCCGGGCATGAAGAGGTGTGCGCATGCGAGCCCACCGTCACCAGCGCCGTACGCGTATTCTCCACCGCCTGACGCAGCCGGTACCAGGATGCCAGTGGGATTTGCCGCAGCATCTTCGCCGGAGTTTCTGCCAGATCGATCGCCACCAGTCCGAACCCGCCCGCCTGCGTCAGCAGATCGGCCGCTTTCATGGCATGCTCCGCATTGCCGCCGCAGCGAATCCACAAAACCTGCGACAAGCGCACGCCCGCGCTGGCCGCGCTCACCGGATCGAAGCCGTCGTTCGCATCGATTACCGCGCAAAATTCGTCGCCCGCGGTCGCCTCGGCCAGCATTCCGCACAGCAGCGCCATCCGCCCGGAAGAACCCGGCCCGGCAATCTCCGTCAACGTCCCGCGAGGGATGCCGCCCAGCCATGATCCGAGCGTTTCCGGCTCTCTGCGCGAAAGTTCACTGGCGGGAAAAATTACTGCTGCGGCGGCGCCCATATTCGCCTTATGTTCGCCTATACTGGAAGCGAAGTCAATCCGGAAAATGCCCCATTACATCGAACTCCATGCACGCTCGGCTTTTAGTTTTTTGCGGGGTTCTTCCCCGCCCGAAGAGTTCGCCCGCCATTGCGCGGATTTCGATCAGCCCGCCATGGCCATGCTGGATTTCGACGGCGTTTACGGCATCCCCCGCTTCCATCTCTCCATGAAAAAGCTGGGGTTAAAGGCCTTTGCCGGGGCGGAGATTTTATGTTCCAACGGTGCCCGCTACCCGCTTCTCGCCGCCTCCCGAACCGGCTACCGGAATCTTTGCCGGATGATCACCCGCATGAAATTGCGGAGCGGCACTAAGCATCCCAAACCCGGTCAGGAGCCCGCCGCCACACCCGACGATCTGGTTGAATTTTCCGAAGACCTCATCTGCCTGACAGGCGATGCGGACGGACCGCTTGCGCTCGGTCTGCGCGCCGGCAACGGCCGCGCCGCCGTCGAAGAACTGCAGCGAATCTATAAACCGGCCAATGTTTATCTCGAACTGCAGCGCCACTTCCATCGCGATCAGGAAGCCCGCAATCAGGCCGTCATTGAACTCGCCCGCGCGATGCGTACTCCGCTGGTGGCGACGAATGGCGTTAGCTACGCGAGTCCCGACGATCGCGAAATTCTCGATGCCTTCACCTGCCTGCGCCATAAAACAACCCTCGCGCGCGCCGGCCGTCTGCTGGAGGAAAATTCTGAAAAATATCTCAAATCCACGCAGGAGATGACCCGCCTGTTTGCCGACGTCCCCGAAGCCATTGCCAATACAGCGGAAATCGCCGCGCAGCTTCAATTCACGCTCGACAATCTGGGTTATGAGTTTCCCCGTTATCCGGTTCCGGAGGGAGAAAGCGAAGCCAGTTTCCTGCGCAAACGCACGGAGGATGGCGCGCGCTGGCGCTATGGCGATCGCTATGACAAGGCCCGTCCGCAGCTTGAAAAAGAATTGGCATTGATCGAGAATCTCGGCTTCGAAGGGTATTTCCTGATCGTTTGGGACATCGTTCAGTTCTGTAAAAAACAAGGCATTCTCGCGCAGGGCCGGGGTTCGGCCGCCAACAGCGCCGTCTGTTATTCGCTGCAGATCACCGCTGTCGATCCGGTGGGAATGGAATTGCTGTTCGAGCGCTTTTTATCCGAGCAGCGCGGCGAATGGCCCGACATCGATATCGATCTGCCCTCCGGCGATCAGCGCGAGCGCGCCATCCAGTACGTGTATGAGCGCTATGGAAAACTGGGCGCGGCTATGACAGCGAACGTAATCACCTATCGCGGCCGTTCCGCCGCGCGTGAAGCGGGCAAAGTCCTTGGCTTCGATGTGCAGACGCTCGACAAGCTTTCAAAACTCGTTCCCATGTGGGGCTGGCAGGACAAAAAAGAAACGCCTGAAAAACAATTCCATGAAGCAGGCCTCGACATGTCCAATGTGCGGGTAAGAAAATTCCACGACCTCGTGATCGGCCTGCAGGACCTGCCGCGCCATCTCGGCCAGCATTCCGGCGGCATGGTGATTTGCAAAGGCCAGCTCGATTCAGTAGTGCCGCTCGAGCCGGCTGCCATGCCCGGACGCGTGGTGGTCCAGTGGGACAAAGAAGACTGCGCCGACATGGGCATCGTGAAAGTCGATTTGCTGGGTCTTGGAATGATGGCGGTGCTGGAGGATTCCGTCGCTCTGATCTCGGAACATCACGGCCGGGACGTCGACCTCGGAAATCTTCCGCAGGACGATCCCAAAGTTTACGCGTCACTGCAGGTCGCCGATACCATCGGCTTGTTTCAGGTGGAAAGCCGCGCCCAGCAGGCCTCTCTGCCGCGCATGAAGCCGGAAAAATTCTATGATCTGGTGGTGCAGGTGGCGATCATCCGGCCCGGCCCCATCGAGGGTAAGATGGCCCACCCCTATCTCGCCCGCCGTCAGAAGAAAGAGCTGCCCGAACCCCTGCATCCATTGCTCGAACCCATCCTTCGGCGAACCCTGGGCGTTCCTTTATTTCAGGAGCAGCTTCTCCGGATGGCGATGGCCGCCGCGGATTTCTCCGGAGGCGAAGCGGAGGAACTGCGCCGGGCTTTCGGCTTCAAGCGCTCGGAAAAACGCATGCGCGAGATCGAAGTCAAGCTGCGCGCCGGGATGGCCCGAAAAAACATCACCGGAGAAACGCAGGACAAAATCGTGAAGTCGATTACCGCGTTCGCCATGTTTGGATTCCCCGAATCGCACGCGGCCAGTTTCGCGCTGCTCGCCTATGCGAGCGCATGGATCCGCACTTATTACCTGGCGGAATTCACCTGCGCCATGCTCAACAATCAGCCGATGGGCTTCTATCATTACTCCACGGTAGTCAAGGATTCGCAGCGCCATGGACTGCGCGTGCTGCCGGTCGATATCAATTTTTCGCGGGCGAAATGCACGGTTCAGGAAGGCGCGGTCAGGCTGGGATTTTGTTACGTACGCGGACTCCGCTCCGAAACCGCGGCCCTGCTCGAACAATCGCAGCCTTATGAAAGTATTGAAGACCTGAGCGCCCGGGTACGGATCAATCAGGTACGGATCAATCAGGTACGTATCAATAAGGAGGAGATGACACAGCTTGCGGGGATCGGAGCCTTCAACTCAATCGGCGCCACTCATAGGCGAGATGCGCTATGGCAGGCATCCCGCGCCGCCCGGCCTGTAGGAGAAATGTTGCGCGGCATCCCGGAGAACGCTCCCGCATCCCCGCTGCTGCCCATGACCGCCGAAGAACGTCTGGCCGCCGATTGCCATGGCACAGGCATGACCATCGGCCGCCACCCTATGGCTTATCGCCGCGCTCAGTTGAATGATCTGGGAGTAACAGCGGCAGCGGCTCTCTCTTCGGTGCGCCATGGCAAACAGGTCCGAGTGGCAGGAAACATAATAGTCCGCCAGCGTCCCGGCACAGCCAAAGGGATTTTATTCATGAGCATCGAAGATGAAACCGGCATATCCAACGTAGTCGTAATGCCGGATGTTTTCGCCGCGCAGCGCCTGGAAATTCTGAGCCACCCCTGGGTGATCGTGGAAGGCAAAATGCAGAATGTGGACAACGTCCAGCACGTGCTCGCCAGTCGCGTTTCCCCTCTCCCGCAGGTAAATATGACGGATGCGAAACTACCGTCCATCTCACACGACTTCCGCTAACAGGCTTCTCAGCCCAGGAGACAATCCCAAGCCAGTACACTGAAATCGGAATGTCCCCGAGATCTGCCCTGAACCGCCGCGAGTGGCTCCTCACCGTTTCTGCTTCCGCAATTGCCGCCACAACTTCGCAGCGGCCCCTCGGAGTGCAACTCGAAGCGGTGCGCGACAACCTCGCCAAAGATCCGGACCAGACCCTGAAAGCCATAGCCGCAGCCGGATACACCGAAGTGGAAGGCTATGCCCGCCGCGAATCGATCGTGCTTGCGCCGAAGATCAAACAGTACGGACTCAACCTGCGATCCTGCGTCATCGAAACGCCGCTCATCACCGCCGACTGGGACAACTACCCCCAGTTCAAACAACTCTCTCTCAAAGACGCGATCGACAGCCTGAAAGAAGCCGGCGTCGAATACTGCGTCATGGGCGCCATCCCCCTCGGCGCGCGCGGCGATGGCGACGATTTCTTCCGCCGCACCGCCGACCGCATGAATGCCGCGGGCGATCTTTGCCGCAAGGCCGGCATGAAATTCGCGTGGCCGAATCAGGATTTTGAATTTCAGGGCACGCCCGGACTGCGCCCGATCGACATCTACCGCGATCGTCTGGATTCCAAACTGGTGACGCTGGAAATCGACGTCGTCTGGCTCGCAGCCGCCCGCCTCAATCCTGTCGAAGTGCTGAAGCAGTGGAAGGGCCGCGTATCGCTGGTGCGCCTGCGCAACAAAGCCAAAGACGCGTTCGCCCCCATCGCCCAAGGAGAAATCGATTTCGCAGCAGTTATGAAGGCAGCGCAATCCGCCGGAGCGAAATATTACTTCGTGTACGACGATCCGGAAAATCTGCCCAAAGCTATCGCGTATTTGAAAAAACTCTGAGCCGGTTTCATTTCTGCGCCTTTCGCAGAAGATCGCGCGCTTCCCGCGCTACAGCCGCATCCGTACCCGACGCCGCCTTCTGCAAATAAGGAATCGCCCCGGCCACATCGCCGGAATCCAGCAGCGCTGATCCCAAACTTAAATTCGCCCGCCCGAATTCCGGCTGAATCCGCACCGCCTCCCGAAAATGCTCCACTGCGCGGCTCATCTGACCGCTGGACGCCAGCACAATCCCCAGCGCCTCATGCGTATCCGCCGCCTTCGGATCGCTCTTCAGAATCGCCTCGAACTGCGCCTCCGCTTCACCGGACCGGTTCACGCGCGCCAGCGCAATCCCATAGTTAAACCGCGCAAAATTATAGTCCGGCTTGTAGCGAAGCGCCGCTTCGAAGTGATACTTCGCCTCGTCAAAATGGCCGTTATAGGAAAGCAGGCCGCCCAGATTGTTATGCGCCTCCGCATAATTCGGCTGGGCCTTGATAGCTTTGCGCAACGCATTCTCAGCCTTCGCCGGTTCCCCTGTCTGCATCCAGATGCCGCCCAAATTATTCCAGGCCTCCGGCAACTCCGGATCGATCTCAACAGCTTTCTGCAATGCCGCAATCGCGTCCGGCGTTTTCCGCTCCGCAAGATAAGCCAGACCAAGTTGCGTCCATATCGCGGCGTCATCCGGCTCCAAAGTCAGCGCGCCACGCAACAGATCGACTGGAGCTTTCACACAAAGCGCCATCCGCTGTATTGCAGCAAGCGACTTCGGATCCCTCTTGCGCGCTTCATCGTAAACCGGCAAAGCCTGCTCGCACTTCCCATCGGTCCGCAAAGCATCCGCCAGTTCCAGATAAGGTTCTGCACGATCCGGCCGCAGCTTTCCGATCGCTTCCGACAGCCGCTCAATCCCCGGATGCAGGTTGCTGCTCTCCAGAACCTGCGCCGCCGCAATATATAACTCGTCGTCCTGATGTGCCGGCTCAGAGGGGCGATAACGAATCACCTCGCTGCGATACTTCTCCACACGCTCCGGCATCTCCGCCAGCAAATCGCGCGTTGGCTTCCGGCGCTGAATATAGTGATCTGTCATCACCACATGCACCACGTCATCTGTGCGCCGTTTCGGCATATGGCACCCGGTGCAATCGTTTGAAGCAGTATGCTTCTTGGCCGCCACCAGAGCATTGAAATCCGCCGCATGACATTCGCGGCAAACCGCCGTGTAATGCGCGACGCCTTCTTCGCCCTTCTTCAGGTCGTGAGGATTGTGACACGTCGTGCAGGTCAGCTTGCCATTACTCTTCAAGGCACATTCAGACATGCCAAGCCGGTAAGCCGAACCCGCAATTTCAAACCTGTCCTCGTTCTTATCGGGCGCCCGGTCGAAGAACAATTTGAAATCCGCCAGCGGCTCGCCGGCCTGATAGGAAAACGGCCCCCGCTCATACCGGACCATGGAATTCGGCAGAGGCGAACTGGTCGTCTCCAGATGGCACTGCAGGCAAACCTCAGCCTGACGCGCTGGCTGCAGACGCGCCGGATTGACGATCGATGCCCGAACATCCGCCCGCGAGACTTCCGGCCGGCGAGCCAGCTCCACATGCCGGTCGCCCGCCCCGTGGCATCTCTGGCAATCGATCCCCTCCGGCATCGCGGCCGGAAATAATGCATCCGCGCCATGTCCGCCGGCAGTCTCTGACACCGCCGGATAAGCGTCGTGACAGAACACGCAATCGTTACCAATCTTTCGCCGCATCCCCTGATGATCCGGACTGTCATAGCCCGGGTTCATTCCCCACGAACCACCTTTCTCCGCGTACCAGGCCAGCGGCAATTCGATCAGGGCATTCTTGCCCGTGCGCGAGAGAAAAGTCCGCGAATGGTTCCCGGACCCGAGCACATAATCGACGCGCTTCTCTGTGAGATTCACCTGCTTACCGTCGAAGCCGATCTGATACTGGCGCTGAAAATACTCACCGCCGCGCTGAACCATCGCGAAGTAAGTATCGGAAGCCTGATGATAAAAAGCGCTCGAAGTCGCGCTGCTGTTGCCCGGTGCCGGAAGGGCGAAAGACCGCCCCATCCCGGTTCGCGCGTAAGCCGCCGCCTCGCCTGGATGACACCCCGCGCAGACCGCACTTTGTTGTCCGCGAGCTGCTCCGAACAGCAGGAGGCTGGCGGCAACGGCGGTCCACGCGCTTCGTCGCATGTTCAGATTCTATCGGGAATCCCGGCCCTTACGGCGCGGGCGTGGCCATGGGCTTGCCTTTTTCGACGTAATACACCGCGGCCAGCTTGAGCGGCTTCGAACCGGTATTGTGCGCATCGTGAATTGTGTTTGCGGGAACGATAAAGCCATCGCCGGCCTTGATCTTCCGTGTCGGCTGGCCCGTGATCATCAGTTCGCCCTCGCCATCCATCACATAGCTGATCTCTTCGCCCGGGTGCGTGTGGCGGCCGGCCGAGGCCCCTGGCGCGATCTCGACACTCGCGATCACTGCTTCGTGTCCGGGGAACGAAACATCGCCCCGCTGGACTATATTGCGCTTGATACCGGGCGCCTGCGCGAACACCGCGCCCGCCAGCAGAACTCCGCAAACCATCGCCAGACCCGAGTACTTCCGAATTCCTTTCATACACTCTCCTGACGGACCATTATGCCCCGCGCCTCTGCATGGGGAAATTTCCGGTCTCTTCCGTCAGCGCTACACTATGCTCATTCCGTTGAAAACCATCCCCGACGTGCTGGTCATCGGAGGCGGCAACGCAGGTCTCTGTGCGGCTCTGAGCGCGCGGGATCGCGGTGCCAGCGTGACGATTCTCGAAAGTGCGCCCGTCCACTATCGCGCAGGCAACAGCCGCCACACGCGCAACATGCGCGTCCTTGGCGACGCCTACCCGGAACCCGAATATTTTGACGACCTCCTCCGCGTCACCGGCGGCGAAACCAATCAAGATCTCGCCCGCCTGACCATTCGTTCTTCCCGCGAATCGAAGACATGGATGCTGCATCTGGGCGTTCGCTTTCAACCATCGCTCGGCGGAACCCTGCATCTCGACCGCACCAACGCGTTCTTCCTCGGCGGCGGCAAAGCCCTGATGAACACGTACTACCAGGCCGCCGAAGCCGCGGGCATTAAGGTCTTCTACAACACTGAAGTCACGGGCCTGAATATTCACAATGGCCATTTCGAAAGCGCCACTGCGCGCAGCGACGGACGACCCGCCGAGTTCCGCGGCAAGTCCGTCGTCATCGCTTCCGGCGGTTTCGAGTCGAATATCGAATGGCTCAAAGAAGCCTGGGGCGATGCCGCCGATAATTTTCTGATCCGCGGCACTCCATACAACAAGGGCAAGGTTCTGCGGTTGCTGCTCGACAACGGGGCCGCGCCGGTAGGCGATGCCAAACAGTGTCACGCCGTCGCCATCGATGCCCGCGCGCCCAAGTTCGACGGCGGAATCGTGACTCGTCTCGATTGCCTGCCCCTCGGCATTGTCGTGAACAAACACGCCCGGCGCTTTTACGACGAAGGCGAAGACCTCTGGCCGAAACGCTATGCCATCTGGGGGCGCCTCGTCGCTCAACAGCCGGACCAGATCGCCTGGTCAATCATCGATTCCAAGGTGACCGGAAAATTCATGCCTTCGGTATTTCCCGCCATCCGGGCCAACACGATCCGCGAACTTGCCGACACTCTCGGACTCGATCCTGACGCGCTGGACGCCACCGTAAATGGATTCAACCACTCCGTAGTTGCTGGCAGCTTCGATCACACCGTACTCGACGATTGCGCAACTCTGAACCTCACTCCCCCAAAATCCCACTGGGCGCAAAGAATCGACGCCCCGCCCTTTCTCGCCTATCCGCTTCGCCCCGGCATAACCTTTACCTATCTCGGCGTAAAGGTGGATGCCGAATCACGCCTGTTGATGAACGATGCCACCCCGGCCAAAAACATGTTCGCGGCAGGAGAGATCATGGCAGGCAACATTCTCGGCAAAGGCTACCTCGCCGGATTCGGCATGACTATCGGAACCGTCTTCGGCCGCATCGCCGGGCACATAGCAGCAAAAGAAGGAACTGCAAAAGAAGGAGCCGCTGGTGCCGCCCGCTGACCCGGTGAAATTAATGCTCGAAGGCGAGCGCCTGATGACCATCTGCAATTCCTGCCGCTATTGCGAAGGTTATTGCGCCGTCTTCCCCGCCATGGAACAGCGCCGGGAATTCCCGCCCGCCGACCTCCGCTATCTCGCCAATCTCTGTCACAACTGCGCCGAATGCTATTACGCCTGTCAGTATGCGCCCCCGCACGAATTCGCGGTAAACATCCCGAAAATTTTGGCCGAGATCCGCCTCCAGTCATACGAGCACTACGCGTGGCCCAAATCCTTCGCGCGTGCCTTTCAGCGAAATGGACTGACTGTTTCCATTCTGCTTGCGGTTCTGGTGACGCCCGCCTTCCTCAAGACCAAACAAGCCGCCGGAACTTTTTACGACATAATCTCCCACGCCACCATGGTGACGCTGTTCGGTCTCGCAGGCGCACTCGTGTTCATTGCATGCCTGATCGGCTTCAATCGTTTCTGGAAAGACTCAGGCGCCAACGTCAAGCCGGGCGCAATCCTCCCCGCCCTGCGCCACATCTTCACCCTCGAATACCTCCGCAGCGCAGGAACCGGCTGCACCTACCCGGACGAACATCATTCTCACGCCCGCCGCTGGTTCCACCATCTGACCTTCTACGGTTTCCTGCTCTGCTTCGCCGCCACCTGTGTCGCAGCGTTCTACGACAACATTCTGGGATGGCAAGCGCCTTACCGGGTGCTCAGTCTCCCGGTAATCCTCGGAACCACGGGAGGTCTCGGACTTCTCATTGGGCCAGCCGGCCTGCTGGCCCTGAAACGAAAACGGGACCGCGCCATTGTGGACCCCAAACAGGACGGAATGGACGTGGCTTTCATCGCCCTCCTCCTGCTAACCAGTTCCACCGGTCTCGCTCTCCTGGCACTGCGCGAAACCTCATGGATGGCCCCTATGCTGTCGATCCACCTGGCTTTGATCCTGATCCTTTTCCTGACCCTGCCCTACGGAAAATTCGTGCACGGAATTTACCGCGCAGCCGCCTTGATCCGCTATGCCGCCGAAAGACGTAACAGCTAAGCCGGCCCGCTCGCCGCGGCAGGCTTTTTCTTCACCGGTCCCAGCGCAAAGCACCACACCCGGCACCCTTCGCACCGCCCGACCGGCAGCAGAGCAAAACGGCGCTCCCGGATGCGCGGCGCCAGCATTACAACATGGCACCGCCAGCATTTTGTCCTGGAACCAAATCTCATGACAGATTGAATACGACCCCGGCATCTCTGCGAGAGACACGCAAATGTGAATCCATTTCCCGGAAAAGTATTTGGAATAGTGTGACCACCGTCTAAATTTCTCAACAATACTTTCGGCCGGATCAAGCCTCCACGGTCGGCCGCCGAACGCGCGACCGGCCTTTTGTAAGCTTGCCCGTTCCCGGACTACACTAATAGTGTGAAGCGCCTGATCATTTCTCTGGCGCTGTTGAACATCCCTCTTGCCAATGCCGCCCTCGCGATCTTTCCCCTGAAAGACATTCGCGCCGGCATGCACGGAACCGGCAAGACGGTATTCAATGGCGACCGTATCGAAGACTTCCAGGTGGAAATCCTCGGTGTTCTCCAAAACGTCGGACCCAAACAATCTCTCATCCTCGCCCGTCTTTCCGGCGGTCCCCTCGAACACACGGGCATCATGCAAGGCATGAGCGGTAGCCCCGTCTACATTGACGGCAAGCTCATTGGCGCCGTAGCCATGGCTTTCCCCTATGCGAAGGACCCCATCACCGGCATTCGTCCGATTGAGGAAATGCTCGCGGCTAATAAGCTTCCCGACACCCCAGCGCCCCGGCCCGCCCGCACCGCGCCCACCGGCGATCTGGCGTCTCTCTTTCCCGCTGCCGCAGCTTCTCAGTTCTCCACCGGCTTGAGCGATACCCGCATGACGGAAGTCGCCACGCCGCTCTCGCTCAGCGGCTTCACCGCCGCCGCTGTGGATCGGTTCGCTCCGCAATTGCGCAAACTGGGCCTCGAACCGCGCCAGGGTATTTCCACCGGCGGCGCTCCCGAGAACCGCATGGGCGATCCTTCAAAGCTCCAGCCCGGCTCCATGATCAGCGTCGAACTGATGACCGGCGACATGAGCGCAGGCGCCGACGGCACACTGACCGCCATCGATGGCAGCAAGGTCTATGCCTTCGGACACCATTTCCTCGGCGTCGGACCTACCAACATCCCGTTCACCCGTTCGGAAGTGATGGCCCTGCTCGCCAACGTCAATACTTCTTTCAAGATCTCCTCCGCCCGCGAACTCATGGGCACCATTTCACAGGACCGCACCACTGCGGTCACCGGCACCCTAGGCACGCGCGCCGACATGCTGCCGCTCGATATCGACGTAACCAGAAACGCAAAAAGCATCGACGGCTATCACATGCATATCGTCAACGATCCGTCGCTGTCTCCG
The DNA here is from genome assembly GCA_035552315.1 of Bryobacteraceae bacterium. Classification (GTDB taxonomy): domain Bacteria; phylum Acidobacteriota; class Terriglobia; order Bryobacterales; family Bryobacteraceae; genus BOG-234. Next base: position 15,294 of record DASZLO010000011.1, read on the forward strand.
TTCCTTTTGCAAATGGCCGTCTTCTCCGCGATCGACGCCACCGAGCGTTCACAGGGCGCTTCCAGCGTGCTCGTCAATGGATCCATTTCGTTTCAGAACCGCAAAGACCCGGTCCAGCTGCGCAACATATTCGCGGGCGATACCGGATCCGCCATGCAGGCGGCCGTATCCACCGCCGTTCCCCTTGCCTACCTGATGCAGGGCGGCTTCGACGGCCTCAAGGTTAAAAATATTTCCCTGAAGCTCGAATCGTTCGAATCCAAGAAGGACGTGGAAATCGCCCAGGTTTTCCTCTCGCGCAAAGAAGCCAAGCCCGGCGATACGGTGGAGCTGATGGTGCAACTCGACGGCGAAAATGGCGCCGACCTCTCGCGCACCCTGAAGTACCGGATCCCGCCCGGCACCGCGCCCGGCACTCTTTTCTTCACGGTGGCTGACGGGCCGCAAACCAGCATCCTCGAACTTCGCCAAATCGCCGGTGAAACCGCGCATTCCTCCGATCAGCTCATCTCCATGGTCAACAAACTGCGCCCCAGCGACAAAGCTTACGTGCGCGTCTGGCGGCCTCAGCCGGCCTATCAGGTGGCAGGCGAAGAATTGCCCGACCCGCCGCCGTCGCTGTCGCTGGTTCTCGGCAGCACACAGGGCCTCACGCAAAACAAGAATTCCAAGATCGCCGAGATGACAATCGACGCCGGCGAATTTATGGTGACCGGCACCAAGACTGTTCAACTGGAGGTAAAACCGTGAGAAGCCGGCAGGCAATGAAAATCGGATGCGTCCTCACCGCCGCCCTGCTTCCCATCCTCTGTCAGGCTTCCACCCCGGCCTTCTGGGAACTCAACTCTTTCTCCGACTTCGTGAAGGGCACCTTCAACGGAGTTTCTCTCGGCCGCGATGGCCGCCTCTCCCTAGCCCCCAAACTCGATGCCCTGTTCACTTCCGAACAGCCCGTGGTCTGGAGCGTGGCCGCCGCGCCCGATGGCGCGCTCTACGCCGCCACAGGCCATCGCGGACGCGTCTTCCGCATCGAACCCAACGGAACTTCAAAACTCATCTGGACCGCCGACAAGCCCGAAGTCTTCGCCATCGCCGTCGATAAGAAAGGCGTCCTCTATGCGGCCACTTCGCCCGACGGCAAAATCTATCGCATCGAAAACGGAAAAGCCACCGAGTACTTCGACCCGCAGTCGAAATACATCTGGACTTTAGCCCTCGCGCCCGACGGCACACTCTACGCAGGTACCGGCGACGGCGGCCGTGTCTTCCGCGTTACCGGTGCAGGCAAAGGCGAACAATACTATGCCACCGGCCAGGGCAACGTCACCAGCCTCACGCTCGACAAGGAAGGACGGCTGCTCGCCGGCACCGAGCCCAACGGCATCCTCTTCCGCATCACCGCCAAAGACAAGGCCTTCGCGCTCTATGGCGCCAGCCTCCCCGAAATTCGCGCGGCCGAGCCGAACCCCGATGGCAGCATCTACGCGGTTGCGCTCGGAGGCGCGCTCGCGAAGAAGGTGCAAGCCGTCCAGGCCGGCCAAAACGGTTCCATCGACATCACACCTGCCGCGACGACAACCATCACCGTAACAGCCGACGCCGGCACAGACATCAAACCCGCGCCCCCGAATCCGCCCAAGCCGCAGGCAACTCCGGCGCCGGAAACACCCACCGCCGCGGTGACCGCCACCGACAGCACCAATGTCGAAAAGAGCGCGATCTATCGCATCAATCCCGACAATACGGTCGATACCCTCTGGAGTTCCAAAGAAGAGAACGTTTACGACATTCTGCCCTCCTCCAACGGTCAGCTGTACTTCGGCACGGACTCGAACGGGCGCATTTACCGCCTGTCGCCCGACAGCAAACTCACCCTCGTCGCCCAAACCAACGAAGCCCAGGCCACGCGCCTGCTGCAGTGGCGGGGAGCACTGATCGCCGCCACCGGCAATATGGGGAAGATCTACGAACTCGGCAATCCCGGCGCGAACGGCACTTGGGAATCGTCCGTATTCGACGCCGGCAGCGTCTCGAAATGGGGCAAGATCCGCTGGCAGGGCGAGGGCGCCATCTCCTTCCGCACCCGCACCGGCAACAGCATCCGGCCCGACGCCACCTGGAGCGACTGGTCGACTCCGCTCAGCGATGCCGCCCAGATCAACAGCCCCAACGCGCGCTACCTGCAACTGGAAGCCAAACTAACGGGACCGAAAGCCGCCATCGAAAACATCAGCGCGGCTTATTTGCCGCAGAACAATCCGCCGGCCATTCATTCCATCACGGTCATCACCACGGCAACTCCGGCCGCGGCGGCCCCCAAACCCTCCGTTCCGTCTTTCTCCGTGACCGTCACCGATACCGGAGACGCCGCGCCCAACAGCTCCACCGGCACGCCTTCACAGACTCTTTCGCGCGCCGCCTATCAGCAGCTCGTGATCTCGTGGAATGCCGACGATCCCGATACTGACAAGCTCGTTTACGAACTCGATTTTCGCGGCGAAGGCGAACAGGCCTGGAAGCCGCTCAAGAAAGACCTCACCGACACCAGCTACACGATCGACAGCGATTCGCTGGCCGACGGCCGCTACTTCTTCAAAGTGATCGCCTCTGACCGTCCTTCGAATCCCCCGGCCTCCGCCCGCGAAGCCGATCTGATCAGTTCCCCGGTGCTCATCGACAACACGCCGCCAGCGGTGAAAATCCAATCGGCCGCGCGCGCGGGCGACGGAGTCGATGTCTCATTCGGTGCGCAGGATGCCGCTTCCGCTTTGCGCCGCGCCGAATGGTCGCTCGACGCCGGACCCTGGAAACCCGTGGCCCCGGTCAGCGGCATTCTCGATTCGCCCTCCGAGCAGTTCCGCTTTCATATCGCCGTCCCCCCTGGGGAACATCTGCTGGTGGTTCGCGTCGCCGACAGCGGCAACAATACGGGCCTCGCCAAGGTAGTGCTGCACTGAAAACGAAAACACTCGAGCGGGTGCTTTCCAAGGCGGGAATCTGCTCCCGCACCGACGCCCGGAGCTGGATTCACGCTCGCCGCGTGAAGGTGAACGGCCGCATCGTCGAAAATCCCGACGTTTGGATTGACTTCGAAAACGACCGCATCCACGTGGACGGCAAGCCGCTGGAAATTCGCGAGAAGGTCTACATCCTTCTCCATAAACCCGCCGGCTACATCACCACTTACAAGGACCCCGAACGCCGCCCAACGGTATATGATCTGATTCCGCAAATCGAGACGTTCGTGTCTCCTGTGGGAAGACTCGATCTCGATACCAGCGGCCTGTTGATCATGACCAACGACACTCAGCTTGCCGAGCGGTTGACCAACCCCAATCATAATGTGCCGAAAACATACCTCGCCGAATGCGCGGATCGCCTGAGCGATGAAGCTCTGGAAGAGCTGCGGAACGGAGTTGTGCTGAATGACGGGCCCACAAAGCCAGCCCGGGTAAGGCGCCTGACAGGCAACCTGCTGGAAATGGAGATAACCGAAGGCCGCAACCGTCAGGTGCGAAGAATGATCGAGGCCGCGGGCAGCAAAGTAATAAGACTGCAGCGAAGCGCCATCGGCCAGCTAAAAATCAACGACCTGAAAGAGAGCGTCTGGCGCTACTTAACGCAAGAAGAGACCGGAGACCTGCGGCGCTAGACTCTAATCCCGGTCCACATCCCGCTGCAATTCATCGTCCCGATACTCCGGCGGCACATCGTCAGTCCGAACCTGCCGCGTGTGAACCTCAGCCACATCGGGATCCGGCGCATTCTCAACGCCGCTGATCGCTTCAGCCTCAAACGCCTGACCCTCTTCGATCAGTTCCACGATGCTCTCCGGCCCAGCCTGCTCAAGATCGGACAGTCCCTGCGTATCGCCGGACTGTCCGGCAGAGTCCGGACCGGTCTCTCTTCGATTGCCCGGAGGCGTTCCGTAAGTTCGAATCCGCAAATCGTCACTCTTTGCCATATCCGCCTGCTCGCACTTGGCCTGCCATTGCCCGGTCCCAGTAAGGAGGCTGCCCGTAATGGCGATACAACTGTTGTTCGTACTCCCGGGTAACCGTCATGCCCTCGCGATATTCAGGCGCGCTTCGTATCGCTTCTCTGGTGAGGAAAACCACTGCGCTGGCATTTTCCCAGCTCAGACGCTGGATCCAGCCGGGCGAAAGCAGCACTTTCTTCCCCGGCCACCAGTTCCGGGTCGCGACCTCGATGTACCGGATCGCCCAAGTGTCTTCGTCAATCAAGAACCCATCCACGTGTCCGATCTCACCATCTATGGCGGCGATGGTGTAGCCGTCAACTTCCGCGCTGCTGCGAAGATGTGAGTCGCCTTCCTCCGCTGCATCCGGTGTCCCTGCCGCACGGCTGACCGTAAAGTTCGGCGACACCGTTGCCGGGCTCGGCGGCCCCTCCGGAGGCGGCATCAGAGCCCCGGGATAGTAGCCGGGCCCCCACAGACTGAGCCCGCCCCAATAGGCGGGATATCCGTAATACCCCATATATTCAATCTCGTGCTGCCGCGATACGGTCTTATGCGTACTGATGTCGGGACTGTTCTCGACCTGAGCCTTTGTCAACGCCACATCGACCCGACGCGCCTCCCAATCTGCTTTGCGGACCGAAATTGGCGAAATCAGCACCATCCGTCCGCTGAGCCAGCCGCCCGTATCCACCACCAGATACCGGATCGTCCAGGCCTCGTCATCGAAATAGAACTGATCCACCGCGCCAATTTCGCCGTCCCGCGTGTGAATCTTCATCCCCCTCAACTCATTGGAAGTTCTCAGCATTGTCATGGCTCCTCTACGGGATATGCACGCACAGAACCAAATCCCGCGTCGCGCCGGCTTTGCTGCTAATGTAAGCCCAATGCGAGCCATGCTGATCGACTTGTTTCGCCATCAGGCGTATGCCGATGCACGACTGGTAAGCGCAATACAGCGCCATGCCGCAGCTGGAAATTCCGAACTGCGCTCCCTCCTGCATCACATCCTCGTGGCACACCGTTACTGGCTATCGCTGATTCTGCAAATCCGCTTCAATACCGAAGAAGAATCGAGAGTACCCGATTCGCTGGATGAGATCGCGGCGCTCTATCAGGAAACGCAGGCACGTGAAAGCGAATGGCTGGCGAAGCTTGATGACTCCGATCTCACCCCCCTGCTCGAATCGCCCTACTTCCCCGAACGCCGCATTGCTGTCAGCGAGGCCATGCTGCAGGTCTGCCTGCACAGCCAGGGACACCGTTCTCACGCCGCGGCTCTGTTCCGGTCATTGGGCGGCGAACCGCCACCGACCGATTTCATCTTCTGGCTGCAAGACCGTACGTCACCGGTTTGGGTATAAGTTTTTTACTGCTCCGTCCGGCGGCTCAGAACAACATTTTCCGCCTCGTCCTGGGTCATCGTCCAGCCGTTCGGAACCAGCGTCGTCGATCCGTAATCGGTAATTAGCAGAGGTCCGTGCCTTTCCACCGCCCCCCGAAAAGCCTCGCGCGCGCCGGCAGCCATTTCAACCCAGCGGCCGCCGGCCCACACACGCCGCTCCACCGGTTCTGCCCCAGGGCCTGTCGTCTGGCCGGTAAGCTTCGCTTTCGCCACGCTCAGAACTGCCCGCACCCGCAGAGTCACCACTTGCGTTGCCCGCTTCGAGTCCGAATATCCGTAAACTCGGTGATGCTCCGCATGAAAATCGCCCCCCCAGGCGACCGTCAACTCGTAGCTCTGGCCTGCATAGCGGATGTCGGCGTAAAGCTCCATCCGGGCGCCCGGCACGTCTCTCTCCGCCTGCTCGCGGAGCTTGCGGAAACGTATCTCATACTCGGCGGGGTCGGCGCCCAATACGGCCGCCGAATAGTCCCGCACCCTGTCCGCCATCAGCATCCCCAGCGCCGAAAGAGCGCCTGCTTCCCGCGGCACGATCACGGTCGCGACGCCCAACTCCATCGCCAGTTCGCAGGCGTGCAGTCCGCCGCAGCCGCCAAAGGCCACCAGCGGAAATTGCCGCGGATCTTCGCCGCGCTCCACCGAAACCGCACGAATCGCCCTCTCCATATTGGAGTTGGCGACCCGCACAATCGCCGCCGCCGCGGCCACGGTGCTGAGCCCCAGCTGCTTTGCCACCCGGCTGACGGCGCGCTCTGCCGCACCCGCGTCGATGCGCATCCCGCCCCCCGTCAACTGGTCCGCCGCGATGCGTCCCAGCACCATATGCGCGTCCGTCACGGTCGCCATCTCGCCCATACCGTAACAAGCCGGACCCGGATCGGCACCCGCGCTCTCCGGCCCCACCCGCAAACTGCCGCCCGCATCCACCTGCGCGATCGACCCGCCGCCCGCGCCCACCGTATGGATATCCAGCATCGGCACACGCACCGGGAAGTGATCGATCCGCGCTTCCGTGGTCAACCTGTTCACTTGCCCGGCCAGCGCGACGTCGGTGGATGTGCCGCCCATATCGAACGTAAGAGCCTTGCCGTAGCCGCAGGCCCGCGCCACTTCGACCGCTCCCACGATCCCGCCCGCCGGTCCGGATAGAATCGTGCGCACTGCGTGCCGCCGCGCCTCTCCCGCAGTCAGCAGCCCCCCGTTCGACTGCATGATCGATACCGGATGCGGACTGCCTGCTTCCAGCTCCCCGAGATACCGGTCCATCAGTGGACCGACGTAAGCATTGATCACCGTCGTACTGGCGCGCTCGAATTCGCGAAACTCCGGCGACACATCGCAGGAGGCGCACACATACCCGGGCAGAATCTCCAGCAAGGCGCGCTCATGGACATCGTTCCGATAGGAGTGCAGCAGACAAACGGCAACCGCTTCGACGCCGGAATTTATAATGCGCTCCCGCAGATCCTCAACGTCGAGAGACCGCTCCACCGTGCCGTCGAACAGCACCCGCTCAACGACTCCGAAACACAACTCGCGCGGCACCAGAGGCACCGGCACCGGAGGCATCAGGTGATAAAGCTCCGGACGATTCTGCCGTCCGATGGCGATGATGTCTTCGAAACCCCGCGTCGTGACGAATGCCGTCTTCGCGCCTTTGCGCTCCAGCAGCGCGTTGGTAGCCACAGTCGAGCCATGCACCACTTCGGCTTCCTGCGCCGCAATCCGGGCAAGCCCCGCGAGGATCACCGAGGCGGGCGAAGCCGGGTTCGAACGCAGCTTGAACGACTCCAGTTTTCCGTCGCCATGCAGCACCACGAAATCGGTGAACGTGCCCCCGGAATCGATCCCAATGCGCATGGGCAATATAATGACATTTCACCCCACACGACTTCGATCGCATGACATTACACAGCTATACAATCACGCAGGGACGCAACCGCGCCGCCGCCCGCAGCTACCTCAAGGCCATCGGCTTCACCGACGAGGACCTGAAGAAGCCCATCATCGGCGTCGCCAATACGTGGACCGAAACGATGAACTGCAATTACAAACTGCGCGACCTCGCCGTGCATGTAAAAGCAGGCATCCGGGCCGCCGGCGGTACCCCCATGGAGTTCAATACCATCGCCATCAGTGACGGCATCACGATGGGCACCGAAGGCATGAAAGCATCGCTGGTCAGCCGCGAAGTGATCGCCGATTCCATCGAGCTGATGGCCCGCGGCCATATGTTCGACGGCATCGTTGCTCTCGTCGCCTGCGACAAGACCATTCCCGGCGCGGGCATGGCCTTGCTGCGGCTCAATGTTCCAAGCGTCATTCTTTACGGCGGTTCGATTCTTCCCGGCAGATGGCGAGGCAAGGACATCACCATCCTCCAGGTTTTCGAAGCCATGGGCGCCAATGCCGCCGGCAAAATTTCGGACGACGAACTGCTCGAAATCGAGAATCACGCCTGTCCCGGAGCCGGCGCGTGCGGCGGACAGTTCACCGCCAACACCATGGCCACCGTGATGGAACTGATCGGCCTGTCGCCCATGGGTACCGCATCCGTCCCGCAGGTCGATCTCCGCAAAGAGGACGTGGCGCATCATTGCGGCGAGGTCATCATGAATGCCGTGCGCAAGAACATCCTGCCGCGCGACATCGCCACCCGCAAAGCTTTTGAGAACGCCATCGCAGGCGTTGCCGCGACCGGCGGCTCCACCAACGCGGTGCTACATCTGCTCGCCATGGCCCGCGAAGCCGGGGTCGAACTCGACATCGATACCTTCCAGAACATCAGTTCGCGCACGCCGATCTTCGTCGACCTCCAGCCCAGCGGCCCCTACGTCGCGGCCGATGTCGACAAAGCCGGCGGTATCGGCGTCATCGCCAAACGTCTCGTCGATGGAAATTATGTCGATTCTTCCACTCTGACCTGCACCGGAAATACGTTCGGCGAAGAGGCCGCCAAAGCCGTTGAAACTCCGGGCCAGCAGGTGATCCATGCGCTCAGCGATCCGGTGAAGCCGACCGGCGGGCTGGCGATTCTGCGCGGCTCTCTGGCGCCCGATGGCTGCGTGATCAAACTCTCCGGCCACAACAAACGCAAACACGTGGGACCCGCCCGCATATTCGAGCGCGAAGAAGACGCCATCGTCGCGGTGAACGAGGGCAAGATCAATCCGAACGATGTGATGCTGATCCGCTACGAAGGTCCGCGCGGCGGCCCCGGCATGCGCGAGATGCTCCTCGTCACCAGCGCCGTCATTGGCGCGGGACTCGGCGACTCCGTGGCTCTTCTCACCGACGGACGTTTCAGCGGCGCTACTCACGGCTTCATGGCCGCCCATATCGCGCCTGAAGCCTTCTGCGGAGGTCCCGTGGCCGCTGCGCATGAAGGCGACACCATCGATATCGATGTCGATGCCGGGGTAATCAATCTGAATATCAGCCCGGACGAAGTGACGCGCCGCATGGCCGCATGGAAAGCGCCCGAACCGCGCTACAAGACCGGCGTCTTCGCGAAATACGTGAAACTGGTGGGATCGGCGTCGGAAGGCGCTGTAACTTCAGGAGCGTGAAGTTACTTTTTGTAGGCGACATTTTCGGCCACGCCGGCCGGCGCATCGTAGCCGATCATCTGGCCGACATCCGCGCCGCTCAGGGAATCGACGTCGTGATCGCCAATGGCGAGAACTCCGCCGCCGGGTTCGGCATTACCCCCGGAGTGGCGGACGAATTGTTCCGTCTCGGAATCGACGTGATGACCTCCGGCAATCACATCTGGGACAAGAAAGACATCTTCGACTACATCGCGCGCACCCCGCGTCTGCTGCGCCCTGCCAACTATCCCCCGGGGTGTCCCGGCGCGGGTGTCTACGTCCATGAGACGAAGTCAGGCGCGCGCTGCGCAGTGATCAACCTTCAGGGCCGCGTCTATATGGCCAATACCGATTGCCCGTTTCGCAAAGCAGATGAGCTCATCGCCGCCCTGCCCGCCGACGTGAAGGTTCGCTTCGTCGATTTCCATGCCGAAGTCACCAGCGAAAAGATGGCGATGGGCTGGTATCTCGATGGCCGCGTCTCCGCCCTGGTGGGCACCCACACGCACATCCCGACCGCCGATACGCGCATCCTGCCCGGCGGCACCGCTTATCAGACCGACTGCGGAATGACCGGGCCGTTCGATTCCGTCATCGGCGTCGAGAAGGACCCGATCCTGCGCCGCTTCCTGACGGCCCTGCCTGCCAAAATGGCGCCTGCCAAAGAGTCCGTCGAACTGCATTCGGTAATTGTGGATGTTGACGACCGGACCGGCAAAGCAATCTCAATCAACCGCCACACCGTCCGCGGCGACTGAGCATTCGGCGCTACTTGGCCTTAACGTAAATCTGAATCGCGCGCCCATTGGCGGGCACGCCGCTGATGAAACTGCTCTGCTGCACGAACACATAGGTCGGACTTGTCGGCAGCGTAATTGTGCCGGGCGGAATCACTACATTGATCTGCCAGACTCCCACCAGTCCCGGTGCGGTTCCGGCGTATTTAACCGCGCTCGGGTCAACCGGAAACCCGCCGATGTACACCACTGGCGGCGTTGCAGTCTGTCCTGCCGTCGCCCCATAGCCGTCAGCAGGCTGGCCGCCGATGAAGCCCTGACCCGTTCCGAAGAGCGTGATCACCTGGCCCGCTATAGCAGGGTTGGTCGGACTATTTATCGTGTTGTCCTGGTTGATTGCCGCGACCGTTCCAATCCCGTTTCCCGTCTCGGAGAACAATCCCGGGAGCGCCACGTTCATCTGCACCGTCGTATCGCCCAGAATTCGGCCGGTGCTGTTCTGCTGCACCTGCAGATCGAACAATCCGGACTGGGGAGCGCCCATGGGAACGAAGAAATTGATCTGATTCGGGTCGGCATAGAACAAGGGCACGGGAGCCCCGTTGAACACTACCTGCACGTCGTTCAACTGTGCCGGCAGCGGAAACTGGCCCGCCGGCGCGGAGGTCGCCTGGCCGCCGAACTGATTGGTATTCCCGAGCGAGAACAGGCTCGCGATCATCCCCGGAGCCAGCAGATTCGGGTAGAGAAAACTGGCGCCATTCAGTGGAGCCAGTCCGGGGTAGTAAATCACCACCCGGTTGGCGGCATCGGCGACAAAGAGATCGCCCCAGGCGTCCTGAACCACCGCGCGCGGGCTGTATACATCGGGTATCGTGGCATTCGGCGCGAAATTATTTGTCTCCAGCTGATTGTAGGGAGAAAACCGCACTGCCGCCCCGTTTGCGTCGCCGACCCATATATCGTTCGTTGTGGGGCTGACGTACATGCCGACAGGCGCGCGCAGCCCCGAGGAGAGCGTTTGAGCCGCGGGCTGCCCCGATGGATCGCTGGGGACGGTCGCCCAGATGGAAACGCGGCCGTTACCCGTATCGGTGACGTAAAGACGATCTTCGAGGTCCACCGAAATGTGGTGCGGCGAACTCAGCTGGCCCAACCCGGAGCCGCTCCCGCCGGAGTTGAAATTCGGCTGCCCGAAAACGGTTGCCGCCGCCATCCCCGATCTGAAATCGGATGACGCTCCCCTGAAAAACAAAACGCGGTTCAGGCTCACGTCCGACACCAGCAGACCGGGGTCCGTCGTCAACGCCAGCCCGTAAGGCGTGGCCATCGTCTGCGGCAGCGCATCTGTGACCTTGGTGGCAGTGAAGCTTTGCTGGCCAAGCAAGAGATCGGCCGCTTCCATGACGCCCGGAACATAGTTCGCAAAAGGCGCGGGAAAACGAAGCACCCGGCTGTTGCCCGCATCCGCCACATACAGGTTTCCCTGCGGATCCACCACCAGCCCGACCGGCGATGCCAGTCCGGACGCATTCGTGACACTGCTGTTGTTGGGGTAATTCGCCAGCGCCTGCTGAAAATTCGGCTGGCCAATCACGATGTCGGCTTTCTGTCCAGGCTGGATGTTGCGCAGATCCTTGTAGCCGAGGACGCGGTTGTTGAAGGTGTCAGCGATGTACAGGTGCGGCGGGTTCGACGACAGATCGACAGCCATCCCGCCACCCGCGCCGGAGCCGGTGCCCGTGATATTCAGCTCGCGGCCCTCCACAAGGTTGGGTGAATTGAGATTCATGGCGTCCTGACCCAATACACGCGTTGCGGGCCCGAAAGACGCTCCGTTCTGCGGCATCACAACGACGCGGTTGTTCGAGGTATCGACAACATAGAGTTCGTTGCCGTAGAACGCGGCGGTGCCCGGACCGCTGAGTGTCGAAGCTGTTGCGGTGGCCAACCCCTGATTCGATTGGCTGCTGGTGAAATCGGTTTGGCCCGCTACTTCAATGGCGGCCTGATAGGTAGTGTTCGGCGTCCATTGTTCGACCGCGGGGAAGATCAGAATCCGGCTGTCCTGTGTATCCGCGACGCCGATCCCGTTGCCAACGGGGAATATTCCGCCGGGCGAAATCGAAAACTGAAATTCGCTTGTGACCGGCGGGTTATTCCCGTCCACGCCCAGAATACGGGCCGCGGCCTGGCCGACAAAGAATTGCGGCGTATACATCAGAATGCGTCCCCGGCGCGTGGAGATGGACTCTCCCACGAACAACCGCCCGGCCGCATCGAAAGCGATGCCCGTGGGAGTGGTGAAGGTGGTGAGAGACGTGAGAGGGTTCGACGTTGCGGGCGGGTTATATCCGTTGCTGACGAAGTCGGGCTGTCCGAGAACGATATCGGCCGCCGGGCCGGACGCCGCCTGACTTCCAAGCACGCTCGCGTTGAATCGAAGGACGCGATTGTTGGCCGCGTCAGCTACCCAGAGGTCGCCCTGCGGGTCGACGGCAATGAAGGCCGAAAAAATGGAAGCGGCGGTACCGGATGTCGCCGGCAAACTGAAAGCGAGCGACGAAGCCGACGCCGCGGCTGCACCCTGATTCGCCGATCCTGTCGAAAACGATGTTTGTCCGATCGCGATATCCGGCAGCGGGGGCTGGGCGGCTTGGGCAAACGGCTTGGGAAAGCGCAGGATGCGATTATTGCCGGAATCGACAACGTATAGATTCCCGGCTGCGTCCACGGCAAGTCCGGAGGGGGAGGACAATCCGGTGGTGAGGCTCGTTCCGGGACCGCGGCCAAATGTCGATGCGAAATCGATCTGCCCCATCACAAGATCGGCTTTCTGCCCGTTGGCAAAGGCGACAGCGCTGTGGAACGCGAGTACGCGGTTGTTCACGGTATCGCTTACGTAGAGCGCCGGCGGATTCGTGGATGTATCCAGCGCGAGGGCGGAGGGAGCAAAAAACTCCCGCCCCTCCACCAGGTTCGGGCTGATGCTCTCCGGCTGGACGGAATTCTGTCCGACGACACGGGTTGGATTCGGATTGAGCGTGATCTGGCCCGATAGCGGAGCCAGGCAGAGGAAAGCAGGTATAAGAAGAACGAGGATGGATTTCATCGACAAAGACGCTGGAAAGCCGTAGTACCAAGCATAGCGGTTAAGAAGCGGGCGGGCTATCTCATCCAATCGTCCGGTAGACTGGGCGTTGATCGTTTCCGCGGTTAGTTATCTGAATACGTGGCCTCTTGTCTGGGGATTTCTGCATGGTCCTCAGCAGGGCATCTTCGATTTCCGGTTCGATTTGCCGGCGCTTTGCGCGGCTGCGCTGGAAGAAGGCAAAGCGGATATCGGCTTGGTGCCGTGCGCCGAACTGGACCGTCTGGGACTCGATTTTCTGCCGGGCCTGGGGATCGCGTGCGAGGGTCCGGTACTCAGCATTCTGCTGATTTCGCGGGTGCCGTTCGAGGAGATCCGCACGCTGGCGGTGGACTCCGGTTCGCGAACGTCGGTGGCTTTGACGCGCATCGTTCTGGCGGAGCGTTATGGATGCGAGCCGGTGATGACGCGCCGGTTGCCGAATCTGGACGACATGCTGGCCGAATCCGACGCCGCGTTGCTGATTGGCGATCCGGCGCTGCATCTGGATCCGAAGCAGCTGCCCTGGCGGACGCTGGATCTCGGAGCGGAGTGGGTCCGGTGGAGTGGCTTGCCCATGGTGTTTGCGGTCTGGGCGGGCCATTCAGGGGTATTGACGCCGGATGTGGAGGCGGCGTTCCTCCGGTCATATGAGTGGGGGCTGGACCGGACGGAGGAAATGGTGGACCGTGCGGCGATCGAGCGTGGCTTCGACCGGGATCTGGCGCGCGAATACCTCACCCGGCAGATTGTGTACCGGCTGGGCCCCGATCATCTGAAAGGGCTGGCTTTGTTCCGCGAAAAGGTGCGCAGTTTGAAACCAGCGTCCTGCATGGTGTAGCATGAAGAGAAATCCACTTCTGCATTGCTCCTCAGTAGCTCAATGGTAGAGCATTCGGCTGTTAACCGAAGGGTTGTAGGTTCGAATCCTACCTGAGGAGCCAAATTTTTGGCTCTACACACTTAATGGGGGCAATCCAGCCTCCGACCGATTCTAAGAACACATTACCTTGACCCTGAGTCTGTAATTGTTGAAATTGCGGAACCCATAAGCCTGCCGTTGCAAGACCTCCACTTTCGTGTGGAATCCTTCGGTGATGCCGTTGTTTCTGGTGAATCGCCACATGGTGCCGATTTCATCCCTCCAGGCGTGCAGCGTATTGCCGAGCTGAACTAACTGCGCCAGCCCCTGCTGGCGCAGTTCCGCAAATCATTCTGAGCAGCCGCGGCGCCAGTTCCCGGCATTTCTTCTGGTTCAGGCTCTTTTCCATCAAGGGATAGCAGAGCTTCTGTTTGAACCGGTAGACCAGTTCCATCACAGGATTCTGTTTCAGGTAAGCCGAAAGCTTCAGATGCTGCTCCGGCTTGAGGTTGTGCCGGTGCCTTCGCATCAGCGATACCAGCCCGCGGTGCTTGATCCCACCGGATCCAGTTCCTTCCAGCACGCCAGAAAGTGATGATTGACGATGCGGATCACATGGAACCGATCAGCTACAATCCGCGCCTGCGGAAAGTGCTTTCGGACCAGCGCCCGGTAAGCCACCGCCAGATCCATGCACACCACTTTCACCAGATGCTTGCCTTCCAGCTTCCCCAGCCAGCCTTCCAGCGAGGCCTCACTGCGGCCCGGAACCACGTCATAGACGCTGTGGTTTTTCAGATCACAGAAGGTCGTCGCATAACCGAGCCGCCTGGTGTTTTATAACGGGCAGTGGTCGAGCAAACCCGGGATGTCTCATGATGTCGAAGATATCGACATCATGGACCTCGAAGTCCCAATATATGCCCAATGTGTGGAAATATTGAGTAGGCCCCAGCAATGAATCCACACCCGGCACCCAAAGTTCCCGGCAAGACCGAATGGGAGCGTTTCGATAACGCCGTTCGCAAGGCGCTCAGCGTTCCACGGCACAACAGCCCTTCCAACCCCAGCTTTAGTTGGCCTGATTCTAACGCTCGCAATCGGAGAGGCATTATGGTTTGTGTTCGTGGTCAGAATGGTAGGGCGTGGGTTGGCGTTCTTTCGCCGGAAGTCATAATCGCATGGGTTGTCAAGCAAGTAAGTTATTGCCCATATAGGGGTGCTTCATGGCTTGGGGCTGGGGCTGGATGAGCAGGCTGTACTAGCGGCCAGCCAGTGGCAGTTCTACCCAGCGACGAGAGACGGGGAGCCGATAAAAATGTGTAACTCTGCTAGTGTCCGCTTTGGTCTGGGCACAGTTCCTTGGCGCGTTCGTCTGGCCGCGTATCGAGTACCTGCAGTTCGTGCCCCGAATCGGACTGAAGCTGGACCAGCTTTATGTCGCAGGAGGAACAATGTCACTATCGCGCGCACGAATTGACCATCCGTCAACACACTGACGGCGGTTATCTACGAATGTGGCGATCTCTGCGCGGGTTGGCGAGCCCGAAGGCGGGCGTCGGAATCAATGATTCTCCGCGCGACATCAACCATTGCACATTGACGGTTTCTGCTCATATTTCGAAGTAGTAAATAAGCCTGTTCCTCGTCGAGATGGCGTGTTCGCTTCAATATTCCCTTTGCCCTTTCAACAAGCTTTCTTGACATCAGATTTCGTTCAAGGTGATCTCTCTCAAAGACTACTCTTAGGAAGCGGGCTCCCGTAACAGCACGATCTACTTCACCATCGTCGAAGTGATCGCTTCCGGTCCTGCCCAGTGTAAAAAGGCCCTGCATCTTTCTATTGATCAATAAAGGGACAATGACTATCGCCTGTATTTCGCACAGAGCAGTTTCTGGAAAGCTGTCGAACAGTTGGTCGCCAGGGCCGCATTGAAAGGGCGCATCTATTTGTCGGAGCCGGGTAGCATCGGCGGGCTCAGATTGAGAACACAGGAATCTTTCGGGCTTGCCTGCGCCCGAATGCCAAGCGCACTGCCACAAATTCACGCGAGGCGGCAACAAACCGATAAACCACCGCAACGTCCACGTGCAGGTTC
>DASZLO010000012.1:0-3658 GCA_035552315.1 Bryobacteraceae bacterium
AGAGGTTGAAGCTGCCCGTCGCCATCGTGAATGATGCCGACGGTCGAGGTGAACCCCAGCGCGACGGCCCTTTCAGCCACCTTAACCGCATCATTCGGGTTGTGAATCCCGCCACCGACCACCGAATTGATGTTGACGTGAAATTCAGCGTGTTCGGCAAGGAGTTCGAGGCGGGCATCGAGGGTCTTCAGGCTCTTCTTGGATACATCGTCCGGCAACACATTGTCGATCGAAATCTGCATGTGCTCAAGGCCGGCCTGGTTCAGCTCCTGAATGCGCTTGGCGTTGAGGAGGAAACCATTCGTGATCATGCCGGCCAACGCGCCTCGCTTTCGAATGCGGGCGATCTGGGCATCGAGATCGGGGTGGAGCAGCGGTTCGCCGCCGCTGAAGGAAATTATGCTCGTTCCTAAGTCCGCCAGATGGTCGATGCGGCGCAGCATCTCATCGAGCGGCACGGGCTTGGAAAAATCGTCGAATTCGTTGCAATATGTACAGGCGAGATTGCAGCGGCGTATGGGAACAATATGGGCCAGAACGGGGTGATCCGTGGAGGCGACGCCGCGTGCGACCATCATGAATTCCCGCACTCGCCGCCGCGCAGCAATAAGGTTCCGTCTGACCTGCACTCCTGAATTCCCCATAAAAATGGATACACATCATTACATCACACTCCATGTGAATTCAAGAGCTTCGGGGGGAGGTTTGGGGCCGGGAACGGACCGGCGGGCGAATCCCGTGGGTACGAACCCCGGAGGCCCTATGCCGCGTCCAATGGGGTAGTACTTGATCCGACCCCGCAGACTGGCTAAAATGGCCTTTTTGCAAAGCCGGTTTCTACTAGGATGACGCCCAGAGACGATTTCGATCCATTAGCCCCGCAGCGGGAGGCGGCCTTTTTCTATGGCCTTTTTTTGCGCGGCCACTCCCTCGACGCGCTCAGGGAAGACATCGACGTTCCCCGCGAAGTGATTAACAAGTGGGCGAACGCGAAGGATTATCAGGGAACCTTCCGCAGCGATCTGGACCGGGTTTACCAGTATCGCAAGCGGGTTCTGGCCATTTTCGAAGGCCTGGTCTCGAACGAGCACGCCGCTCTCCCCATCCAGTAATCGGGAACAATTGCCAGTCCGGCACGGTCCAACGGTCATGCGTGCCGCCATCATCCTGCTGTTCGCCTGTCTTGCGCAAGCGCAGGTTTACGAAGTAGCTTCCATCAAGCCCTCGCAGGGTGGTGGGCCTCCCGGGCCGCGCGTCAGCCCTGGCGGACGCCTCAACACAACCAATACGACACTGAAGTCGTTGATTGAGTTTGCATACGATGTGCGGTCCTATGAGGTCTCGGGCGGGCCTCTATGGCTGGATTCCGCGGGCTGGGATATCGTCGCCACCCCGGATCAGGCGATCAATCCCAGCGCGAAAAATGTGGACTCATTCAGGCTGATGGTAAGGGCGCTCCTGAGCGAGCGTTTCCAGTTGGCGGTACATCGGGCGACCAAAGAGCTGAACGTTTATGCGCTGGTGGTGGCTAAAGACGGATTGAAGCTCAGGGAGAGCGGGGAACCAGAAAAACCCACCGACGGCCGTCTCCACATTTCCAACGGCCTGCTGGTGGGACAGAAGATCGCTTTGAAATTCGTCGCGCCGATGCTGGCCGAATACCTTGGCCGCCCCGTAACCGACCGCACAGGCCTTACCGGCAACTACGATTTCGAATTGCGTTGGACACCCGACCCCACGGAGAATCCGCTGCCGACCGATGCCGGTCAGACGCCGCCCGATCCCGGAGGGCCGACCCTGTTTACAGCGCTGCAGGAACAACTGGGACTGAAACTGGAATCGCGCAAAGGGCCGGTCGAGATACTGATCGTTGACCGGGCGGAAAAAGCTTCTGAGAACTAACCGAGACCTGGCCCGGAAGACAGCTCTTGCAGATGATCCTGATATGCGGCGCGGGCGCCGAAGAACCTGGTTTTGGCAACCCGGAAAAACGCGTAGCAGGACTCGACGAGTTCATCGGAATCCGAAAACATAGAAGCCGAAAGCCTCTTGGACGCTTCCTCAAGAGCCATGGCGGCTGTGGCGAGGTCCTGCTTGCAGGTGCAAGATGAGTCACAAACGTGATCCATACCGTTATTATAATGACAAAAGTCCGATTAGTGGACTTTTTCTAACAGCAATTGTAGTTTATTGTACCGGGAGAAAGCGGCGAATTCCGTAGTCGTAAGCCGCCGAACCCAGAATCCCGCCAATTATCGGCCCTACGATGGGCACCCAAAAGACTTTAGTGCCGTCGGTGAGTCCATTGTTCTTGAAGCCGGCGACGGCGGTGAAAAGCCGCGGACCGAAATCGCGGGCCGGATTGATGGCGTAGCCGTGCATGCCGCCAAAAGACATTCCGATTACGACAACGACGAGGCCGATCATCAGGGCCCCCATATTCGCCCCGGGAGGCTGGTTTCGCTCGTCGGTGATGGCAAAGATCATCAGCAGTAGCAGAGCGGTCCCAATGGTCTGATCGAGAAGACCGGCGAAGGGTATCTGAGGAAAAGCGGGGAACGTCGTAAAGATCCCGGCGGTGTGTTCGAGCCCCGGATCGAGGGCCTGAAACGCCGGGTGGTAATTCCAGAAAACCAGCGCCGCCGCGAAAAATGCCCCCAGGGTTTGGGCGACGATATAAGGCGCGACTTTCCGCCATGCGAAGTTCCTGTAAATCGCCAGCGAAATGGTGACCGCGGGATTCAAATGCGCTCCGGAGATTTTCCCGGCGATGTAGATTCCCATGGTGACGGCGAGGCCCCAGGCAAGCGTGATGTTGGTGAACCCTCCATTAACGATCTCGCCGGGAACGTTGTGCCCGAAGAGCTGCACCATGGCGACGACGCCATCGCCAAACAGGATTAGAACCAGAGTGCCGATAAATTCAGCGATGAGTTCAGGAAACATGCAGGGCCGATTGTATCATTCGTGAGAAATGCGACAGATGGCGGGACTTTAGCGGGCAAAGGCGTCGTGAAGGCGGGTCCACGTCACGTCGAGATCCTCCGGCAGGACGCGCGTCTCCGCGATGGTGGTCATGAAGTTCGCATCGCCCGACCAGCGCGGCAGTACATGCATGTGGATATGGCCCGCGATGCCCGCGCCGGCGCTCTCGCCGATATTCATCCCGAGATTCAGACCGTCGGGTTTATAGACGGATAGCAGGCAGGTCTCGGCACGGCGCACCAATTCCATCAGTTCGGTGGCCGCGGCGGCGTCGATCCCGGCGAGGGAGGGGGAGTGCCGGTACGGAACAACCATCAGGTGCCCGGAGGTATAGGGGAAGCGGTTGAGAACGACGAAGTTGAATTTACCGCGAAAGACCACCAGCGTCTCCCGGTCTCTCTCGGGCGTGGCGGCCATAGCGCAGAAGATACAGCCGACAGGCTTTTCAGGAGCGGTCAGGTATTGGTAGCGCCACGGACTCCAGAGGTAGTCCAAGATTCAGGCAGGGTTGCCGCTGGTATCGGGGGAGCCGGATTCCGCGCCTGCCGGCTCGCTGGCGGGCGTGTGGCCGGCAGCGCCTACATTGACCACGTCCTTCAACTCTTTGCTGGGCTTGAAGTAAGGAATCTTCTTGGCGGGGACTTCCACGCGCGTTCCGGTCTTGGGGTTCCGG
>DASZLO010000013.1:0-2628 GCA_035552315.1 Bryobacteraceae bacterium
AGCGGCTCGAGATTCACCCGCCAGTTGGTATTGAATTCCGGGTAGGCCTGTTCCAGGCGCCGGGCCAGCGCAGCCATGTGGGATTGCGCGTTGCGGATGGTCACGTGCGGGCGGAGGCGGCCGATCGAGAACAGCCAGCGACCGGACGTCTTGCGATAATCCCGTGCCGGATCGAGCCCGAGGGGCGCCCAGATCTCGGTGTCGCGGCTCAGAAAATGGAAGTTGGGCGGCAGAACCCCGAGTATCGTGAACGGAAGCGAGTTGATGGCCACGTTGCGTCCGACGACGTTCTCATTGCCTCCAAACCAGCTTTGCCAAAGCCGGTAGCTGATCAGCATGACTTGGCCGGGAGCGCGGTCCTCTTTTCCGGTGAACAGACGCCCGCGAACGGGCTGGACACCGAGTAATGGAAAAAAATTGGCCGTAACGCTCTGGGCGAGAAATTCCTCGGCGCGGCCATTCCGCGTGAGAATCGCCGAACGGGCCGGCGAAACCGCGGCAATGTCCTCGAAAATATCGTTCTGCCGCTTCCAGTCCAGATAATTGGCGGGAGAAACGACGTTGTGCGGATCAACATGGCTTTCCCAGATCATCAGGAGCCGCGAAGCGTCGCGATAAGGCAGCGGCCGGATCAGCAGGTTGTCGGCGACTGTAAATACCGCGAGGCTCGCTCCGAGGCCGAGCGTCAGGGAGAGAATCGCGGTGACGGTGAACGCGGGACTGCGGCGCAATGCGCGAAATGCATAGCCAACATCGCGCAACGCTGTATCGAGCCAAACGAAACCGGCCTGGTCGCGCATGGAATCTTTCGTGGACGCGAGTCCCCCAAATTCGATCAGCGCCTGCCGCCGCGCTTCTTCGGCGCTCAGGCCTGCGCGCATCTTATCTTCCGTATGCATTTCGAGGTGGGACTCGAATTCGGCCTTCCACTCGCGCTCCCTTCGGGTCGTGCTGAAAAGACGGCCAAGCCGAACCGCGATGCTGCGCAATTTCCTCATTGGATTTGCTCCCCCGGGTTGAGGAAACAGGAGATGATGGCCGCGGTTTCTTCCCATTCGCGCTGTTCTTTCCGGAGCCGGCCATGGCCCGCGCGCGTGAGGGAATAATACCTGGCTTTGCGATTCTTATCGGAGACTCCCCACTCCGATGCGATGAACCCCTCCTGCTCGAGTTTCAGGAGCGCCGGATAGACCGTGCCGTAGTTAAGCGCCAGGCGGCCCCCGCTGATCTGCTCGATGCGGCGCGCAATGCCGTAACCGTGCAGGGGGCCGAGGGTCTGCAGCGTTTTGAGGATCATTAACGCCAGAGTGCCTTGCTGGACATCCGTTTTCCCGGCCACTGGTGATTTCTCCTATTGGGAACCAATATAGCAGAGGATTCCTGAGAGGGACATCGGAGCGCATGCGGCAACGTCGGCGCCCAGCGGATATGGATGCGGAAGTGCGGCTGCACACCTCGCTGGCTCAAACAGAATAGATTTTCCAACGCATCATGACGCCGTTTATGATATCAATAGTTGATATCATAAACCGTGGCGAAACACCGGCGGATTCTGGCGGATGTCTTTAACAGGAAAGCCAATATTCCCTGGCCGGACATTGAATCATTGCTACGCTCGCTCGGCGCGGAAATTACCGAGGGTCGCGGATCGAGGGTGCGGATCGCCCTTAACGGCATGCGCGCCGTGTTCCATCGGCCGCATCCGGAGAAGGAAACGGACAGGGGCGCGGTGGCTTCGATGGCCAGGTTTCTGCGCGAGGCGGGCGTCGAGCCGGAGGAAAAGGAATGAAATACAAGGGGTACGAAGGAAAAGTTGAATTCGACGAAGAGGCCGGAATGTTGCACGGCGAGGTGATCAACACGCGCGATGTGATCACTTTTCAGGGCAGTTCGGTCCGGGAGTTGCAAAAGGCCTTTAAGGATTCGGTGGACGATTATCTCGCGTTCTGTGCGGAGAGGGGCGAGGACCCTGAAAAGCCATTCTCCGGGACATTTCCGGTTCGTATCTCGCCCGATCTGCACCGGGCCGCGGCGATTGCGGCGAGGCGCCGCGGTGAGAGCCTGAACGCGTTCGTCGAGCACGCCATTGAAAGAGAGACTGCGGATCGGCAACGACGATGACTGCGGGGACGAAGGAAACGGGAGCGCGAAGGCGCGCATGAGCTATCGCGCGTGAGTTGTCGCAGCGCGCCGGCTGGTTAAGTCAGTTCTGCGCCGCCGCGGCGACCGGTTTCTCGTCGGCTGCGTCCTTCTGATCGGCCGCATCCTTTTGGTCCGCAGCGTCTTTCTGGTCGGCTGCGTCTTTCTGGTCCGGGTCGACAACGGCTTTCTTAAAGAAGCGCTTTGGCGGGACCGGCTTCGCGCTCGCGAGCTGGACGTAGTCCGCGAGGATCTTTTCCTTTTGCTCGGGATCGAGCGTGAGGAACTGGTGTTTGCCGCCGGCCTGCGGGGTGAAGGCGAGCGAGCCGTCCTCTTTAACGACGAACACGCCCGGATCGGAAACTTTGAAGTAGCCGGCTTTGGATCTTCCGGCATAGAGAGCCGCGGTCATCGCCCAGGAGGGCGCATCGTAGGGCATCGGTTTCGCGGCGCGATAGGCATCGGCGACCGGATGATCGGGCGAGGTGG
>DASZLO010000014.1:0-5736 GCA_035552315.1 Bryobacteraceae bacterium
CCACCTCGCCCGATCATCCGGTCGCCGATGCCTATCGCGCCGCGAAACCGATGCCCTACGATGCGCCCTCCTGGGCGATGACCGCGGCTCTCTATGCCGGAAGATCCAAAGCCGGCTACTTCAAAGTTTCCGATCCGGGCGCGTTCGTCGTCAAAGACGACGGCTCGCTCGCCTTCACCCCGCAGGCCGGCGGCAAACACCAGTTCCTCACGCTCGATCCCGAGCAAAAGGAAAAGATCCTCGCCGACTACGTCCAGCTCGCAAGCGCGAAGCCGGTTCCGCCGAGGCGCTTCTTCAAGAAAGCCGTTGTCGACCCGGACCAGAAAGACGCAGCCGACCAGAAAGACGCTGCGGACCAAAAGGATGCGGCGGACGCTGCCGAAAAAGACGCCGCTGAGAAAGCCGCGGCGCCGGCGCAGAACTGAGCGTCCTGAATTCCTTCATTTTCGACCGAATAAGGGCCGGGATTATTCCGGCCCGGTGTACTATCTTTCTCCAGGCTACCGGACACCCAGCTTCGCCCTTGCTTGTCATGTATTTTGAGCGCCATGGCGCATTCCAACCCGAGCGGCCCCATGCCCGGTCAGTTTTTCATTGGCCCTGTTCTTTAATCGCTCTTTGACGGCGTCACTTGAGATCCGGGAGAGCGGCGTGACGTTACTCTCGGCTTCCGAAACGCTTACTCCCTTACATTCCGCTTCGGTATAAAGCCGCGACAGGTAAGCGCGCCGTGTACCATGCGGGAGAGTGACGTTCGTTAGCAACGAAACCCGAGGCGACTACGATGCAAAATCTGAAGTGTTACGCCGACAGCCGGAACAAGGGCTTCTGTGTTCACTGCGGCGGTCCCGACGAAACCGACGATCATGTGCCGTCAAAGGTGCTTCTGGATGAGCCATATCCCGAAAACCTCATGGTGTGCCCGTCATGCGCGCGCTGTAACAATCTCCTGTCCGATCACGAGACGTATCTGGCGTGCCTGCTGGAATGCGTTCTCGCGGGTTGCGCCGATCCCTCGAAGCTGCTCAGACCTAAGATTGCGAGGGTCCTGGAACGCAACGAGCTTTTGTTGGGCCGACTGAAAATGGCGATGTCGGAGGGCAATGGCGGACCCGTGTGGAGCGTTGAAAACGAGCGCGTGAAGGCAGTTGTCATGAAGCTGGCGCGCGGCCATGCGGCATACGAATACAACGACCCGCAGTTGGAGGAGCCTTCTCATGTCAGTGTGAGGCCGCTGCTCACAATGACCGAGAATGAGCGCGAAGCCTTTGAGTGTTCCGAGGAGAAGGTTTTCGTCGGCTGGCCGGAGGTCGGCAGCAGGGCGATTCAACGATTGCTCGTCGCCGGCTCCGATGTCTATCGCGAAGGATGGCTTGTGGTCCAGGACGGGAATTACCGTTTTGTCGTTTCACAACAAGACGGACTGACCGTGAAGATCGTGCTGCGCGAATACCTGGCATGCCGCGTGGTCTGGGAATGAGCGGCGGGGACTAACGGTCTTACACACGTTCGGGGGCCAGAGGTTAACAGAGACTTAAAAGTCCGGAAGTTGTTCGACGACAAATCGTTTCCGTGTAATAACAGTCGCAGCATTGTGTTCCGTTCGCGCCGGGCCAGCACCACCAGCAACAGCCGCAGATGGTATTACATCCTATCGGGCCGCACAGATCACGGTTGTCCGCCTGTCACAGTTGTCCGCATCAATCTATGCTGAGACGAGCCTACAGGGACTCAGCGAGAACTATCTCGGCGCGCCCGGGGAAAAAGCCGGACATAATTGTATGCATGCGAAGGCTCTCGCGTCGGCTCTTTGTTCCACTATTTGGCTCATTGGCGAACGCCTGGCCCCAGAACCCTGCGCTCAGAAATAAGGAAGCCAACGATTACTGGGACAAAGTGTATACCGCAGAAAAGCCGATCTTCTCACTCAAACCGACCGCTCTTCTGGTCGATGCCATCGCCGGTCGACGCCCCGGTAAAGCGTTGGACATCGGCATGGGCCAGGGGAGAAACGCCCTCTTCCTTGCCCAAAGTGGCTGGGATGTAACGGGCTTTGATCCATCGAAGGAGGGCGTTCGCCAGGCAACTGCGCGTGCCCTGAAACTCGGCGTTCATCTGCGCGCAATTATTGGCGCGGGAAGAGGATTTCGATTTATCGGCATCTCGCTGGGACCTGATCGTTATGGCATATGTCCGCCGACTGCGGGCTGGAGATGCCGACCATTTTTCCCGTGCGCTCAGGCCTGGAGGGTTGTTCGTCTACGAGAACAACAATGTCGGAGCACAGAACGAAAGTTTGCGCCTCTTCCTGGATTTCAGAATCTTGCGTTTCGAGGATGTTGACGTGGAGTCCGATTGGCATCCCAGGCCGAAGCAGCGTGTCGAGCGCCTCATCGCCGAAAAGTCTCGGTAGAGCTTTCTTTGCCGGGCCACCTGTCTTGCCGAAATTTCCGCCTTCGCCAGGTTAATTAAATTAAGGCCAGGTTAATGCCTGAATTGCAGCGCCCAGTTCCTGTTCGACCGCGTCGGGTTCGGTTTCCAGAGCTTCGGCGCGGTTTCTGCGCCAAACAGCGGGTTCGGCCGGCCGAGCTAGTGAAGCGCCTTGTCCTCGGTTCCGAACGTCTCAAAGACATGCCGGCAGACTTCCTCCCGACCGAGGTTCGGCCCCACGAGCGGAGGAGCGCCGGATCGACCGGAACCTGCCTCGTCCGCCGCGCCTGGATCAGAAGACGGGCCGGGCGCGCGCGGGAGGTCGTTGGGAATGCTCGCGAGTGTTCTTTCGATGTTTCCCGGCGTGTATTCGGCCATCCCTCATCGTCAAGGGCGTGTGCAACTGGCCGCATATCTGGATGTCGTCGAACGCTTTTTTCACGGACCAGCCGCCAATTTCTCGCAGTTGCCCGCCATCGGCGTGCCCGAGCGTGGCAAGCCTCTGGTCACTCCGGCGGCGTACGTCGAGCCTTTGAAGCGCGTCAAGGCCGATGGCTCGCCCGCTTATAACGTCGAGATCACGCGAATAGTGGACACCGCCGATCCCTGCACGCTGTTCCGGAATTATTTGGAAGCGCAGCACGATGGCAACGCCGGTTTTGTGCTCGCCGGGCTGGCGACCAATCTCGTGGCCGCTCTCGATTTTCGCGGCCTCAAGCCGATGATTGCGGACAAAATAAAAATACCTGGCGTTTGCCACGGGCCCGGGCGATGCCAACATTCGCGCGGATGTCCCGGCGGCCGCGCGCCTGTTCGCCGAATGGCCCACGCCCATCGTCGTCGCCCCTGAAGACTTGGGTGCCGCGCTTCCCTTCCCCGGCGCGAGTATCGATAAGGAATTTGCCGCCACATCACCGGACCATCCCGTAGCCGATGCCTACCGCGCATATAAACGATGCCGTATGATGCGCCCTCCTGGGCCATGACGGCGGCTTTATACGCCGGAAGGCCCAAAGCCGGATATTTCAAGGTTTCCGATCCGGGCGCGTTTGTCGTCAAAGGCGATGGCGCCCTCGCCTTCACCCCGCAAGCGGGCGGCAAACATCAGCTCCTTTCGCTCGATCCCGACCAACAAGGAAAAGATCCTCGCTGACTATGTCCAGCTCGCGAGCGCGAAGCCGGTCCCGCCCCGGCGCTTCTTCAAGAAGGCGGTCGTCGACGGGGACCAAAAAGACGCGGCCGATCAGAAAGACGCCGCGGACCAGAAGGATGCAGCCGAAAAGGACGTTGCTGCCGGGAAACCAGCCGCAGCGCCGGCGCGGAACTGACCTTCCCGAATTCCTTTCGTTTCCCTTACAAAAAGCGCGGTTCCGAGCCGCGCTTTTTTTTAGCGAAATAACTGGATTCTCTCACGTCTGGTAGTTGGCGCGCCTGCTGATTACGGATCTGTCACTCCGCTTTTGCGATCAGAGTCGGCGTGTTCTCAAATGGACCGGTTAGACGGGAACAGGCGAGCATCGAATCCAAATGATTCGCTGAACGCAATCAGCGGCGCGAATCCCGGAACTTCGGGATACAGGATGTAATTCGTCTCGCGAGGAACCACAATAGATTTCACGCGAATGACAGGGCTTATTCTGCTGAGAGAAAGCTCACGAGCAGCGTCCGGAGTCGCATCCTCGACCACGGCGGTGCTTAAATCGATGCCCATCAGGAGATAGTCAGCTGGAATCTCAGTCTTGTCCAGATGAACGAGGATTTCGAGCACGGCGAGCGAAACATGCGCCGAGGCGTAAACTGCGGCGACGCCCGGATAATTGCAGCGCCCGCCCACACGCCGGGCGCCTTCGCCGGTGAGATCCGCGTATCGTCGCCTGGTCAAACGATAGACGATCAGACGAAAATCCCGTGATCGATCCGAACCAGTTCCTGTTCGACCGCGTCGGGTTCGATTTCCAGAACTTCGGCGGGGGTTCTGCCGCCAAATAGTGGGTTCGGCCGGCCGAGCCAGTGAAGCGCCTTGTCCTCGGTTCCGAACGTCTCCCAGACATGCCGACGGACCTCCTCCCGACCGGGATTCGATTCCGCGAGCGGGGGAGCGCCGGATCGGCCGGAATTCGCCCCGATGGTATTTTTGAACGGCGTATCCATATATATCCATTGTATTTCCGAGATCGCTTCATCTTCCGCCGAAGGAGGCTGGCATCTCGGTATGCAGTCGTTTTCTATTGTCCGGCCCGCTGCCGGTCCGCTGAACGTATCCGCTCTTTGACGTCTCACAGGAATCGTGCAATATATTGGTTCCCAATAGGAGAATCATCAGTGGCCGGGAAAACGGACGTCCAGCAAGGCACTCTGGCGCTAATGATCCTCAAAACGCTGGAGACCCTCGGCCCCCTGCACGGCTACGGCATTGCGCGCCGCATCGAACAGATCAGCGGGGGCCGTCTGGCGCTGAACTACGGCACGGTTTATCCAGCGCTCCTGAAACTCGAGCAGGAGGGGTTCATCGCATCGGAGTGGGGAATCTCCGACAACAATCGCAAAGCCAGGTATTATCGCCTCACGCGCGCGGGCCATGGCCGGCTCCGGAAAGAACAGCGCGAATGGGAAGAAACCGCGGCCATCATCTCCTGTTTCCTCAACCCGGGGGAGCAAATCCAATGAGGAAATTGCGCGGCATCGCGGTTCGGCTTGGCCGCCTTTTCAGCGCGGCCCGAAGGGAGCGCGAGTGGAAGGCCGAATTCGAGTCGCACCTCGAAATGCATATCGAAGACAAGATGCGCGCCGGCCTGAGCGCCGAAGAAGCGCGGCGGCAGGCGCTGATCGCTTTCGGGGGCCTGGCCTCCACGAAAGATTCCATGCGCGACCAGGCCGGTTTCGTTTGGCTCGACACGGCGTTGCGTGATATCGGCTATGCATTGCGTGCATTGCGCCGCAGTCCTGCGTTCACCGCCACCGCGATTCTCTCCCTGACGCTTGGCCTCGGAGCGAGCCTGGCTGTATTTACGGTCGCCGACAACCTGCTGATCCGGCCGCTGCCTTATCGCGACGCTTCGCGGCTCCTGATGATCTGGGAAAACCACGGCGGCGATGATCACAACGTCGTTTCTCCCGCCAATTATCTGGACTGGAAACGGCAGAACGACGTTTTCGAGGACATTGCCGCCGTTTCGCCGGCCCGTTCGGCGATTCTCACCCGGAATGGCCGCGCCGAGGAATTTCTCGCACAGAGCGTTACGGCCAATTTTTTTCCATTACTCGGTGTCCAGCCCGTTCGCGGGCGTCTGTTCACCGGAAAAGAGG
>DASZLO010000015.1:0-4968 GCA_035552315.1 Bryobacteraceae bacterium
TGCAGCATCACTTCTGGAACTCCGCCCGCCAGGAAAACCTGAACGGTCGAATGACTCTGGGGACCGTTCGGAAGCACGTCCACAATGCGCGGAATTGAACGGTTGACCCGTTCCCATTCCGCCACGCTCGGCCTGCGAAGCCCCGCCGCAAATGCGATCGCCGGAATGTGCAGCAGGAGGTTGGTGGATCCACCGAATGCCGCATGCAGAACCATGGCGTTTTCAATCGCCTGATCGGTCAGGATATCGCGCGTGCGCAGCTTTCGTTCTTCCATCCGCAGCATCCCGCGAGCGGTACGCCGTGCCATGTCGAGCCACACCGGCTCTCCCGAGGGCGCGAGAGCGGCATGCACCACGGTCAGCCCGAGTGCTTCCGCCACCACCTGAGATGTCGCGGCAGTTCCCAGAAATTGGCAGCCGCCGCCCGGAGATGCGCAAGCCCGGCAGCCGGCCAGCGCCGCTTCTTCCAGCGAAATTTTGTGATGCGCAAATCGCGCGCCAATGGTTTGAACCTTCCCCGCATCCTCGCCGTGCTCCGGCATCAGCGTCACTCCACCGGGAATCAGCGCCGTCGGCAGGTCGTGCATGCCGGCCAGCGCCATCATCATCGCCGGCAGTCCCTTGTCGCAGGTGGCGACTCCGATCACTCCGCTGCGCGTCGGAAGAGAGCGGATCAGGCGTCTCAGCACGATCGCGGCGTCATTGCGGTAGGGCAGGGAATCGAACATTCCCGGCGTCCCCTGCGATCGCCCGTCGCACGGATCGGTGCAAGCGCCGGCAAACGGAATAGCGCCCAGTGATTTCAACTGGCGCGCGGCTTCGGCCACCAACAGCCCAACCTCCCAGTGCCCGGTGTGGTACCCGAGCGCAATAGGCGTTCCATCCGGCGCGCGCACACCGCCGTGCGTACTCAGAATCAGCACCTGTTTCCCCAGCAGCGCCTCGGGAGCCCAGCCCATGCCCGCTGATTGCGTCATGCCGAACAGCGTTCCCGACGGAAGCTGCAGCAGCATTTCGGACGTAATGGGAAGCGCGCCCTCCGGCCCCGGCGCGTGCGTTCTCACCTGATAAATGCTCTCATCGCCCGAGTCAATGACCTTGTTCAGTTCCAATTCCTGTCTCCGCTACACTCAATCTTCATGGCCGACGCGCGATCTCTCCTCGCGATCTATCCCGGTTCCTTCGACCCTCTAACGAACGGTCACCTCGATATCATCCATCGCGCGTCCAAAATCTGTGACCGGCTGATCGTCGCCATTCTGAACAACCGTTCGAAGCAGCCGCTTTTTTCCATCGAAGAGCGCTTGTCCATGATTCGCGAGTCCACATCCAACATCTCAAATGTGGAGATCGACTCTTTCAGCGGCCTGCTGGTCGACTACGCCGCCAGGCGCTCCGCGAACGCCATCGTCCGCGGTATCCGCGCCATCTCCGATTACGAAGTGGAGTTGCAAATGGCATTGATCAACCGCCGCCTCCGGCCCGAGACCGAAACGCTGTTCCTCATGGCTGGCGAGGAGTTTTCGTTCCTCAGTTCGCATATGGTGAAGGAGATCATCACCTTCGGCGGCAACGTCGCGGCGTTTGTACCCCCGGTGGTTCTGGATCGGCTCCACAAAAAGCTTCCTCCAACACGCTAATCTGGAAGTTTATGCAAGCCACAGCTGAAATCGCCGAACGTATTTCCAGTATCAGTGTGTCCTCGACGATGAAAGTCGCCGCGGATGCCGAAAAGCTTCGCCGCGACGGAGTGGACGTGGTCGACTTCGGAGCTGGAGAGCCCGATTTCCCGACGCCCGCCAACATCAAACAGGCCGGCATCAAAGCGATTGAGGCCAATTTCACCAAGTACACCAACACCGGCGGCACGCAGGATCTCCGCGAGGCCATCTGCGAGCGCCACCGGGAAGACTTCGGCACCAACTACTCGGCAACCGAGTGCATGGTGACCGTCGGCGGTAAGCACGCCATCTTCAACATCACGCAAGCCCTGATCAACCCGGGCGATGAGGTCATCGTTCCGGTCCCGTACTGGGTGACCTATAAGGACGTTGTGAACTACGCCGGCGGCAAGTGCATCTTCGTCGAAACCGACGAAAAGTCCGGTTTCGAAGTGACGCCCGCCATGATCGAAAAAGCGATCACGCCCCGCACCAAGCTGGTGATCATCAACTCACCTTCAAATCCCAGCGGCGGCGTGCTGAGCCAGGAGGCATTCCGCGCTATCTATGACATCACGTCTAAGCGCGAAGTCTTCCTCATGACCGATGAGTGCTACTGCCAGTTCCTGTACGATGACAAGCCATTCTCGATCGCGGCCGCTCCGGGCGCGAAAGAAACCGTGATCGTCGCGGGCTCCTTGTCGAAGACGTATTCCATGACCGGATGGCGCGTCGGCTTTGCGCTTGCCTCGGCCCCCATCATCGGAGCCATGATGAAGCTGCAGAGCCACAGCACGTCCAATCCCACCTCCGTCGCGCAGAAGGCCGCCTACGAGGCCATGACCGGACCACAGGATTCCATTCCCGAGATGCTGGCCGAGTACCGGCGTCGTCGCGATTTCGTCATCAACCGCTTGCGCGAAATCCCCGGCGTCTCTATCGTCACTCCCAAGGGCGCGTTCTACGCTTATCCGAATATCGCAGTCGCTTTCGGCAGCGGCCGCATCAAGAACTCGCTCGAGTTTTCGACTGCGCTTCTCCAGGACGCGCACGTGGCCGTTGTCCCGGGTGAGGCGTTCGGAACCCGTGACCACATCCGCATCTCCTACGCGACTTCAATGAAGGAACTGGAGCGCGGCCTCGATCGCATCCACAAGTTCATCGACGGCGCTCGATAATCGCCGCTAAAATCCGGGTGGCCGCTCGCCGGCCACTCCGAGTTCCCGCTCCATCGCCATTCCTGCCTGGCCGAGCGTTCCTTCTTCGAACAGCCGCCCGATAAGTGTCACCCCATGCGGAACCCGCCGCGGAGGAGAGAATTTCGGTAGCGGATGCTTGGGGTCCGGAGCCCAGTCGCTGCGCGCTTCCGACACTTCGACAAAACCGGCGCGAAATGTCAGTGACGGGTGGCCGGTGTTGTTCGTGATCACCAGCATCTCGTCCCGCAGCGACGGCACAAGCAGCAGGTCAACATCCGAGAAAACTCTCCCCATCTCGATGGCCACCTTCCGCCGCAGCCGATCCGACTGCACGAAATCGACCGCCGAGAGAAAGCGTGCCTGGCGAAAAGAGTTCGGCCATGCGTCAGGGACTTGCTCCCGCAACTCATCCAGGCCGCCGCTTAACGTCAGCTCTTCGAAAGCCGCGGCTCCTTCGGCGAACAGAATCAGATTCAGACAATCGTAAGGCCAGTCCGGGATCGAAACCTCCACCGGAATCATCCCCAGCTTCTTCGCCGCTTCCAGTGCATGGCGGTCCACGTCAGTGGCCGGAGCGTCCTTCATCCACGCAGGAAAATAGCCGACGCGCAACCCTTTGACACTCGCGTTCGCGTCGAAGTGGAGCTTGCTCGGCACGCTTGAAAGATCACCTGGATCGGGCCCCGAAATCGCATGCAGCACCAGCAGCGTGTCTTCAACGCAGCGCGCCATCGGACCGAGTTTGTCGAGCGACCAGCAAAGCGTCATTGCCCCTGTTCGCGGGACCCGGCCGTACGTGGGTCGCAGGCCGGTAATGCCGCAGCGCATAGTCGGGCTCACGATGCTGCCGCCCGTTTCGCTGCCAATAGCAAATCCAACCAGACCCGCCGCGGTCGCCGATCCAGGGCCCGCGCTCGAACCCGAAGACCCCTCTTCCGGCAGCCACGGGTTCATGGTCTGGCCGCCGAACCAGATATCGTTTAGCGCAAGCGCGCCCAAACTGAGCTTGGCAACCAGCACTGCTCCCGCGTCATGAAGTCGCTTCACGACCGCCGCATCCGTTTTTGGAATGCGCTCGCGATACGGCTCGGCGCCATAAGTAGTTCGAATGCCGGCCGTATCGAGCAAGTCTTTGCCGCCCCAGGGAATGCCGTGCAGCGGTCCGCGATAGTGCCCGGCTGCGATCTCGCGGTCAGCTTGCCGCGCCTGCTCAAGCGCCAGTTCTTCCGTCAATGTAATAACGCAGCGAAGCTTTGGATCGAAGCGTTTCAGGCGTTCGAGATAGATACCGGTCAGCTTCTCCGACGTGATTTGCTTCGCTGCGATCCAGCGCGACAGTTGTGACACAGAGGCGAATGCAATGTCTTCGTCATGTGCGGGCAGCCGCTGTGCCTCCCCTCGAGACCGTAGGAAGCGGCTTTCCTTCGGACCCGAAATTTCCCCCGGAAGAGTCGCGAACCACCGCGACCAGGGTGCAATCTCGGGCTCGATCGCGACCTTGCGCGGACCGGTGCGCCGCTCATATAGCGCGGCCATGGATTCGCGCCAGTTCCCCGCGGCCTCCGCCGTATGTGCCGGGCTCATGGGAAACTGCACCAGTTTCTCTGCCTCCACAAACGTCTCTGTGGTGACGATAGGCCCAGTAGCCGGCGCGGTTCCGAACGCCGAAGGCGAGCCCGGTGGCTGCTCTGTCGGCGGCTGCGCTTTGCCGCTGGCTGTCATGGCGAGTAGGCCGAGCGAACTCCCCTTCAGGAAGCGTCTGCGTGATTTGCCCATTTGTATTCGATGCCGCATTGTAGCTTTCGGCCGGAAGCCGTACTCATCCCTGCGCACTGTCAACGACCAGCGCTAAGCCGGATCTGGACCTCCTAACTCCCGGAACGCCGCTGCATCTGGTCCGACGCACTCGATCCCTCCTTGCCGCCCGCGGCAGCCTTCTCAATCTCCGAATTCATCTCGCCGCCGATCAGAATCGCCCCGTTCGTTACGTAAAGCCACAACAGCATCATCACCACCCGGTTCAGATGGCCGTAACTGCGCGAATAGTCGTTCACATGGTCAAAATAAATACGAATCGCAACTGTCGCCCCAACCCAGATAAGAAACGC
>DASZLO010000016.1:0-17153 GCA_035552315.1 Bryobacteraceae bacterium
CCGACAACATCCCCTCGCACGCCGCCCATCGTGATCCGGTCACCTACATTGAACGTCTTGCCGCGCAGAATGACGAAGTACCCGGCCACCGCGGTCACCACGCGCTGCAGAGCAAAAGCCAGGCCCGCGGTAACGAGTCCCAGCGCCGTCGTCAGCCTGCCGGGATCGTCAAACCAGATCGAGGCCAGCCCCACCAGAACGATAAGCGTCAATACGATGGAAACACCCTGCCTGATCCAGAACGATCTTCTGGTGGTGCGCAAAGTGTGGGTGCTGCCCGGCAGGACCCGCCGCAGGATCTTGCCCGCCACGATCACCATGAACAGGAAAACAATCGAAAAGAGCAGCTTCTTCCCGCTCACCGCATTGACGCCCACCAGCCTCACTCCGAAGAGTTGCAGGGCCTGATCGGGACCGACGAACTGAATTGCGCCTGTCATTCGCTCACGTGGTTTCGTTCCCCAAACGATCTCATGCGAACAAATCACCTTCCAATGGAAGCCCTCCCACACTCAAACCGTGCTGTTTTTGCTGGGCACTAAATTGCCAGAGTAAGTTCCGCTACCCGCAAATTCTGACCTATGGAGACAGCTGGAATGGCTACACAAACAAACCCGGTTCAACAGACTCGCCCCCGCCGGACATCGAACGGGCAATCGGCAACCCTTGCGCAAAACGGTTCACACGCGCTCAATCCCGCGAAACTTGCGACTGGCCTCGGCTGGTTCAGCATCGGACTCGGCTTGGCCGAACTGCTGGCGCCTCGACGGATTCAGCGGCTCACCGGTACCAGTAACAACAAGACGCTCATCCGCGGCTTCGGGCTGCGAGAGATCGCAAGCGGAGTCGGCATTCTCGAGAAACCGCACGATCCCAAGCTGGTCTGGTCGCGCGTCGCTGGAGATGCCATGGATCTGGTATCGCTCGGATCCGCCCTCACTTCGCGCAAGAACGACCGCCTCAAGACCGCGGGCGCCTTCGCCGCCGTCGCCGGCGTCACCGCCGTTGACGTACTATGCGCGCAACGCATGAGCCGCCAGCATCATAAGAGCCCCACGATGGCCGAAGCCAAAGGCAGCATCGTGATCAATCATTCGCCCGAGGAAAGCTACCGGTTCTGGCGCAATCTCGAGAGTCTCCCGCAATTCATGCAATTCATCTCACGCGTGCAGGTGACCGGCGACAGGCAGTCGCACTGGGTCGCCGCCTTCCCCGGCGGCAAGTCCGTCGAATGGGATGCCGAGTTGACGGAAGATGTTCCCGATCGCCGCATCGCATGGAGATCGAGTCGCGGTTCCGATGTCTATCACTTCGGTGCCGTCGATTTCGAGCCGGCGCCGGGAGGCCGCGGAACCGTTGTGAAGGTCAGGATGAATTACGGCGGCCCCGGCACGGCGGCTGCCGTCTTTGCCAAACTCGCCGGAAAATCGCCTGAACAGATCCTTCATAAGGACCTGAAGAGATTCAAGCAGCTGATCGAAACCGGCGAGATCATCACCACCGAGGGGCAGCCTGCGGGACGGTCCAATGGCATGACTTGGCTGGATGAAATGGCTCACTGAAACCAAGCGAAAGGAAATCACATGAGAGCGAATTGCTGGCAAAGCAAGAAGAAAATGACCGTCGAGGACGTGCCCGATCCCAAGATCCTCAACGCGCAGGATGCAATCGTGAAGATCACCTCGACCGCGATCTGCGGATCGGACCTGCACCTCTACAACGGCTTCGTGCCTTCCATGCAGCAGGGTGACATCGTGGGTCACGAGTTTATGGGCGAAATCGTGGAGGTCGGCAAACAGGTGAAGAACCTGAAAGTCGGGGACCGGGTGGTGGTGCCGTTCCCCATCTCCTGCGGAAAATGTTTTTTCTGCAACCAGGAACTCTTTTCCCTTTGCGAGAATTCGAATCCGAACTCCTGGATGGCCGAAAAACTCTGGGGGCACTCGCCGGCCGGCATCTTCGGATATTCGCACCTGCTCGGAGGCTTCGCCGGAGGGCAGGCGGAATTTGCGCGCGTTCCCTTCGCCGACGTCGGGCCAATCAAAATCGAAAACGGGCTCAGCGATGAGCAGGTGCTGTTCCTGTCCGACATTTTTCCCACCGGGTACATGGCGGCGGAGCAGTGCGACATCAAACCCGGCGACACCGTTGCCGTCTGGGGCTGCGGTCCCGTCGGATTGTTTGCCATCAAGAGCGCGTACCTGCTGGGCGCTGACCGCGTGATCGCGATTGACCGCTTCCCGGAGCGTCTGAAGAAAGCCCGCGAGGACTGCGGCGCGATCACCATCGACTACGAGGAAAACAGCGTCCTCGAAACCCTGAAGGACCTGACTGGCGGCCGCGGCCCAGACGCCTGCATCGATGCCGTCGGTATGGAATCGCATACCCCCGGACCGGAGTACGCCTACGATCGCATCAAACAGGCGCTGATGCTGGAGACGGACCGGCCCATTGCTCTTCGCGAGGCCATCATGGCGTGCCGCAACGGCGGGACCGTTTCGATTGCCGGCGTATACGGCGGCTTTGTCGACAAGATTCCGTTCGGCTCGCTGATGAACCGGTCGCTGAAGATACGAACCGGCCAGACCCATGTTCAGAAATACTTGCAGCCTTTGCTCAAGAGAATCCAGGACGGCGAGATCGATCCAAGCTTCGTCGTCACCCACCGGATGAGCCTTGAAGAGGCGCCCAAAGCCTACGACATGTTCCTCAACAAGAAGGACGCATGCGTCAAGATTGTCCTGAAACCCGGCGATCGCGCTACACAAGCTCCTCACGTGCACGATTGACAACGGCATGAAGGACAGACCAGGCCCCCTCCGCCGCGGCAGTCTCTCAGGCTCCTCTCCTGCCGCGGCTGAGGGGGCTTGGCCCGCTCGGTGACATTGCGTGCGCGGAGACGATTGACCTCGCCGAACGCCGGGCGCGCATCATGCGGATCCGCGCCGCTGTTTCCGTGGTGCGGATGTGCTCGGCTATCTCAACGGCCGTCAGCCCGTGCAACTGCAGGCGAAGAAGGCGGCGGTCGGACGGAGAGCACTCCTGCAGCACCCGTCCCAGATCTATAGCCGCGAGGTCGATGAATGAATGACGGCACTCCACATCCCTGCCGGCCTCGGCGCCGCTTTCGCCAAGCGGCCGGAAACGTTTCGCGTAGCGCGCGTGTCGCCGGTAAAGATTGAACGCGATCGAGTTCACCCACGTGGCCAGCAGTTCCTTGTTCCGAAGCTGACCGATTCGCTCCCACCCGCGCGTCCACGCAGCCTGGGCTGTCTCCTCCGCGGCCGCTGGTGAAAGTCCCCTCGACATCAGGAATTGAATCGTGGTCGCGAAGCTGGCCTGATAGGCCCGGCCGTAATCGATTCCTGTCATTGCCTGGAGAGACTCCCGACCCCGCCATGCAATCTTCAGTCCACCGTTCGGAGCCTTGCAGAATGCGCGGCGCGTCCGCGAAACAAAAAAGCGCGCCGGGTATCTAACAGCAGGAGAGTCTTATGGACCAACAAACGTTACAGGAATTATTCGTCGATCACATTCGCGACATGTACGATGCGGAGAAACAGCTTGTCAAAACGCTGCCGAAACTGGCCAAAGCGGCCGAATCGGATGAACTCGCTGAAGCCCTGCGCAACCACCAGCAGGAAACTCAAAACCACGTCTCCCGTCTCGAACAGGCTTTCAAGGCAATGGGCGTAGCGGCCCGTGGCAAGGCCTGCAAGGGGATGAAGGGCCTGATCGAAGAAGGCAACGAAGCCATTGAGGAACATGAAAAAGGTTCGCTGCGCGATCTCGCAATTATTGCCGGTTGCCAGAAGGTGGAGCACTATGAAATCTCCGCTTACGGCACCGCGCGCGCACTGGCCGAACAGCTCGACAACGATCAGGTCGTCGAACTCCTTCAGGAGACCGAAGAGGAAGAAAAGAAGGCGGACGAGACGCTGACCGAATGTGCGGTCGCTATATACGAAACCGAGGGAGAAGAAGACGAGGAGGCCGGCATGGAAGAGGAGCCGGAATCCATGGCCGCCGGCAGCGCGCGCCGTAGCGCTGCCCCCAAGACCCGAAAAGCGGGAGGAAGGTAACCGGCATCCGTTACAGGCCGAGCGCTTCCCGCGCGCGGTCTCTCCAGTCCGCGCCGTTGATCCCCCATCCCCACCTTTCGTACAGCAAAGGTCCGGGATGGGGCGGGCGGGTAAAATCCCGCTTCAACACCCGCCTGAAACGCTCGTGTCTGCTCCTGAACTGACTCAGTATTTCCCGCTGCGTTTCAAAACAGCCGATCGTCTCCGACTTCAGCCTTCGCTCCGCACCCGAAAACAACAGAACCTCCTCCCGGTCTTGCCCTCCGCCAATGAATCTCCCGGTAACCATGCGCCCCCTCCTGCTCGCGTGGTAGAGCGGAAATTCAAGGTGTTGGAAAGTTCCCGTCCGCTCATGCGCCAGTGCGGCCGCGAATGCCGCCGAATCGTGATCGGGATGGCCCCCTTCGTACGCCGGCGAGAGAACCACGTCCGGCCGGAGTCTTGAAATCAACTGATGGACCTGGTCCGATAGATCGGGCAAATGAAGATAGGCTTCTTTGTCAGGGAAGTTGAACTGTGTGCGATTTGACGCGGGAACTCCCAGCAGCCGCAGCGCCCCGGCCAATTCCTTCCTCCGCGCTTCCGCGTAGGACTCGCGGCTCGTGAACCCAAGTGCACGCGCATTCTCCATATCCCGCGGACTGCCATCGGTGATGTGGAGGACATGAACCATTTCGCCGCCATGAGTCTCAATATGGCGGTGTATCCAGATGCCCGCTCCAACAACCTCGTCATCCGGATGCGCTACGACAACCAGCGCCCTCAGGTCGCCATCGCCCATGCGCACGTCCGGCTGCGGGCGGTGCGATAGTCCTGCCCGGGTTGTGTGTGGATCAGCCGCTCGTATAGGTCCAGATATCTGGCTTGCATGGTGCGCACGGAAAACCGGGCGCGGGCGGCCGCGCGGCAAGCTTCCGGCTGGATCCGGTCGATTTCACGAAGCGCGCCCGCCATTTCTTTCAAGTCCTGCACGATCAGTCCGGTCACGCCATGCTCAACAATGTCGGGCAGCGCGCCGGAAGGGAATGCGATCACCGGCGTGCCACAGGCCAGCGCCTCCATGGCGACCAGAGAACTGGTTTCAGCCACGGTGCTCGGGATGATCAGACATTTTGCCTGCGAGAGCAGACGCCGTTTGGCGGTAAAATCGACCGGGCCCACAAACTTCCTGTCTTCATTCAGCCGGGGCGAGATCTCTTTTTTGAAATATTCCAAATGAGAATCGTAGGGGAAAATCTCGCCCGCCAGAATCAACTTCATTCCCGCCAGACGCGCGGCGTCCAGGGCGAAATGAAACCCCTTCTCAGGACAGATCCTTCCCACCGCCAGGGTGAATCCGCGTTTGCGGGTGTCGAGACGCAGGCGGTCGGTATCCACACCGTTCGGAATGAAGTCCAGCAGAAGCGGCGAGGGCGGACAGCTCTGGTGCTGCGAGCGGGAAACGCAGTTCATCATTACGCGCCCGCGCTTCTCGAATATTTCGGAGGGATACCAGTCCGGCGGCAAATGCAGTGTTGCCAGCGTTGGGATTTTGCCCGGCGGGACATAACAGTGAAAATCCAGACTATGCATATGGACCAGATCCACCGGATACCGCTGCAGCGCTTCCATGATGAGACGCCGGTGAGCGCTCCTCCCCGCCTCGCGAACGCCGTCGTCGAGATGCCGGGGCGCGGCCGGAGAGGGGATAAGAGTACCTTTGACGCGGGAGCCCTCAGCCGCAATCACCAGCGAATGATGGCCGGCTTGTGTGAATGCGTTGTCGAGGCTTGCAAGAATTTGCTCCGAGCCTCCGACGGCGTCGTCACCGACCCTGGTAAGAGGATAAGCAACGCTCAGAATTGTTCGTTTCATAGCTGAGGCATAACAGAAGCAGGCTTCCAGCAATCGTCATGCCAGAAGGCGGAGTCCCGATTGCTGTGCGACGGAGCGGTGGTTAAGAAAAGCGGCGTCGTCATAATCGGCGAGTTTTTTATCGATGAGGTCTTCACCGAATTCAATACATTCCCCAAGCCCGGCGAGGAAAGCTTCGCCCGGAACTTTCAACGCGAAATCGGCGGAGGCGCCGCCATTACGGCCTGCGGTCTGGCGCGGCTCGGCGTGCCGGTAAAAGTTCTGGGCGCAGTTGGCAAAGCGGACGGGGCATATGTTATTGACAAGCTCACCTCCTTCGGAGTCGACTGTTCGGATCTGCTCCTCGATTCCACCGCGCCCACCGGCATCACCGTCAGCGCTTCAACGCGCGAGGACCGGGCCTTCTTCAGCTACTACGGGGCCAATCGCCGGCTGGAGAAAATCCTCCGGAAGGACGAAATAGCCCGTGTTCTCGGCTCCGCCAGACACGTGCATTTTGCCTGCGCCCCCGAACCGGAGACGCATACCGCTCTGTTCGCCGCGCTCGACCGCCGCTGCCGCGTTTCCATCGACGTTCAATCCCATCACAGCTGGCTGACCCTCCCCGAGAGTCTGAATATATTGCGGCATTGCGACGTCTTTTTTCCCAATGAGCGCGAAGGCGGGTGGATCGCCGCCGCCCTCGAACCTCATGAGATCCTGCGCCGCCTCGGGGACAAAGGACTGCGGGGCGTGGCCCTGAAGCTGGGCGGTAAAGGCGCCGCGCTCCTGTGGAACCAGCGGCAGTTCCTCGCCGACCCGATTCCGGTCGAGACCGTCGATACAACGGGCGCGGGCGATTGTTTCGATGCAGGATTCATCTTCGCTCTCCTGCAGGGCTACGATCCGCAGCGTTGCCTTCAGATTGCAAACATTTGCGGGGCGCTTTCCACGCGCGCTCTGGGCGGCATCGGCGCCTTCCCCTCACCGGCGGAGCTCGCGCGTTACGACGCTCTCTACTGTAAGGAAAAGTCCGGCAGGAAAAAATGAAAATATCCGTGCTGGGCTGCGGCCTCCGAACTCCTCTCCTGCTTCATGGACTCATTCATGCGGATCTCGGGATCGCCCACATAGCCCTCTATGACAACGACTCCGCGCAGTCAAGGCTGATGGCGCAACTCGGAGCGGAACTCGCCGCGGGCGCCACGGTTCGCATTGAGGCCGTCGCGGCCGTTGAAGAAACGATAAAAGATTCCGCGTTTGTGATCAGCAGCATCCGCGTCGGAAATATGGAAACCCGCGCCGCCGATGAGAGGATTGCCCTCGAATGCGGCTTTGCCGGCCAGGAGACCACCGGGCCGGCCGGCTTCGCCATGGCTCTCCGCACCATCCCCGTCGCTCTGGAGTACGCCAGAATCGTCCTGCAAGTGGCGCCCGAGGCGTGGATTGTGAATTTTACGAATCCCGCGGGCATCGTCACTCAGGCAATCTCCTCGCAAACCAAAGCCAAAGTGGTTGGAATCTGCGACACGCCGGCCGAACTTTTCCACCAGATCGCTCGCGCCCTCGGTGAGCCGCCGGAAAACGTCCGCTGCGATTATTTCGGGTTGAACCATCTGGGCTGGGTGCGGTCCGTCCGGGTTCGCGGCAGCGATGTCACGGACAAGTTGCTCGAAGAGGGCCACCTGCTGCGGCGGCTCTATCCCGCTGACCTCTTCGACCCGGCCTTCATCCGCACCCTGCGGCTGATTCCCACCGAATATCTTTTCTTCTATTACAACCATCTTCGCGCGCGCGACAATCAACTCCGCGCTGGCGTTACGCGCGGCGAAGAATTAAATATTCTCAATCGTCAGGTGCTGGAGCGCCTGCAAAGCGGCATTGAAGCCGGCGACCCGACCGGCACGCTCGACGCCTATAAGCGCTATCTGAATCGGCGCAATGCCAGTTACATGCGCCTCGACGGTGAGGCTCAGTCCGCTTTCGCCGTAGCCGATCCCGATTGGGACCCTTTTCTGGGCGCAACCGGATATCATCGAATTGCCGTCGAAGCAATCAGAGGTCTCACAAATGTGAGGTCCGGCTCTATGGTTTTGAACGTTCCCAACCGCGGCTCGATCGAAGGGCTCCATCCCGAAGATATCGTGGAAGTGCCGTGCACGGTGGACCGGTCCGGCGCCCTGCCCCTGGCCTGCGGACCTCCCCCGGATTCGGTCAAAGGTTTGCTGATGTCGGTCAAGCACTTTGAACGCATGACCATAGAAGCGGCCGTCCGGCAACGCTGGGATCTCGCCGCTTTCGCTCTCTCGCTCAACCCGATTGTCGCGAGCTGGGAAGCCAGCCGCCGCTTTCTGGAACGGCTTGCGGAGGCCGATCGCGGCTGCTTTTCAAACTTTACTTAAAATGATATTCTGCATTGGATTAATTGGTGGCCGTTCTCTCAACCTCAGTTAACACTCCCGACGTCGATCTCGCAGCGACAGGAATCCCGCTTCCCCGCCCCGAATACCCGCGCCCTGACTTTGTCCGCGAAGACTGGCTGAATCTGAACGGATACTGGAACTTCGCCTTCGACGACCGGAACATCGGGCTCGAGCAGCGCTGGTTTTCAGGGATACCGGATGCGAAGCAAATCCTGGTGCCCTTTTCCTTCGAAGCCCTGCGCAGCGGGATCGGCGAGCGTTCGTTTCATCCCTGCGTCTGGTACCAGCGCAGCTTCGAGGTTCCGGCCGCTTGGGACCAGCGGCGGGTTTTGCTCAACTTCGGCGCCGTCGACTATCGGGCCCTCGTATGGGTCAATGGAATAGTGGTCGGCTCTCACGAAGGCGGCCATACCCCGTTCTGCCTCGATGTGACCGGCGCGCTGACGGCAGGAAAGAACACCGTCGTCGTGCGCGTGGAAGATCCTCCCACCGACCGCTATATCCCGCGCGGGAAACAGCACTGGGAAGAGACGCCGGCCAGCATTTTTTATGCGCGCACGACCGGCATCTGGCAAACAGTTTGGCTGGAACCCGTTTCGCCCAGCTACCTGCGAAACGTGCGCATCACCTCCACTACGGCAGGCTCCATCACTGTCTCCGCCAAGATCGCATCGCCTTCGACTTCGCAGTTCATGACGATGACAGTGATCGACCGCGGGCGCACTCTGGCCTCCGCCATGAGCCTCGCGGATGGACCAACCGTCACCGTGTCGGCCCATATCTCCGATCCGGTATTATGGTCGCCGGATACCCCTCACCTCTACGATCTCCGGCTGGAGCTGCACGGGCCCGAGGGTCGCCTCGACGCCGTGGCCTCTTACTTTGGCATCCGGTCCATCGGAACGCAGGATGGAAAAGTAATTCTCAACGGTAAT
The DNA here is from genome assembly GCA_035552315.1 of Bryobacteraceae bacterium. Lineage (GTDB taxonomy): Bacteria > Acidobacteriota > Terriglobia > Bryobacterales > Bryobacteraceae > BOG-234. The sequence goes on from DASZLO010000016.1 coordinate 9,274, forward strand.
CCGTTATACCTGAAAACGGTGCTCGATCAGGGTTACTGGCCGGAGTCGAATCTGACGCCCCCGTCCGACGAAGCCATCATCGAGGACATTCGGCGGACCAAAGATCTCGGCTTCAACGGCGTTCGAAAGCACCAGAAAGTGGAGGACCCGCGTTACCTCTACTGGGCCGACCGCATGGGCCTGCTCGTTGCCGCCGAAATGGCCAACGCCTACCTCTTCAATTCCGAGTCGGTGGCCCGCATGACGCGCGAATGGATCGAAGTGGTCACCCGCGATTACAACCATCCGTGCATCATTATCTGGACGCCTCTCAATGAAAGCTGGGGCGTCCCCAATCTGGCTGAACCCCGCCAGCAGGCGCACGTAAAAGCCCTCTACTACCTCACCAAATCACTCGACGGCACACGTCTGGTTATCGACAACGACGGATGGGAGCACACCGAGGTCACTGACCTTTTCGCGATTCACGACTACACCCGCACCGGCGAGGAGTTCCTCGCGCGCTTTCACAACATCACGCAGGGCCTGCCGCTGCCTCTGTACGGCAAGCTTTACGTCGCGCCTGGCCACCGGTATAACGGCTCGCCCATTCTGTTGTGGGAATTCGGCGGCGTCGGTTATGTGCTTCCCGAAGACCTCTCCAAAGTTCCCGGCAACTCGTGGGGCTATTCCGGCATGGAAGCGGAAAACGACGCCGCGCTGTCCCGCATCCGCGGACTTTACGCGGCCGTCGCATCCATTCGTCAGATCGCGGGCGTCTGCTACACGCAGCTTTACGACGTGGAGCAGGAAGTGAACGGTTTGATGACGTATGACCGGCGCATGAAATTCGATCCGCGGGCCATTCGCGAAATTAACTCGTTGCTGGTATAAGCCGGCCCGGCACAGTCAGGATTTCCGGGCCGGACGTTTCCCGAATCAACTGCTCTCTGGTCACCCCGGCCAGTTTCGTGCACAGCGTAAGAGCCTGCGCCACCACCTGGTCCATGTTGTAGTACTTGTACGTCGCCAGGCGTCCCGTGAAGTGCACTCCTTTGGTTTGCGCGCCGAGCGCTTCGTACCGTTTGTAAAGAGCCGCGTTCTCCGGCCGTGGGATCGGATAATAAGGGTCCCCATCGTCACACGGAAATTCGTAGACAATGCTGCTGCGCGCGCTGACCTGCCCGGTCAGATGCTTGAATTCGGTCACCCGCGTGTAATCGTGCTCGTTGGGGTGATTGATCACGGCCACTGGCTGCACTTGGGCCGCATCCACCGTTTCGTGACGAAACCGCAGAGAGCGATAAGGCAGTTTGCCGAAGCGATAATCGAAGAATTCGTCGATCGGACCCGTATAAACCAGTTCCCGGTAGCGCACTGATTTCACCAGGTCCCTGTAATCCGTTCCGAGCGCGAGCGTGATGTTCGGATGGTCGAGCATGTTCTCGAACATGCGCGTAAACCCGTGCCGCGGCATCGCCTGATAGGTGTCGCTGAAGTAATGGTCGTCCCGGTTGAAACGCACCGGGATTCGCGCCGTCACCGATGAGTCGAGCTGCGAGGGATCGAGTCCCCACTGCTTGCGCGTGTAGCCGCGAAACAGCTTCTCATAAAGGTCTCGTCCCACGCGGCTGACCACCACGTCTTCCGATGTGCGTATCGCTGCGGGCTTTTCCGCGATGCGATTCAGATATTCTTCCAACTCGGTCTCTGTCAGCGTGAGCCCATGCAGCGCATTTACTGTGTCCAGATTGATGGGTATCGGGACCAGCCTTCCGTCTACCGAAGCCAGTACCTTGTGCTGATAGTTTCTCCACGACGTGAACTTCGAGAGGTAGGCGAATACGTCTCTTGAATTGGTGTGGAAGATATGAGGTCCGTATTTGTGGACCAGAATGCCGGACTGGTCGTAGTGGTCATAGGCGTTCCCGCCAACGTGAGGCCGCCGGTCCACGAGGATCACGCGCTGGTCGAATGTGCGGGCCATTTGCGAGGCCACCACTGCGCCCGCGAATCCCGCCCCCGCCACAAGATAATCAAACACCGGCCGTCGCCCCTGCGTCGCTGAAAGCGGGAGCAACCCGCTGATCGCGCACGGCCGGTTCTGGAGCCAGTGCTTTGCCGATCAGTTCATTCATGCCGCTCCACACCGAATCCCAGGACAGCGTGTTGAGAAATTCATCCGCTCTCTCGCGCCATTTCAGCCCCATGTCCACTGCCAGCGCCTGCTCCGCCATCGCGATGAATTCTTCCGGAGAATGGGCGATCCGCGCCAGCCCCAGTTCACCGTAAGAGCGAACCACATCGCGAATGGGTGTCGAGACCACGGGAAGCCCGGCTGCTAGATACTCCGGAGTTTTTGTCGGACTGATGAAGCGCGTCGAATCGTTCAGCGCGAACGGCATGATTCCGACATCCCAGCCGGCGAAATACCGCGGCAGCTCACTGTAATTCTTCATGCCCAGCCAATGAATGTTGGGCAGGCGCGGCAGCGAGTCGGGTGAAATCTTCACGACGGGTCCGATCATCACCAGTTGCCATTCCGGCCTCTGCCTCGCAATCCCTTCCAGCAGCGGCAGATCGATTCGTTCATCGATGACTCCGGCGTAACCCAGCCTCGGCGACCCTATCCGGCCATGTTCGGCGAAACCATCCGGCAGATGCCGCGCCTGCAGGAAATGCTGAACATCGACGCCGCTCGGAAACGGATAAACGCGCGGATGGAACTTCCGCTTCGCCTCGAAGAGGCTGATCCCGCCTGTGAACACCACATCCGCCATCCGGAGCAGTTGCTCCTCCAGCCTCCGGATATTCGACGGCGCACCGTGAAAAAGTGACAACTCATCCATGCAGTCGTACACAATCGCGGAAGCTGCCAGATTCCGCGGAAAACATTCCAGCGCCATCGGCGTGTAGAACCAGACGAGCGGCTTGCGGATGCGATTGGTCACCGCAAAAACAGCCAGCAGCTTTTCCATCGCGGCATTGCATTCCGCGCGCGCGCCCTCGTTGAGATGCGGGGTGACGACACAGACGCCCGACTGCGGACACCGTTCGGTCCTGAGTACGGGCTCCTGCGCATCGAAAACAGGCTCTTCAACAAAGAACACCCGGCGGTCCCGGGCGAAGCGGCTCATCAGGTGCTGTGGCCTCTGAAACACGAAATTCCATCTCAGGTGTGAAAAGCAAATTACATCGGTTGGATCTGGGGTTTTCATAGTTTTGTTTGTGCATCTTCTGCTGGCGTTCGAGTTCATCGGCCAGCGGCTTGTAAATCTCGCGCTCTCCATGGGGCCCGGGATAATCCCAAAGACCGTTAAAGCAATGCCGGTCGTCAACCCAGCCGGGGTGATTCAGAATCGGGTAGAGACAAATGCCTTCCATCGGTACGCCTGCCTGCATCGCAGCGCGGGTTTCCTGTGCGATATAGGCCAGCCAAAAGGGACGGTCGGCGTCCTCCGTTCCCGTTTCGGATATGAACATCGGGCGCTGGTAACGCGCGTAAACTTCCGCAAGTATGTCGCGGAACGGCCGGTATTCCGGTTCGTTGCGCCAGATCGTCCTGCCGTGGTTCCACCACTGGTTGCGGTCGTAGTAGTTGATTCCGACGATGTCTAGATACGATTCGCTGCCGCCCAGCTCAGGCTGAACCCGGCCGCTGATCATGTCCCATGCTTCAAACATGGAGGAGGTGTACTGTGCCGCCTCATCCACGTCCTCCGGCCGTTTCGGATCGCCCGCTATGTGAATCACCGGCTCCGGAGCCACCAGCCGGACACCGGGAAGCTCGGCGTGCAGGGCGTCCGAAGCTTGGACGACGGCCCTGACCATCTGCCTTTTCAGTTCGGCGCCGCGCCCGGTGGCAAAGGGATTCAGAAACGCTTCATCTCCGCCTCCCCATGCAAAAAATGAGATCTCGTTTACGGGCGCGACGAATGCGGGACCCGGCATCTCCTCGCGGAGAAATCGCCCGAAGGCGGCGGCCAAACCAACAAAAGATTCCACCCACTCCTGTTGAAAAATATCGAGAAAGCCTGGCCATCCGAAGTGGAAGAGATCCCAGACGATTTCAATTCCGTGGAGTTTCGCTGCCTTCACCATCGGCATCGCCGACGCGAAGTCATACTTGCCGCGCGTCTGCTCGATCAGGTGCCATCGCAGTCCTTCGCGCACCGTGCAAATCCCGGCTTTTCGGAGCATGCCGTAGTCGGTTTCCGCAAACGCATCGTGGCCGGTCGAAGCCACCAGATCGAGCCTCCGGCCTGTCTTAAGGACATGAGTGGAGCACTCGTATCCCGCCTGCCAGAAGCTCTTGAATAAAGGTGGCCCCACTGAACTTCAGTCCCGCAATTTAAGTCGCTATGTGATCGGCTTTACTCCGGACGCTTTATTGTGCGAACACGCGTGTCACGATTGGACGGCTGAACGCTGGTGTTTTGTCATTCCTGTCCGCGTGCGGGTACTGGGCGGAAAATAGGAACCGGGAAAAAACTGTGAGCGGCAAGAAATCCAAAATGTCCGGTATATCGCGTTTGCCGCGGGACAACCCCAGCGGCCCCCGGGACGAATTCCAGGCGCCAGGGCGCGTAAATCTTATTGGTGAACATACGGACTACAATGACGGGTTCGTACTGCCAGCCGCCATTCAGCTACAGACCCGCGTCGCAATCCGGGGAAGTTCTGCGCACAAGTTGCAGATCCGCTCCACGCTTTATTCCGACGCTGTAATTTTTGATCTCGGAGACCCGCATCCCGCACCGGCAAAGGCATGGACCGACTATGTGGTCGGCGTCACGGCCGTCCTCGCCGAGGAAGGTATTGTACTGAGCGGGGCTGAACTTCAAATCCGGAGCGACATCCCACCCGGCGCGGGCCTGAGTTCCTCAGCGGCTCTCGAAGTGGCTGCGGCTTACGCCCTGCTGTCGCTGTCCGGCTATCATCCCGAACCTCGCGAGGTGGCGCGGATTTGCCACCGCGCCGAAAATGAATTCGTGGGCACGCGATCGGGGATTATGGATCAGTTCGCTTCCTGCCTCGGCCGCCGGAACCATGCCATGCTGCTCGACTGCCGCTCGCTCGCGGTCGATTACGTGCCCCTTCCCGCCGGTGTCGTGATGATGGTATGCAACACCATGGTTCGCCACGAACTGGCATCGGGCGAATACAACAAGCGGCGTTCGGAATGCGAGCAGGGTGTGGACATCCTCTCCCGCCTCATACCAGGTGTGCGCGCTCTGCGCGATGTAACGCCCGCGCAGCTGGAAAGTTTCCCTGCCGAATTCGACCCGGTGATTCAGCGCCGCTGCCGCCACGTTGTGGAAGAGAACCGGCGCGTCGTCGCGGCGGTCGATGCGCTCACAACGGGCAATCTGGACAGGCTCGGCGTCCTGATGATTGAATCCCATCAGAGCCTCAGGCTGGATTATGAGGTGAGCTGTGACGAGCTCGACTGGATGTGCGAGTTCGCCCTGCGCGCCCCCGGTGTGTACGGAGCACGCATGGTGGGGGGAGGCTTCGGCGGGTGTGTACTGGCGCTGGTGAAAGAACCCGCGGTCAGCGGATTTCGTAAATTCGTTGCCGGCGAGTATTACAACCGGACCGGTATCCAGTGTGAGATTTACGAATGCTTCGCCGCCGGTGGAGCCGGCCCCGTCCATGATTGACCCGCGCTTGCCAGGCCGATCCTTGCCAGACCGATGCTTGCCAGACCGATCCATGCCAGAAAAGCTGAGCGCCACGCCCCATCGCCGCTTGAATCCGCTCACGGGCGAATGGGTGCTGGTCTCGCCGCAGCGGTCCCAAAGACCCTGGCTCGGCGAAACGGAGCCGGTTCAGAAAACGATCCCGGTCCCGTACGATCCCGAATGTTACCTGTGCCCGGGAAATCTGCGCGCCAGAGGCAAACGCAATCCCGTTTACACATCCACCTTCGTGTTCGATAACGATTTCCCGGCCCTGCTTCCCGATGCCGCGACAGCATCTCTCGATGAAAACGGGTTGCGCGTCGCGGAGTCCGGGCAGGGTATCTGTCGCGTCATCTGCTTTACCCCGCGTCACGATTTATCCATACCTTCCATGTCACCCGAGGACCTGTTGAACGTAGTCAACGTCTGGTGCGCGGAATCGGCCACGCTGCGCGCGATGCCATTCGTGAACTACGTCCAGATTTTCGAGAACCGGGGCCCGATGATGGGGGCGAGCAACCCGCATCCGCATTGTCAGATCTGGGCGACCGACCACGTCCCCAACGAACTCGTGAAGGAGGACCGCTGTCAGCACGAATACCGCGCCGCCCGCGGAGCCTGCCTGTTATGCGAGTATCTGCGCCTCGAGAACGGCGGCGAGCGCGTGATCTCCCAAAACGATTCGTTCGTGGCCCTGGTGCCATTCTGGGCCGTGTGGCCCTTCGAAACGCTGGTGCTACCGAAGCGTCACCAGGACCGCCTGGAGAACATGACCGATTCCGAAAGGCGCGATCTCGCCGCGACTCTGGGAGACCTGACGCGCCGCTACGACCGGGTCTTCGGCGCGCCGTTTCCCTACAGCATGGGTTTCCACGAACGTCCGGTAAAAGGCGAGGCGCCCGCGGCGGACTGGCACTTCCACGCGCACTTCTACCCGCCGCTTCTGCGTTCCGCCACCGTCCGCAAATTCATGGTCGGCTTCGAACTGCTCGCCGAACCCCAGCGCGACATCACGCCCGAAGCCGCCGCTCAGCGGCTCCGCGAAGTCTGAACCAGGTTTACCTCGAAGCGCAAGCTTATTTCGAGGCGATTGTCGGGTTCACCCAGCCATTCTTCATCACGCCATGCGAAGGCCGGAAGCTGAGATAGTCCACATGATCCGGAATATCGGCCCATCCATGGATTACGCCCGGCGGAACGATCAGCACATCGCCGACATGCAACTCAATCTTGCGCGCTCCAACCGCGAGCCCGCCGCAGCCCGGACCGTTCGGTCCGCCATCGGGATTGTTCGTGCTGTGCCGTCCATTGACAACATGGCCATCGATGAACGCTGTGCCTCCTCCCGAGACGATGTAGTAGCCTTCCGTCTGATCGTCATGCGTAATGGCGCCGGGAAGCGCATCCGCCGGCGGCTTGTCCATATGCTCTCCACATGCAATGGGTGCGGTCTTTGGCTGCGCATTCGCCCTGCCCGGCGCGGGCGCGGGTCGGGCGTTGTGAGTGGAGGCGCGATGGATGATGCCCAGCTCCATGCTCCAGTTATCGCCGATGTCGACAACTTTGGCATTCTCGTCACGAACCGGCAAAGATTGTTCCGTGGCGCTGATCTTGTCGATGTCAGCCTTGGTGATGAGGGTGGCGGTCGTCGGGTTTCCCGGTCGGGGCTGAGCGTAAAACGACACGGGAATGAGAACCGCCGCTGTGAGCGCGACTTTCAATGCAGTGTTTTTCATGGTTTTCCTTCTGAACGGGATTTCAGTTGGCCTCTCGGCCCACGGGTAGTATACAGGAATCGTTCGATGCGTGCAGGGCAGTGAGACTGGCTCGTTTCTCACCCCCGCGCCCGCCCGTCAATTATCGAATTTCATTACCGATTTAGCGTTGGGATCACCCGGTTTCGGAGCTTCCGGTATGGAGAAGTAGAACGTCGAGCCGGCGCCAGGCGACGAGACCGCCCAGATTCGTCCGCCGTTATGTTCAATGATCTTTTTGCAGATCGAAAGACCGATTCCCGTGCCCGGGTACTCTTTCCCGTGCAGGCGCTTGAAGACTCCAAAGACCCTGTCCGCGTTCCGCTGATCGAAGCCGATCCCATTGTCCTGAACCGAGAACACCCACTCGTTGCCCTCGTGTTTCGCCGAGACATGAATATGGGGCGGCTCACCGGGTTTCCGGTACTTCAAGGCGTTGCCGATCAGGTTCTGAAACACCTGC
>DASZLO010000017.1:0-7876 GCA_035552315.1 Bryobacteraceae bacterium
ATGCTGCCAGCGGCCGTCCTGTTAGGCAGCGGCATTGCTTTCGGATTGCACTTTATCCGTGACGAGCATCGCGCCCCCATAGACATTTTTCCTGCCGCCAAACACTAATTACCTTTCCGCCAGCTTCGCCGTCTGCGGCGCATACCGCTCACCCGATACCATCGCCGCAAGCGCGCCCAGTTCCGCCATGTCTTCCGCTGTAAGCACCACGTCGGACGCGCCCAGGTTTTCGTCCAGATAGGCCCGCCGCTTCGTTCCGGGAATCGGAACCACATCCTTGCCTTGCGCCAAAACCCACGCCAGCGCGATTTGAGCGGGCGTGACAACATGGGAAACCGAATGCCGCAGGGCAACCCTCTTCACCACGTCCACGATCTTCTCGTTAGCCGCCAGATTCGCATCGTCGAATCGCGGCAGCGTGCGCCGGAAATCCTTCTCGCCGAACTGCGAGGAGCTGTTCACGGCCCCCGTCAGATAACCCCGCCCCAGCGGACTGAACGGGACCAGCCCGATTCCAAGCTCCCGCATCGCAGGCAAAACGCTCTCCTCAATCCCGCGCTCCCAAAGCGAATACTCGCTCTGCACCGCGCTCACCGGATGCACTTTGTGCGCCCGCCGAATCGTATCCGCGCCCACCTCCGATAACCCGATATAGCGGATCTTCCCGGCTTCTACCAATTCTTTCATCCCGCCAACGCTCTCTTCAATGGGCACGTTCGGATCTTTACGATGCAAATAGTAGAGGTCGATCACATCGATCCCCAGCCGCTTCAGCGAGCCTTCCACCGCCCGCCGCGCATTCGCCGGCGTACCGTCCACCGTCGTAACGCCCTGGCCCATCATGATGCCGAATTTGGTGGCAATGACGACGCCTTCGCGCCGTCCCGCAATCGCCTTTCCGACAAGCTCTTCGTTCGTATAAGGCCCGTACACTTCGGCCGTATCGAGCAGCGTAACGCCGCGATCGAGCGCGCGCTGAAGCGTTGCAATCGATTCCCCATCGTCGCGCGTCCCGTAGGCGTGAGTCATCCCCATACATCCCAGCCCGATGGCCCCGGCCGACAAACCCTGACTTCCGATCCTGCGTGTCTCCATGGCTAAAATCTCTCCGCATCGTTCGCCGGCGAAACCGGATTCACCGGGAATTTCACGCCATTGATGGTCGATCCGTTAAAGCCGAACGCCGCCACATTGCGCAGGAACTCATGCGGGAAATTGAGCTTCGGCTGTGAAACGTCGTCGAGCCTCTTGATTTGTTCGGCGGTCAGCTTCACTTCCAGCGCGCCCGCATTGTCCTCCAGTTGTTCCATGGTGCGAGCGCCGATGATGATGGACGCAACGCCCGGCCGCTGTCTCAGCCATGCCAGCGCCACTCGCGGCGCCGTGGTTCCGGCTTCGGATGCCACCGCCATCAGAACATCCACCACCCGGAAGGTCTCCTCCGTTAGTGCTCGCCCCCGCGAATTCGCCGTCGAGTCTCGCGTATATTTTCCGCTCAGAGCGCCGGACTTCAACGGTGACCACGGCGTGACCCCCAGCCCGAATTCCAGCGCCGCCGGAATCAGATCGCCTTCAATGGTTCTTTCGAGCAGCGAATACTCCAGTTGCAGTGCGATCAGAGGCGTCCAGCCGCGCAGTTGCGCGATCACATGTGCCTGCGCCACCTTCCACGCGGGAGTGTCAGAGAATCCGATGTACCGGATTTTCCCGGCAGTCACGAGATCGTCCAGCGCGCGCATGGTTTCTTCGATGGGAGTGAAGTGATCCCACGCATGCATCCAGTAGAGGTCGATATAGCTGGTCTGCAGCCGCCGCAGCGACTCATCGCACGCCGCCACAATCGATTTCCGGCTCGCGCCGCCTGCGTTCGGATCGCCCCGGAACATGCTCGTATAGAACTTCGTCGCAATCACCACGCGCTCGCGCCGCGCGGCGTGCCGTCCAAGATGATCGCCGATAATCTTCTCGGAATGGCCTTTCGTGTAACCGTTCGCGGTATCGATGAAATTCCCGCCGAGATCGAGATAACGATCGAGGATCTGCTGCGATTCCTCAACCGTGGAACCCCATCCCCATTCCTTGCCGAACGTCATCGCTCCAAGACAAAGCGGGCTCACCCGCAACCCGGAACGTCCGAGTGAAACATAGTCTGTAAGTGGCATCTCCCTATACTTGACCACAGAAGGAATTTCAGGCGCTCCCGTCAGGTATGGACATGAAAGAATAGGGCCATGAAACTCCCGGCTGCTTCCTTCGTGCTGGCCTGCGCATCTCTTGGCTTCGGCGCGCCTGGATCGAAGGACCTTCCGTCCACAGATCCCGCCAAAGCAGGCTGGAACACCGCCGCCCTCGAAGAAGTCGCCGCTTTTGTGGAATCCCAGAAAACGACCGGCTTTCTGATCGTCCAGAACCGTCAGGTGATCTACGAACACAACTGGCCGCTGCCCGCGAGCGCGACCGCCTTTGCCACCGCGTTCACGCACGGAACCGACTCCCACGGCGCGATTCAGGAAGACGTCGCCTCCGCGCAGAAGAGCTTCATCGCCATCCTTGCGGGCGTCGCCATCGATAAAGGACTGCTCGACATTTCCAAACCGGTCTCCGATTACACCGGCCCCGGGTGGTCCAAAGCCACGCCCGAGCAGGAGAGGGCAATCACCGTTCGCAACCTGATGGAAATGAGTTCGGGACTCGATGAACCCCTCGCGTTCGAAGCGCCGGCCGGAACGAAGTTTTTCTACAACACGCCCGCCTACGCGATCATGAAGCCCGTTCTCGAAAAAGCTTCCGGCAAAAGTCTCGATGACATCACGCGCCTCTGGCTGACTGAACCTGCCGGCATGACCGACACTCTCTGGCGGCAGCGGCCCGCCGCCATGCGCAACGTCGGCAACCCCACCGGTCTCTTCACCACGCCCCGCGACATGGCGAAGCTCGGCCAGCTCGTGATCGACAAAGGCAAGGCCGCCGATGGCACGCGCGTGATTTCCGAAACGCAGGTGGCCGCGCTCTTCCAGCGGAGCCCGACCAATCCCGCCTATGGCAGATTGTGGTGGCTCAACGGTTCTGCCTATGCGCTGAAACCCGGCCGCACGCGCACGGAAACCGCCCTGATCCCCGCTGCTCCAGCCGAACTCGTGGCCGCCCTCGGCGCGCAGGATCGCAAAATTTACATCGTTCCCAGCCGAGATCTGATCGTCGTCCGCACCGGCCAGGCCGCTCCCAACCGGGGCTTCGACCAGGAAGTCTGGCTGCGGCTCATGAAAGCCGCGCCGAAAAACTAGGCGTCCGAATCCGTTTTCGCATCCAGCCAGCCGCCCTCAAAACCGGCCCGCCGCAGCCCTTCAATAATGTAAGGACAGCGCCGCATCAGCTTCCAGGTGAGACCGGTTCTGCAATTCTCAATCATGAGAACGATCGGCCCCTGGTTCAATCCAAAGTGGTACCCCGAAACCCATCCGTCGGGTTCGCCGGTCCGCTCCGGAAAAGTAGGATTGAACGTCGCCTTGAATCCATAGGGATTTTTCACCCGCAGTTTGAGCGCGCTGAAATGCCGGATGGTTGGCAGCACGATCTCCGGCGCAAAAGGCAGCGATGCGACTACAGCCCACGGCGCTACCGTCCCATCGTCCGGGCCTGACGGCACTCCCCTCGCCACATAGTCGAAGAACCTTCGCTTCACGCCATCGATGACGAGCGTCTTCGGTCCCGGACCGTCGCTGGCGGTGATTCCCCAGCAGTGCTCTCCGTAGTGTCTCCACTTTCGCGGATTGCGGATCGCGTATTGCTGCTGCACCAGAGTCGCGCGGCGGCTGTTCTCGAAATAGTCGATGCCCTTATCGCGCATGTATTCATCGCGAATTCCCCGCAGATCCAGCCACAACTGCGAGATCTGATGGATGAAGAGCGTCCCCGCGCTCACGTGGGGAATGCCGTAGATTTTTTTCCAGCGATAGGTGGACGTCCATGTCCGGTAACTCTCTTCCGGCAAGGGATGCGTGGGAGAGCCGAGACCAAGCACCTGCATGATCATCGATTCGTCGTATCCGGCCCAGTAATAGTTCAGGAATCCGCGGCGCGGCTTCCGCCCTAAACAGAGACGCCCGGTGCCATTCTGCGCCCATTGCCAGTCGGCGCGGCGATAAAGAATCCCGGCGCAGTCGCGGATCTCGCGTTCCAGCGGATCGTCGCCCGCGAAGTACTCCGCCGCGGTCAGCGCGCCCGCCAGCAGATAGCTCGAATCGATTGTGGACAGTTCACAGTTCCATGCCCTCCGGCCCGTCTCCATGTCGAGGAAATGATAGTAGAAGCCTTTGTGCCCGGTTGCATCCGGTTCCTCTCCCTGGCGGCTGTCGCGGAAAAACCTCAAAGTCGCCAGCGTACGTTCCACCGCGGTCTTCCGATGCATGAAGCCCCGCTCTACGCCCGTCGGGTAGGCAGCCAGCGCCAGACCGGTCGCCGCGATACTGGCCGGCCAGTCCGGCCGGGTCTTGTCCCGCACCAGACCGTTGGCGTCGTTTGTCTCATGCACGAAATATTCGAACGTTTCCTTTTGGAGAACGTCCAGCATCTCGTCGTCCGCCAAACCGTCGAAAGGAATTGCCGAAACCATATTGCCGGAGGATGAACTCAGTCGAACTCAATCGTAATGGCCGCGGCGCTCTGCGGAGGAAGCGCGGCGCTGAGCGTCAGATCCTCACCATCGGCGGCCCCGCCTGACCAGGGATGAGCCTCTTTGACCAGGCACGACGCACTCTCCAGTTGACTCACCTGCAGAGAGCTGAGATACTCGGGCGCGCCCATCGATTCCCAGAGCCGTCGCGGGTTCGCATGGTCTTCATCGATCCGTTCGATGTAAGCAACACGCGGCCGCGGCGCTCCTGCGAGATGCACATTTACCAGCGTGGTTTGAATCGCCTTATGCGGCATCGCGAGATTCGTCAGTAACGCGGTCGCGGACTTCCCCTTGCGCACCATCCAGACATCCGCTGTTTCATGTGTCCCGGTGACGGCAATGGATTCGTTCCCCAGACGATGCAGCAGTTCGAACGCGCGATAGGCCGGCTTGGCAATCCCGTGCAGCGTCAGCAGCCCGAATCCGCCCTGAAACGGAACCGACGGAAAGTAGTTCTCTTCGAAGATATCGCTGAAGGTCCAGAAGCTGTAACCCTGCACCAAATCGCGCGCTTCCATGACGATCCTGATAATGAATGGCGCGGCGAACGGCTCGTCATGCAGCGGATCGCGCGGGTTGGACGAAATGTTCCACTCCGTATAGAAAAGCGGAAGATCGCCGGCTTCGTCGCGCGCCTTCGCTGCCTGATCGCGCATCATGTGACGCGGAGAATGCTCAAGCTGCGTTTCGGTATCGGCGCCCGGTTTTCCGAACGCATCCGTCGGATAGTGATGCGTGCTGACGAAGTCCACCGGTACGCGGTTCTTTTGGCAATAGTCGAGGAATTCCGGGATCCACTGGTTGTTCGCGGTGACCGGCCCGCCCGCCTGAAGCGAGGCGTCCACGCTTTTGATCGCCTCCACTGTCGTCTTATAAAGGGAAAAGTATTCCTGCTGCGTGCCTGTCCAGAAGGCCTTCAGATTGGGCTCGTTCCAGACCTCGAATCGCCACTGCCGAACTTCCTCCGTCCCGTAGCGATTCACCCAATGTTTGACCAGTTTGTGTATCAGCGTGCCCCAGTCCGCATAGTTCTTCGGCGGTGTGACGTTGGCGGCGTAGTGGAATACCGAAGTGTCCCCGGACGACAGCATGCGCGGCGTGAAGCTGAGCTCAACGAACGGACGCATCCCCGCGGGCAGCAGAAAATCCATGATCTGGTCCGCATTGAAGAACGAATACAGCGGCTTCTCGTCCTGACAGATCAGCGTGCCCATATCGTCGGAGAGAATTCCGTGAAAACGCACCCGCTGAAAACCCAACTCCCGATGGCACCGCAACAATTGCCTCTGCCAGTCTGCGCGCAGCCCCAGGGGCGCATGGCCGCTCCCCACGCAATCCTCCCAAAAATGGGGGAACGGATGCGCCGGCTGGCGAAAATCGCACGTGAAATCAGCCACGATCTACGATTCAGCACCTTTGGGGCCGTGGCGGAAATCGCACCACACCCGGCCCCAAACTTGCATCTTCAGATCCGGAACAACCAATGCGACTGGAAAATAAAGTGGCCATCGTCACCGGCGCCGCGACCGGCATCGGCAAAGCCATTGCCATCCGTTTTGCCCGCGAAGGCGCTGCCGTGGTGGTCGACTATATTGGAGACCCCGCGGCTCCGGCCGATACGGAGAAACAAATAGCGGCCTTCGGCGGCCGCTCCATCGCTGTGGCGGCCGACGTCAGCAAGCGGGCCGAGGTGGCGCATCTGATCCGCTCCGCTGTGCAGACTTTCGGCAAGCTCGACATCGTTGTGAACAACGCGGGCGTGGAGAAGAAGATCGCTTTTGTGGATTGCCCGCTGGAAGAACTGCAGAAGATTCTCGACGTGAATCTGATCGGTCCGTTCCTGGTCTCTCAGGCCGCCGCCCGCCAGATGATCGAACAGGGCCTCGGCGGCCGCCTGATCAACATATCCTCCGTGCATGAAGACCTCCCCATGCCAACCAACGCAGCCTACTGCGCCAGCAAGGGCGGACTCCGCATGCTGACCAGAACCATCGCCGTCGAACTGGCGAAGGCCAACATCACAGTCAACAACATCGGCCCCGGCGCGGTTTACACTCCCATCGATGCGGATATCGAAACGAAACCCGAAATCGAGAAAGCGCTCATGCGCGAAATTCCCCTGCATCGCTGGGCGAAGCCGGAGGAGATCGCCGGCCTCGCCGTATACCTCGCTTCCGACGAAGCCGCGTACATCACTGGATCCACTTACTTCATCGATGGCGGCATGCTGCGGCAGTCCGGCAGCTATTGAGCGTCTTATTTAAGAACGTTGCTGGACGTGGCCTGCGCGATCAGCCGGTCGGCATCTTCCTGAAACAGAAAATGCTCGGCCACCGCTTTCGCCGCCGCCGCTTTCACTTTGGCGACATAAGCGTCATGCGTGCCATACCGTTCTTCCAGCGAGAGCCGCGGATCGTTCGAAGCCATCCGTTCCGCTTTAGTCTTCGCGAACGGAATAAATCCGCCATTCAATCCGCAGATTTGTCCCTTGGTAAATCCGGCCGCCGTAACGTTCCATCCGGTATAAGTCCCCAGCGGAACCTGCAGCAGCACGGACGGCACGCCGCCCACGTCGTTTCCATCCGCATCGGTCTTCGGGACCAGCGTTGGCAGTGCTTTCCGGATCTTCGGCGGCGCCATGCTGATGGTGCCCGACAGATCGTTGTAGTTGAATGCGGTGCCGAAGTCATAGTCGTAAAGCACGTTGACTACGCCATCCGGGGACGGATAGCCGGGGATGGTGGGGAATCCCATCGCCGCTCTGTTCGCTGCCACCAATTGCTTTTCCGCCAGACGCGGATAACGGCTGGGAGGCGGCTCCGTTCCCTTAACGACCCAATCGATCAAATCCGCGCGCAGAACCTTCAGCGTATCCGCTTCGGGATTTGGATTGGCCGGCAGAACGCAGCCGGCAGGGGCCGCGGCCGCAGTCGCATTGAAACCGCCGCGTCCGCCGCCATGCGTCGTCGACGGGAAGAAATAACGGCGAACGTTATCCGGCAGCGGAATGTCTTCCTTGGCATCGGTGCCCACCAGATCGGGCGACATGCGAAGCTCCCAGAACTCCAGACCTCCAAAGGTCTCCACTACCTTCGGACAAGTCTTTGTTGCGCGGCAGCGATCCAGTAAACCCGCCGACGGATGGTTCCGCGCCTGATCCGGATAATCGCTCCACCACACCACGCCGTCGCTCCCCGGTTC
>DASZLO010000018.1:0-11608 GCA_035552315.1 Bryobacteraceae bacterium
GCCCGATCGAGAGCCAATGCAAATGCCTGGTTTTGCAAAGCAAGAAGCCGCCCCAGTTGCCAGGCGGCGGCGTAGGTTGCGTCAAACACTCCGGTTTCGGGATCGTAGCGAAGAAGCTCGTCGGATCCGCTCGCAGGCTCCTGGATCTGTTGCGGCTTGGCGTAATTCAGGGGTACGAGCGGACCCCGATACCAGGAGACGGTACTCTCGCCGTGACGCATCAGATGATCAAAGGCGGTATATCCGAGTGAATACGCGCTGTTAACGGTTTTTTCCGCGCCGTCTAAGTTCTCGTAAGGCTTAAACGGAAGACGCAGTGCCGATTCGGGCAACTCATTGCTCGTGGATGATCCGTTGTTGAGCTCGTGCATATAACGCTTGAAATTGTTTTCGCCTTCGCATGTGAAACTCCATGAGACCAGTACAGCGAGCCGCACTTTGCGACCCTCCTCAGCCACCCAGTCTTCGGTCAGACAGTCCTGAAATCCCTCCAGAGATACAAGGAAGACGCGATGGCTCTTCTGAGGCTGAGGCAGGCGGTTCCCCATGACGAGCGAGAACCAGCCCTTGTCGTTGATACCGAGAACTTCCTTGTTGCCCGTATCAACCTGGCGAACATGCGCCAGGTAAGTCAAATCCGCATTGCGCGGCGTCACTGCTTTGAACAATTGGGCGGGAAGGTCGATCGCGAGGCACTTAGCATCCGCTGTATAACGGAATTTCTCCTGCAGCCATGACGCGGACCGAATCTGCGAGCCGGGACCGCCGGTCCCTTTTTGCCCCACATCCTTCTGCCCCACGTCCGGCACCAGCACATCTTTGGAGTCAGAACGCAGCAGACTCTCTCCTTGCTCGCTGAAGACGGGCAAAGGCCTCACTTTACCCACCTCAGTGGAGGAGCGCAATTCGTCCTCCTGGAGCAGCAACAGGGCCATCCAGGGAAGAAAAGGCTTTCCGAATCGCGGGGGAATGCCGTCCAGCGTCCGCTCCCACGGCAGCGTGCGGCGGGTGAAAACGACATGCGGCAACGAGTTGTCGAAACTGCCTGTTGCGTTGACGGGCGGATACACCGAATGGATATCGGCGGGGTCCAGGGTGAAGCGCGGAGCATCGACACGGAAGGCGACGCTGGATGCATAAGGGTCGGAATTCCAGGGAACCTTCGCGTCTTTGTTCTCCCGGATCTGCATTCCGGTGTGCGCCTCGTAGCCTCCCGCCACCAACGCCGGATGACAGGCTTCGATGAATTGAATCTCTCCCGCCTTGAGTGTTACCGGGGGATCGTATTTTACTTCGTCTGGCATAGTCGTTCCCTCTTTTGACGCATCAGGTATCCAGATAACCTCTGGGCGGATACTGACCCACCCGCGCCATCAGCGGTTCCGTCTGAAAAATATAGCGGGCGTTTTCCAGTTGCTTAAGACGGAGATCGACCGGCTCCATAATCTTGCGTCCGCTCTCGCGCAGAGCTTTTACTATCGCGCTCCTGATGCCCACTACCCCAGCGTCGTTAATAGTGGACGCTAAGGTCTTGTCTCCATAATCCGGCAGGGCCGGTGCAGGCGAACGTTCGAACCAGATGAACGTCTTGTAATACCGGTCGTAACTCAGAACTTCCAGCTTCAGCGCGGGCGTTTCCCAAGGCCGCGGGCCGGCTTTGGTTCTGATCTCCAGACCGACCATCGCATTGTCAAGCGTCTGTTGCTTCTCGGGAACATTCGGATTCGCGGGATCGCCGGCCCAAAGCGCGCGCGGTACATTCTTCGTAACGACAGAAACCTCGATGTATTGATCGAGGTATTGCGCCATCTCTTTCCTGTCTGTCTCCGAAGCACCGGCTGCCGCCGGAACCAGGCTAACCTCCATGAGCGAATAGAACTGCGTCTTCCGCATGGGGCGAACGCCCAGATTTATATTCCATTCAACGGGAAGATCCTGCCCATTCCGGGTCGCCGCGGTGACTGGGATTTGAGAACGGCAGCTTATGACCAGCCGGTGCGGATTCACGTATCGGATGATCTCATCGCCCTGTTTCATCTCTTCGAGCAAGCCATCGCCGACCAGAGTCTGAGTAACGCCGGCGCCTGAGTTAGTCCCTTTTGCGGCGGGCGCCGCCAGGAACGATTTCACAAAAGATTTCTCCGGGTTGTCCGACTCCCACAAGAGAGGCGGAGGAGGAGCCTTATCGACGCCGAAGCTTATCGTGAAGCTGACCACGGATAGAGAAATTCTGGCCGTCCCTCCCAGAGGCGGCCCATAGAGATTGAGGGAAGCGCCCAGTTCCACTGAGAGGGAAACCCGGAACAGCCCGAAATCGAGAGTCAGCGACACGCCTATCGAAATGACGATTTCAATGTCATAATAAACAGGCTTCCACTGCACCAGTAAATTGGCGTAGGCAATGAACCATGCCCGGATTCCACCGGCCTGAAACACCAGGTTCAGCGATGCACCGGCCATGATGGCGGAGGGGCACAGCGCGAAATAGCAACTGCCCTGGATGGTGACTTCATTGCCGTACCTGCTGCTGAACTGCACGAGATCCGGCCGCGGGTAGTGGGCCGGCACCTGGAACCGCGGATGATATCCGCCCAGCGAAATCGCGAAGTCGCCTTCATGCGGTCCGGCAAACCACACATAGAATGCAAAGCCGCCGCGCAGTTTGAATTCGCGCGTCAGGATGTAAGAGTTTTCCGTCAGCCGGGCTTCGACGGACAGCAACCCGCTTTCCGGCGAAAACAAGACTTTAATCGCCAGCTCGGCGTACACGATCACCGGCGCGGGCGGCTGGGCGACCGACAGCTTCGAGATTCCAAGCAGAGCGATTTGAAATTGTGTCCCGAAGGAGACGGAAAGCAGCGCAAACGATTCGATCTGGCGAAATGAGGTGAATTTTACGCCCGCGGCGATCCAGAAGTCTCCGTCTTTCGGTGGCAGGTACGTCTGAAGCCTTGCGCTGATGGCGCGCAGGTCCAGGCTTTTCCCGAGGTAATCCGAATCGGTGGCGGCCCGGATCAGGGGAAAATTCTGAACTTCGGCAATTTCCGGAAGCCTGAGCGACCGGTTCACGCCGAACCCAAACGCCAAACCGGTGACGAAGAAAAATGCGGGACCGCCCAGCGGCGCCTGAAGGGCTGCGAAAGCAAAAAACGAGGGCTTGCCGCTCATATCGGCGTAAGAGGCGATTGCCGAGATTGTGAATCCCGTTGCCGAGACCAGCAGCGTTCCAACAAGCTCGAGCGGAGACTGGCTGATCAGGAGCAGGCCGCCAGCGATAGTAAGGGGTCCCTGTGTGAGGCAAAGACTCAGGCCCTGAAGATGAAAGATCGGCTTGAATCCATCGCCGAATTTTATGCCCGCGCCAAGACCCTGCACGGAAAAAGTGAGAGCCGCGAGATTCACGGCGCCATCGATCAGGACTGAAGCCGCTCCGTCTTCGTATTTCAGGCCGATGCGCTGGAGCAACACCGGCCCGAAGGTCTTCTTCAGCTCGATCCAAGTGGTCTTGTCGGAAGGGCCGAGGGAAACAGATCCCGTTTCGGTTGAAGGCTGACTGGCTGGAAGAGGTTTTGGCGAAGCAGAGGCCGGCTGACTGGTCTCCGGCGGTCGAGGAGCGGATGGAAGCCCAAGATATTTGCGGTCTTTGCCGAGCCAGACCGTGGCAAGCAGATTCACTCCGCTCGCGAGCGACTCCGGCATTTGTTCAATCTTAAAATCCTCGTTTGCCAGGAAAGAATATTCGCTCCTGACCCATGACCCGGAACAGATGAAAAGCTGAAGGCCTTCGACAGCGACTTTCTGGCCCGCGGGCAGCACCTTGCGAATCATGGCGCCGGCGAGGGGAAGCTCCGTCAGATCGACGTCGGTGCGGATCTTCAGCCCGAAGATCAGTTTCGTCTTCGAGTCTTTGTCCGCGGCCTGCAGCGCCGCGAACAGTATTTCCTCGACCTCCAGCCTGAGCCCGCCGGCGCTTGCCACGGAACCCTCGCCAAGTGCCGATTTCAACAGGTCGATGAGATCGACCGGCTGACCTCTTACAACTCGAAGTCGTCCGCCATAGGCCTTCCCGCCGATCTGCAGGTCGCCGCCGAGCACCGTCTGCCCCACCTGCATTTCGGCGGAGATACCAAGAGTTACGCTGGCGCCTGGCGTCTGGGCCTTGTCATCTGCCAATTGGGTGTCCTCTGCGGCCTTGCCTGCAGTCGTGTGTCAGGATCACTGGGAAACGGCGACCCTTCGGACGGAAGCGGCGCATCCCGGTATAAACTGCTGAGCGGTTGCGGCGTTTCTTATTTGGGCGGCGCCGGCAGCGCCGGGGTCGCGCTCTTGTCCACCCTGATCGAGATCCCTTTCAGAGAAAGATTCCCGATCAGAGACTGCGGCTTCGGCCAGCCGACATAGACACCCAGACGATACGCGGTTTCCAGCTTCTCCGCAGCCGTTTTTTCATCGTTGGACTTTGGAGGGATTTTTATATAAAGATCGTTGATTGTAATTTCCGCCGTCATCACTGTATCGTAGACACCCGCTACTACACCTGGCAGATCCTTTTTATCGGGCATTTTCCACGTAGGATCGTTCGTCACGGACTGAACAAAGCTTTGGATGCCACCCCCGACGGAGCCCAGCAGCACTTCCGTGCCCTTGGGCAACTCGGCCTCAAGTCCGTAAACCGATATTTTGTTGACCGGTGTCTTCGGTTCGAGGGCGATGTCCTTGCCCTCGATTTCAAGAACTACTCCAAGAAATACGTCTGGTGCTGCCATGAATTTAGCCTCTTTCTCCTCTGAATCTGACTCGCTTCCGTACTTCCCCAATCATTCTGAAAAAAGGGCGTCGCGTTGCCGCTTGCTGACGCGCGCGGTTCAAAAACTGCTTCAGAATCAGCAGCCATCTTTTGAACCGCGACAGTCAGGGAGCGGCAAGTAACGCTTTTCAGCATCCTGTTAGTGCGCCGTTTCTGAAATCCGGTCACGTATCGCGGGCGCACCTGACCCGTCGAAGAAACAAGCGCCGGCAAAAGTGCCGGCGCGGCAGGCACGAGTGTGGCCGAATTTCTGAAATCGCGCACTTACTTCAACCTCCGGGCGGAGACGGACGCGGTCGCCACCCCCTGCCGGCCGGTTGAAGGATTCGCCGTTCCACTTGTTACATTCCCCAAATGCACCTGCGCTGCTTCAACGCCCGAAGGCCGGACGGCCGATGCGCAGAGAGAGGTTGAAACTGTCGTCGCCGCCTGCTCCAGCGATGGGCGGACTGCCGCATTCATGAGCGTCGACTCCGCCGCTGCAACTCGAAATCGACTGGCCCTTGTTACGTCCGCAACCCTGACCGAAGACTCCCCAGAAGGCGCTTTGATCAGCGATGAGCTCTTCGCGACCGCCGCTTCGGTTGATGCCGGTCTTGCCGTTGCCGGCTGCGATTGCGTAAAGCGCATGTAATAGCGCCCCTCTGGCAGCGGATCTTCCGGCCACGGCGGGACGGGTTCTGAAGGCTTGCCGAGGAGTATGCCAGAGCGCCCCTCAAAGGGAAGTTGCGCCGAAAGAGTCTCCACTTCCACGTCAAAACGCGTTTCAGACATTCGCTGGCGAACTATCGGTCAATAAATGACGAGTGCGGTGACGGAGCATTTCGGAAACATCGCTTTCGGAAGAATACCAATTTTTCGACTTTCATGTTTTTCAGGGCCGTTTTCGAGGCAAACCGTTTGTCCTGGAATGCTTCACTTTGCCGTGTTGGCAGTCTGCACCGAAGCGGTACGCGCGGCAGACTCTTCGCCGGAGATCAGCCTTTTCTCGAGGGCATCCAGGCGGGCTCTCAATTTCGCGTTGTCGGCTTTCAGGGCTTCCACTTCGGCATCCATTTGCTTTTTAATTTCCTGCGTGGCTGAGACGTTGAGCACGGCGACGGCGTCGTAATCCACCGTGCGGAAGTCGTTCACCTCCCGGCCAAAGACGAAGACCTTATCCCCACCGGGGCTGTAGTTGGCGCGGAATCTGTCCTTCTCGACCTCAGTCACCTCGTAGACGCCTTCGCTCTTCGAGTCGATCAGCTTAACGCGGTCGCCTTTCCTGAGATCAGTGGACAATCCAACCCAGCCGTCGTGAACTTCCGCGGGCTTATAAATATCGGGCACAACGCCGGTGCCTTTGCTAACCGCCTGGGGAAAAACGCTTTCCACTTCCTGAGCGATAAGCCCTTTCCTGCGCTGGTCGCCGTAGTGGGCAACGTCGATGTACCCGTAATCGGTGGGCCGCAGGCGAGTCAGGATGTCAAGATCGAGCGCGTTGTCGGAGAGCCTCAGAGCCCTCTTTATCCTTCGGTCGGACGTAACATAGAAGCCATATTCCGTTTGAATACCAAAGGCCGTTTTAATCGAGATGTTATTAAGATGCGCGCCGCCCGCGGCTATTCTGGATTCGTTTTTGAATGCGAACCAGAAATTGCCGCCCAGATCGTATCTCATGGAACTCCTGACTTCGAGTGGGACGCTCGGTGTGGTCGTGCCGATACCAACCCTGCCCCCGTACGTTCCCTGGAGGCCGATGAACATCGTTGTCCCGGCGCCCTGGAAACTCTGGAAGTAATATGCGCTGCCGTTGGGGAACGCGCGATATGCGCCGTTGTTCGCGTCCTGATAGTATCCGGCGGCAATTCCGGTTCCAAGCACCGCGTTTGCACCCGCGCGGATTGTTCCGTTGGCCCTGATATCGCCTGCGACGTCCAGCTTCGCCTGCGGCGCGGTTGTGCCGATGCCGATATTGCCGGTCGCGCCGCCATAGGAATTCAGCGTAATGTTCCCCGATCCTCTGGCGATGAGGTTCAGGTTTTGCGAAGGATTCGAGCCGCTCGCGTAGATCGTGTTGTAACCGAAGCCAATGCCCTGAGTGAGATTGTCGTGAAGAAATTCGATGCCGCCGTCGCGGGTCTCGCCCGGTCCGAATACTCCGCTCACGAACAGCGCCTTGCCTGCGCTGGACGTGCCGGGATCGGTGGAGTTGTTGCGTATGGTGAGGCGCGCTCCCGGCCTCGAGATTCCGATACCGACGTTTCCATTAACAGCCAATCCCTTCGCGACTGTGACCGCGCCGCCGGAATCGATGGTGAGTGCATCCTGCTGGGCCGGGGCAGCGTGGGCGATAAAAAAGAGGATGACGAGAGTTATCTTCAGGACGCTTTTCATTCTAATTCTCTTCCTTTCCATTTTTCGCCGTTGCGGTGGCTTATCGAAAACATTCAGTTTCTCATCGCGGATGATGCTCCGGCTTCGAGTGACACCCGCGGCCGAGACTTGGGCACTGCCGAAAAAGCGAGGATTGCTTCAGTGCGACCATCAGATTGCCGTCGCGGAAACGATGAAGTCATCGACATCAATTGAATTGGCGCGGAAACGCGGGAAAGCGGGAAAGCGGGATTACGATGAGCCAGCCGACTGATTGTCATTGCGAGGAGTTGAGAGCCGAACTGCGCGTTCTGCACGAGAGGCTGGAAGATCTGGAGGCGCGCCAGCCCAGGCACGCGGGTCGAAGAGTGTTAACCGGCGGCGGCAAAACGGGACTGGTGCTGGTGGGAATTTTGCTGCTCGGAGTCGCCGCTATTCACGGGCAGAACGCCGCGAACGCATTATTCATAGACGGGGCCGGCAATGTCGGGATCGGCTCCTCGGCGCCGGCGCAGAGACTCGATGTTGCCGGAACGATCCGTTCGTCGGCCGGGGGATTCCAGTTTCCGGATGGCACTACGCAGGCCACGGCCGCGGTCCTGACCGGGGCGGTGACGGCATTCAACCTGACGGCCTGTCCCTCCGGATGGACTGACTACGCGCCCGCTTACGGCCGCTTCATCAGGGGCGTCGACAAGAGCGGACAAAGAGTCGATGCGGACGGTCAACGGACTCCAGGAAATACGCAGGAGGACGCAATTCGCAATATAACGGGGGAATTGAATGGTGTGGTTGGCGAGGCCAACCGGGCATGGCCCTGGGGATTCCGCCCAGGGACGTCGGGCGCTTTTCAGGTAGCGAAGTCTGTCGACACTTATAACAAGTACGCAGGAGATTACAAGCCCGCTGGCGGCTCCGGCAGTACAGCCAACTTCGATGCCTCCAGAGCGCCGGGCGTCCGCACGGCCGCCGAGAACCGGCCTAAGAACGTAGCGCTTCTCTACTGCCAGAAGAAGTGAAGATCGAGTATATCGGCCGGCATTTGCGGCATCCCATCTCCTCCGGTTCGTCGAAATGATTTTCCGCCTTCAGGCTGCCGGCAAGCGCCGCGGAGTCGCTGTCGAGCCGCTCGGCGTGCGCGGAGTGGCTGTTCGGGCCCACGCTTCCGAATCTTCCCGCAGGCGGGCAGGCCGTTTCTCTACGATGTTGCTTTCGGTGCGGCGCCGGTGGTGCGGGAAATGGAAATGCTTTGGGAACGGCGCGACTACGCGCCGGTTTACAGACTTGCAGAGTTTCCGGAATGCTGCGTCGCCGCGTTTCAGCGGGATATCGAAACGCGCCGCATCGACGCCATAGGCCGGCTCGCCGAGTCCGCCGGGAGTCCTGAGGTGGAATCTGGCGCTATTGCCGATCCTTTCTGGCAATGGCTGAACATAGAGCGGCTTTCCGGCACACCGTGCGGCCTCGGATGCGCGCGCCCTGAAGCAGAGCATGCTGTGGATGAACGCCGCCGCCCATTCTGGGTACCGCGCCGAAATGGACTCGCTCAGGGATGTATTCTCGTGGCCTGTCGAATGGTCCGCCCTTCATGGCATCGCCGAGCTGAAGACGCCGGTAATTAAAGCGTAATTAAAGCGATATGGACAACGGATGCAACAAGTGAGAAGATTGTCCTCCGCCGTCGCGGCGAGCGATACCCGAAGGAAGGCGCGACCGGCCTCGGTTTTCCTTATCGGCGGCCGGGCAACGCAACTTTGACTTCCTCGAGCGGCTTCCGGCGCGGGCTTGAGAATCTTATACAGATCGGCTGATTGCCCGAGCCGAGAGGTCTGGAGCAGAAGATAAGTGAGCCAACATTCGGAAGCTTTCAATTACGATGAGCTGCGGAACGAGTTGCGGAAACTCCACGAAAGGGTGGCGGTACTGGAGTTGCGACAGGCGCGCGACCGGGCGCCAGGGAACGTTTTCAAAGGCCGCGGGCCCCTCGCCGTGTGCTTTGTGGCGCTGGTGGCCACGAGCCTCGCCCAGACAGGGGATCCATTATCGATCGACGGCAGCGGCAAGGTCCGAATCGCTAAGGAGCTTCGGGTAGACGGGCCCGCTGAACTCGCCAACCGGCTTTACGTAAGCGGACCCGTCGGAATCGGGACCGCCACTCCGCTCAGGCCGCTTGAAATCAACAACGCTTTAAGGTTCACCAACACGGCCAAAGACACGAACGACGGCGTGATGGGAACGGGGACGTTTGGTCCGGGACTGAATATCGTAGGAATCAATACCGACTCCTACAGGAAGATAAGGCTATGGGGAGAAATCACGCAGGCGCAGAATGACGGTACCAATGTTTTCGGCACAACGTCGTTCACGGGCGAGATTCGCGGAAAGCCGTGGTATTCGGAGGTATATGAGATGAGCTTGCCGGGCACCAACAACACCGGCAGCGCAAGCAGAAGCATGACCAGAACGGACAGGTCGGTCTGCTTTTTGACAACTGTTTCGGGCAAGTTTTTCGGCAAGGGCGAGGCAGTCAGCATCGAGCAGGCCGGCCAATATTGGGTTCTGACCGTGAACCGCGGTCCGGGCGGAGCAGACATTGTGGCCAGAGCGAGGTGCATCGGTGCGCCGTGATGAGTCAGTACATAATGAGGTCTGGTCGCGAACACCGGAGCCCGTTGAGTTAACGAAATGATTCCTACAGGAATTCCGAAAGTCGATTCGCTCTGGGAGCATGCGGCGGAGCCGCCGATTGCGCGCGGCGATCCTGACGCGGAAGCCGTCGTCGCGATCCAGCAACTGCTTCTCGGTTACAAAGCGAGCATCGGCATCCCGGACGGGATCTTTGGGCCGGGAACGGCGAGGGCAGTATCGGTTTTCCAGGGCAATAACGGTCGCGAGCCCACGGGGCAGGTGGACCACGATACGCTGCGCATGCTGGCTGAAAAGGACCCGCCGTCGCCGATTATCTCGCGGGCCTATCTGGCATTGGTGCTGGACTGCGAATGGTCGGGCTTTAACCGTCTGGTGGCGATTACAGCGGGATGCGAGGGCGCGGGAAAATTCGCCGCAATCAACCCCAACACCGACGGCGCCGGCCTGTCGTTCGGGCTGATCCAGTGGGCCCAGAGACCGAAGCGCCTCAACGAACTCGTGAACGCCTTTCAACAGGCGCAGCCCGATCGATTCGTGGAAATTTTCGGGGCTGGCGAGCTTGGCGTCGCTTCCGGTCTGCTTGCGCACACGGCCAAGCCGAACGGCGGCGTCACAGACGGCGGCAAAACGACGGATCCGGCTTTCAATCTCACCGACGACGTGTGGACATCGCGCTTTGCGGCTGCCGCGCTCGACCGCGTCTGGCAGAAAACGCAGCTCGATTGTGCCATTGCCGCATTCCGCCAGTCCTGCACCAGTATACGAACGTTCTTACCGGTGGCGCGCTCGGAGCGTGCTTTCGCTTTTCTGCTGGACACGGCCAATCAGCATGGCGACAACGGGCTGAAAAACATCTGCGCTGCATGTGTGACCCCGGTGATGGACGAACCGGCCGCCCTGCAGGCGATCGAAAACGAATCGGTGCGCCGCGTCACCCGGCAGTTTGGCGAGGGAAGCAACGAAGTGAAATCCACGCGCGACCGGCGCGACCTGTTCCGCACATCCGCGGCATTGTCGGGCGATCCCTTCCAGTTCGCATAGAGCAATCATGGCGCAGGTCGTTCGAAGTCCCGTGCGGCTCCTGACTCGGCTGTGACCGCACATCTGGTCCGTTCCACTCTGCATATACCATCGCCCAGCCGCGTGCGCTGCGGCCAACGCTGGGCAAGCCTTACCGATAAGACGGATTACAAGTCATCGGACGTTCTATGCCATGATCCGGTACGATTTTTCAGAGTGCTGAATTCTTTCGGCATGGTAAGTAAAAGGTGTTCCACTCGAAGCCGGCTGGTATTCACCTGCGCTGATTCCGATATTGTTCCGCCTGCACCCTGCAGCCCCTGTGTGACGCAAAGCTCGCGCACTTTATCGAAATCCTCGCTCGTGACGCTCCAGTTTTTCGCACGACGGCGCTCCGCAGTTGCTCATCCTGCCAGGCAGCGTCGGCGGCCACTATCTCGATATCGATTTCGTTCGACTCCAGCGCGACACTCTGCCGCGCGGGACCTTGTGCATGAAACAAAGCATGCACGCGGTAATGGCCGGGCCGCTCGAATCGCACCCACTGATTCAAATCCACAGGCGCAAGCGTGGTCTTTTCCCCAGGGACATTCCGCCGGGTCCCGAATAAGCGAGACCTTCGCCAAGGCGATAGCTCCAGGGATCGCTTGTGCCGGCGTCCGGAGACACCACGAAGCGATCGGTGCCCAGACCAGGGACAGAGCGATCCCGGCCGGTGATGGTAACCATCCAGTGCCCGGATGAATTCTCGAGGGCAAGCTTCAGGCCGATCGCTTC
>DASZLO010000019.1:0-6143 GCA_035552315.1 Bryobacteraceae bacterium
CGAAGAGCCGAAGAGCGGTCCTTTTGTGCCCCAACGGCGGAGGGCGCTCGCACTGTGGCTGACGTCTCCCGACCATCCTTTGCTCAGCCGGGTGATGGTGAACCGGATCTGGCAGGGGCATTTCGGCGAGGGGATCGTTCGAACCCCGAATGACTTCGGGCGGCAGGGGGACCCGCCGACTCACCCGGAACTGCTCGACTGGCTCGCAACCGAGTTCGCCAGCCGCGGATACAGCATCAAACAGATGCACCGGCTGATCATGCTTTCGAATACATATCGAACATCTTCCGTGGCGACTCCGGAGAATCTGCGGAAGGACCCTGATAACTTTCTGCTCAGCCGTATGAATCGTCAGCGGCTCAATGCGGATGAGCTTCGGGATACCATGCTCGCCACCTCGGGCAACCTCAACCTGAAGATGGGTGGGATGGGGATCATCGTTCCACTCACGAAAGAGGAGATCCAGGCGGCGCGCATGCCGAACCTGTGGCCGCCGAATCCCGATCCGCGCGAGTACAACCGCAGAACGATTTATCTGCAGATGAAGCGTTCGATGACATTGCCGATGCTGCAGACGTTCGACGCTCCCGATACCGCATTGAGTTGCCCGCGGCGAGACACTTCGACGGTCGCTCCGCAGGCGCTGACTCTCATGAACAGCGATTTCTCAGTAGCTGAAGCGGATAAGTTTGCGGAGTTGCTGGTGAAAGAGAGCGGCAACGATACTGAGGCGCAGGTTCGTAACGCATGGCGCAGAGCATTCGGCCGCGTGCCGAAAGACGACGTGGACAAAATGGCTCTCGATTATCTTTCGAGGAACTCCCTTTCACGCCTTTGTCTTCTGATTTTCAACATGAACGAGTTCGTCTATGTCGACTAATCCTTTTTCGAAATCCGGCAGACCGGATCCGGCCGAGCTGAAAAACTCGAGCCGTCGCAGGTTCCTGCAACGTTCCGGGATGGGCATTGGATGGCTGGCCGCGATGGATCTCTTCAACAGTGAGCTGACCCGATCGCTCGGCGCGGAGATGGCTGTGAATCCGCTCGCGCCGAAGAAACCGCCGCTGCCGGCCACCGCGAAAAGCGTAATTTCGCTATTCATGCAGGGTGGCCCCAGCCACATCGATACTTACGATCCCAAGCCAACGCTCGTCAGGTTGAACGGGCAGCACCCGCCGGAAAGCTTTGGCGATGTCGATTTTCAGGACTCGAAGTTTCGCGACAGCGTGATTCTGGCGTCCGCCAGAACGTTCCGGAAATACGGTGAATCGGGGATCGAAGTCTCCGATCTGTTTCCGCACACGTCACGATGCGTGGACGACATTGCCGTGATTCGGTCCATTTATCACGAGGGATTTACTCATTCCCAGGCCCAGTTCCTGATGAACAGCGGATGGCCGCGCATCGGCCGGCCAAGCATGGGCTCCTGGGTGCTATACGGATTGGGCACTGAAAACGCCAACATGCCTGGCTTTGTGGTGCTGCTGCAGGGCGGGGTCAGGACCGGTCCGGCGGTTTACGGCCAGGGTTTCCTGCCCGCGGAGTATCAGGGTACCCCGCTGCGCAACGGACCAAATCCGATTCTCAATCTGAATCGCCCCGCCGGCATGTCGAAAGAACAGCAGCGGGACATGCTCGACACCCTCGGCAAATTGAATCAGGAGCATCTGGAGGAGCGGAATTCCGATTCCGAGCTGGCGGCGCGCATGGCGAGCTATGAGCTCGCGTTCCGAATGCAAATGGCCGCGCCCGAAGCCACGGATCTATCGAGCGAGTCGGAGGCGACGAGAAAGCTGTATGGCCTCGATCACCCGAACCCGAAGACCGCGAGCTTCGGAGGCCGATGTCTTCTGGCCCGCCGCCTGGTGGAGCGAGGCGTTCGCTTGGTTCAGGTGTGGTCGGGCGACGGCATGAATGAGACGGACTGGGACGGCCATAAACACTGCGATAAGAATCATCAGGATCGGGCTCTTGAAACCGACATCGGCGTGGCCGCGCTCATGACCGACCTGAAGGCCCGCGGCTTGCTGAACTCGACGCTGGTTACCTGGGGCGGTGAGTTCGGCCGCAGTCCAACCTGTGACGGCGGCGGGAACGGCGCGGGCGACAGTTCCGGCAGAGATCACAACCCGTACGGCTTCACGGTCTGGCTGGCGGGCGGAGGAATCAAAGGAGGCAAGGTGATCGGCGGAACCGATGAACTGGGCCTGCGCGCGGTGGAGTACCCGGTCCATCTTCACGATCTTCACGCGAGCATGCTCGCGCTGCTCGGCCTTGATCACACAAAGCTGACGTATCGCTATCTCGGCCGCGATTTTCGTCTGACGGACGTTGCGGGAAAAACCGATCTGGTGGCGAAACTCAAGGCGTAACGCCGCGGCGGCCCGGCCGCCGCGATATGAAACGGCATGTCAATCGATATGCATCAGATCCGTATCGCCTTCGGCGAAAACGGAATCATTCGGGTAGTAATGATTGACATTTGCCGGCGTCAATAGACGGTGCGCGATGAAGAGCGTATTGGGGGTGGGTTTATGGCCCAACATGCCGGTCGCGAGCGAGATCAGGTCCGGGCCGTAGTTTTCGGGGAAGAACGCCACTGAGCCCACCAGCCGGGTGCCGGAACGTCGAAGTTCGGCCCTCGCGTCCGCCGAGCCGCCATGCCCCACCACGGCGCAAGACTGGATCATGCCCGCTTCTTCAAACGCACGCAAAGCCCCGAGCGCGCTCGGGTCGTTAATGGCCGCCACCAGGATGTTTCCACGATCGCCGAATCGCAAGTGACGGCGTATGACGCGCATGGCGCCATCGAAGTGGCCATCGCCATTCACATGGACCATGCGCACATTCTGTTCGCCCATCACTTGGTTGATGCCTCGTTCCATCCCTAGGACTCTCAAATGGGGCACGCTGCCGCCCATGGGCCGGCCCAGCACGATGACTTCGTGCACCGCGCCATCCCAGCGCTGCTTTGACCACCGGGCCAGCGCGCGCCCGGCGAGCAAACCGGCTTCGTAGTTGTTTACGCCGTAATAGACGCCACCGGGATGCGGAAAGCCGATGGCGATGAGCGGGATTCTCGCTTCACGGAACTTCTCCGAGATGGCGCCGGCGACTTCTTCGAACGTCTGGTGTTCGATCGCGAGATCGACCTTCGCTTTGATCAGCTTGTCGGCGTTGCGCAATGCAGCCTTGGGACTGAACTCGTTGCTGAGCGACAGCAGCGCGATCTTTTCCTTATCGGCCGCACGCGCCAGACTCATCGATATTTCGCGCGAAAACAGCAGATCGGAACCCTGCGCTGCATATCCGAGATGGATCTGCCGCAGTTGGATCGGCTTGACACGCGAGCGATATTGACCGAGCGGAAGGGCTTCGAGGAGGCCGCCTTCCGCAAGGCTCCGCACCAGCCGAAATACAGTCGTTTTGTTAATGCCTGTTCGGGCTACCAGATCTCGAAGCCTGAGCGCTTCGCCTTCGAAGCGGAAGGCCTGCAAAACTTCGCATGCGCGTCTGACGGAATCGAGTACATACGTTTCTCTTTCGGCCATCCGTCTCCGCTGATATATCACCTCACTTGAACAGCGTCAAGTTTGTACCGTGACCTTGTACCGTGACCTGCGTTTTCTCGCGCCGCGTTGCGTTCTGAATCCTTCTCCACGCGGCCGGTGGCACGTCAGCAGCAGCCCTGGCGTTTTCGCTGGCGAAACGAATGAGAACGGTATCGGGACGTACGCGCCGGTTTTGGGCGCAAAAAATATGCTGTGAGAGGCATTGGGTGCGATCCGGGGAACAACCTGCCGCTCCGACAGCGAGTTTCTCCCTGCGAAACATCTTTTCCGTTTTCAATTTGGCTTTCGAGCGCGCCCCGCATTCAATAAAGTCCGCTTAACGCCTGACCGGACTTGCGCCGGGATGGCAATGCCGAGGGGAACCGAAAAGGAGTCTCGCGTGATTCGTTATGCAGCAATCCTGCTCTCGCTGACGCTTTCGTATCCAGCGGCCGGGCTCGCGGCCGATCCCACCGATGCCGTACGCGCTGTTGCGGAAGGCTGGTATCATGCTGCCGTAAAACAGGATCGCGACGCCTTGAACAGGTTGCTCGCCGATGACCTGAGCTACTGTCATGCGGGTGGAAAGCTCCAGACCAAGGCGGAGTACATCGCCGCCGTAACCACGGGACCTCCCCGGTATGAATCGATGACGTACAGCGACATGCATATCCGGATCTATGGCAAGACAGCGGTTCTGACTGCATACGCCGACATCAAGATGGTGAATACGCCGCAGTTCCGGGTCCGCACGCTGCACGTCTACGTCGAGAATGGCGGAGAATGGCAACTCGCGGCTCACGAATCAACGCGAGTGAATCAGTGATTTCTGGCCGGGGATGCCGAACAACCGGTAAGGCTGGGGCTGGTAAAGGGGGAAGAATGCGTTTGCGGTTAGTAACAGGCGGCATGATGGTTTTCCTGTTTCTTGCATCGGCGCCGCTGCCGGCGCAAGAGGCGCGCAGTACGATTCTGGGCCGCGTAACCGACCAGAGCGGCGCGGCCATCGCGGGCGCCAAAGTGGATGGCGTCAATACCGACACCGGAGTTCATGCCACCACGACCAGCAACTCGAGCGGGGACTTTATCCTCCCGTACCTTTTGCCCGGACCATACAACTTATCGGTGGAGCAGCAGGGATTCAAAACCTACGCGCGCGCGGGACTCGTGCTGCGCGAGGGCGACCGCTCGACTGTGGACGTCGTGATGGAGGTGGGAGCAGCGACGCAGAGCGTCGAAGTCACCGCGTCAGCGCCGCAGCTTGACACCTCGACGGCATCGCTGGGCCAGACGGTGGACACCAAACAGATTGAGGAATTGCCGACCAAAGACGGCATGGTTCTGATCGTCGGCACATTCGCTCCCGGCGTTACGTTTACGCCGCAGTCCGCGGCATACATCCGGCCGTTCGATACCAGTTCCCCGTCATCGATCAGCGTGAACGGCACGAAACCGGGCTCAAACGAATTCCAGGTGGATGGCACGCCCAATATTCAGGGAACCCAGATCGCTTATTCGCCCCCGCAGCCTGTCGTGAGCGAGATGAAGGTGCAGACGTCGACTTTCGACGCCAGCTGGGGATTCAACACCGGCGGCGTGTTTAACATGACGATCAAATCCGGCACTAACGCCCTGCACGGCCAGCTGGATTATTTCATGCAGAATCCGGTGCTCAACGCCAACAACTATTTCAGGCTTTCCACCGGCAAACCGGGTTTCCGGATACACAGATATGATTTGAGCCTCGACGGGCCGGTGGTTCTGCCGAAGATTTACAACGGAAAGAATCGGACGTTCTTTACGCTCGGCTTCGAGGGCATCTGGAGCTTCGATCCTTCGCCCTGGGTGGTGGAGTCCGTACCCACGCCGGCCGAAAGAAAAGGGGACTTTTCGAGTCTGCTGGCGATCTCGCCGGCTTACCAGATCTACGATCCGTATTCCACAACGCCCGTCGCCGGGGGCAGGTTCCAGCGAAATCCACTGCCGGGCAATATCGTCCCAGGAAGCCTGATCAATCCCGCTTCCGCCAAAATCGCGAATCTCTGGGACATCCCGAACCAGACCGGTACAGTGGACGGAACGAACAACTACACCATGGGCAAGAACGCTCAGGATACTTACTACAACGGGCTTGCCCGGGTCGACCACAGCATTTCGCAGAACCAGCGGCTTTATGGCCGCGTCGATATCACTAACCTTGAACGCCCCGAGAACATCCGCCAGAACAAGACCGTAGGCGACAATTTCTATCGCTACAATCACGGGGGAGCCCTGGACGATGTGTACATTGTTTCTCCCTCCTTCATTGTCGATGCGCGATACAGCTTCATGCGTTTCACTACGGGCTATACGCCGTATCAGGAAGGCTGGGACCTCGCATCGTTGGGTTTCTCCCCGGCATTCATCGGCCAGCTTCAGCAACTGGATTCGCGGGCTCTGAAATTTCCCAACATCAACGTTACGTCTTTCCCGGGTACAACCGTGTTCTCGCCGCTGGGCGGCGTGAACAGCAACAACCAGCAGATCTATATGATTCACGAAGGCGCCGTGAACCTGACGAAGATCATGGGATCGCACACGATCAAATCCGGC
>DASZLO010000020.1:0-45207 GCA_035552315.1 Bryobacteraceae bacterium
TTCGGAGGCTGAGGGGCGCCGGTAATCCGCCGTGTATGTTCATGGCGGAAAACCGATGCAACTCGTTCTCGCCTACAAGAATTTCGCGGCCAACCGCGCGATCAGCCATATCGGACTGGGTGTCACCGCGCTGAACACGGCGAAGACGCTGCGGGATACGGGCGTCAAAGCGGACGTGTGGCCGATTTCGAGCGCGGCGGATCTGCGCGCCCGTCTGCGCGGCGTGGACGCGACGCATGACGCAACCCATGTGGTGATTTCGGCTCCATGGATTGCCAGCACGGATCTGGCGCACCTTTGCGCTGAATTCAGCGAGACGCAATTCGCGGTGACCTGCCATTCGAACCTGGGATTTCTGCAGGCCGACCCGAACGCGATGCGGTTGCTGCGCGAAGGGCTGGAACTTCGATGTACGAACTGGAATTTCCGGATGGCCGCTAATAACGCGCGTCTGGCGGACTGGGTGCAGGCGGCATACGGGACTCCGTGCGCGCTGCTGCCCAACATGTATCACCTTGAACGCAGCAGCGAAGCGGGTAGCGTCAGACGTGAGCGCTATGCGGGGGGCACGCTGCGCATCGGCATGTTCGGTGCTACGCGCGCGCTTAAGAATCTCCTGACCGCCGCGGGCGCCGCGCTGGAGATCGCCAACGGCCTGCACGCGGATCTTGAGTTCTGGATTTCATCGGGGCGGAACGAGGGGGGCGGCGGCGTGCTGGAAGCGGTCCGGCAGATGATGAACGGTCTGCCGCACGTGAAGCTGGTGGAGAATCCGTGGCAAACGTGGCCGCAGTTCCGCCGCACCGTCCGCCACATGCATCTGCTGCTGCAGCCCAGTTACACGGAGAGCTTCAACGTTGTCACCGCGGACGGAGTGGCGGAGGGAGTTCCCAGCGTGGTGTCGGAGGCGATCGAGTGGGTTCCGGACGGCTGGAAAGCGCCGGGCGACGATGTCAGCGCTATGGCGCGGATCGGGCGGAAGCTGTTGCGCAGCCGCCGCGCACCGGCGCAGGGAATGGCGGCGTTGCGCGCGCATAACAGGAAAGCGCTCAGGCATTGGAATGAGTTCCTGAGTCACTAACCAATCGAGTAACCGGCAACTTAGTAAGTACATACAACAAGAGGACACACATGAAACTACTTCTCACTTCGATCGTTTTAGCCGGCGCGGTTTGCGCGCAGGACACCAGCCCCTTTGTGACGCTTCCGGATGTTGCCGCCGGTCCGATTGTGACGGCCGTGGTTTCCGGGCAGGGGACGGATGTCATCCGGCGGACCACGGGGTATAGTCCCGCCAACTCATCTCTGGCCCGGGTGGACATCTGCAACGCCGATGCGCTCAACGATCACAATCAGAGCGTCTCGGGTGCGCTGGCGGCGATTGCGCTGCAGGAGCAGTATTCCGTTTATGGGTCCGAAGTTGTGAATGCGGTGCTGGCGCAGTTGCAGTCGCGGGATATTTTCACGCGGGCGCAGAAAGCGCTGGGCGCGGCATCAAACACGGCCGTATTGCTCACGGCGCTCTTCAAGACTCTGAATCCGACGACGGCCGCGATTGTTTCGGCCGCCCCGGCGATTGCGCAGGCGATCTTACCGGCGGTGGGCGATCCGCGCGATCTGGCCGCGCTGGGGCAGAAGATCCTGCAGGACAATACGGCGTTGACGCTGGGGAAGCGGGGCAGCGGAAACGATTGCCATACAGGGCTGATTGTCGTGATGACCGGCGCGGTCAAGATTGCCAAAGTAACGGTGCAGTAGGGCTCGTCAATACGAGTGCTTCATGCGATCGCGAATGTGGTGGATCAGCTTGTCCATATCGTCCAGTTTCTTGAGCGACGATACGGAGAGAACGAACCGGTCATCCTTTTCGAGGGCCTCTTCGAAAGCTTTCGCCTGATCGACCAGTTCGCGCGCGTCTTTGACATTTTTCTCGTACTCCGCCCGGACAATTTCGTCACGCTGCATTTTGCCGTTGGGCAGACGGGCGTCTTGCCGGCCGGAGTCGGGAGGAGAAGTTATCGGGAACGGCGGCGGCGGAACCTGCGCCGGCAGGAGGCGCGCCGCGGCGGCAGCGGGAATGAGCTTCAGCAGGGCTCGTCGCGCCTGGGAACGGCTGTCTTTATCCCCCATTCCGGTATCATACCTTTTACCAATGAAAGACGTTCATGTAGGGGTGATCGGGCTGGGCAATGTCGGCCAGGGTACGCTCTCGATTCTTGCCGCCAATGCCGATCAGATTGCCCTGAAACTCGGATTCCGCCTGAAAGTAACTGCGGTGTGCAGCCGCTCTGTCGCATCGAAGACGCTGCCCGACGGCCTCGGCGATGTGCTGCGCACCGCGGACTGGCGCGATGTCGTGGCGCATCCGAAGGTGGATATCGTGGCGGAGCTGGTGGGGGGAATCACCACCGCGCGCGAGATTATCGATGGCGCAACAGCCAATGGAAAATCGATCGTCACGGCCAATAAAGAGCTGATGGCGCTGGCCGGCGCGGAGATCTGGGACAAGGCCATCAAAGCGCGGATCAACCTCGCTATGGAAGCCAGCGTGGCCGGGGGGATTCCCATTCACGCGGTGTTGCGCGAAGGAATTTCGGGCGATCGCATCGTCGCCATCGCAGGCATTCTCAACGGAACCAGCAACTATATCCTCACGGAAATGGAGCGCCGCGGCGAATCCTTCGATTCCATTCTGGGGGAGGCGCAGGCGCTGGGGTATGCGGAAGCCGATCCTTCGGCCGACGTGGATGGTTACGATGCGCGCTCCAAGCTGGCGATCCTTTCCGCGCTGGCGTTCGGGGAGCGGATCACTCCCAGCGATATTTTTGTGGAAGGCATCCGCCGCATCACCGCGCAGGATTTCGACTACGCGCATCAACTGGGACACACGATCCGTCTGGTGTGCTCGGCCCTGCAGACGGAGCGCGGTCTGATTCTTTCGGTGCGGCCAGCGCTGATTCCGCAGTCGACCATTCTGGCCGGAGTGAAGGGCGCTTACAACGCCGTCTGGGTCAAGGGGCACTACGGATCGGATACTTTTTATTACGGCAGAGGTGCGGGTTCGAATCCCACGGGTGTGGCGGTGGTCAGCGATCTGATGCGTGTGGCGCGCGAAATTCGCGGGGGCAGTCCGGAGCGGGTTTCGCCCTTCGCGCATGAGCGGCTGGGCGAATACAAGCCAGTGCCGATCACGTTCCAGCATCGGCCCTACTATCTGCGCTTCCGCGTGGACGACCGTCCGGGAATCATCGCGGCGCTCGCCGGCATACTCGCAGCCAAGCATATCGGGCTGGAGGCGGTGCTGCAGTTGCCCAGCGATACCAAGCACGATCTGCCGTTTGTGATTACGGTGGAGCCTTCATCGGAAGAGGCGGTACGGCAAGCGGTGGAGGAGATGAGCCGGCTCAGTTTCCTGCGCGAGCCACCGCTGGCGCTGCCGATGGAGCCGCCTCTTTAACCGCGTTGTTCTCGACGGATGCGAGATAGCCGTGGACGTCGTGGCTGAACAGATCGTGCAGTTCGGAGTCCGTTAAGTAGCGGAGAGACGCCGACTCTTCGATGCGCCGGCAGACATGAAGTAGTCCGCTGAGAACAGCCTGCTGGGTCTCGGTCAGGGAGTTGCGGAATCCCGCGTTCAGCACCAGTGGATCGACACCGAAGAACATCGCCTGGCAAGGATAGAGGACGCCACGCTGCAGAATCCGCGCGGTGACCGGATCGTCCGTTTGCGGTTCGTTTCGCGGCGAAATTGCCACGCGTTGTTCGACCGTGTGCAGGGTTTCCGCAGCCTGGGTGCAGTCATCGCCGCAGATCACCAGGCCGTGATTGGCGAGCACGAATATATTCGTATCCGGGCAGACAGCGAGCGCCGCTTGAATGGCGCGGGCGAGTGGCAGTCCGGAGGCGACATAGGGAATCCAGCGCCACGGTAAACCGGCAAGACGCTCACCCAGACGCTCTTCGCCGTCGCGCCGGACAGCCCACGCGATCGTGTTCACGGAATGCACGTGGATGACGACGCGGCGCGGAATCACGGCGTGCATGGCAGTCTCGATGGACGGCCCGCCGATGGCCGCGACGTCTTCATTTCTGTCGAGGCTTGCCCGCAGACTATCGAGCGGTAGCTGTACAAATGAACCCGGCTCCCCGGCATGCGCAAGCCACTTGCCGGAACCTTTGATGCACATCGCGCCGTTGGCCTTCAGCGAAGTATTCCCGCTGCTTGCCTGCACCAGCAGCGGATCGGAACCGATGCGGGCCGATAGCGCGAGGAAGGCGTGCATTTCAGGGAAACCGGCCATAAGGTCAGATCGAACGGCGTGGAATGTTCACATTTAACCCCGGCGCAGCGAAGTCACGCCGCCGTCGATCACGACGGTTTCGCCGGTCATTCCCGTGGCATCCGCGGCGAGGAAGAGCGCCAGCTCGCCCACTTCTTCGGTGGTCACGATGCGTTTAAGCGGGCTCATGGAGGCGGCGCGCGCGAAGTGTTCTCCGGTCCAGCCGGCAAAGCGTGTTTCGATCAGGCCCGGCGCGACGGCATTGACGCGGACGTCCGGAGCCAAAACGCGCGCAAACGATTTCGTCATGCTGATGACGCCTGCTTTGGAGGCGGCATAAACAATGGTGCTGCCTTCGCCAGTGAAGGGGGCGATGGAGGCGACGTTTACGATGGATGCGCCGGGCTGCTGTTTCAGCAGAGGGGCCGCCGCCCGCATGCAATAGAAGGTGCCGCGAAGATTGGTGTTTAATGTCCGGTCCCAGATTTCTTCGGTGAGATCGTCCAGCTGGTGATGCGGGGTCAGTTTGCTCCAGCCGGCATTGTTCACCAGGATGTCGAGCTTGCCCCAATGTTCGACGGCGTCATTGAGCAGCTTCTTGACTTCGGGCTCACTGGTGACGGTGGCCTGAAGAGCGATGGCTTCGCCGCCGCGCGATTTGATGCCGGCGACAACTTCGTTCGCGGCATCGGCCGACGAGTTGTAATTGACGACGACGCGAGCGCCTTCGCGGGCGAAAATCTCGCAGACGCTACGGCCGATTCCGGTGGCTCCCCCGGTGACCACCGCCACCTTGTTCTGCAGTCTCATGAGCCACGATTCTAGCAAAGAGAGCAGCGGAACCTGATGGCCCGGACGCGCGCGGCGCCGCGTCCGGTTACAGTACCGTTACGCGATCAGGCCCAGCTAAAGCCGCTCCTTGACAGCGGAAGAGAGCGGACCCTTTTGCCGCTGGCGGCGAAGATGGCATTGCAGACGGCCGGCAGCAGCGGCGGCAGGGCGGGTTCGCCGAGGCCGGTTGGCGGGTTCGGAGTGGCAATGAAGTGCGCTTCAATTTCGGGCGGCGCCTGGGTCAGGCGAAGCATCTGGTGCTGATGGAAATTGTTCTGCACCGTGCGGCCTTTTTCAAACGTGATCTCCTGATACATCACTTCGCCAAGCCCGTCGATCACGGCCCCCTGAATCATTTTCAAAGCACCGGCAGGGTTCACAATCTGGCTGCCGACATCGGCCGCGACCCATACTTTGTGGACCTTCACTTTGCTGGCCGCATCGACGCTGACCTGCGCCACTTCGGCGAAATAGCCGCGATGGCTGTAATGGAAGGCAACCCCCATCGCAGTATTCTTCGGCAGCTTGCGCTTGCCCCAGTCCGATTTCTCGGCGACCAGTTGGAGGACGGCCTTCATGCGGCCGGCATCGTAGCCCTCCACGACCCTGCCTTCGCCCAGCAGATCGAGGCGGAACTGAACCGGGTCCTTGCCGGCGGCGTGCGCGAGCTCATCGATGAAAGACTGCATCACGAACCCTAGAGCGTTGCTGCCCGGCGCGCGCAAGGCGCCCGTGGCGGCCGCGCCCAAGGGCTGCAGCGACTGGTGGAACTGATAGTTGGGAATGAAACGCGCCGGAAATTCAGCCGAGGACATGCCGGCGCTGGGAGAGACCCGCTCGCCCTCGCCGAAGCTGACGAAGTGATTCCGCCACGCGATGATCTTGCCTGAGGCATCGACCCCGGCGGTCAGATTCTGATAGCCGCCCGGACGATAATAATCGTGAGTCATGTCGTCCTCACGGGACCAGAGCAGCTTCACAGGAGCGCCTAACTGCTTCGACACCCAGGCGGCTTCGAGCACATAGTCGTTCGTGAGACGACGGCCAAAGCCACCGCCGCCGCGCAGCATGTGGATCGTGATGTCTTCCGCTTTGATGCCCAGCGCCCTGGTGATCAGACCGGTGCCGCCCGCGGGGGTCTGGCTGGCCGACCAGATATCCATCTTGCCGTCTTTGAAAGAGGCTGTGGCGTTCTGCGGTTCGAGCGGAGCGTGCGCGATGAACGGATAAGAGTAAGTCACGTCGACGACGTGCGCCGCCGATTTGATCGCGCCCTCGTAATCGCCGTCTGTGCGCATGGTCTTGAACGGCTTCTGTTTCGAAAGTTCGGCCGCTTTCGCAGCATAACCGGCGCTGCTCTGATCGGCGGACGGACCATCGTCCCAAACCACTTTGAGTTTCTTGCGAGCGGACTGCGCGGCCCACCAGTATTCGCCCACAATGACCACGCCGGAGCGCATGTTGAGTTCGCCCGGAAGCACATTGCCGGCCTGCTGGGTACCTTCGACTACGAAGGCAGTCTTCACGTTCGGGAGCGCTTTGATTTCGTCGATGTTGGCGCTGACGACTTTGCCGCCAATCACGGGGGCACGCTCGAACACGGCATAGAGCATGCCGGGCAGGGTGAAGTCGATGCTGTAAATCGGCTTGCCGGTGACGATGGCGAGATTATCGACCGCGGGGGTGGCCTTGCCGATGATCTTGTACTCTTTCGGATCCTTCAGCTTCACGGCGGCCGGATCGGGCGGCGTCATGGCGGCGACTTTGGGAGCCAGTTCGCCATAACCCAGCACCTTTTTCGACGGCGTGTGAGTTACTTTGCCAGAACCGGTGGAGCACTCGGCTTCCGGCACATTCCAGGTTTCGGCAGCGGCGGTCAGGAACATCTGGCGTCCTGTGGCGCCGACGCGGCGCAGGGAATCCCAGTTGGTCGCAGTGCCAGTGCTGCCGCCCGCGCTCTGAAATCCGTACTTCACCTGATCGAGATCGGCCTGTTGGATTCTGACGTCTTTCCAGTCGGCATCGAATTCGTCGGCGAGGATCATGGGCAGCGTGGTTTTGATGCCCTGCCCCACTTCGGGGTTCTTGGACATGATCGTCACGATGCCGGTGGGCGCAACGGTGATGAACGCTTCGACAGAGAGGCCGGCTGCTCCGCCGCGTCCCCGTCCGCCGCCTCTTCCGCCTCTCCCACCGCGGGCAGGCGCTTGCGCCATCGCTGGATCGAGGTAGAGACCGAGCATCACGCCGCCACCAATGGCGGTGGTCTTCAGAAACGACCGGCGTTCCATCGGCGTATTGAGCGTCTCATTCTTCAGTTCTTTGCTTATGTTATCCATTACAGGGCCTCCTTGCGCGCCGACTGGGAAGGCTTGGCCTTGATCGCAGCCGCTGTGTGGATGGCTTTGCGAATCT
The DNA here is from genome assembly GCA_035552315.1 of Bryobacteraceae bacterium. GTDB lineage: Bacteria > Acidobacteriota > Terriglobia > Bryobacterales > Bryobacteraceae > BOG-234. The sequence goes on from DASZLO010000020.1 coordinate 7,527, forward strand.
GCAGGTAGGTTCCGCAACGGCAGAGATTGCCGTTCATGGCAGTATCGATATCTTTGTCCGAGGGCTTGGAGTTTTTGGCAAGCAGCGCAGCGGCGGACATCATCTGTCCGGCCTGGCAGTAGCCGCACTGGGGCACATCGATTTCCATCCAAGCCTGCTGAACGGGGTGTGAACCGTCGGCGGAAAGGCCTTCAAGGGTGGTGATCGGGGCTTTGGTCGCAGCCGATACGGAAGTCAGGCAGGATCGAACCGCGACTCCGCCGAGGTGCACGGTGCAAGCGCCGCATTGTCCGATGCCGCAGCCGTACTTGGTGCCGCGCAGATTCAGAATGTCGCGGATAACCCACAGCAGGGGCATGTCCGCGGGCACGTCGACCGTAGTCGGCTGCCCGTTCACCGTCAGTTTGAAAGCCATGGATAAGGAGTTGTCCTCAAACAATTATAAGTGCGGCGGCGAGGGGGATCATCCACGCCTCGAAGCAGAAATGAAAGGTTTTGTAAGGAGTTGCGAACGCCGCGGAACGATACCGCTGGCACACGGCTTGCTACTGTGGTTGTCAAAGGGAAAATACCAATGCCAGCGGATTCACATCAGAGAGCGGCAGAGTTTCATGAACTGGCCGCGCATGCGCACCGGACAGCCGCGGCGCGGCACGGCAAACAGGATCATTTGAGCGCCAGCGAAGAGTCGCGGACAGCGCTGGAACATTCGCGAAAGGCGTTCGAACAGGCGCAGGAAGCCCACCGTAAATCAGAGGAAGCGGCGAAAGAAAAGTAGCGGGTGTCCGGCAAAGCCCGGGCGCGGCCCCGGTGCGAGCGCCTGTACGCTGGCCAAGCAAGTGCTTCTGGAAGGCTCGTACATAAACGCCTTTACAGGAGTACTTCATAAATGAAACGCCAATTCGCGATCTTACTTATACCTGTGTTTGCAGTTGCACTCTCGGGAGTGCCGGCCGCCTTTGCTCAAACCGCCGGATCGTCCGGACAAACGCCGTCCGGTCAAACGGGAACGCCGGGGACCACGGCCAATCCGAATTCACAGCAACCCGGGACGCCGAACCAGACAAACACCCCGGGAACAACGAATGACCGCCAGAACCGGCGGAACAGGAACAACCGGCAACCGGGTACCAGTAGTCCGCAGACGGGCAATACGCCCGGGAACAATGCGCCAGGAACGACGCCGGGGACCGGCACGCCAGGCTCGCCCGTGAATCCGAGCAATCCGGGAGCGACACCGGCTCCGGGCGGAGCGCCGACAAACCCGGGTGTTTAGTCTTTCCGCACCGTTTTTTTAGCTTCGGTAAACCTGTTCGCCATCCAGATACACGGCTTCGATCTGAAGCAGATCGGCGTCTCTGAACAGGACGATATCGGCGGGAGCGCCGGGCTGCAGACCGGCATCCATTCCAATAAGACGCGCCGGATTGGCGGTTGCCATCTGAACGGCATCGCGCAGATTAAGATGTGCGAGGCGCGCCACGTTGGATATGGCCCGGTTCATCCGCAGCGACGAACCGGCAAGTTTCTGGGATCCGGCAAGCACGACGCGATCGCCGTCCGGAGTCAGTTCAACGTCCAGTTCTCCCAGCCGGTAGGGGCCGGGAGTGGCTCCAGCGGGCGCGGCGGCGTCAGTCACCAGAATTGACCGGTCCACCCCCTTGGCTCGCAGGGCCACGCGCAGAAATGCGTTGTCGAGGTGGACCCCGTCAACAATGAAACTGGCGGACAGGCGGTCTTCCGCCAGTTGATCCCAGAGACAGTTGGGGTGTTTGCGGAGAACACTGCATGCTGCATTTCCGAGGTGGGTCGAGAGTGTGGCGCCCGCGTCCACGGCGGCGGCAATTTGTTCAGCCGTGGCGCTGGTGTGGCCGATACTGACCACGACGCCTGCATTCCTGAGGGCCGCGATGTACTGCGGCGCCTCGGGCCAGTGCGGCGACAGGGTTACTAACCGGATCAGAGTGTTAGTGACCTGCTGCCAGCGCTGAAACTCGGCCACGTCCGGCGGCCGTACCCAACGGGCGGGATGCGCGCCTCTGGGACCATCCTCTGCCCCGATGTGCGGACCTTCCACGTGGAAGCCGGCGATCATCCGGCCGAGCGGCAACTGGTCCCGCGCGCGCGTCAGATTCGCCAGGCTGGACAGCATGGCATCGGGCGGGCCGGTAATTATAGTGGGCAGAAAACGTGTGACGCCGGTCGCAAGAATTGCTTGCAGCGCCTTCGTTATGCAGCCGGTGGCAATTTGCGGATCGTTGAAATCACATCCCCCGAATCCGTTGACCTGAAGATCAACGAACCCGGGGGAAATGAACAGATCATGCGGAGCATTTAGATCGCGCGGAGCGTGGCGATCCGGATGAATCGCTTCGATGGTTTTGCCAAATTGAAGGCGAACAGGTTCGCCGGTTGTGATGTTTATGCCTGAGAACGTAGCCCTCACGATACAACATGCGGGGCCAGGTTTTAAATCCTGCCGCGGCCGAACAAAACAAGCAGGACAACTACCAGGAGCACGATACCGATGCCGCCGCCGGGCCCCCAGGTTGTGTAGCCGTAATAACCACCTCCGCCTCCGAAAATGAGAAGCAGAATAATCAATAGAATCAGCATGTGCTCTCCTCGCCAGCACTGTTAGCACGCGGGTTACCGTTGATGGTTGTGTGCTGACGAGTACCTGAGACTGTTCGCTACACTCATGGCCAGAGGCATCGAATCATTTGTCTTACCGTCCTACACCAACTGCTCTTGCGGGCGCCTTCTTAGCTGCAGGACTGGCGATTAGCGCGACTGCTCCGATTGCGAAGCTTCAGTACCCGGCTGGGCCCCGAGGCAGCCAGGTTGACGATTACCACGGGATCAAGGTTGCCGATCCGTATCGCATTCTGGAGAATGCCGATTCGCCGGCCACGCAGAAATGGATTGAGCAGGAAAACGCTCTGACGTTCGGGTGGCTGGCGAAACAGCCGGGCCGCGAAACCATCCGGCAGCAGCTGACCGGCCTCTGGAACTTCGAGAGATTCGCGGGCCTGTACAAGGTGGGCGGACACTACTTCTATTCACACAACACGGGCCTGCAGAATCAGTCGGTGGTCCATGTGATGGATTCGCTCAATGGCCCGGCGCGGGAGTTACTCGATCCGAATACTTACCGAAAAGACGGCACGGCCGCGCTCGCCGGCGAATCGGTGAGCTGGAACGGCAAACTGTTCGCGTATGCAGTGGCGCAGGCGGGGTCGGACTGGGATGAATGGCGTGTGCGCGATGTGGCTACCGGCAAGGATCTTCCCGACCTGATTCGCTGGGTAAAGGACAGCAGTGCATCGTGGTCAATCGGGGACGGGGGGTTCTATTATTCGCGCTACCCCGAGCCGCCTGCCGATCAGGTGCTCACTGTGGCGGCGCTCAATCAGAAGATCTACTACCACAAACTGGGCGATCCTCAGTCGGCGGACAAGTTGATCTATGAACGTCCGGAGCATCCGTCCTGGGGACTGGGCGGTGAGGTGATGGAAGGCAGCCATTATTTTGTGATCGTGATCTACACGGGGGATCCGGGCAAGAACCTTCTCTCTTACATGGATCTGAATAAGCCGAATGCAAAGCCCGTGGATCTGATTCCGCAGTTGCAGGCCAGTTACTCGCCGATCGCGGTTACGGGTTCGCTGTTGTATCTGCAGACCAACGATTCGGCGCCGCGCGGGCGCGTGATTGCGATCGATCTGACGCAGCCGGACCGCGCCCACTGGAAGGAGATTGTTCCGCAAAAAGCCGAGACGCTGGACAGCGTGCAGATGGCGGACGGCAGGCTGCTGCTGTCTTACATGAAAGACGCGCATTCGATCGCGAGCCTGATGACCGCGGAAGGAAAGCCGGTCTCAGAGATTGCGATGCCGGGGATCGGGACGGCGAGCTGGTCGCCCGCAATGCTGGGTCAGAAGGAAATGTTCTTCGGGTTCGGCGGATACACGATTCCGCCGGGCGTTTACCGGCTGGATCTGCAGACCGGCAAGACGTCGGTGGTTCGCCAGAGCAAGGTGGCATTCGACGCTTCGGCGTATGAAACGAAGCAGGTCTTCTACAACAGCAAAGACGGGACGCGCGTGCCGATGTTCCTCAATTACCGCAAGGGGCTGAAGCTGGACGGGCAGAACCCGACGGTGCTTTACGCGTACGGCGGATTCAACATCGCCGAGACGCCGGCCTTCAGTACGCCGATCGCGGAATGGATGTCGATGGGCGGTGTTTATGCGGTGGCCAATGTCCGGGGCGGCTCCGAATATGGCGAGGCGTGGCATCAGGCGGGTATGCGGGCGAAGAAGCAGAATGTGTTCGACGATTTTATTTCCGCCGCGGAGTGGCTGATTGCGAACAAGTACACCTCCACGCCGAAGCTGGCGATTTACGGGAGCAGTAACGGTGGGCTTCTGATCGGCGCGGTGCTGGATCAGCGGCCGGAATTATTTGGCGCGGCGATGCCGGATGTAGGGGTGATGGACATGCTGCGGTTCAATAAATTCGGCTTCGGCACGCAATGGGTGGGCGAGTATGGTTCGCCGGAAAATCCGGACGACTTCAAAATCCTGCGGACCTATTCGCCGCTGCAGAATGTGCGGAAGGCCGTTTATCCGCCGACGCTGATTACTACTTCGGATCATGACGACCGGGTGATGCCGGGGCATAGTCTGAAGTTTGCGGCGACGCTGCAGCAGGCGCAGGAGGGTCCCGCGCCGATTTTGCTTCGTGTGGAGACGCGGGCCGGGCATGGAGCGGGCAAGCCGACTTCGAAGCGGATCGATGAATGGGCGGACCGGCTGACGTTTCTGAACAGCGCTCTGAAGATGAATTGAGGCGCGCCAATAATTGATATCTTTGTAACCGCGATGCGCAGTAGTGCGTGCCTCATTTTCGCGGCTGTTTCATGCTTTGCTCAGAGCGCTGGCGAGTCCGCGCACTTCGAAGTAGCCTCAGTCAAACCAGTAGTTGACAATAGACCGGGGCCTTACACCGGCGGCCCCGGCGGTTCCGATCCCGGTCGCGTTTCCTACGGCCGGACCAGCGTCAGGAACCTGATCTGGGACGCGTATGAGGTCCCTTCAGGGCGAATTTCAGGCCCCTCGTCGCTTGATTCTTATTACGCCGTGAGTGCGATCTACACGGCGGGTGCCACCATGACCCAGTATCGGGAGATGCTGGCCAACCTTCTGGCGGAACGATTCGGCCTGATTTTTCACCGGGTGCCGACAGAAGTCCACGGATACGAACTTGTGGTGGCTGACGGCGGTCCAAAGTTCAGCGCCGCACCGACCGAAACTCCCGAGCAGACGAGCGCGCGACGTTTCTTGAGTCAGAACCTCATCGAGGATGGGGTATTGCATATGACTTTTAATCACGCCCCACTCGGCCTCCTGGCGGATCGCATAAGCGCCGCTTTCAACCCTAGACCTGGGGGAGCCTCTCCGACTATGCCGGTAATCAATAAGACCGGCCTGACGGGCCAGTTTGACCTGAAATTGGAAATTCCGTTGGAGCCTTCTATGGGACCATCCGGGCCAATTCAAATCGGCGGCCAACCTTACATGGTCTATGGCGATCACACAGTCACTCCGAAATCGGCGTCGACAGCTTTGGAAAAACAGCTGGGCCTGAAGCTAAACCCGGTAAAGTTGACCGTCGACTTCATCGTGGTCGACCATCTGAATCAAACACCAACGGAGAACTGACCTGGAGCGACTCCGTCAAACTCTCCCCGATGTGCGGGACCGAGGTTTTGTTTTTGGCAATTGGTGTTTGAGTGCGCTGGTCCAGATTTGCGGGTTGTGATTAAATGTTGACCATGCTGCGACGTTTCGTTTTATTTGCTTTGGCAACGGCTTCCGCCGGGTTGGCGCAGGATTTGCCCAAGGGCCAGATCGTCGACGAGGTGAAGTGCAAGGCGGATGAAACGCAGACGTACGCGCTCTATCTGCCGTCGAATTATTCGCCCGACAAGAAATGGAACATCATCCTCGCGTTCGATCCGCGGGGGCGCGGGCGGGTTCCGGTGGTTCAGTTTCAGGCAGCGGCGGAGAAATACGGCTACATCGTCGCGGGATCCTACAACTCGCGCAACGGTCCGATGCAGGTGAGCCAGAAAGCGGCGAAGGCGATGATCGCCGATGTTCAGTCGCGTTTCTCAATCGACCCGCGGCGAATGTATGCGGCCGGACAATCCGGCGGCGCGCGCTTTGCGCTGGATTTGGCGCTGAGCTCCAGAATGTTCGCGGGCGTGATCGCTTCAAGCGCAGGTTTTGCACGCGCGATGGGAGGCGGGGTAGCGCTGCCTTTCGTGCTCTTCGGGACGGCGGGCACGGAAGATTTCAATTATCTGGAAATGCGCGGGCTGGATCATCAGGTGACCTCCGCGCATCGGATACAGATTTTCGTGGGCGATCATACGTGGCTGCCGACGGATCTGGCAATGGAAGCGGTGGAATGGCTGGAGATTCAGGCGATGAAGTCCGGCCTGCGTCCCCGCGATGAGGCGATGATCGATCGCGTGTTTGCCGCGCGCAAAGCGCACCTCACCGCCGTAACAGACAAGGGCGAATTATTTTTAGAGACAGCGGCAGTCGCGGCAGACTTCAAGGGTCTGCGGGACGTGAACAGTTTCGAAACGGCGTCCGCCTCGATGGATAAGCAGAAAGATGTGGAGGATTCGCTTCGAAATACGGCCCAGACGGAGATGAACGAAGGTACGCTCAACGCCGAGATTCTGAATTTCAGCGAGCAACTGGACAATCCCGCTGAGCGGGCGGAGTGTCTGGCGGAACTTCGGGACCGGCTGACGAAACTGGGGGCGCAGGCCAAAGCGGCGGAGGATTCGCCGCAGCGGCGGATGGCGCGCCGGGTAATTCGCGGGGTGATGGCGGACAACGCCGGGCGGAAAGATCCCGACTTTCAGAAACTGCTGAGTGAAGTCAGACCATGAGAAACGGGTGGGTTTGGGGCGGCTGGTGGGGCTTGAACCCACGACATCCAGAACCACAATCTGGCGCTACTACCAACTGAGCTACAGCCGCACGATCCGACGGGTCCCTTGCGGGGCCCTCAGCGGGAATGACTGAATTGTAGCATCCGGGTTTATGTTAGGATTTTCGAACGCAACGATTTTACGAACGAAACGTTTGTGAATCTAAACTTGGGAGGCATTATGCGCTCAATCGGAATCGGTTTGACCCTGGCCATGATGTTTACTGCCGGGCAGGCACTGGCACAACAACCGGCTGCCGCCGCGGCTATGAAGACTTTTTCGTCGGCCGCGGATGTCGCGGCGCTGGCGGCCAAAGCAAAGGCTGACCGGAAAGACAACCAGCCGCTGGTGATCGAGAAGATCCTGCAGCTTGCGCCCTACACCGCGAATCTGGAATACCGCGCGTCGGTCGGGACGGCGTCCGTGCATGAGAACGACGCGGAGTTTTTCTATGTGATCGATGGTGCCGCGACCATGGTGACGGGCGGTAAGCTGACCGACGAGAAGCGCACGAATCCGGCGAATCTGACCGGGTCGGGAATCGAAGGCGGCATGTCGCGGAATGTCGCCAAGGGCGATTTCATTGTGGTGCCGGAGAAGACGGCGCACTGGTTCAGCGCGATCAGTTCACCTCTGGTGCTGATGACGCTGCACGTTCCGCATCCCGTTCCCGCGGCAGCGAAATAGCGCCGGCTGTCTTTTTCGAGCCGGACGTTATCATGAAGGCTCGTGGCCGGCATCTACATTTCATGGCCTTTCTGCGCGCAGAAGTGCACTTACTGTAATTTCGCTTCGGGGGTTCTGCCCAGAGAGCTGGAAGCGCAATATCCTGACGCGCTCTTGAAAGACATTGCGGCGCATGCGTGGCAATGGACGCCCGATACGCTCTACATCGGCGGAGGCACTCCGAGCGCGATGGATACCTCCGCACTGGCGCGCATCGCAGCCGCGCTGCCTGGCAGACCCTGGCGTGAGGCGACGCTGGAAGCCGCGCCTGGCAGCATTACCGGCGAGCGGGTCGCGGGGTGGAAGGCTGCGGGGATCGATCGCGTGAGTCTGGGGGTGCAGTCTTTCATCCGTCAGGAACTGGCGCGCACGGGGCGGAAACACTCGGCGGAGATTGTCGAACAGGATATTGAGACGCTCCGCGCGGGCGGGATTTCGAATCTCAATATCGACCTGATCGCGGGGCTGCCGGGACAGTCGGAGGCGAGCTGGCGCGAGTCGCTCGCCGCGACGGTGAGGATGGACGTTCCGCACGTTTCGGTTTACATGCTGGAGGTGGATGACGAGAGCCGCCTCGGTTCGGAGATTCTGCTGGGCGGCAAACGCTACGGAGCTTCCGATGTTCCATCCGACGACAGCATCGCGGGCTTCTATGAGATGGCCGTCGATACGCTGGCCACTGCCGGGATTCACCGCTACGAGATTTCCAATTTTGCGCGGGCGGGCGCGGAATCGGTCCACAATCTGAAGTACTGGCAGCGCGAACCGTATATCGGATTCGGCGCCGATGCGCATTCGTTCGATGGGGAATCGCGCTGGCAGAATGTGGAATCGGCGCAGGAGTATGCGGGCCGGTTGCAACGGGGCGAGTCGCCGCGGTGCGAGCAGAGTTCGCCCGATCCGCTGGAAGAGAAATTCTTCGTGGGGCTGCGGCTTTCCGAAGGGGTACGGGTCAGTGAGGCGGACTGGCAGAAGTTCGGCCCGGCCTTCGAACGTTTCCTCTCGGGCGGCGTTATGGAGCGGGCGGGCGATCGGCTGCGGCTGACCGCGCGGGGCGTGATGGTATCCAATGAAATATTCCAGGAGTTTTTGACCGCATGATCGACCTTCGCAGCGACACCGTCACGAAACCGACCCCGGCAATGCGCAAAGCCATGTTCGAAGCCGAGGTGGGCGACGACGTGTATGCCGAGGATCCAACCGTAAACAAGCTCGAGCAGCGGGCGGCGGAGATTGCGGGCAAGGAAGCCGCGATTTTTGTACCCACGGGCACGATGGGAAATACCATCGCGATTAAACTGCTGACCGAACACGGGCAGGAAGTAATTTGCGAGTCGCGCGCGCACCTGCTCGACTGGGAGCTCTCCATGCTGGCCTGGTTTTCCGGGTGTCTGATCCGGCCGGCGGAGGCGAAGGACGGGATACTGACCTGGGATCTTATTTCGCGGGTTTTGAAAACCGGCGGTCCGCATTCTTCGCCCACCGGCGCGATTGAAATCGAGAACACGCATAACATGTCCGGCGGGAATGTGTATCCGCTGGAGGTGATCGAGGACATTTGCGACCGGGCGCATAACCGCGGCGTGCATGTCCACATGGACGGGGCGCGTATTTTCAATGCGGCCGAGGCGTCGGGCAAGTCCGTGAAAGAAATTGCCGCCAAAGCGGACACGGTGATGTTCTGCCTTTCGAAGGCGCTGGGGGCGCCCGTGGGATCGATTGTGGCGGGTTCGCGGCCACTAATGGCGAAAGGACGGCTGTTGCGCAAACGTCTGGGAGGCGCGATGCGGCAGGTGGGCGTGCTGGCGGCGGCGGGGCTGATCGCGCTGGAGGAAAGTCCGAAAGGACTGGCTGCCGATCATGCCAATGCGCGCTATCTTGCTGAACGCCTGGCGCGAATCGATGGAGTGGTCACCAGGCCGGTGCCGACCAATATTGTTGTCTTCGATTTGCCGAAGGACAAGTCGCCGAACGAAGTCAGCGCGGCATTGAAGATGCGCGGGGTGCTGATGAACGCGGTAAACGATTCATTCATGCGGGCGCTGACGCATTATGATGTTTCTCGTGAGGATTGCGGACAGGCGGCGGACGCGCTCGAAGAGATTCTGCAGGGCTAGGACGTTTTTTTGCCTGTTGATTCTGGCGGGTGCAGTGGGGGCGCAGACGTTCGAAGCTGCTTCCGTGAAGGTCAGCAACGCTTCCGCCAGTTCCTGGGATTGGGACAGTAACGAGGTAACCACTGTTGTCTCGAATGCAACCCTTCGCATCCTGATTCAAAACGCCTTCGACGTAAGAAGTTTCTCGCTGGCCGGGCCCGACTGGCTCGATTCATCCCGTTTCGATATCAGCGCCAAAATGCTGCCAGGAAGCACGGGGGCCGAAAGAAATCTTATGATGCAGGCCCTGCTCAAAGAGCGTTTTGGACTGGCTGTTCATCATGAGTCGAAGAGCCTGCCTGGCTATGCGCTGGTGGTTGCCAAAAACGGATTCAAACTCAACGCCGTTGAAGACGCAGGCGGGCATCATTCATCCGGCGGCCACGGGAGGCTATCGGCGCAGCGCATGTCGATGGAGCGGCTTGCCGATCATCTGGCACGCCAGCTCAATCAGCCGGTCAGCGATATGACGGATATCAGGGGCGTCTTCAATATCGAACTGAGTTACAAGGAATCGGACAACCAGGACGATTCCGAACCGTCGATATTCACGGCGATTCAGGAACAGCTTGGGCTAAGGCTGGAGGCGCGGAAAGTACCGGTGGATGTGGTCGTCGTCGATCATGTGGAACGAATCCCTGCTGAGAACTAATTGCCGCCGGCTTTTCTGCGCGCTGCTTTCGATGGCCGCGGCGACCGCGTTGGCGCAGTCGTTCGAAGTTGCATCTATCAGGCCAAATCTGACGGGCGAATCCGGCGGCGCATATGGGAACAGCCATCCGGGCGAGGTCGATATTCGCAACTATCCGTTGCAATCGATCATCGAGGAGGCTTTCGATGTCAGAAGCTTCTCGTTCTCGGGACCGGCGTGGTTAAACTCCGCTCGCTTCGATATCACCGCGAAAGTGCCGGCGGGCGCCACCCTGCACGAGCGCAATCTGATGATGCAGGCCTTGCTGAAAGAGCGGTTCGGGCTGGCCGTTCACCATGAGACTAAGACTCTGCAGGGCTATGAGCTGGTGCAGGCAAAGTCCGGTTTTCGTCTGCAGGCGCTGGGGAATGACGGCAAAGGTGACGGGGGATGGGATTACGGCCCGGGCCGCGTCACCGCGATGAGGGCTTCGATTTCCTCGTTCGCCGATCGACTGGCGCGCCAGTTGAATGCACCCGTGAATGACAAGACCGGGATCGAGGGCTTCTACAATTTCACCCTGCGGTACACCGAGGCGGGCGGCGACGATACGCGGCCGACTATTTTCACGGCGCTGCAGGAACAGCTTGGCCTAAGGCTGGAGGCGCGGAAAGTGCCGGTGGATGTGGTCGTCGTGGATCATTTGGAACGAACCCCGACGGAGAACTAGAACCTCTTACTGAGCACGGCTTATTGGGCACACCAGCCACCGTCGATCACGATGTCCGTTCCGGTGATAAATCCCGCTGCTTCGCTGCACAGATAAACTGCCAGCGCGCCAATCTCGTCCGACTTGCCCCAGCGCCCCATCGGCACTTTCGCCATAATCTGCGAATTCATTTCCGGATTAGCCTGCAGGCCGGCGGTCATTTCCGTTTCGAACCAGCCGGGGCAAATGGCGTTCACGGTGATGTTGTCCTTCGCATGCTCCAGCGCCGTCACCCGGGTGAGTCCCAGCATGGCCGACTTGCTTGACGAATAGCCTGCCCGCTGCGGCAGCGAAACGTGAGACATGATGGACGCGATGTGAATGACGCGTCCCCACCCCAGGGCCTGCATGTGCGGAATGAACGAGCGCGACATCAGAAATGCGCTGGTGAGATTGGCGGCCTGCACCGTGTTCCAGTCCTCCAGCGATGTGTCGGTCACATTCCTGCGAAGCGCCACGCCGGCGTTATTGATCAGGATGGAGGCCTTCCCCATCGCCTGCTCGACCTCGCCGGCCAGCCGCAGGACATCGGCTTCGCGCGAGACGTCCGCCACGAATGGCTGCGATCCCGGGACTTCGGATGCAACCGCGGCGAGGGTCTCCTTTTGCCGGCCCACCAGCGCCGCGCGAACGCCCGTTTTCGACAAAGCCAGGGCCATGGCCCGGCCCAGACCGCGACTGGCTCCGCTGATTACAGCTACTTTGTTTTCAATCACGTCGTCTCCAAGGCATAATACAAGATACGAACAAAACAATGAAAGAACTCCAGATCCTTTCGCCCGACGGTAACAGCCGCGCCGTTCCGCTCGAAGGCCAGCGCCTGTCGCTGGGGCGCTCCAGCACCGTCGAGCTCAGTTATCCAGACGATTCCGGTCTTTCGCGGCAGCATTTGGTGCTGGAACGCGAAGGCGAGGAGTGGGCGATCAACGATCTGGGCAGCAAGAACGGGACGCTGCTGAATGGCGCGCGCCTCACCGCGCGGACGGCGCTGAAATCCGGAGACAGAATCGCAGCAGGTCACCTGATTATCATCTACGACGGAACTTCGCAGCGCACTTCCCGGCCCGTGGTTGTCTTCGATGCCAAAGCGGACGAGGAACTCCAGACCCATTCCTCCACCGTGGTCACGGACCTGGGAGACGTGATCAAGCACGACTCGACGCCGGGCGATCCCGCGGGCGGGGCGGCAAACCACGTTTCGGCTTTGATCCGTGCCGGCAACGAACTCTCAGGACACAGACCGTTGCCGGAGCTTTTCCGGTTTATTCTCGATCTGTCCATTCAGACCGTCAGCGCCAGCCGGGGCGTTCTCATGACGCTGGAAGACGGCGAACTGGTGGTGCGGGCGAACAAGGGCGAAGGCTTTCGCATCAGTACGGCGGTGCGCGACCGCGTGCTCAATACGGGCGTCTCGGTGCTGGTGCGCGACACCTCGATGGACGATGCTTTCCGGGAGCGCCGCAGCATCGTGGAACAGAACATCCGGACGCTGATGGCGGTCCCTCTGCAGGCGCGCGATCAGATCATCGGAATTATTTATGTGGATTCGCCGCCCATGATCCGCGAGTTCACGAAAGACGATCTGAATCTGCTCACCGTGATGGCGAATGTGGCGGCGATCCGGATCGAGCAAACGCGTTTCGCGGAAGTGGAACAGGCCCGCCAGCTGATGGCGCGCGATCTGGAGCAGGCGGCGGAGATTCAGCAGGGCTTTTTGCCCGCCATCGCGCCTAAGGTGCGCGGACTCGACCTGGCCGGACACAACGCTCCCTGCCGCACGGTGGGCGGCGATTACTACGATTTCTTCCCTTATGGCAGCAGCCGCGTTGCCATGGTGCTGGGCGATGTTTCCGGAAAGGGTATGCCGGCGTCGTTGCTGATGATGGGCTTGCAGGCGCGCGTACAGGTGCTCATCGAAGAGCCCAAGAGCCTTGCGGAAGTGATGACGAAGCTCAACCGCATCACGGCGGCAAACTGCCCGGCAAACCGGTTCATCACCCTGTTCTTCTGCATTCTGGACGGAGACACCGGGGAGCTGATCTACTGCAACGCGGGCCATAATCCGCCGGTTCTGGTGCGGGCAGACGGCACTTATGAATTGCTTAGCGGCGGGGGTCCGGTGATCGGCATTCTGCCCCATATCGACTATCAGGAATTCCGCGCCCGGCTTTCGGAAGGCGACGCGCTGGTGATCTACAGCGACGGGGTGACGGAAGCGGCCAATCCGAATGACGAGGAGCTGGAAACCGAGGGCCTGGCGGAAGTGGTGAAGAAGTACCGCGCCGCCGAGGCGCCCACAATCGTCAAGGAAATCAACAAGGCCGTAGCGGTTTACACGGCGGGCGCTCCCCAAGCCGACGATATCACGGTGATCGTGGCCCGCAGGGTGGCCGGGTAATCACAAAACAAAGAAGTTAGCCTGCGATTTCGTCCAAAAAAACGTGTAGTACTGTGCCCCGAATGACCACCGGTACTATCGCAGACGTACTTTCCCTCTCTTTTTTGTAGGACAATGAGGGAAAGTTATGCGATATCTGGTTTTAGCGTTAGCGGCAATTTCCCTCATCTCCTGCAGCCGGGACCCGAATGTCCTCAAGGCGAAGTATCTTCAAAGCGGCAACAAGTACTTTGAAGCCGGGCGCTTCAAAGAAGCTTCGATCATGTATCGCAAATCGATCGAGGCTGACCGGAAGTTCGGCGCTGCTTACTATCACCTGGCGCTGACGGACCTCAAGCTGGGGTCGGTGGCGGGGGCGGTGCCCATGTTCCGGCGCGCGCATGAACTGCTCAAAGCGGGGACGCCCGAGGCCGACGATACCGACTTGAAGCTGTCGGAAATTCTGATTGTGGCTTCGCAGGGCCAGGAGCATAACGAAGCGGTCATCAAAGACGTTCAGGCCATGGTGGACGGGCTGCTGAAACGGAATCCGAACGGCTGGGAAGGGCATAAGCTGAGCGGCGATCTCGCCATGGTGGAGACCGCGAAGCTGTATCGCGCGCAAAACGCCGTCGATGCGAAGAAATCCCTGGGGACGGCGATTGCCGAATACCGCAGGGCGCTCTCGATCAAGGCAGGCGATCCCATCGTCAGTCTCGCCCTGAGCCGGACCCTGGTCGTCGATGGCGAAGCGGCCGAGGCAGAAACCATTTTGAAGGGGCTCCTCGAAAAGGACAAGACCAACCAGAATCCATACTACGAGCTTTACCGGATCTATCTGGCGGAGCGCAAATTGCCGGAAGCCGAAGCTCTTCTCAAGAGCGGCATCCAGAACAATCCGAAGAACACGCAGATGCGCCTGACGCTGGCGCAGTTCTATTTCGGGACGAACAAGCGCGACCAGTTGATCTCGCTGCTGAATCAGATGAAGGGCGATTTGAAGCAGTTTCCCGACGCCTACATCGAAGCGGGCGATTTTTATTCGCGCGTCAATTCCTTCGACGAAGCCGTCAAGCAGTTTGAGGAAGGGATTCAGAAGGACCCTTCGCGGAAGAATCTTTATCTCAAGCACGAAATCGAGGTTTACGTCCGGCAGGGAAAGCCGGATCTGGCGTTCAAGCAGAATGAACAGGTTCTGAAGAACGATCCCAAGGATCCGGATGCCAGGGGCCTGAAGGCTACCTTCCTGCTCGACAAAGGCGACGTGAACACCGCGATGGCCGACCTGCAGTCGGTGGTCACCGCCAAGCCTAATAACTTCGTGGCTCGTTTCAATCTGGGCCGTGCCCATTTCGCGCGCGGCGAGTATGAACAGGCCCGCCAGGAGTTCGATGCCGCGATCCAGCAGCGGCCGGATTACATTCCCGCCCGGCTGGCGCAGACTCAGGTAGCTCTGGTCCGGCAGGACTTCGATGCCGCCCTGATCGATGCCGACGCCGTGCTCAAGATTTCTCCCAACAGCGTGCAGGGCACCGTCATGAAGGCCGAAGCGCTGCAGAGGCTCCATCGCGCCGATGAGGCGCGCGGGCTGCTGAATGGCGTTCTGGCGAAGAACCCCAAACAGGTGGAAAGCCTGTTGGAACTGGGTCTCCTCAACCTCAACGAGAAGAAGGTGAAGGACGGCGAAGATCTCTTCCGCAGGGCATGGGAAGCCGATCCGAACAATCTCCGTGGCTTGATGGGCGAGTCGCGCGCCTACCTGCTGGACGGCCAGCCCGACAAATCGGTCCAGGTGGTGGAGACGGAGGCGCAAAAGTATCCCAAGCGCCTCGACCTTCAGAGTCTGCTGGGTAACAGCGAAGTCAGCGCCGGACAGGTGGACAAAGCGATCGCCACGTTCCAGGGTTTGATGCCCAAGGTTTCCGATCCGCGGCAACAGTCGGACCTCTGGAACCGGATCGGCGAGGCATGGCTGCGCAAAGGCGATTACCAGCAGAGCATCAACTCGATCGAAAAGGCCCGCCAGGGTCAGCCCCAGAATGTGAACCTGATGATCGAACTGGCGATGCTTTACGAGGCGCAGAACAAGAAGGACGTCTCCCGCAAATATTATGAGCAGTCGATCAAGGCCGACCCGAATAATGCGCTGGCGCTCAACAATCTGGCCTATCTGATCGCCGAAACTCCTAGTGGCAATCTGGACGAGGCCCTGACTTACGCCACCAAGGCAAAGCAGCGGCTGCCTTCTCATCCGGAGATCAACGACACCCTGGGCTGGATCTATCTGAAGAAGAATCTGACAGATAATGCGATCGATACATTTCGCAATCTGGTTATCCAGTCGCCGCAGAGTTCCACGTATCACTACCATTACGCGATGGCTCTGATGCAGAAGGGCGATCTGGTGAGCGCGAAAAAAGAGTGCGAGTCAGCGCTGGCCGACAAACCCAAGAAGGAAGAAGAAACCCAGATTCACCAGCTGATGACCAAGTTGGGATAAGCGGGCTGGGATAAGCCGGTTATCAGTGAGGGCGGGGCGGCTTTAATAAGACCGGGGCCGGTACCCGGGCCGCGCGCGCACGCGATAGCGTTTTCCGGCGTCGCTGACGATCTGTATATCGATTTTCCGGAACCCTTCGTTTTGATTCGGGGCCGGGTAATACGTGACCGTGTAGGAGTTCCCCAGGTCTTCGCGGATGGCTTCGAAGGCTTCCACCTGTTTCTGCCACGTCTTGGCCCAATAAGCTTTCCCGCCGGTCTGGGTGGCGATGCGGCGAAACACGGCGGTTGAAATGGGATCCTTGTCGGCGTCATTCGTGGAGATGACGTAAATCGGGATGCCCTCGTCCTCCGCGACAGCCCGGACATCGTCCGGCGCAACCATGCTGGCGTTGTCAGGGCCGTTGGAAAATACGATGACCACTTTGCGTCCCGGCACTTTGGCGGCGTCTCGCAGAGCGAGCAGCAGGCCGTTATAAAGCGCGGTGTCGTCGCCGGCAACGGCTTTGCGCAGACCTGAAATCGCCTCGGCGCGGTCATGCGTCAGCACGGCGGCGCGCGAAAGGTTCCGGCTGAAAGTATAGACAGCAACCGAATCGGCGCGGTCGAGCCCGCGTACAAAATCCGCGATGGCATCTTCGGCGTAGACAAAGCCCTTATACATGAAATTGCTGGTGTCGAACAGAACGAATACGTTTGTGCCGACGAAGGCGTCCGATTTGACTTCTTTGGGATTCACGGCGACAGCTTCCGGCTCGGCAGGCGCCATCGGCTTCATCGTTCCATCGTCCAGGATTTCCATGGCGGGTCGGTTGCCCTCTGAGAAGGTCGAGATTTTTTCCTTGATGCCGTCTTCCATGATGCGAAAGTCGGACGGCTTGAGTCCGTTAACGTATTTGCCCTTGCTGTCCGTAACGGTGAAACTCAAAACCACCAGGTCCACCTTGGACCGGAATACCGGAGTGCGCGCGTCCTGCGCAAACAGCCAGATCCCGCTGCTGAGCGCCCCCAGACCACCCGCGATCATTCCAAGTCGCACCGCAGTTCTCACGTTCAAGCCCCGCATACCTGTATCGCCCCCGAATCGCGTTCTAAAAGTAAAGCTGTAAAACCGTCATCCGCAGCTAAGGAGTCGCCGTCGCCACTCCGCCAATCGCCATCGAAGCCCTGACACTTTCCGCATGAATCTCATCGCCGACCGAACGCAGGCTCTTGAGAAGAGCCGGCCAGTCTTCCAGATGTGACGCGAAAATACGCTCGACAACCTTTTCGGTCCACTCGGGAACCAGCACATTCAGTTGGGCGGGCTGCACGCCGGTCTGATCGCCCACGTCTGCCCAGTAGAGCAGATTGGATTCCCAGCTTTCAGCCATGATCCGGCTGGAATAGCCCATCAGAGTGGGGAAGGTTCGCATATTCAGCAGCTCGGGCCGGTAAGAATTCGTCAGAGTTGGCTTGGGTGAACCCCATGCGTGAGAAATCGCGGTCGGGCTCACCTGCTGGGGCACCAGAGCACGCAGATGACCTATCTCCGCAGCCGACGGGCCATCTCCGCCCGGCGTCGATTCGGCAATCAGATACAGCTCCGACGGAGTCAGTCTTTCGATAGCATCGCGTACTTCTCCGGAACCCACCGACCGCATGATCACGGAAGCGCGGTAGGGGCTCGCCACGCGGTTCACAGCCTGCGCCAGAGCCTCGCGCTTCGAAGGAACCGCGGCAGCCTCGGCGATGACGGATTCAGCATGCCGCATATTCAGCCCCACCCAGTGCATCTGCGCGGGCGTCACGTTCCAGAAACGCGGCGTGCGGGCCGTCAGCATCATTTGCGGGACGAGATCGCCCCAGATGAGCGCCTGGGTCTGGGTCGGGATCAGGAAATTCTGCTCGGCTTCGGCCAAGGCATAAGGCAGGCCCGCCAGCGAACCTACCAGCCTGCCGCCTGCATTGGAGGGCCAGCCCATGCCGAACAGTTCGGTGGTTCTCCAGCTGTGGTTCGCCCCCTGCATGCCGATGAAGTCATGTCCCCGCACGAACAGGGGATTGGTGAGGAGGATCTGAGCCCCCGGCGGCGCATAGTGCGCGTAGTTGAAACCGACGATAGTATCCCGCAGAGTGGGAGCGAGCTGCCCGCGGATGTCTTTCAGCTTTTCCGGATCTTTGGCGGCCCGGTCGATCATGGCGCGCAAATTGACTTTGCGCTCGTCGTCCACATGCTTATCGACGTAGTATCCGAAGGCCAGCGAATTGCGCTCGGCGCCGGTCATCGAACTGCGCGGAAGCTGGATATCGGCCACCCGGGACGCCAGCCGGGACGCCAACTGCGCATTCAGCTTTTCGCCTTTGGTGACTTTATCCAGATTGTCGGCCAGATCGAAGAGCAGATCGAGGGAGAGAAGCTTCTGTGCGTCGAAAACACGTTTTTCCTGCTGAACGACCTCAGCGCGGGCTTCGGAGTCGTCCGTTTTTTGACCGCCGGCCAGAAGCTGCAGCATGTGTTCCTGCGAACTCCCGCCCGGCTCACCGGCAACCTGCAGCAGGCGGGTCACGCCGGTGCGGCCAGCGTCGAAGAGCTCCCGTTCATTCCTGACGGCGGCGAACGGAGCAATCAGGTCCGCCAGAATCTCGTCGGCTTTGGCGGCGGGAAGACTGCCCTGACGGCAGAATATCTGCCAGATGCCGGTAAGGCCCTGCATGGTCCCGATCAGATCCTGCCGGAACAGCTGATCGCGAACCTTGTCGAGGGTTTCTGCCTGATCCAGCCACGCGACGATAGTCTTTTCTGTAAGCGACGGAACGTCGTTGAAAATCTGATACTGTGCGCCGTAGATCGCGAAGCCGCGCACGAGGCGCTGCACGGTGGGGGTGGAAAGCGGCTGCGCCCGGTTACGGTCGATATCGGTGAGCGCCATGAAAATATTCAGGGGCTCATTGTCGACGGGCTTGCGGCAAAGGCCGAAGAGGGCCTCAATCACATCGTCGGGGTCCTTCCAGGTTGCAGCGGCCTTGCTGAGTTTGGCGTCGTACTTACCCCGCGGATTGCGCTGGAACAAATCTTTCCAGACTTCCAGACCGCCCGGAATATGGGCCCTGCCGTCCGGATCGATTTGCAGCCGGGCTGTCAGCAGCATCATTTCGGCATTGGAGCGGAAGACGGGACGCGCGGGTCCCGGAGTCGTCACCCTGCCGCGCACCGCTGTATACAGGCGCTTCATGCGCACCGGATCTGTCAGGTAACTCTGCGCGGGACCCCGGATGCGAGCCAGCGCGTCGTAAAGGCTGGCGAGCCACCCGTCGTCTTTGACCATCAGCTTCTCGAAAAACTCAGCGCCCTTATCCGGCGAGGCTCCGGCCAGGTCGGCCCAGGCGGAAGCCGAACGCTGTCCCCCGGGAACCACTGCTTTCCCGTCGCGGATTTCGAAATTGCCGCCGAAAAAGTCGAGGACGTTGGAAAAAGCCCGCAACCTCACCGGCGTGGTGCTCTTGCGAAGGGCATCGGCGGTTTCAGGATCGAGTTTAGTCATGCCCAGATAAAAGCGGCACAAACCCGGATCGCCGAGGAAAGCATCGATGAATTCGCCTTCTCTTTTCTCCTTGGCCGTAATCCAGTAATCCGGACCGTACATGACCGGGACCACTGTCGGGTGATAGTCGTAGGAGAACGGTTTGTCGGTTCGCAGAGCCTGTTCCAGATCCGCAACGGGAAAGCCTGAGTCGGTGGTCACGAAAGCGCGCGGCGCGTTCACGGTTTCCAGTACGACCTCACTGCCGCATCCGCCGCGCATGCGGAATCCAAGAACCCGCAGCAAATCGTTGGTAGCCGGCGCCTCGCACGCGGGCACCTTGATTACCTTTTCCGGCCCCGCCAGCTTGTCCAGTTCGCGGGCCTGGGAAAGATAGCGGTGAATCAGCTTCAGAAATTCGGTTTCTTCCAGCTCCTCGCTGCCGCGCGTGGTTTGATACCCATTCAGGACGATGTTTCTGGCAAGGGCGGGAAGCAGTTCGTCGGGTTCAAGATCCTGCGAAATGGCAGCCATACGGGCAAAGGAACGGAGCGGACCCGGGATGGTTATGGTCTCGCGCTTTTGAGTTCCGGCCTGCGATTCAGGCAACTGGAGACCGGTGCCTCCCAGCGCGCGAAATTCGGCAAGATCCGATTTCGCCGCCTCACGGTTGCCGACAATCAGATCCAGCAGGAATGCGCGCCGAGTGGCAGCGGCGGCGTCTTCGGTGTGGCCCGCCAGTTTGGAAGCGGCGGCGCTCCGGCGATAGACAGCAGCAGCTTCGGGATTCCGGTACCGCTCCAAAAATTCGCCGTAACCCGTCAGCACGGCCGGCTCGCCGGGCGAGGATTTCAGCGCCTGCGACCAAGCATCTTTGGCAGCCGCGGAATCGCCGGCTTCTTCAAATTTGTGGGCGCGCTCCCGAAGTTCGCCCGAATCCCCGTAAATCAGACAGGGAGCAAGAAATCCCGATGCGAAACAAAGTACGAATGCCGTTACATGCCGGTTCATATCGACCTGCTTTGGACAATAACTCTAACACGTTATCGCAATTCACTTGCAACGGCGATGTAAAAGGTTACGGTTTAAAAGATCAATCGGATTCGGAGAGATAAGGAGGACAGAGGGAGGATTTCGGGTAAGGAAATCAGAAGCGGTAAAACTTGTGGCGGCAGGCTCTGCAGCGGAAGGGCGCGATGAAAAAGAGCCGCAAAAACTCCTCAAAGAGCCCCGTCCGGTTAGCCCGCCGGACATGTGTAGAAGTACATTTCGGGCAATAGCCGTTCTTGCCCAGCTTGATCTCTTCCACTTCCTGCGAATCCGCTTTGACTATCTGCGTGCCGGTCGAGCCCGCGGTCTGGGCCGTGTCGCCAGTTGAAATCAGAGGAACGGCGAATGCCGACGGTTCCAGCCGGAAACCAGGTACGGCGTCGGACAGCGTCTTTTCGATGCTGTTGACCACGGTGCTGACCTTTTGCTCGGCAATTCTGGAGGAGTCCCGCAGGTTGACGATCGTCTTCGACTGCAGCGCCGAAATCTGTTCCAGGGTTTCAATTCGCCCGTTAAGCGTTTCGTTGAGGACGTTGGTGCTCTCCTCAATGGCTTTCTGGCCCATTTGCTGGAAGTCCTTCAGCAGCTTCGTTTCAAGCTTCTGGATATGCTCGCCGACGTGATCGCTGATGATCGCCGGAAGGTCCGCGCTGAGCTGTTCGGCCCGCTGCCGCTGACGGGCAATTTCGGCCGACCGCTTTTTTTCAGCGACAAGGTCGCTGAGCGGGTTTGGCCTGCGCCCCGGCGTGCTTCGCGGGTTACGGTTCATCGGAGTGGGGACTCATACAAAATTGTATACTGCCGTACCTAAATTGTCGCTAAGGCTAGTACTCCGTTACTAATGGCGCGCCTGCGACTTATGGGTCTTTTTGCGGCTAACCGGTTCCACAAGGGAGAACTGGAGTTTGCGTTCCAGGGGGTCGACCCGGTCGAGGACAACCCGGACGCGCTCTCCGATGCAGAACTCGCGGCGCGTGCGCTGGCCGATAATTTTGCGCACGTTTTCGTGATATGTGTAGCGGTCGCCGGGCAGGCTTTCGATGGGAATCAGTCCTTCCACGAACAAGTCGGCCAGCTCGACGAAGAGGCCGTACCGGGCAGCACTGATGATCAGCCCGTCGAATTCGTCCCCGACCCGGGACTCCATGAACTTGGCTTTTTTCCATTCGACCAGCTCCCGTTCCGCCTCGGCGGCGCGGCGCTCGGTCAGCGAGCACTCGTCGGCAATCGCTTTCATGGCTGCCTCGTCCAGCGGGACGCTCGCGGTGCGGCTGTCCTTTCCGAGCGGTAGCTTTGTCAGCGAGTCCGTCAGGAGCCGATGGACAATCAGATCCGGGTAGCGCCGGATGGGCGACGTGAAATGGGTGTAATGGCTGGCGGCCAGGGCGAAATGCCCCGTGTTTTCTTCGCTGTACCGGGCCTGCTTCAGAGACCGAAGCATCAGGTAGCTCAGTATCCGCTCTTCCGGCTTGCCTTCGATCTTCGCGACCAGTTTCTGGTAGGCCTTTGAGGACAGCTTAATTTCTTTGGGGGTTACGACGTCCTTGTGCATCTTGCGCCCGTCGGAGGCGCGTTCCTTGTAACGGTGACGCGAAACGGGAATGGCGCCGACGCCCAAAGAGTAGCCGAACTGCGCCGCCACCTCCTCAAATTCCATGATGCGCTTGGGATCCGGCTGTTCGTGAACCCGGTAGATCGCCGCGCCGCCGTTCTTTTCGGTCTCGAAAGCCAAGTGCGCGGCAACCGCTTCGTTCGCCGCGAGCATGAACTCCTCGATGATGCGGTTGGCGATATTGCGCGGACTGCGCGCGATCCCGGTCATTACGCCGGACTCGTCGAATTCGATCAGCGGCTCGGGCAGGTCGAAATCGATGGAGCCGCGCTTGTAGCGCTTGCGCTGCAGGATTTCGGCCAGCTCGCGCATGGTTTCGAAGCGTTCCACCAGGGACGCATACCTCTGGCGCTGCGCCGGATCGCCTTCGAGCACCAGGTGAACGTTGGTGTAAGTCATGCGCTCCGCGCTGCGGATCACGCCCCGGCAGAATTCATAACTCACCGGTTCGCCCCGCGGATCGATTTCGATGAGCGCCGAGACTACCAGCCGATCCTGGTGGGGAACCAGAGAACAGATGTTGGTAGAGAGTTCGAACGGCAGCATGGGGACGGCGCGATCGGGGAAATAAACGCTGGTCCCGCGCAGGCGCGCCTCTTGATCGATGGCGCCGCCCGGTTTCACGTAGTGGCTGACATCGGCGATGTGAACCTGCAGGGCGAAATTCCCGTTCGGCAGGCGGTCGACCAGCACGGCGTCGTCGAAATCGCGGGCTGTTTCGCCGTCAATGGTGACGATCGGGCGATCCCGGAAGTCGCGCCGGCCTTCCAGCTCGAAAGTGGAAATGAATTCGGGAACCGACTGCGCCGCCGCGATCACTTCCGGCGGAAAGAAATGGGGGATGTGGTGCTTGCGGATGATGATCTCGACATCGATGCCGAAGTCGTCACGGAAGCCGAGGATCTCGGTAATGCGGCCGATCGGATTGCCGTCGCCGTAATCGAGGACCTCGGCATTCACGATCATGCCGTCAAGATCCGACGGGTCAGAAATGGCGATCGATTTCACCCCGATGCGATTGACCTCCGTTGAAGGAGGCGGAATGGCCATGTCGGCGGGGATCTCGATCCATTCGGTCAGGCGTTCATCGTGAGGCGCCACGAACATTCCGCGGCGGGTGATTCTGAATTCGCCGACGACCGTGGGATGGGCGCGTTTGAGGACCTTCCAGATTTCTCCTTCCGCCCGTCCGTCGCGGCGCGCGCCGCTGATGCGCACAATGGCCCGGTCGCCGTTCATCACGCCGTTCACGGCGCCGCGCGGAAGATAGACATCGCCGGAGATGCCTTCGATGGGGCGATCGGGAATCAGGAATCCGTAGCCGTCGCGGTGCATGGAGACGCGGCCGGCGACGAATTCGCGGCTGCGGGAAGCCACGACCCAGGTGTTGTTGGGCAGTTCGATCAGTTCGCCGCGGGCCGTCATGCGATCGAGCGCGGTTTCAAGGGGCGCGCGGGCGTCGCCCTGGAGGTGGAGCAATTTGTACAGGTGTTTGATGCCTGCTTTGCCGTGCGGCTGCTTTGAAATGAGGTCGAGCAGCGCTTTGTCCTTCATGATGGCTTCATTTCATTACACGCCGTGATGGCTTCATTCCATTACACGGTGAATCGTCACGCCTTCATTATCGTAAGGGATCGGGACTGCAGTAGTCCTTTGACCCGGATGCACATCCGCGGCAAGGGCTGGCATAATGAAAGAGATGCGATCCCTACTGATTCTGCTGGCCGCCACGCTGCCTTTGGCTGTGGCCCAGACACCCGCCGCGGTCCACAAAGCGCCGATTATGTCGATGAGCGCGGCAAACTTTAAGGAGTCCGGCTCTCCGAGCGCCAAGGTCCAGATCGAAATATATACGGATTATCAGTGCCCGGCCTGCCGCGAATTGTATATGAATATTCTGCCGTCGCTGACAAAGGACTACGTGCAAACGGGCAAGGTGCATCTGGTGCACCGGGACTTTCCGCTTCCGCAACATCAGTTCACGCTCACGGCCACGAAGTACGCCAATTCAGCCGGGATGATCGGGAAGTACGATATCGTCGCCGCCCAGATCTTCAAGACGCAGCCCGAGTGGGAACAGAACGGAAACGTGGATGCCGAGGTGGCCAAAGTTCTCTCGCCCGCGGATATGCAGAAAGTGCGTGAGCTGGTGAAGGCCGACCCCGCCTCGATGGAAGATTCCGTGAGAGCCGATCAGGCCATGGGGAACAGAGACCGCCTCAACCAGACGCCCACCATCGTCATCGTGGCGAATGGAAAACGCGACGTCATTGGGGGAATCACCCCGTATCCGATTCTGAAGTCTTACATCGATAAGAAACTCGCTCAATGAAGTTCGGGCCGGAAGGGTCCCGCGGTTGGGTCAAGTGGCTGATACTGGCGGGACGCCTGATTATCGCGGGGATATTTATCTATGCCGGATATGCCAAGCTGCGCGAGCCCTGGCTGCAGTTTGTGGTGTCTCTCAACTCATTCAAAATTCTGCCTGAGAACACGCTGGAGCCGATCGCGCGGACGTTACCCTGGATTGAAGTGGCGCTGGGAGTTGTGCTGGTGACGGGCATTCTGGCCCGCTGGTCGTCGTTGATCGCCAGTCTGATGCTGGCGACATTCGTGGGCGCCGGCTTCCGGGCGTGGGCGATGGGTCTGCAAGTGGATTGCGGATGCTTCGGGTCGGGAAGCAGCGAGACTATCGGCGGGGTGTGGTTCCTCGAACACGGGGGCATGCTGGCGCTGGCGGCGGCGGTGACGATCGGAGCTTTCCTGCTATCCCCCGGACGCCGGCAAAAAAGCGTAAACTAGATCAGAAATGCGCAAATTCCTCTTACTTTCAATTGTTGCTCTCGCCAGCCTCGCGACATCTTCGTTTGCGGTCCAGACACCGCGCAAGTCTCCCGAGTTCGTCATCCATATGACTGACGGATCGCAGAAACTGCTCAGTTCGTACAAGGGCAAGACGATCGCGCTGGCATTCATGTTCACCACATGTCCTCACTGCCAGAAGACGGCCGGCGTGCTCGCGAAGGTGCAGACGGAATACGCGGCCAAGGGAGTGCAGGTTTTGGGCGTGACGTTCGATGACGGCGCGCAGGGACGTGTCAACCAGTTCAATCAGAACCTGGGGCTCAATTTCCCGTGCGGATATTCCGCCAAGGGGCCGGTGCTCGAATTTCTCGGCATCCCGGTGAATGAGCCGTTTTTCGTCCCAATACTTGTGTTTATTGACAAGACCGGCAACATCCGCTCGGAGTACATCGGAGACGAGAGGTTTTTGTTGAACCAGGAGGTCAACATCCGCGCCGAGCTCGATAAATATCTGAAGGCCGGCCCCGTTTCAGCAGCCAAAAAGTAAAAGCGGTAGATGCTGAATCTCCATGCCGTGAAGCTCCGAATTCCGGAGCAGGCTAATATTGTTCTCGGCCAAAGCCATTTCATCAAGACGGTCGAAGACCTTTTTGAGGCCATGGTAAATTCCGCTCCGCAAATCAAGTTCGGAGTCGCGTTCAATGAAGCATCCGGGCCCTGCCTGACCCGCTCGGACGGCAACGATCCGGATCTTATGCAGGCCGCGCAGGAAATCGCCACGCTGGTGGGGGCCGGTCACTTTTTCGCAGTGGTTATGCGCGAAGGTTTTCCAATCAATGTTCTGCGAGCGATCCAGTCGACGCCGGAAATCTGCAATATTTTTTGCGCTACGGCAAACCCGGTGGAAGTGATTGTCGCGGAAACCGAACAGGGGCGCGGCGTGCTTGGCGTCATCGACGGATCGTCACCCGCCGGCCTCGAATCGGCGCAGCAGGCCAGCGATCGCAGGGACTTTCTGCGGCGCATCGGCTACAAGCGATAAACGCAAGGTTTGCGCGCGCCCCGGCAAATCTGCACAACCTGCACTGCGGGATGCGCAGCTTTGTGAAGGATTGTTCATTTTAAGCCAGTTATAAAAAACGTCCATTGGCAAGCCACGTGCTGTTTCAGAGGGCGGAGAACCGTAGATGCTTGGATGGATGATGATTTTCGGCCTTATATTCCTGGGAGCAATTCTGGCGCTTGCCACTAATATGGCGGCAGCGCCTCTATCGCTGAAACTTGCCACTCTTCTCTCAGGTTTTCTTCTGCTCGCCTGTATTCTGACGCGAGTGGCTCGCGGGAGAGCCTAACCCGCCGGGGTGGCCGTGGCATGAAAGCCCAGCCGCTGCGGATCGTTTTAGCATTTTATTCCTCTGAAGAAAATCACGCTGAACGGGCATTCCGTCTTCTAAAAGGTCAGGGCAAAGTGTGCCTTGCCGGGGCGGATGCCACACGGCTGGAAGAGCCCTGCGCGCGTTACTCCGGATTGCGCCTTGAGAGCGAGACGCTGCTCGTTGTGGAAACGCTGGCGGCGAAGACGGAATCCGTGGTCGCGACGCTGCGGGTGGAAGGATCACCGGCGATTTTCGTCGTGCGGCCAGGGTTTGCGCCCATGGAACCGCCGCAGCCCATGGATTCGGCTGTCGCGCAGACGCGGCGCAGCATCCTTGCCCGGCTGCAGGAAAATAAAGATGCTCTGAACGTGGCGCGCGGCGATCTGCTGGAGGCAACGCGGCTCGATCATGCGCTCACTCCGGCCGCGGAATGGATACTGGACAACTCGTATCTCACGCGGACGCAGATCGTCGAAGTGCAGCGGCATCTTCCCCGCGATTACACGTCGTGGCCCGCGCCTTCGCGCAACACGATCAGCGGACTGGCACATCAACTGGTCGCCTCCACCGATCAGGCTGTCAATGAAAACAATATCCGGGACGCGCTGCGGGAGTTTCAGACTGCCACGCCACTGACGATCGCGGAACTTTGGGCGTTCCCGTTGTTCCTGCGGATCGCGCTGATCGAAGCTCTTTCCCGGCTGGCAACCCGCGTCAGCAACGCACAGCAGCTTCGCGAGGCCGCTTATCTTTGGGCCAACCGCCTGGCCAGCGCATCGCGGCTGGGCAGCGAAGTTTTCGAATCGGCGCTGCGCAATCTTGAGCCCGAGCCGGTGTCGAACGATCCCTACTTCGCCACCACGCTGGCCGAGCAGCTTCAGGATGAGGAAGCGGCGCTCGGCCCCACGCAGCACTGGATCGAGGAACGTTTCGGCGTTCCGCTGATCGAGCTGGTGCGCGCCCAGCATACCGGTGAAGCGGCGGAAGCAGTTTCCACGGCGAATGCGTTCGGCAGCCTGCGGGCGCTGGCGCGCCTCGATTTCACCAGGATTTTCGAAGATGTCAGCCTGGTGGAAGCAGAACTCCGGCGGGATCCTTCCGGGGTCTATTCGCGAAGCGATTTCGAAACGCGCGACAGGTGCCGGCAAATTGTGGAAAAGACCGCCCGTTACAGCGGCGTCTCCGAACCCGAAGTCGCGAAGCGCGCGGTGGAACTGGCCTCGGCCAGCGCGCAGCCCCGCTATATCGCCTGGTACCTGCTCTCCGACGGTTTAGCCGAACTGGAAAAGGAAACCCGCGCGCGAATTCCCACCGGGGTGGCTCTGCGGCGCGACGCCCAAAAACATGCGACTTTTGTCTATCTCACCTCCATTACGGCGCTGGTGATCTGCTTTACCGCGCTGGCCTGCATGCTCGCCGTCGATGCGGGTATGCGCGGATACCCGGAGCTGATCACGCTGGCTATCCTCGCCTCATTTCCTTTGGGAGAACTGGCGATTCAGATCGTCAACGCACTGGTTATTTCGCTGATCCCGCCCGACCCGCTTCCCAAAATGGATTTCGAGCACGGGATCCCGGCCGAGCACGCCACTCTCGTCGTGGTTCCGATGATGCTCACGAGCGTTGAGGTGGTGCGGGCGGAACTGGAGAAACTGGAAGTCCGCTTTTTGGGAAACCGGGACCCGAATATCGCCTATAGCCTGTTCTCCGATTTTCTCGACTCGCCGCAACGCGATGCCAGCGGCGACGTTGAGCTTATGAATGCCGCCCGGAACGGAATTACGTCTCTCAATGTGCGTTACGGGGAAGAGCGCTTTCTGCTTTTTCACCGTCCGCGGCTTTGGTCGGAAGGCGAGCGGAAATGGATCGGCCGCGAACGCAAGCGGGGCAAGATCGAAGAGCTGAATGCCTTTCTGTGCGGTGAAGGAGATGCGGGAATTCTCATCGCCGGACATCTTCCCTTTTCCGTCGCCTACGTGATTACGCTCGATGCCGACACGCAGCTTCCCGCTGAAGGGGCGCGCCGTCTGATCGAAACCATGGCGCATCCGCTAAACCGGATGGAAATCGATCCGGTGACGCGGATTCGCAAGCGGGGCTACACCATCATTCAGCCGCGTGTCAGTATCACGCTGCCGGGCGCCACCGCGACCCGGTTCACGCGCATCTTCGCCGATGCCACCGGCACAGACCCTTATTGCCAGACCGTGTCCGACGCGCAGCAGGATTTGTTTCTGAATGCCATTTTTCACGGCAAGGCGATTTACGACGTACGCGCATTTCACACCATCATGGCCGGACGTTTCCCGGCCGATACGCTGCTCAGCCACGATCTGATCGAGGGCGCATATGCGGGCGTGGGACTGGCCAGCGACATCGAACTGTTCGAGCATCTGCCGGTGGACTATCCCCGTTTCGCGGCGCGCGAGCACCGCTGGCTGCGGGGCGACTGGCAAATCGCGCCATGGGCGCTGCGCGGCAAGGTTCCCACGGCGTCAGGCGAGCCCCAGCCAAATCCGCTGAGCGCGATTAACCGGTGGCGCATTCTGGACAATCTGCGGCGAAGTCTGGTGCCCGTCGCTGCGGTTCTCCTGCTGTTGATCGGATGGAATTTGTCGGTCGCGCCGGGAGTCTGGACACTGGTGGTCGCGTTGGCGGTGGCGATTCCCGCGGCGGCGCCTCTGCTCGACCGGCTGGTGCGGCGAATTCAGGGGTCCGTACATCGCTGGCAGGGCGCCGCTGACGATCTTGCACGGGCCGTGGTGATGGCGGCTCTGCTGCCGCATCAGGCCTGGAATGCCATCGATGCCATCGTGCGCGCGCTTTACCGGCGTTATGTAAGCCGGCACGGAAGGCTGGAGTGGCAAACCGCGGAACGCGCGCGCGCCGACTCGCGGCGTCACGTCGACGTGACGATGCGGCAGTTGACGATCATCTCCGGTCTTTCACTGCTGCTCACGATTCTGTTACTGATGCGCCGCGAGTTCGCACCGACCTCAATCTTCGTGCTGCTCTGGATCAGCGCGCCGTGGCTGGTGAAGTGGCTGTCCAAGGCCCCGCCGTCGCCGGCCCGCAAGGAACTGAGTGTCGAGAGAAGGCTTTTCCTGCGCAGGCTGGCCCGCCGCACCTGGCGTTTCTTCGACGACCTCGTCGGGCCGGATTCGAACTGGCTGCCGCCGGACAATACGCAACTGGCTCTCCGGGTCGAAGTGGCGCAGCGAACTTCCCCGACCAACATCGGGCTGTGGCTCACCGCGCTTCTCTCGGCGCGCGATTTCGGCTATGTCACGGCGGATGAATTTTGCCGGCGATGCGAAGCCACTTTTGAAACTCTCGACCGCATGGAGCGTTACGAAGGGCATCTGCTCAACTGGTACGACACGCGGACGCTGGACCCGCTCGCCCCGCGATATGTCTCCACCGTCGACAGCGGCAACCTTCTGGCGGCGTGCTGGGTTCTCCAGCAGGGCTGTCGGGATATCCTGCGGGCGCCACTGATCGGGCGCACCGCGCTGCACGGATTGAACGACACTCGTGACGTGCTCGAAAGAACCTGCCGGGACGATCCGTCAGCAGCTATCGCTCTGCGCGCGGTGGCCCGTCTGCTTCGCGGCGCGCACGAAGGGCGCGAACTGCTGGCCCGTTTCCATCTCGCCAGCAGCCCGATTCTGAAGCTGCAGGAAAGCCAGCGCTGGCATGTGACGAAGAGCGATGAGCGCTCGTACTGGTCGGCGCGGCTGGCGGCGGAATTCCAGTCTTGGATTGAGACCGGCAACCGCTATCTTCACTGGATGGAAACCATGGCCTTGCCGCCGGATGCGACGCTGCGCGCCGCCGGTGTGGCGCTCGGTCCGGAGGGCGGAAGGGAAATGGTGGCTCTGCGCCGTCAGGCTCTGCGGCACGTGCCTTCGCTGGCCAGTCTGGCTGGCGAGTCCGCCGACGCGCCGGCGAGCTGCATCGGCCGGCTGCTGAACGCGCTGGATGCGGCCGGGAAAGCTCACCCGCTTCATCCGGAGGTCGCCTCCTGGGTGAACGAACTCAAGGCGGATTACGGCGAGGCTCGGCATAACGCCTCGCTCACGGTGGCCAGATTCGAAGCCCTCCTCGATAAGTGCTCCCGCCTCGCGGCCGACATCAACATGAGCTTTCTGTACGACAACAGCAGGCGGCTGTTCGGAGTCGGGTACGTCCCGGGGAGCCCGCGGGAATTCTCCAGCCATTACGATCTGCTCGCCAGCGAATGCCGCCTCGCCAGCCTGGTTGCGATCGCCAAAGGAGACGTGCCTGTCGAGCACTGGCAAGCGCTGAACCGCCCGTACTCGCGCACCACCGAGGG
Organism: Bryobacteraceae bacterium; assembly: GCA_035552315.1. Lineage (GTDB taxonomy): Bacteria > Acidobacteriota > Terriglobia > Bryobacterales > Bryobacteraceae > BOG-234. The sequence continues at coordinate 38,382 of DASZLO010000020.1, forward strand.
CCAGGCTCTGTTGTCGTGGAGCGGCACGATGTTCGAATATCTGATGCCGGTGCTGTTCACCCGGACCTTCACCAATTCGATGCTGGAAAGCGCCTGCCACGATGCTGTGCAGCGCCAGATCGAATACGGCAATGCGCACAGTATTCCCTGGGGCATTTCCGAATCGGCCTACAGCGCGATCGACTCGCACCAGATCTATCAGTACAAAGCTTTCGGTGTTCCGGCGCTGGCCCTGAACCCCGGGCTGGACAACCAGCTGGTGGTGGCGCCTTACGCAACCGCTCTGGCTTTGCTGATCGATCCGGCGGAATCGGTGCGGAATCTGGAACGCCTGCACAGTCACGGGCTGGCGGGTCCGATGGGCTTTTATGAGTCCATCGATTTCACCCGCGAAAACAGGCGTGATGGGGAGCCCGGCGTGGTGATTTATACCTACATGGCCCACCACCAGGGGATGACTCTCGGGGCTCTGAACAACGTGCTGCATGGGGAGGTGCTGCAGCGGCGGTTCCACAACGACCTTTGTATCCGCTCGGTGGAATCGGTACTGTTCGAGCGCAACCCGATTACACGGCTGCCCAAGGAAGAAGTCAAAGCGAGGCTGGCGCCGGTTCGCCTGGCCATCGACGAGGAGAACGCGGACCGCACCTGGACCGAAGAGACGGGTGCGCCGCGCGCCCATCTGCACGGCAACGGGAACTATGCCGTGATGACCACCAATTCCGGTGGAGGCTACAGCCGCTGGCGCGATTTCGATATTACGCGATGGCGCTCGGATCCCACGCTCGATCCGTGGGGCAACTTCATTTACATACGGGATGTGCGTTCGGATGAAATCTGGTCGGCCGCTCAAAAACCCATGGCCGGCCGTGCCGGCGAAAACGCGATCCGGTTCGCCGCCGACCGGATCGAAATGCGACGCCGCAATCTTGGCATCGAGACCGTTCTCGAAGTCACGGTGGCCACGGAAGACGATGCCGAGTTGCGGCGAATGAAGATCGTCAACCGTTCGCTGCGGTCGCGCCAGCTTGAATTCACCAGCTACGTGGAACTGGCGATGGCCCCGCATGGCGCGGATAAGGCCCACCCCGCTTTCGCCAAAATGTTCATTCAGACCGAGTCTCCCGAAAAGGGCGTCCTGATCGCTCACCGGCGTCCGCGTTCCGCCGACGATCCTCCCATCTGGACTGGCCATATCTTAGTGGGCGCGCCGGGGGGGATACAGTTCGAAACCGATCGCGCCAAATTCCTGGGACGCGGCAATACCACCGCGAATCCCGTTGCGCTCCGGAAGTCGCTGAGCGGCTCGACCGGCACTGTCATCGATCCGATCTTCAGCCTTCGATGCCGCGTCGTGCTCGATCCGCGCGAGCGGTGCGAACTGACTTTCGTCACCGTTGCGGCCGCAACGCGGGAGAGCCTGATGGCGCTGATTCACAAGTACCTGAAGCCCGAATCGAGCGCGCGCACTTTCGAGATGGCGTGGACGCGCGCGCAACTCGAATTCCGGTTCCTCCGGATCGGACCTGGCGCCGCCCACCGCTTCCAGGAACTGGCCAGCCAGTTGCTTTATCCCACGCCTCGTTTGCGCCCGTCGGCGGACCGGTTGCTGCGGAACCGACTGGGGCAGAGCGCGCTGTGGGCGTACGGAATCTCCGGCGATCTGCCGATGGTGGTGGTCACCGTCGCCGATCCGCGGCATCTTCCGCTGGTGCGCGAGGTTCTGCTGGCGCACGCTTACTGGCGGATGCGCGGATTCAAGGCCGATCTCATCGTGCTGAACCAGGAAGCGCCCGGCTACGATCAGCCGCTGCGCCAGGAAATCCTTCGCCACGTCGCCGCCCATGCGTCCGAAGCCGGTGTGGACAAGCCCGGCGGCGTATTCCTGCGGGACTGGCACAGTATGCCGGAAGAGCATCGGACTCTGCTGCTGGCGACCGCGGGCGTCGTTCTGAATGGCAATCGCGGCCCGCTGCAGCAACAACTGGCGGCCGCCGGAGAAGGCATCACGCTGCCCGCTTTCGTTCCCGCGGGCGGAGGACCGGAAGAGCCCTCTTCTCCCCTGCCCTTCCTTGAGCTGCCTTATTTCAACGGCCTCGGAGGATTCACGGGGGACGGGCGGGAATACGCCATCTATCTGCAACCCGGCGAAACCACTCCTGCTCCCTGGGTGAACGTCATCGCGAACGCGGGGTTCGGCACGATGGTCAGCGAGAGCGGTCTCGGCTTCACGTGGTGCGGCAACAGCCAGAGCAACCGGCTCACCCCGTGGAATAACGATCCGGTCTCCGATCCGCAGGCTGAAGTCATTTACCTGCGCGACGAAAACAGCGGCGCCGTGTGGACTCCCACAGCCCTGCCCGCGCGCGAGAACGATGCTTACCGCGCGCGCCATGGACAAGGCTATACGGTGTACGAACACAACAGCCATGCCATCGCGCAGGAACTCACGGTGTTTGTGCCAACCAACGCCGACGGCTCGGGAGATCCGGTCAAAGTCCTCCGGCTGCGCCTCCGTAACGATTCGTCGCGGAAGCGGCGCATCACGGCCACGTACTTCGCTGCGTGGGTACTCGGTTCGGTGCGCGAAGATCAGCTGTTGCACGTCACCACGTCGCGGGATGAATCTTCCGGCGCGGTGCTGGCCCGTCAATTCTGGAGCGGCGCTTTTGCCGGGAAGTTTGCGTTCGCCGCGTCCAGCCCCCGCGCCATCACATGGACGGGCGACCGGTCGCAGTTCCTCGGGCGCACCGGTTCTATGGCGAAGCCCGCATCGCTGGAACGCGTGCGTCTCGACAACCGGACCGGCGTCGCGGCGGATCCGGCGGCGGCCCTGCAGGTCGCGGTGGCGCTCGATCCGGGCGGCGAAACCGAAATAATCTTCCTGCTTGGACAGGCTGATGACGTGGACAATGTTCGTGACATGGTGTCCCGCTATGGCGGCCACGCGGGCGTGGAAGACGCTTTGCGGGCCACGCGCGACTGGTGGACCTCCGCCCTCGGGGTTCTCCAGGTGAAGACGCCCGTGCTGTCGATTGACCTGATGGTGAACGGTTGGCTGTTCTATCAGGCGTTGAGCTGCCGGTTCTGGGGGCGGTCGGCGCTTTACCAGTCCAGCGGCGCCATCGGGTTCCGCGATCAACTGCAGGATTGCCTGGCGTTTGTTTATGCCGCGCCGCAGCTTTTGAGGCAGCATATTCTGCGGGCGGCGGGCCGTCAGTTTACGGAGGGCGACGTCCAGCACTGGTGGCATCCGGAGACCGGCAACGGCGTGCGCACGCGCTGTTCCGACGATCTGCTCTGGCTGCCTTTCGCGGTGGCCCAGTATGTTCGGGTCACGGGCGACCACAGCATTCTCGATGAAGCCGCGCCGTTTGTGGAGGGCCCGGTGCTTGCGGACGGCGAACACGAGCGCATGTTCGCGCCTGCTGTTAGCGCGCATACGGCATCGGTGTGGGAACACTGCCGGCTCGCCGTCGATTATGCGCAGAAGTCCGGCGCGCACGGACTGCCGCTCATCGGCACCTGCGACTGGAACGATGGCATGAATCTGGTGGGCGCGGAAGGCAAGGGCGAGAGCGTCTGGCTGGCCTGGTTCCTCTACACAGTACTCGGCTGGTTTGCGGATCTCTCGGTCGACAGAGCGCCCGCCGGGGACATTCAGGCATGGCGGGATAAAGCCGCGGCGCTGCAGAAGCAGGTGGAAATCACCGGCTGGGACGGCGAATGGTATCTGAGAGCTTTCTTCGACAATGGAACGCCTCTCGGATCGCACGCCAATGAAGAGGCGAAAATCGATTCCCTGCCGCAGTCCTGGAGCGTTATTTCAGGCGCGGCGGACCCGGAGCGGGCCCGCCAGTCGATGGAATCGGCGCAGCGCCTGCTGGTGCGCGAACGCGAAAAACTGGTGCTCCTGCTCGCTCCGCCGTTCGATCACTCGGAGCCGAATCCCGGCTACATCATGGGCTATCCGCCAGGCATGCGCGAGAACGGCGCACAGTACACGCACGGCGCGATCTGGCTGGCGATCGCATGGGCGAGGCTGCGCGAAGGCGGCAAAGCGGTCCACCTTCTGCAAATGATGAACCCTGTCGAACTGGCGCGCAACCCCGCCGAGGTGGCTCATTATCGCGGCGAACCGTATGTGGTTGCGGCGGACATATCGCTCGCAGCAGGCCATGCGGGCCAGTGCGGGTGGACCTGGTATACCGGTTCGGCCGGGTGGATGTACCGGGCCTGGGTGGAAGAAGTTCTGGGGTTGCGGGTTCGCGGAAACACCTTCACGGTGGAACCGGTGATTCCGGCGGACTGGCCCGGCTTCGAGCTGACATGGCGGCACAAAGGGACCGTTTATGAGATCAAAGTCAGCCGGCACGATGGAGCGGTGACGATTCCGCGCATTGAACTCATCGAGAACGGCGGGACCGTTCAGGTTGAAGTTCTGCTGCCTTCGGATTCCGTGAGCGCCGTGTCAAAACGCGTCAACGGCACCGAGCCTAAGGCACCAGCCCGGCGCGACCATTCTCCCGCGCTTGTCGAATGAGATTGTCTTCAAACGAAAAGTCGATCTTCTTCGCCTCCGGCTGATGTTTCATGTACCAGCGGAGGGTTTCCTTCAGGCCCGCGGGAAATGGCGTGAGAGCCACATTGAGCACGCGCTTCACACGTCCGATGGCTTCGGTAATGGGAGGCAGATCGTAATACTGGCCGAAGTAGAGCGGCTCGCCCCGGGGAGTTCCGCCGTTGTTCAGAATAATCTCCCTGGGCACGCGCGCCACCGCCGGCAGTTTCCCCAGCGCGCGCGCAAATTCGTTCACGACCTCAACCTGCGTGAGCGGCTTTTCGTCCGCCACGTTGAAGGCCCTGCCGGGCGCGGTGTGTTTCTCCAGCGCGTTAAAGCAGGCCTCCACCAGATCGTTCACGTACACGAACTGCATCAGGCGGTTGCCATCGCCCGGGATGATGACCGGCCGGTCGAGGCGCATGCGGTCCCAGAAAAAGGCTTCGCGGTAAAACGGATTTTCCGGCCCGTAAACGAAAGGAGGCCGCATGGTCACCGCGGGAAAACGGGATTCGTGATACATCCGGAACAATGCCCGCTCGCTGGTGGCCTTGTTGCGGACGTATGGATCGGGGTGAATGTCCGAAGCCAGCGGATCATCTTCGGCGTGGTTGAGTCCGTCGCCGTAGGCAGCCACGCTGGACATGAAAATGTAGCGGGAGAGGTCGCCGGGAACGGCCTTAGCGGTGGCCTCGACCTGAGCGCCCGTGGTGCCGCGCTCCCAGTCGTAAGCGATATCGTAAACGGCGTCGAACCGCATGCCGGTCAGCGCCGATTTGACGGCCGCGCCGTCATTGCGATCCGCAATCGCATTGCGGACGCGCCTTCCGAAAGGATGCTCCGGCTTGCGATGCAGCAGGGTAACTTCGTGATCGGCGGCAATCAGCCGCTTTACGAGTAACTTGCCAATAAACAGCGTCCCGCCGATTACCAGAACCCGCATGGCTAGCGATTAGTCGTAATACTCCAGGCCGAGGTGAGTGATGAGCTGTTCACCCTTCATCCAGCGAAGCGTGTTTTTAAGCTTCATCGACTGGATGAAAATATCGTGCTCCGGATACAGGCCCGGTGCGGTCATCGGCGCTTTAAAGAAGAACGACAGCCACTCCTGCACGCCCCTCATCCCTGCCCTTTGGGCCAGATCGAGGAACAGCATGATGTCCAGCACCAGCGGCGCGGCCAGAATGGAATCGCGGCAGAGGAAGTTGATCTTGATCTGCATTGGATAGCCCAGCCATCCGAAGATATCGATGTTGTCCCAACCCTCTTTGGCGTCTCCGCGCGGCTTGTAGTATTCGATGCGCACCTTGTGATGGATGTCTCCGTAGAGCATCGGATACAACTCCGGCTGCAAGATTTGTTCCAGAGCCGACAGCTTCGATTCTTCCTTGGACTTGAAAGAGCCCGGATCGTCCAGAACTTCGCCGTCGCGATTGCCCAGGATATTGGTCGAGAACCATCCGGAGACGCCGAGCATGCGGGATTTCAGACCGGGCGCGACCAGGGTCTTCATGAATGTCTGGCCGGTCTTGAAGTCTTTGCCCGCGATGGGAATGTTGCGGTCGCGCGCCATTTCCATGAGCGCCGGCGCATCCACGGTCAGATGCGGCGCGCCATTGGCGTAAGGAACACCCATTTTCAGAGCCGCGTAGGCGTAAATCTGACTCGGGGAAATCTCGGGATCGCTGGCCGTCAGCCCGGCCTCGAACGAGGCGACGTTCTGATGGACTGCCGCGGGACGGTGAAAAACTTCCGTGGAGCCGCACCAGATCATCGCCAGACGATCGGCATTGGTGCGCTTCTTGAAGTTCCGGATATCGTCCATCAGCATCTCGGCGTGGTCCATCTTGGAGCCCTTCGGCTTCAAGTTGGGTCCGTTGATGCGTTTGACGTAGTTGCTGTCGAAAACGGCGGGCATGGGCTGGATCTTTTCCAGCGGACCGCGCAGGCTTTCCACCAGGGGCTTGTCCAGCACACCGGCGTGGAGAGCCGCTTCGTAGCAGTTCTCCTGAAAAATGTCCCAGCCGCCGAATTCCAGATCCTCGATTCCGGCGAGGGGCACGAAATCCTTGATTTTGGGCGTGTTATTTTCGGTACGCTTGCCCAGGCGAATCGTATTCAACTGAGTTACGGAACCGATTGGCTGGGCCATCCCCAATTTGATCGCCTCGACACCTGCGATAAATGTAGTAGTGACGGCGCCCATTCCGGGGATCAGGATTCCCAGCTTTCCGTTGGCTGGCTGGATCACGGGCGTGTCTTGCG
>DASZLO010000021.1:0-1903 GCA_035552315.1 Bryobacteraceae bacterium
CGTGCACATCCCCGACTGGAATCGCAACTTCGTAAGCGAAGGCGGCCATTAGCCGCACAGGACGCCACCTGGGCGGCCGTTGTGCGCGATGGAGAAAAGCGCGGCCTTATTTCGGGCCGATTCGCTTCGTGCCGATCGCAACATTGTCGTAATAAACGTCGAAACCTTTGGGCGGCGCGCCCCAAACGCGCGCGCCAAAGCCGAATTCAACGTAGCCGCCAACCAGATCGTTCACGGTAGTACTGCCCTTCGGCCACGCGAAGGTCACCGTCTCCGCCTTCTGACCGTTCACCATCGACGACACCTGCTTGCCATCCACCCAGAAGGTAATGGAGGAAGGATGGTCGTTGAATTCCCACTCCAGCAGGAACCAGCGATCGAGCGGCGGGCCTTCTTCGGCGTGGTACGTGATTTCACCGCGGCCGTGTCCGGCAGGCGATTTGTTTTCCTGATACGAAGGCATCCAGTTTCCCCGGGAAGTGCCGATTTCATTGAATTTGGAAATGGGCCATCCGGATTCGCCCGCAAAAATCAACGGATTGTGCGTGGTTCCGACGCCGGGCGTGATCTTCATGTACGCGCGCCCGAAGAAATGGCCTTTCACCGAGTCGGGCAGATGCGTCGCGACAATGAACGCGTAACTGCGGGCGGCCATGTCCGGATAATGCACATGCAGGGCGTACTTGCCCTTTGCCCCATCAACCTTCTCGACCGCGATGGTGGCAGTTCCCTGGACGCGCTGGTCCCAGACCGCGGGATTGATCTTTCCGGATTCGAAATTCTCGCTGAAAACGGCTTTGTTCCGTGCAAAGGCGGAGCAGGCGCACGTCGCAATCGCCAGAGCGATTTTCACTCCATGCAGATTCATACGCCGGAAGCGTATCACGCAGTCAGCGGCGACACTATGCGGGGATGCGCCAGCTTTTCTTTTGTGCCAGGCTTGAGACGCGGGTATGAGGACGCGGGTATGAGAAAGATACTCCTTGTCTGCGGCATCGCGATTGCGATCATAATCGCCGGAGTCGCCATTCTTTTCGCCACTCTGGATGTGAATCAGTTTCGGGGTACCATTCAGGCGGATCTGCAGCAGCAACTGCATCGGCCGGTGACGCTGGGCAACATGTCGCTCGGGCTGTTCCCGCTCTCCATCCGGGCGAGCAACGTTCAGATTGGCGAAACCGCCGCTTTTCCCACGGGCAGGCCATTCGTCACCGTGAAGGAAATTCGGGTTCGCGCTGAGCTGATGCCGCTCCTGCGCAAGCAGGTTCGGGTCCGGTCGCTCGAGCTCGAGCAGCCGTCGATCGAGCTGGTCGATAACGCGCCCCACCAATGGAATTATTCGGATCTGATGGGCCAGTCTTCCGGCGGCGGGTCGGGTTCGATGACGTTGTCCAGTCTGGAGATCAACGACGGTTCGGTCGCGGTCAGCGATCTCGGCGTGCCCTCTTCGCGAGCCGTTTACGACCACATCAACGTTCAACTGAGGGACTTCGCGCCGGGCAAAGTATTTCATGTGAAAGCTTCGGCGCAACTGCCCGGAGCCAAAGCCGATTCCGTCGTTCTCGAAGGCTCCGGCGGTCCGGTGGCCAACAACGCACTTCCCTTCAACGGCCATTTTTCGGTGACGCAGGCGCCGGTCGCGGCGCTCGCCAGATTTTCGGGGACGACTCTTCCCGTCGACGGCGCGCTTTCCGGCGGCGCGGACATCCGCACCGCGAATGCGGTCACCAGCATCCAGGGAAATCTGGTCCTCGACCATGCTTCCGTGCATGGCGCCGCGATCGGCATACCGATTCGCCTGGATTACAACATTGCGGATGATTCGCGCACGGATGTTCTCGAGGCGCAAAGCGCGCGCATTACCGCCGGCAGCGTCGTGATTACCTCGACCGGCCGCATCGAT
>DASZLO010000022.1:0-3746 GCA_035552315.1 Bryobacteraceae bacterium
TGGTAATTGTGGAAATAAAGCAGCGAGGTGTCGCCGTAATTGCCGATGTAGGCGTCCTGCGTCCAGCCCCAGCTGCCGGCGGCATCGAGCCCGTCGCCGACGTCCTGGTAGATCTTCCACGTGATGTTGTTGCGCTGCAGGCGCTCGGGATAGGTGCTCCAGCCGTAGCCGGCTTCTGCGTTGTCAATGACCGGTCCACCCCCGCTGCCGTCGTTGCCCACCCAACCCGTCCACATGTGGTACCGGTTCGGATCGGTCGGCCCGAGCAGCGAGCAATGATAGTCGTCGCAGATTGTGAAAGCATCGGCCAGCGCGTAATGAAAGGGGATATCCTGGCGATTGAGGTAGGTCATGCTGGTCGTGCCCTTTTGCACCACCCACTGGTCATGTATCCCGTTGTCAAAAGCATTGTGCGTCGAATCCCAGTCGTGCGCCAGGTCTTCTACGAATGCCAGTCCGGCATTCGAGACGTCGGGATGGAAGGGCAGAACGTAGCCGCCGGAAGTGTTGGGCTGGTACCAGACCGACTCGCCACTCGGCAGCAGGACGGCACGCGGGTCGCCGAAGCCGCGAACACCGCGGAGGGTTCCAAAATAGTGATCGAAGGAACGGTTTTCCTGCATCAGAATGACGATGTGTTCGACGTCGGCAATGCTCCGTGTGCGATCGTTGGCGGGAATTGCAAGCGCTCGAGCAATGCTGGCGGGAAAGGCTGTAGAGAGCGCACCAGAAGCCAGAAGCTTCAGAAACGAACGGCGATCTGCGGACATGCGAGAAAACCTCCTGGGGAAAGCAAGATTCGTAGACCCGGAGATTAGGCCGGGAGTGTTGCGGACGCGTGACTGTTCCGTTGGAATTGTGTGACTCGCTGCGGATGAATGCAGGGCGGCTAAGGACGCTGCCTCCATGGGGGAAGAGACACCCCCCGGGGAGAAGAATGCCCGAAATGCCTTCGGATTTCTCCGCGAGCAGTTCTGAGCGGGCGATGTGGGGAGCAGTTTTCCACCGTTTCGCTGTTTGCCGAAACTTCCAGCGCCCCGCTGCCGGCCCGAATATTGGAGAGGGCCGCGACCGCGTATTAAACTGGTGCCCGGTTAACGCGCAGCCGCGACCTGAGGCGGACAATCAGATGATGGTCGCTGGGTCATTCGATATGAACATGAAGCCGTCCTAAAACGCACCGGAAAGGGCCACGCTGCCCGCTCCCCCTCATGGAAAGAATCGCAGGACCTCTGAATCAAACAGCCATCGACCTGTTCTCCGGTCCCGGCGAAATGGCCCGGCTCATGCGGGAGACCGACTGGGAGGCAACGCCGCTCGGTCATCCGGACCTCTGGCCTTTGTCGCTGCGCGTCGCGGTGCGCATGGTCCTGGGGAGCGGCTATCCCATGTATATTGCATGGGGCCCGCAGTTTATCCAGATTTACAACGACGCCTACCGTCCGATTCTGGGGAAGCTGAAGCATCCTGCCGCCCTGGGCAGCGGCAGTCCGCAGACATTCCCGGAGTTGTGGGAATTCATCGGCCCCATGTTCATGCGCGTTCTGGAACAGGGACAGGACACGACGCTGCTGGGCCAGGCGCTCTTCCTCAACCGCAACGGATATCTCGAAGAGTGCTATTACGATTTCTCCTACAGTCCGATCCCGGCCGATGATCTCGGCAAGGTGGGCGGCGTATTCGTTACCTGTACCGAGGTCACCACGCCGATCCTCGAACAGCGGCGCCTGAAAACGGTGCGCGACCTGGGTTCGAGTGATCCTCATGCGTACACGGCCGAGGACGTGTGCAGGACAGCCGCGGAAGTCCTTGGTCAGAACGCGCTCGATATCCCTTTTGCCGCAATCTATCTGGTGAACGAGGGCGGCCAGTCCGTCCGGCTGGCGGCTGCCAGCGGCGCCACGCCGGGCGATCCGGTATGCCCGCCGGCTATGCCGATCTCCGACGAGGCCGCATGGCCGGTCCGGAGCACGGTGGAGAATTCATCCCTGCAGCACGTGCAAAATCTGGAGAGCCGATTCAGCCGGGTCCCAACGGGCGCCTGGCCGGACCCACCGCAGGAGGCGGTACTGATCCCCTTCACTCCGGCATCGCCGCAACCGCTCGGCTTTCTGCTGATGGGAGTGAATCCGCGGAAGCAGTTCGACGGCGCGATGGAGCAGTTTCTCGTCCGTTGCGCTCACGCCATCGGGGGAAGGCTGGCGAATGCTCGCACCTACGAAGATGCGCGGCGGCGGGCGGAGGCGCTTGCCGAACTGGATCGGGCAAAGACGGTCTTCTTCAGCAACATCAGCCACGAATTCAGGACACCGTTGACCCTGATCGCGAGTCCGCTTGAGGATCTGGCAGCCTCCGTTTCCCTGAACCCCGGCGATCGCGAAATGGTCGAACTGGCGCAGCGCAACGTGATTCGACTGCAGAGGCTGGTGAACAATCTGCTGGATTTTTCGCGGATTGAAGCAGGCCGCGTCAATGCGGCGTTTGAGCCGGTGGATCTGGCCGCGCTGACGGCCGAGTTAGCCAGCGGGTTCCGATCGACGTTCGAAAAGGCGGGCCTTTCGCTGGTGGTTGAGGCAGAACCGCTTTCCGAGCCGGTCTACATCGACCGCGAAATGTGGGAAAAGATCGCCCTCAACCTGCTTTCAAACGCCTTCAAGTTTACCTTCGAGGGCAGTGTGACCGTTGCGTTGGCGGAGAACGCGGATTCGGTTGAGATTCACGTGGCCGATACCGGAGTCGGGATACCGGAGACGGAGCTGCCGCGAGTGTTCGAGCGTTTCTACCGCATCGAAGGGACGCGGCGACGCAGCTACGAAGGAACGGGAATTGGGCTTGCCCTCGTGCAGGAACTCATCAGGATTCACGGTGGCACGATTGCGGTGACGAGCCAGGAAGGCGTGGGGACGCGGTTCACGATCCGCCTGCGCAAGGGAAGCGCGCACCTCGACGCGGAGCGCATCCGGCAGGAAAGCACATACTCGGCTGTTTCCGCTCGGGTGGATGGATTCGTGATGGAGGCGCGTCGTTGGATTGAACCGCCTGCGGCAGACGATTTCGCCTTACCGCTGGAACTGCAGCAGGCGCCGCCGGCCAGGCAAGCTGACCCGTGGGACAAGGACCGCAGACGTGTGCTGGTCGTGGATGACAACACGGATATGCGCCAGTATCTGCGCCGGCTGCTGGAGCCCTTCTTCGAAACCGACATCGCTACCCAGGGAGGCGAAGCATTGCACCGGATTTACTCCTCCCGACCGGACCTGGTGCTGATGGATGCCATGATGCCGGTGATGGACGGCTATACGCTGCTCAGCAGGATTCGCGCGACGCCGGAAATCGCCGGCCTTCCGGTCATCATGGTTTCCGCGCGCGCGGGCACGGAAATGGAGATTGAAGGACGCGAAGCGGGCGCCGACGATTACGTCACCAAACCCTTCTCCGGGCGCGAGCTTGTGGCGCGGGTCCGTTCGGTGCTGAAGATTGCGGAAGTCCGCGCTGCGAGCGAAGCGGCGGTTAGGGCAAGCGAAAGCCGGTCGCGGGAAATCCTGGAACGCACCACCGATGCGGTGTTTGTTCTGGATCGAGACTGGCGATTTTCGTATCTCAATACCAACGCCGTTGCTATGATCGCGAATCGGCGCGACCTGACAGGAAAGAATGTCTGGCAGGAATTTCCGGATGCTGTCGGTACGGAATTCTGGCGGCAGTACCACCGGGTGATGGATGAGCGTGTGATCGTCGAATTCAAT
>DASZLO010000023.1:0-7450 GCA_035552315.1 Bryobacteraceae bacterium
CCATGCCTCATTTTAGCGCGTTGCACGATATTGCACGACTGAGGCGGCCAAAACGATGTAAGCTACTGAAAAATATACTGGCGGAGAGGGGGGGATTCGAACCCCCGGTAGCTCTTTTGGAACTACGACGGTTTAGCAAACCGCTGCTTTCGACCACTCAGCCACCTCTCCACTGCGGACAACATGACGGGCCAAGCCGACTACTTTGAAGATTTTAGCATGCAGTCGCCCCGTAGCCCGCGGCAGCGATGCGATAGAATCGAATTACCGCGCCCGTAGCTCAGCTGGATAGAGCGTTTGCCTCCGAAGCAAAAGGTCGCCTGTTCGAATCAGGCCGGGCGCACCACCTGAACCGGCTCTACGGGCTCTACGCACTTAATGGGGGCAACCCAGCCTCCGACCAATATATTTAAAGAACATTCCTCTGAAACGGACGATAAGCCAGTCAGAGGGACTTGCAACTAATCGCTTCCGATATTGCGCCCCCGCCACGCGCAATAAACATTCGGATTTACGCATGTATAAGAGATGGCTATGATTTCCCGTCTCAACCTGCGGCTGGTGTTTTCATTGTGGGTCCTCTCATTGTGCCTGCTCCCGGTAGCAGGCGGCGCGAGCACCAACGGCTTCCCCAACAACACCGTTTCAGGCACAATCACGTTCCAGGGCGTTCCCCTGGCCAGGGTGACGGTGACGGCCTACACCACGAACACCAGTTCGATAACGCAGGTCACGACGACCGATCGAAACGGCACCTACGTTCTCGCAGTCCCGGCCTGGATCAATACCGCCGGAACGGCGAGCGCGGATTACCATCTGTGGGCGATCAAGCCGGGATATGCCTTCTATCCTTGAGTGGCTTCGGGCGCAAACATTACACGGGCCGATCACACCGACGCCTTCATCGGCAACAGGATCGACGACATTGCGATCTATCTTACGGTGATTCACTATGTTGCATTGCCCAACATCGGCAATCGGGGCCTCGCGGGGGCGCCGTTGACGGGAGCCAATTTTATGGCTTACGACGGCAGCAATCCGCGAGTCGACATCACAGAAACTACGGCCGATCGGATTCAGGGTCCTCAGAGGCGCATACTTCCGCGGCTGGGCTCGCCCGCCGGGACGCGTCGCTTCACCGACAATCGGGACGGCACCGTCACCGACTCCAATACCGGTCTGATCTGGCTTAAGAACGCGGGTTGCTTCGACCCCGCGAATTGGGCCGATGCTTTAGCGAAGGTAAATGCGCTGGCGACGGGCGGGTGCGGATTATCCGACGGGTCCACCGCGGGGCAGTGGCGTCTCCCGAACACTAATGAACTGGAGAGCATGGTGGATGTTTCGGCGAGCAATCCGGCCCTGACACCCGGCAACCCGTTCACCGGCGTGTCGCTGTCCATCTACTGGTCGTCCACCAGTTACTTCGGCGGCCAGGCGGGCTCTCCCAGCGCGTGGGCCATCCAGTTCAGCGATGGGCGATATATAAACGATTCCGTCTCGAACTCGAAGCAAACGGCTTTCAACCAGGTCTGGGCCGTCCGGGACAGCGGAGTCGGCAGCCCGACGTTGCAGGCGACGGGGGCCTTCGTCGCGTTTGCCGACGGCGACGACGGTAGTGTCCAAAGCGGTGTACCGCCGACATTTCCCAGATGGCTCGACAAGGGCGACGGAACAATCATCGATACCGTCACAGGCCTGATATGGCTGAAGCAGGCCGACTGCATCCATCAGACCTGGGCTAACGCTATGACCGCCGTCCATGCTTTATCAGCCGGTCAATGCGGATTGATAGACGGTTCCGCGGCTGGCGCCTGGAGGATGCCCAACCGTAAAGAGATGCTGAGTTTGTCCGACAGGGCGCAGAACAATCACGCAGACTTTTTCAATCGCACCTACCTCAATCTCGACTACACGGTGTTTCAGGCTGCGATTTTCAGCAATTTCATTGCATATCAATACTATTGGACATCCAGTGTCCTGGCTGCGAACCTCACCAGCGCCTGGACCGTGTTCAGCTGCGATTTCGGGGTATACAACATTCCCAGAGAAAGTGTTGGTTACACGCTCGCAGTTCGTTCTCCGCGATAGCGCCCGCCAGCCGCTGGTACCAGAACTTTCTCTCGGCTTTCAATTGACGTCCGGGAAACCCAGCCATATACTCATGAGCGCTGTCTGAATCACCGATAAAGGAGCGTGCCATGCGCGTTGTTTATCTGTCTCTTCTCTCCGTTACCCTCACTGCTACGGCATGCTTCGGCGCCAGTTATACGGTTGGTTGCAGCGGCGCGCCGGCTGGAACGTATAGTTCTACGACGCTGACCGGATTATTTCAAAACCCCGTAGTTGCGGGAGATCCGAACCCGGTCGTGCGGTTCTGGGGTACCTGCACAGAAAATTTCTTCATCACCGGTTTCAACAGCATTGACCTCGGAGGCGGCGCGTCTGGAGCGGCGATTAACAACGACCCGGCGTAGGGTCTGAGCCCTACGGTAAATGTGAGTGGTATCGGTGCAATTAATATTCACGACTTCTCAATCGTGGGCGGCGGTCCCACAGTCGGTGGAGGAGGAATCGGCATCGAGGGTTCCCGGGGTTCGATAGCGAATCTGAATGTCTCGGCCAGTGACTCCGGGTTTGTGGTAGCGGGGAACAGCGAAATCACGATCATGAATCCCGTAGTGAACAACAGCAATGCATCGGCGATCGTGGCGCAGAACAGTTCGTCGGTCTACGTTGTCAGTGCTTCTTTGCTGAACGTTGCCGGCGGAGTTGAGGCGGACGGAAACTCAAACATCGCACTCACCGGCACAACGACAATAACCGGTATCACGAACGCGGGGATTTTGGCCAACGGCAGCGCGAACGTTTCCATGGGCGGAAGAGGCGTGATTCAAGGCTCGCCGGTGAGTCCTGGGTTCGGCGTGCAGGTTATAGACAATGGCTACGTAAAAATAGGAGGCGCTATTACCATTTCCGGTCATGCCAGGGGCGTTCACGTGCGTCACGGCGTCTTCGATCAGCGGCAGGGCACCCTTCTCATCCAGGACAATACGGACGTTGGAATCTCGGTGATCGAAGGCGGCTCGGTCCTGCTGAGCACTCTGACCCTCAACCATAACGGAAGCACGACTTCGAGCCTCACGACGGGGTCGGCGAATCTTCTTGTCTCCGGAACCGCCAGCGCAAATTTGAATGGCGCGACTATCAAGGACGGCCCGGTGACCGGGATCGTGGTTCGCGACGGTTCTTCCGTGTTGATGCAGGGAGGCACGATCACAGGCAATCAGAACGATGGAATCCATGTCGAGACTCTGTCCGGCGTCCGCTTCGACATCGGAGGCACAAATACCGTCACAGGCAACAGCAAGTATGACCTCGTCTGCGACCAGTCCACCTTCGCGCGGGGATCGAAGCTGGTGACGCTGGGCAAGAGCATGTGCATGCCGGAGCTGCAGCCCTAAGGCTCACGCCGCTTACGAAACGACTTTTCGCCGTGATCGCCTGACCGAAACGGCGCGAAACCAAAGAAAGCCGACACCGGCGAACGGGAAAATGAAAAGCACCAGAGACCAGCGCGATGCCGGTCCGACTGGCGTGATTTCAACCTTCGCGGAGGCGTCGCCGCTGCCCTTGGAACTGGTTAAAAATACCTGCGCGCGCACGAATTCCTGGCGGTCAAACGGGATTAGCGCCTTGTACTGCAGCTGGTTGCTGGAATCATCGACCGGCGCGACGAAACGCCGTTCCGGAATCCGCCCGTCCACCGGCTGAACCGCTATCTCCACGCGCAGATCCTTAGGAATTGCGCTTCCGGGCGGCGGGTCGACAATTACCCAGAAAGTGCCAGTGCCGATGTCCGGATGCGTCCAGAGCGAAACGATGCAGGGTCCGATTTTTTTATCGACGATGATCGGGAACGGCGGCCCGTCATGCGCGCGCGCCGGAATGCCGAACAGAAGCAGCGTCAGAACAGCGTAAATGGATCGATTCGCGACGGCAGACATGAGATTATCCGACGGCGAAAGTGCCCCGCATATCCATCGGTTGCAGCATCAGCCACATGGCGCCTAGCCAGAGGAGAAGTACAACGGCGGCCCAGGGAGCAAAGGCTCGCCAGATCCGGTGCGGCGAATCCTGCTCCGCCAAACGGTGCACGACCAGCAGCGATCCAGCGAGTCCAAGCACCAGAAAGCCCATTTGGAGCGGCGGTACAAAGCTCTTCGGCAAACCGGTCAGCCTCCACAACGGTTCTCCCAACGCAGGGTACACGGCATTCTGCGTCACCGGAATAACGGTCAGCACGGCGGTAAGAAAGTGGAATCCGTAGTGAGCCAGCCACGCGCCGAAACCGAAGGGCGCGAGCGCATAGCTGTAGCGCACGGCCAAAGGCACGGCCGGCAGCGGACTGCGTACCCACATGCGCATCGACCACGCCGCCAGACCCAGCAAAAGCACCGGAGCCGCGATCAGAAAAATCGCGAAGATGATGGCGAGGACCGGCGCGAGTTGAGTGACGCCCAGCATCTGCGCCATCCAGTGTTCCAGCGCATAGACCGGCGTGATCATTCCGAAAGCATTTAGCAGCGCTCCGAAGGTGAACACAACGATCAGGGCGGCAATGTCTTTGCGGCGCGAGAAAAAACCAATGCCCGAACGCCGCGGATCGGTCATGAGTTCCTCGGCGGGAATTCGGCTGAGGATTCCCACGTTGTCATGCGGGCAAGCCTGCACGCAGTCCAGACAGAACGTGCAGTCCATATTGCCGGTCTTGAGCGGCTGGAAAAGCGCCAACTCGCAGCCGCGCTGGATCACCACGAGGCTCTCCGCGGCAGCTTTCGTCCCAGGCGCAGGCTCCGGAGCGCGTCTGCCCCGGATGCAGTCTCTGCTCTCGCAGGCCCCGCAGGTGGACTGGCTTCGCACGGTTACTTCGAGCGGCGATATCAGCGAGGCAACGAAGTTAAACTGCCCGATCGGACAGACGAACTTGCAGAACGTCGCCTGCTTGAAGATGCTGTCGATGGCGGTCGCCAGCACGAAATACCCGACGATCAGCCACGCCGTCCCGTAGGGAGAAGACCACAGTCCGAACAGCTCATAACTGAAAAGGATTAGGGCCAGCAAGCCCGCCGGTATCCACTTGTTGCGCAGCTGTTGCGGCCAGTTAAGCGCGGGATGGATGAATCTCCTCGCAAACTGGCGCACCAGCATGAACGGGCAGGCCATGCAAAAGAAATTACCGGCCAGCAGCAGAACCAAAACCAGCAGGCCGCGAAAGTGAATCCAGCTCAGGGTCGTGGCCAGATTCTTCGGCGCCAAAGCCGGTCCGTAAAACCCGTGCACGATCATGACGAGACTGACAATCGCCAGCGGAATCTGCAGCGCGGTGCGGGCATGACGCCAGCGGAAGAAACGGCCAGCCAGCGGCGCCTCCAGCAGATCGAACCTGGCGCTGTCATCCGCTTCGCGGGATGCCGGCATCCAGTTGCGCGGTTCAGTTCGGCTGGACATTGTTAATCTCGATCTGTTTTTCCAGCTTGCCGCCTCCGGGCAGAGTTCCATGGATCTGAACAACCCAATCGCCGGGCATACCCAGCGTCAGATCGCCCTGATAACGTCCGGGTCCCGTTTCTGCCAGCAGCCCGAAGCTCGGCGCCATGCCGGGATGCGACATATTGCCCTCGATCGAGAGCCGCGCTCCGCTTACGGGATTGGCAGCCGCATCCTTCAGCTCAACTTTGATGTGCGACAGACCGACGCGCGGGGGTTTGGGCAGCAATTCGAATACAACCGAAGTACCAGCGGACGGGGTTCCCGGGTTCTGGCACCCGGCCAGTAACAGAGTCGCGATGGTCACAGCAGCGCCGGCCAGACGGGCTGGACCGTGCTCCATCAGGCGTTCGCGGCAGCGGCCTGCCGCGGATGCCATGCGCAGGTGCACTGCTGTACCGGTTCCCCCGCGGCCGGGAACATGTGGTAGTACATGCCGATCACCATGGGAATGAACACAACGGTGTTATAGAAAAGATGCAATTCCACGCGCGGGAAAAACAGCTGCAGAATACTGAATGGCACCGGCTTGTGCCAGAAGTTGTGATGCGTGGTCGCCTGATAAATCAGCAGGAAGTGCTCGAAATGGTGCCAGAACTGGATCACCAGCGCGATATTCCACCACATCAGAGCTTTTCCGGTAAACCCTTTGCGCAGGACCCAGATGCCGATCAGCATCACGATGGCATATCCATAATGCAGTGTCTCCGACTTAATGAGCCACGGATACCACAAACCCAGTATTCCGTTGGCCTCGGGCCGCGGCCATCCCATGACAAAAATCTGCACCGCCTGGGCCAGGTGTTCGCCCCAGTGGCCCAGCACAACCACCATGAACAGCTGCAGCGCGCGCTCATGCCACCGGGAATTCAGCTTGTCATAAAAGCTGGTTCCGGCCGCATGACCGGCCAGAGATGCTACACCTGTACTGGATGCTGCCACGTCGGTCCCTCCTTCTGTCGCAAGCGCTAAGGTAGCACTGGCCATAAAACGGGTCAACACCCTGATGACCGTAGCGGCGGGCTGAAAACGTACGAAGATATACACTTATCGCTACTTTCATTCGCGTGTAACCGGCTCTCTGATTTTTATATAAGAACTCGGCGGCAAAATGCCGATGAGTTGGCTGATGTCTCTCTTTCCTGCGCGGCGCGCCGGAAGAAGACCGACGGAGCACTGGATATGGACAACAATTACTCTTTTCCCTCGCGGGATGCGCGATTCAGAGAATTGGATATGCTGATCGCGGAACAGAACCGCCATCAGGGCGAACGAAAAACGGACTTGTTGATGCTGGACGAAGACGAGCGTACGCGGCACCAGAACGAGCGGCGGGCGCGTCTGAAACGGGAAGCCGCCGAGAGACAACGGGCCAGAAGGAATCTGCTCGTTCCGGGTGTTCGACGCGTTTAGACGCGGCGCGCTCGTATTCTGACGGATCTCCGGGCGGGGCGGTTATCCTGAACTCTATGAATCGCGTCCTCGCCGTTGCGTTCCTCGCTGCTGTCCCGCTGCTCGCGCAGGCGCCGCCCGCCCGTTTCGAACCCGCCCGCTTCGAGGTCGAAGAGACCACCATCGCCCAGGTGCATGCGGCCATGCAGGCGGGCCAGTTGACCTGCCACGAACTGGTGGATCTCTATCTAAAACGCATCGCCGCCTACGACAAGAACGGTCCGGCGATCAACGCCATCGTTTTGCTGAATCCAAACGCCGAAAAAGAGGCGGACGATCTCGACCGGCGCTACGCCCAGTCAGGCCTGGCCGGTCCCCTGCACTGCGTC
Source organism: Bryobacteraceae bacterium (assembly GCA_035552315.1). Lineage (GTDB taxonomy): Bacteria > Acidobacteriota > Terriglobia > Bryobacterales > Bryobacteraceae > BOG-234. The sequence goes on from DASZLO010000023.1 coordinate 7,332, forward strand.
CCGATGATCGTGAAAGACAACTTCGAAACCAAAGGGCTGCGCACCACCAACGGCGCTCTGGCACTGGCGTCCTACATCCCCGCGCAGGATGCTTTCGAGGTCAAACGGGTGAAAGAAGC
>DASZLO010000024.1:0-2565 GCA_035552315.1 Bryobacteraceae bacterium
AAGCGCCCGCGTTACTCCGAAACCCGCGAATCCGGACCCGATCAAGCCCTCCGCAACAGCCTTGTCGACTCCAGCCCATTCAACTGTCAGGCCCGATCGGCCCACTGCCAGCCACACCGCACCGGAACCGCCCCGCAAACCGAAAACCCCGCCTGCCGATCCCGCAATGCAGGTCCCGCCAGATCTGGATCGCGCCCAGGAGCTGATAAAGACGGGCCGGTTCGCTCAGGCGCTATCGATTATTCAGCGATCCGTATTGACCGGCAGCCCGGACGGACAGCGGCTCATGGGAGATGCTTACGCGCAAGGCTGGGGCGTTCCCAAAGATTATCTGCGTGCCTCTCAGTGGTACGAAAAGTCGGCCGCCAGCGGCAACACGCTTGCCATGATTCGTGTGGGACTTCTGTTCGAACAGGGGTGGGGTGTGCCTCAAGATTACCTGCGCGCGCGCCAGTGGTTCGAAAAATCCTCCGCCGCCGCCAACCCCCTGGCTATGGTTCGTATCGGCGATCTGTACGAGCGCGGCTGGGGTGTCCCGAAAGACTATACGCAGGCGCTTCTGTGGTACGAGAAATCCGCCGCCAGGGGCAACGCGCTCGCCATGCTGCGCCTGGGCAACTTGTATCAACGCGGCTGGGGCGTCCCGAGAGACATGGACCGCGCCCGCCAATGGTTCCGAAAAAGCGCAGAAGCCGGCAACATCAATGCGCGGGAACGGATGGACGCACTTCCGTACTAGGGCGAAAATATCGGCCCCTGCGGGCTGCTTCACACCTTACTCGGCGGCGCTTATAGCCTGAAGCTGATGCATTTTGTGCCAGCCGCCGTCGTGGTACTCGAGAAGCCCTAGGTACTCGCTGTCTTCACCGGAACTGGAGAGGACGATGGCAGTCCTCCCGTCCCCGAGGTCCAGAACATTCAGCAAATTCGGAAGGTCGGTTTCGAAGCCATACGAGGCCGTCCTTCGTTCGACTCCGACGATATGTAAAGCAGGTTGGGGCGCCAACCAGGCCCCGAATAAGAAACCTTTTCCCACATGCCATTCGCACCGAACGTAATAGCGTATGCGGCCGTCAGCCAAACTGAACGACTGAACCGTAAACGCGGGTGCTACTTTCTCCGCTGCCGCGCGAACCGGCGGATCCGCCATCATGCGCATGCGCTGCTTCATTATGGACGCGATCTGAGTTTGAATATCAAACGGGACCGGCTCCTTAAGCAGTTGCGCGTGCGGTGGGGACATGCTGGTGTGTGGGCCCGGCGGGATCTCAATGTGCCGCCGCGCTACAAACCAGTCTTGCGAGAGCGGGATTTCCGGTCGGTCGAGATTTACTATTGCGCCGATGTAAGACTCGTTGCCGACACCTTCGTCGCCGATCCAGCCAACAAGCTTCGTAATAGTCGCACTGCGGACGAGGTTTCCGTCGACGACAATGTCATATTTATCGCCGATGCCAAAGTGAACAGCTCCCGGGCGGTTCTGCATTCGCGCGACGTACGGCTCGGGAAGCAGACTCGGGATGCCGAAGCCCGCCGCAGGATACAAGGCTTCTGCCGTAGCTGGAAACGAATTACCAAAACGCAGCGTGTCGAAGTAGATCACGGCCCGACGTCCATCAAATTTGGATGCGAGCCAAAACCGCTCAGGCGCCGGCGCGCCGGATTCGATAGCACTGGCAAAGGTTGCCGCAAAAGCGACGATCGCCGCAGCAAAAAGGTGGTGTTTCATCGGCCGCCCTCATCATACATGCACGATTTCTCGGCGTAGTTATCCGGCCGGATCTTTGAACATGTTCAGATAAAATAGGGTGTGGGCGAGAATCTCTTTCATATCGGCGCAGTCAGTTATCTGAATACAGTCCCCCTGGTCTGGGGCATGCTCCATGGGCCGCAAAAGTCCAGCGTTCATCTCAGTTTCTCCATTCCTTCCGTATGCGCGCAGCAGGTGGAAGACAACACGATTCAGGCAGGCTTGGTCCCCGTGGCCGAGGTCGCCCGCCAGGGCCTGGAAATCGTCACCGGCGTCGGTATCGCATGTTTGGGAGCCGTGCGGAGCATTCTGCTGGTCTCGCGGGCCCCGCTGCGTGAGATCAAAACACTAGCCGCCGATTCCAGTTCCCGCACCTCCGTTCAATTGGCGCGCGTGATTTTGCGCGAGCGCTACGGCGTGGAACCGGCCATCCATCCCGAATCGCCCGATCTCGAAAGCATGCTGGCCGGCGCGGATTCAGCGTTGATTATCGGCGATCCCGCGTTGCGCATCGATCCTGAGAAAATAGATTATGAATGTCTCGACTTAGGAGCGGAGTGGCACGCCTTGACCGGACTGCCTATGGTCTTCGCCGCCTGGGCCGGTAAGCCGGGCTTATCCCTCAAGCCGCTGAGCGAGATCACGCGGGGCTCTTACGAGTTCGGCAAAGATCGCTTAAATGAAATCGTGCAAGCCGAGTATGCGCGCCGCGGCATCACGCGTGAGCTCGCCGGACGCTATCTCGGAGAGTATATTCGATTTGAGATCGGCGCAGCCGAACAGAAGGGGCTGGATGCGTTTCTCGAACTCGCCGA
>DASZLO010000025.1:0-16381 GCA_035552315.1 Bryobacteraceae bacterium
TCGAAGCCTCCCGGACTTCGATTCTGGCCCACATCTGAGGCATAAAGTTAGCGCTCGGGTCAGGCTCGGGGCAGGACTCGCGATATGCCGTAAAAAGGTCGTCCAGCCGACTCTCTTCCGGATTGCGCTCTTCGGTTTTCATCAACCTGTTGAACATGATTATAAACTCCCTGCTACGCCCTGTCAGTCTTTTTGGCGATTCTCGATGAAGGCTGGGTTACATCCTTCATGTTTTTTAATACACGCTGCCGGGCCCGGAACAGCCGGACCTTCAGTGCGTTTTCGTTCACATTGTAGATTTTTTCCAGTTCCTTCAGCGACAGACCCTCGACCTCTTTTAAAGTCAATAAGATACGGTCATCTTCCGAAACACTCCCCAGGAGGCTGTTCACAGTGTCGCGCACGCGCCGTTTCTCGGAATCGTCATCTTGCACGCGCGTTCCGGCGGCGGCATCGGCCATCATGACCTGCTGATCGGACAGATCCGCCATGCGGAACTCCAGACGCCGGCGGCTCTTCCGAAGGTAGTCGTAGCACGCGTTTACGGTCAGCCGGTACAGCCACGGCTCGAAAACCTCCGGCGTGCGCAGTTGTTCCAGGGAGAAGTAGAGCCGCACGAAAACCTCCTGCGCGACATCTTCCACGTCCTCCGGGCGGCCGATCAGGCGGGAAATCGTCCCCAGTATCCTGCGGCGGTAGGCGGTCACAACCTGATTGAACGCGGCGGCGTCGCCTCCCTGTGCGCGGGTTATGAGCTCGAATTCAACCAGCATTTCCGGCGCTAACCGCGTTCTCCGCTCACGCCGGACATAAATCCCACATACATAAAGACTCTTGGATTGCCGGGATGGGTGCGGGGATGCGGATTGAAAGAGGAAAGAAACATTTCGTGCAACCGCCGTCACTATAGCTTAGCTTGAGAGGGGGGCTTTGGGGGGCTGTGGAAAACGCTTCGTCGTTTCCGAATAAGAATACCCGGCTTCCGTTCGGCCGCCTGGGCCCTTATCTGCACTTCGGTTCCCCGTTTATCGGTTATCTGCTTTCCATCGTTCTGACGGTAGCCGCCTGGCAGGGCGAGATTCCCTTTCTTGTCAAAACGCAGGCGACGCCCCCGTTCAATTTCATCTATCCCGCCTTTACATTGTTCTATCCCGCCATCGCTCTGAGCGCCTTTGCCGGCGGCATCGGCCCTGGCGTTATGGCCAACATCCTGACGGCGGCATTCGGCATCGGTCTGTTTCCCCGCATGCCCGGACCTGTGAGCTGGATTTCCCTGTCCGTGCTGGGTCCGGCGCTCACCCTCATCTCCGCGCGGGTCCGGCGGCTCAGCGATCGACACCGCGCCAGCACACGCGATCTGGCTCGCTTTAAGTTCATCGGAGATCACGCAAGCGACTGGCTTTTTCTCATCGGCATGACCGGCGCGATCCGGTACGCGAACCGGACTGCGTGCCTAAGCCTCGGCTGGTCCGACGAGGAACTGAACGGCCGGAACTTTGAAACTCTTGTGACTGAACCGCAGCGCGCGGCGCTCCGCGAGGTTCTGCAAAATGCGCGCTCCGGCCCGGTCCATTCGCTTGAGGTGAATTTCCAGCGGAACGACGGAACAACCGTTCTTACGGAACTGATTTGCACCTGTGTCAGCACCCCTGGGGATCAGGTAATTCACGCCGCTGCCCGCGACATCACCGAGCGTCGGCAAATTGAACAGAAAGTGCGCGAGATGCGCAATTGGGAGAGCCTTGGCGTAATGGCCGGAGGCCTTGCGCACGATTTCAATAATCTCCTGATGATCGTTATCGGCAACGCCGAACTGGCCAGGGATTTTCTTCCCCGGGACCACGAAGCGCGGAAACTGCTCGACGACGTGGCATCGGCGGGAGAGCGCTCTGCCGATCTGGTCCGCCTGATGCTCGCAACCTCCGGATACCGGGAGGGCCAGAGCGTGTCCCTCGATCTCGATCACATGCTCAGCTGGATTCTCTCCAGCCGGACTCTCCCGGAAAATGTGAATGTTGTCCGGGAAGCTGAGCCTGTCACTTTCATGGGTGACCGCCAGTCGATTGAGACTCTTCTGTGGAACCTGATCGCAAACGCCGCCGAGTCCTACGAGAACCGTGAGGGCATCGTGAAAGTCACCATCCGGAAGGGCGGAAAAGAGCAGCCAGGGCCGGAAGGTTTACAGAAATTCGAAGAGTTTGAAGATGGCGACTTTCCCGCGGGCGAATACATCACTCTCATCGTGGAGGACCACGGCTCGGGAATGACGCCGGCAACGCTTCAGCGGGCGTTCGATCCGTTCTTCACCACCAAATTCACTGGGCGCGGACTGGGACTTCCCGCCGTACGCGGCATCGTTCGCGCTTACAACGGAAAGCTTCGTGCGCTGACCTCGCCGGGCGCCGGAACGATCATGGAGATCCGGCTCCCAATAAAGAACCCGGCCATCGATCCGCAAGAAAATGGTGCGCCAGCGAAACAGAAAAGCGCGGAAGCGCGCTGAATTTCAGGTTCCCATCAGAGAACGGGCCTGAACTTTCCATGCGCCGTCGCGCAGTACGACCAGAAAAATGCCTTCATCGGTGGACAGGACTTTGCCGTCGCGGCCGAGGCGGCTGAACTTTACCGCGAGATTGACGCCGTTCGACGTCGTCTGCGCGACCTTCATGTCGTCGAGGCGTGTCTGATACCAGGTGCGCTGGCGTCCCGGCTCGGCACTGGCCAGGAATTCGGCTTTGGTGTGCCACACGTCGACGCGATCGTCCGCGATCCGCACCTGCGGGTAGTGAATGGCCGAGGCCACCTGTTCGGAATCGTGGGAATTCCATGCCCGGAAGAATTCGGTGACGGCGGCGCGACCAGCCGCGGCGTTCTTCGCCTCCGTGGCTGCGTCGATGGTTCCGGTTCCGGCGGCGAAGCGCGCGAGCACGCCCCAGTGGCCTCCGACGTCGGTGACGATATAGGTGATTGCGCTTGATGTCTGCGCGCGCCCTTCGGCGTTGAAGCGCTCCCAGCTTCCAGCGATGTGGACCTTTGACGGCCCCACCTGAAGCACGTCACGCGAGACCCATTCGCTGTGATGCCAGCCCGTGCTGCGGGTTTGTTCGAAATTGACTCCGGCGGCGTACTCCTCCGGGGTTCGGCTGACTTCGAAGCGGCCCGCGCCCGGACGAACGTGGGGATAGTGCAGCGACTTGGACCAGAGCGCCGGATCCTGCGAATTCCAGGATTCGAGATACCGGTCGAGGGCACGCATGCCTTCCCAGGCGCGAAGCGCAACGGCTTTGTCATCGAGTGGCGCCTGCGCATGAAGAAGCAGACTACCGGTTGCGGCGATGAGACAGGTAACGAGCAGAGTTCTCGCGGGATGCATGAAGACAGTGTAGTCGGAAGCGACAGCCACCGAAACGAGACTAGCGGATGAGGTCGCCGTACCAGCCGATCAGCAGCGGCCCTTCCGCGGCTATGACAAAGGCCGACGCCGCAAGAAAAGTGCCGAACGGAAGCTGATAGTTCGATGCGTCTTTACCCGTGATTCTGATGTAGAGCAGGCCGGAGATGGCCCCCAGCATCGAGCCGATTACGATCGTCAGAATCGCCCCCTGCAGGCCGAGGAAGGCGCCGATCATGGCAAGCATCTTTACGTCTCCGAAGCCCAGGCCTTCTTTGTGGCGCAGCTTTTCGAAAAGCCATCCCACCAGCCAGAGCAGTCCGGAACAGGCAAACGCCCCGATGAGGGCCTCGATGAAAGACGCCCATCGCGGACTCATCGCGAACTGAAAAAGCGGGTCCGGCACCGGGACGAACCATGCGAAAACGAGCCCGGCCAGGGCGCCGCCGACCGTGAGCTCATCCGGCAGAATGCGTGTTTCCAGGTCACTGAATGCCAGTCCGATCAGCAGCGAGGCCAGGACGCAATATTTCGCCGTCGCGATATTTAGTCCGTAGCTGAAAACGAAGAAGGCGAAGGCGAGGCCCGTGGCTATTTCAACGAGCGGATACCGCCAGGAAATTTTCGCCCCGCATTTCCGGCAGCGGCCGCGCAGCAGCAGGTAGCTCAGCACCGGGATGTTGTCGTACGCGGCAATCTGCGCGTGGCATTCCGGGCACGCCGAACGCGGCTGGACTACGGAAAGGTCGCGCGGCCAGCGGTGAATACAGACGTTCAGGAAGCTTCCGATCAGCAGCCCGAACAGGCCAGCCAGAAGCTCAGGCATGCTTCAGAACTCGCTCGTAGGCCGCAATTGTCGAATCCACCATGCGGTCTTCGGTGAAGCGTTCGATCACGGTCGCGCGCGCGGCCCTCCCCATGGAATGACGCAGCGCCGGGGTGAAACGACGAAGCGCCTCTGCGACCGGGCCGGTTTCGTTGGGGACCAGAATGCCGGTTTCCCCGTCGCGGATGAGTTCCGGGATGCCTCCGACGTTGCTGGCAATCACCGCGAGCCCGTGCGCCATGCCGAGGAGAATGCCCGATCCCAGGCCTTCGGAGCGTGTCAGGTAGAGAAGCCCTGCCGCGCGAGGCAAATCGTCGGCGAGATTGTTCGAGATTTGCACTTCGACTCCGGCAATCCGGGCGGCTTCCTGCGCCAGCGCCATTCCCTTCTCCGGGTCGGTAGTCGCGGGAATTAAAATCGCGGCATTTTTCCCCTCCCCGTCCGCTGGATTTGACGGCACGGGAATGCCATCGTAGACCACCGTGATCCGGTCATCCGCGACACCCGCGTTTCGAAGCTGCTGCGCCACATATCGGGAGATCGCGATGAACAGCTTCGGCCGGCGATACTTCCAGCGCGAAAACACGGAATCCTTTACTGCAAAGCCCACGCGCCGGGAAACCACCAGCGGCGCTTTGGCGCGGATCGCCGCCAGCGTGTGACTGCGCGCGTCGTGCGCATGCACAATGTCGTAGCCGGTCCAGACGGAGCCGACCGTACCGGCGCGCAATCCTTCGCGGCCTGCCACTTCGCTCAAAGGCGAACCCGGGCGCGTCAGCAGCAGAGACTCATGTCCGCGCGTCAGCAGGCCACGATGCAGACGCAGCGCCTGCCACTGGCCACCGCGCATCTCGCGTCCGCTGTCGAGGTGAAGGATTTTCATCGCGCCTTGGCGTATTTGCGGAAGGTATAGAGGGCCGCCATGCGGGCGAGCGTGAAACCCTGCGGTCCATCGAGAAAGCCGCGCTGCAGAACGTACGTCCGGAGGAACGTCCATCCCGGATCGAGTGCCAGACGCCAGGCGGGAACCTTCTTCTTTTTGGCAAGAAGCTCCTGCGCAGCCAGCGTGGTGTAACGGTCGAGCGTTTGAAGATGCTGGGAAACCGAATCGCAGGTATAGTGCAGAAGGTCGCCGTTCAAATGCCCGGCGGGACCATCGATCCGGACGCTCTCGTGAACATAGTCGCCCTTCCATTCGCCGCGGCGGCGATCGTAGAGGCGCACTTTGCGATCCGGATACCAGCCGCTGTGGCGGATCCAGCGCCCGAGGTATTGGGCGAGACGAGGCATGTCATAGCCCGCAAATTCCGGCTGGCCCTGCTTCACCGCCACGATTTCGCGGGCGAGTTCGCCGGTCACTTCTTCGTCGGCATCCAGCGACAAGATCCAGTCATAGGCCGCGCAACTCGCCGCGAAATTCTTCTGCGCCGCGTAGCCGCGCCAGGGCTCTTCCACAACGCGCGCTCCGAGTTCGCGCGCAATCTCGCGGGTGCGGTCGGAGGAGCCGCTGTCGACAACCACGATCTCATCGGCGCAGGCCCCGTTTGAGCAACCCAGGCTCCGGATCGCTCGCGCGATGTTGCGTTCCTCGTTGAGGGTGACAATCGTCGCGCTGATCTTCATCCTTTAATCGACTATAGGGGCCATGGAGAAACAGAGGATGAAGACCACCAGCGCCAGGATGCCCAGCTTCACCCGCACCATCCCGATTTCGGACTGATCGAACACCGGAGGGTGCCGGCGGGCCACGAAGAACAGGAGCACGGCCCAGAACCACCAGCCGCTCCACAATAGCCCCATCGGCACGAGAGCAGCGAGGAAGGTATACGTGATCCACTTATGGGATTTCCCCAGCAGGGCATACACGATATGGCCGCCGTCGAGCTGCCCCATCGGCAGCAGGTTCAGCGCCGTGGCGAACATACCCACCCATGCGGCCCGGGCAATGGGGTGCAGATAAATGTCAGAGGCGGGGACGCCGGGGAAGATGGATTTTTCCAGAAGCCACTGGAGGCCGGGCGCGCCGAACTGCAGCGAACCCTGGTGATTGATGCCGGGAATGATCTTGGAAAATGCCAGCCCCGCGACGAGCGCGGGAATCACAAAGATGAAGCCCGCCAGTGGCCCGGCGATTCCGACATCGAACAGTACGCGCTTGCTGTAGATGGGCGAGCGAATGCGAATGAAGGCGCCGAGGGTGCCTGTGACGGGCGTCGGCGCGGGCAGAAAGAATGGCAGCGTCGCATCGACCCCGTAGTAAACGCAGGCCAGGTAATGCCCCAGTTCGTGGGCCATCAGGATCGTCAGCAGCGTCAGCGAAAACGGCAACCCAGCGGTAAACAGAGCCATGCTGCGCAGGCCGATCGAGAAGATATTCAGATCGCTTTCGAGATCGAAAAACGGCAGGTTGTGGTTGAAGTTGTACTGCATGTGCGCGCCGACCAGTGTCGTCGTGAACATGGTTGCCAGGAACAAGAGAATGTGGAGCCAGAGGCGCTGTTTGGGGCGAACATGCTCGCGCGGCTCCCAGTCAGGTTCGGGCTCTTCAAAGCGCGAGGGGGCTTCAAGAACGCGCTGAGGTTCGCGTTCCGATGACGCGCTCTCGATCAGGTCTTCAGGGAACACTTACTGTAACGTCTGGAGCTCTTTACCCGGCTTAAAACGTACCGCTTTACCCGGCGGAATCGACACCTCCGCGCCCGTGCGCGGGTTACGGCCGATGCCTGTTTTACGGGGTTTTACGGTAAACACGCCGAAACCGCGGAGTTCAATGCGGTCCCCGTGCTCCAGAGCCCGCTTCATCTTTTCGAACACCGTTTCCACGGCCATTTCCGCCTTGGTTTTGGTGATGCCCGTCTTGTTTACCACTTCATTGATGATGTCGAGCTTGATCAAAGGGCCTCCCGTGCGTACTAATTTTGCGGCCTACAAACCCATGATAGAATTAGGGTTATCTCGATGTCAAGCAAGAGGGTTTCGGAGAGCCTCGCGGCCGTCGACTCGGCGCTCTATCGACGCACTTGCGCGCAATTCGCGACCGGCATCACGGTTGTTACAGTTGTCGATTCCGCGGGACGCCCGCACGGCATGACGGTGAATTCATTTTCCTCCGTTTCGCTCGATCCACCTCTGGTGCTGGTGAGCATCGACCTGCGGAACGCCATTCTAGGGCACTTTCTCGCCACGGCATTCTTTGCCATCAATATTCTCGCGGAGCGGCAGGAGCACCTGTCGCAGCGTTTTTCCACCACCTCGGCCAACCGGTTCGATGGTATTGAATGGCACGCCGCGAGCTCCGGCACGCCGCTTCTCGATGACGCGCTGGCGCATCTGGAATGCGCGGTCGTCCGCACGTTCGAGGTCGGCGACCACACGATTCTGATCGGAGAAGTGCTGCGTGCCGGTCATCGCGCGGGCAAACCGCTGGTGTACTTCGACAGACACTATCAGAGCCTGTCGGATCAGGAATAATCCGATACCGGATTAATTCTGAAAGGTGAAAAGCGGCGCGCCTTCGGCCGGAGTGTCCGGACCGCCCGGTGCAGCCGGCGTTTCCGGAGCTTCCAGCGCCGCCGGCGCCGGTTCCAGAGTTACCGATTCCGTGATCGGGCGATAGAAGATTCCCGATTCCCCAAGATAAACTTCCAGGTTCGAAGGCTTCGGAAGGCTTCCCTGAATGAGAGCTTCCGAGAGCGGGTCTTCAATGTATTTCTGAAGGGCCCGCCGCAAGGGACGCGCGCCATAACTGCGATCGGCGCAGGTCTTCTCGAGAATGTACTTGGCCGCGTCGTGATTGAGTTTGATCGTGATCTCTTTGACAACCAGATTCTTGTTGATCTGCTCGACCAGAAGATCCATGATCTTGATCAAATCGTCGTCGGTGAGAGCGTGGAAGATGATGATGTCGTCCAGCCGGTTGAGGAACTCCGGATTGAACGCGCGCTTCACTTCGCCGCGCACCTGATCTTCGACCTTGGAAACCTGCCCTTCCAGCTGTGGCGCCTGGAAGCCCAGGTTGCCGCGCTTTTCAAGGAAGCGCGCACCGAGGTTGGAAGTCATGATGATGATTGTGTTCTTGAAGTCGATCTGGTTGCCCAGTCCGTCGGTCAACTGACCGTCTTCAAAGACCTGCAGCAGGATGTTGAAAATATCCGGATGCGCCTTTTCGATTTCGTCCAGCAGGATGATCGAATAGGGCGAACGCTTCACGCGCTCGGTGAGCTGTCCACCTTCCTCGTATCCCACATAGCCGGGAGGCGAGCCGATCAGCTTGGAGACCGAGTGCTTCTCCATGAACTCCGACATGTCGAAGCGGATCAAACTCTTCTCGCTGCCGAACAGGAAGTTTGCCAGCGCGCGGGCGACTTCGGTTTTGCCGACGCCGGTCGGCCCCAGGAACAGGAATGAACCCGCCGGACGTCCGGACGCTTTCAAACCGGCACGGGAACGGCGAATTGCCCGCGCCAGTGCGGAAATAGCTTTCTCCTGGCTGATGATCCGGGTATGCAGCTCTTCTTCGATGCGCAGCAGCTTGGCGATTTCTTCTTCGCGAATGGCTGTCATCGGAACGCCGGTCCAGCGCGCCACCACCTCTTCGATGTCGTCTTTGGTGACTACGCCGGTGGACGTATCGTCGAGGTTGTATTTCTCGCGCAGCAGGCGCATGTTGTCGCGCTCTTTGCGTTCTTCATCCGAATAGAAACGCGCCTTTTCGAATTCGTGATTCGCGATGGCGTTTTCCATCCGGTGAACGATAAACTTGATGCGCTTCTGGATATCGGCCAGATCGCTGGGCAGAGTAGTCTGACGCAGCTTGACGCGGGCGCCGGCCTCATCGATCAAATCGATGGCCTTGTCGGGCAGGAAGCGGTCCGGGATGTAGCGGCTCGAAGTGAAGACAGACGATTCGATGGCTTCGTCGGTATAGCTGACCGCGTGGAATTTCTCGTAGCGATCCTTGATACCGTACATGATCTTGACCGCGTCGGATTCGCTGGGAGGCGGAACCTTGACGGCCTGGAAGCGGCGTTCGAGCGAACGGTCCTTTTCGATGGATTTGCGGAATTCAGCCGGTGTGGTGGCGCCGATGCACTGAATTTCGCCGCGGGAAAGCGCGGGTTTCAGAATATTGGCGGCATCGAGCGACCCTTCAGCGGAGCCGGCTCCGACAAGGGTGTGAAGCTCATCGATGAAGATGATGGCGTTTTGATTCTCCATCAGCTCTTTCATGATGGTTTTGAGGCGCTCTTCGAACTGGCCGCGGTATTTGGTGCCGGCGACGATCAGAGACAGGTCGAGGGCGAGGATGCGCTTGTCGGCGAGGAACGACGGTACGTCGCCTTCGGCGATCTTCTGGGCGAGACCTTCCACGATGGCGGTCTTGCCGACGCCCGGCTCGCCGATCAGAACGGGATTGTTCTTGGTACGGCGGCAAAGAATCTGGATCACGCGTTCCAGTTCATAATCGCGCCCGATCAGCGGATCGAGCGAGTTGTCCATGGCGGCCTGCGTGAGGTCGCGCGAAAACTCGGCCAGAAGCGAGCTTTCCTTGGGACGGTTGGAAGATACTTTTTCGGATTGTGTACGCTGTAATTCTTCGCGAATTGTGGAAAGGCGCAGACCCCGCTCATGCAAAATTTCAGCGGCGAAACACTTTTCTTCCCGGAGCAGCCCGAGCAGCAGGTGCTCGGTACCAATATGTTTATGGCTGAGACGTTCTGCTTCCTCGGCTCCATAGGCGAGGACGCGTTTGCATTCGTGGCTAAGCGGAAGGTCCACCGATGTGGAAACCTTCTCGCGAACGGTTGTGTGCCCTTCAATCTGCTTCCGGATGGAATCAACTGCGGCGTGAGACCGCAGAAAACGATTCGCCAGCTGCTTGTCTTCACGAAGAAGACCCAGCAGAAGGTGCTCGGTTTCAATATACGGGCTGCCAAACTGACTCGCCTCGTACCGCGCGAAAAAGATCACGCGCCGGGCCTTTTCCGTATAACGTTCAAACATTTGGTGAAGGGACCCCCTTTGACGCTGGACTGTTTTGGACTAGTCCTATATTAAAGATACTCTCTGGACCGATTCGGTTGCAAAACGAAGAATCAGGGCAGCAGGTCCGGTACTGCATGGAGCATACCTCCTTCCAGCCTCAGGATGCGGTCGCAACAGCGCGCAAACTGAAGATTATGCGTCACCAGTATGGTGGTGAGATTCCGTTTTTGTCGCAACTCCGAGAGCAGATTAAAAATCATTTGTCCGGTCCGCTCATCGAGATTTCCAGTTGGTTCATCGGCCAGAAGCAATGACGGGTTACCAGTTAGTGCGCGCGCGATGGCAATTCGTTGCTGTTCCCCGCCGGAAAGTTCACCCGCCCGGTGTTCGGCGCGGGCTTCGAGACCGACCTCCGCGAGCACCACGAGGGCGGATTCAAGGGCGCGGGCGCGCGGTTCGCCCCGGATTATCAGGGGCATGGCGGTATTTTCAATGGCGGTGAATTCGGGCAGAAGATGGTGCTGCTGCCAGACATAGCCGATTTCGCGATTTCGAAACGAAGCCAGTTCCGGGTCCGGCAGGCCGGTGAGACTCCGGTCTTTGTAATAAATATCGCCTTCGCTGGCGCGGTCGAGCCCGCTGATCAGATGGAGAAGGGTGCTCTTCCCCGCTCCGCTCTCGCCGATGATCGCGATTTGTTCCCCAGCCGCTACTTCCAGGGATAAGTCCCGGAAAATCACCAGTTCCCGGTCGCCGGAGCGATAGATTTTGCCGAGGTTTTCCAGCCGGACGATGGGCGCGGTGGGCAATCGACATTCTAGCGCCCTCCTCTTATATATCGGCGGAGGAAATCCAGAAAAGAAAAAACGAACCCATTTTCGATTCCGGCAGGGGAACGGTAATCTGGAACCGGGCCTTATTAATATGTCAATATCCGTCGTTCGGCTTGGATCGCCTCGGGGGCATGGTGAGGGGTTACGGCTCGGAACGGTGCGGCGGCCGCCACGCGGCGTACGGAAGTCCGATTTCGCACGGCTGAATTATTACGATGTCTGGTTTCCGAATCTGGCGCCCACCGCCGAACTCGTCAAGGAAGCTTTGGCGGCTGCCTCGCCGGCGCAATGGAATGCTTTCAAACGAAAATACCTGCGGGAAATGAGCCAGCCCGATCGTAGCCGTGAACTGGATGTGCTGGCGGCCCTGTCACATGACACGAGTTTTTCCGTGGAGTGTTACTGCGAGGACGAGGCCCGCTGCCATCGGTCGGTGCTGCGGGAACTTTTGCTGGAACGCGGGGCGGACGTGATTTGATTATTGGATTTCAAACGACACGGAACGGTTGGTGGCGCGATCCCAGTCGCTGTTGCCCGAGCGGAGCGGTTTGGTGTTCCCCAAGCCGGCCGGCGCCAGCGCGGCTTGCGGGATACCGTGAGCGACGAGCGCATCTTCCACCTGTTTGGCGCGATCCAGCGAAAGCTTGCCGTTGGTCTCGGGACTGCCGGTATCGTCAGCGTGACCCTGCAGGTCGACTTTCGCGCCGGGGCGCAGCTTCAGCAGGCTGCCGATGGCGAGGGCGAGCTCATCGATCCGGTCCGCTTCGGCAATCACCAGTTTTGAGCTGTTGGAATCGAACCGGATGATCTGTTTCCGGATACCGGCCACTGCGGATTCCAGTTCACGATTCACCGCGTAAGGAGTATTCAGGGAAAGATAGGGCTGCCAGGCAAAGCGCACCGGACCGGGCGCACCTGCCGGATCGGACGCCTGCGGATCTTTAAGCCCCGAAACTACCCAGGAGGGACCACTCTTTTCGATGCCCGTTATCACGATGCCCGGCTGCTGCTTCGCCATATCGAAATAGCGATTCCAGCGGGCCTGCGTATTGATGCGCCACGCGAGCAAGGCCAGGAGAACCACCGCAACGGCGACCATATAGGGCCAGAGCTTCGCGCTCTTGCGTTGCGGCGCGGACTGGCCGAGCAGACAGGCCTCCAGAAACGGGCGCGCGGGCTCGAAGACGCTCAGATCGTCCTGTTTGAAATTGTCGATGCGGGCCTGAAGAGATTTTTCAATCCCGTCCAGAGCCTTGCGGAAAGCCTTGCGAAGCTCAACCGGCGCCGTTCCGCCCACTGCTCCGACGAGAAGCACCTTCGGCGAATAGATCAGCCAGAGTTTGAAGCGGCCCGCGTCCACAGTTTCAAGTTCGGAGCCGCCCTCGCTGAACGAATCGGAAAGGAAATCCTGAATAGCGGTCAGCATGCCGGAGATCATGTCGGCGTCTTTCAGAACCGAGTCCTTCGCCGCCACGTGCTGGAGAAGCAATCCGCTCTTGCGATGAATCAGGAAGACCTGCTCCACCGAGTAAAGCAGGCTGCGGGCGAGCAGAATCTCATTGAACGGCTTGCCGCTGACGATGGATTCGATTCGCCAGCGGATAGCGCGGAACGAAACGCTCTTCTCCACGATCTGGTTCAGGCCTTCGGCGAAATCGCGAATGGCCGCTCCGATCGAGGTGCGTATGGCCGGACCGATGACGGGATAGATGGCGTCGGCCAGGACCTTCGGGTGTTTGTTTACCGAGTGCGCGAAAGCCTTCTCGAAGACAGGCTCGAGCGATTCGCGCAGGGCTTTGGCTTTCGCGCCGCGGATGGCGTCCGGCAGCACCTCGGCAAGATCGGCCGCGCGGCTGGCGGGCTCGTGTACGCGCGCATGCAGGCGCTCCAGCTTGTCGATCTCGGGGCCGACGAGCAGTTCGCGCAACAAGTCATGTTCGTTCGACCTGGCCGTAGCGCTGGCCGAGCCGTCGACCGGTTTCACGGCCGCCTCCGGCATGTCAGGCTTCCGAGCCGGGAATGACGAACTGGTCGCTCAGCCGCAGCGCGACTTCGTTGAACAGGGATGCCAGCGCGGCGCGATCGGTCTTGCCGTCACGCAATTCGTGAACGCGTCTTTCGAGGAGCGTGGCCAGTTCATCGTGGTTGGCGCGGATCTCTTCAGTAAGATCGCGGGCCTGCTGCAGAAGGCTGTTGCGCAGGTCGCGTTCGACGCTGGAGCCGCGGTCATCGAGATCGCGGATACGGCGGCTGAGCGTGTCGGCCAGTTCTTTGAGTTCGCGCGACTGCTGGCTGTCGACGTCGGTGCGGTCATCGCGCTCGCTTTTGAAGCGCGCCTGGACGGTTTCAAATTCCTTATGGATGAAGCTCTCCAGCTGTTCAAAACGGCGGCGGCTGGTCTCGCGGATTTCGACGGTTTCTTTGATCAGCGTCTCTTCGAGGCGGGCGAAGCGGGACTCGTAATCCCGCATTTGCGTGCCGAAGAGAATGTCGCGGATCTTGTCGACGTTGCCGGCACTTCCGCGCAGAACCTGCGAGGTGCCATGATCTGTTTGCTCTGCTGGACTCATTGGTTTCTCCTGTTTACTCAATATTGCGGGTGTAATGACAGATGCGGGTTTCGCGACTGCGAGGGGCGCAATCGGGTTTGGGGCGGCCTTGGCTGCGACGGAACCGTTCTTTGGCGGGGCCGCGGCAACGGCCTTACCGTTCGATTTTGCGACCGGTTTCCCGGATGGTTTTCCTGACTTGGCGGGGGCGGGCTTCTCGATCTTGCGTGGATGCATGGAGTGTTTCCTTTAGGATGTTCGAGGGGCGTGAGCGAAACACGAGCGCACGCGGGCATCGAGTTGAGGGGCGGTGAACGGCTTGGCGAGAAAATCGGTCGCGCCCAGTTCAAAGCTGGCGCGGGCGCGCTCTTCGTCGCCGTGGGCGGTAAGAACAATAATGGGGAGCTTGTAAGTTTCCTGAGAGGCGCGCAGACGGCGCAGGACTTCGAAGCCATCGACGTCCGGCATCACCAGGTCGAGCACCAGCAGATCCGGTTTGCGGCTCCCGATCATTTCGAGGCCTTCCACACCGCCGGACGCTTCCAGAACTCCGTGACCGGCGCGCGTCAGAGCCTTACGGGCGAGGATGCGGAGATCTTCGTCGTCGTCAACGATGAGGATCAGGAGCGAGCCGGAGGAATCGTTGCGCTGCGCAGGAAGCGGAGCACGGGAAATCGAGACTGCCGACGGCGATTCGTTCCGGAACGTCGTTTCGAACCCTTCGCGGGCGCAGGAGACTTCAACCGGCGAGCCGAGAGACAGCGCCAGGGCGCGTGCGCTGCCTTCGATGCGGTCGAGCATGTCATCGTCATGCGAGGGATCGTGGTGGGTCAGAAAAACCCGTTTCACACCGGCAGCGGCGGCGATGCCCGTGACATAGGTCCACGTGCTGTGTCCCCAGTTTTTCTTGGAGGGATATTCTTCCGGGGTGTACTGAGCGTCGTGCACGATCACATCGGCGCTGCGCATAAACGCCGCATGCAGGCGATCGCCCTCATGAAGGATCGATTCCATTTTGCCGGGTTCGGCGCCGGTGCTCCAAAGGCTCTCCCAGAAGGGCTCGTGATCGCAAAGGTAGAGGAACGTTACGCCGTCGGCCTCTATGCGGTAACCGAGGGCGGTGGCGGGGTGATTGAGCAATTGCGCGCTGATACGGACGCCGTCGATTTCGTGCGTCCCTTCCGTCAAATCGAGATAAGTGATGCGCGCGCCCAACTGGGAGAGTTCGACCGGGAAGTAAGTGAATTCCATCTGACCGGCGAGTACGCCTGACAAAGTGCCGTTGGAGCCATGAGGCCCGCATACCGTAAAGCTGTTGCCCGGGACGAACAGTGGCGCGAAGAAGGGAAACCCGTTGATGTGGTCCCAGTGGGTATGGCTCAGGAGAAGGGTTGCGGAAATCGGTTTGGGCCCCTGGGCCATCAGGTGAGCACCCAGAGGGCGCGCGCCTGTGCCGCAGTCGAAGATGAAACGCCGGCCGGAATCGGTGACCACCTCCACGCAGGAGGTGTTGCCTCCATGGCGATTGGTCGAGGGTCCCGGGGTCGCAATAGAACCCCTGGTACCCCAAAAACGCAGTTGCAGACTCTGTCTCCTCCGGCTTCAGCCGTCTATTCAATCTACTCCACGCGGAACAAGTTCGGTGATGTAAATCACCTTACAGCGGTGATTAATTACACGTTAAGCGGGGAACTGCAGTTCTACGCTTTGCACATAGCCGGCCAGCTCTTCAACGCTCGCTGCAATGGCAGCGGAGTCGGAACTATGGGCCGCCCGCTCCAGCTCCGCACCCAGCTCGGTTAATCTGGGGAAGCCGTATCCGGCTCCGGTGCCTTTCATTTTGTGGGCAAGCTTCGCGATGGAATCGAAATCGGCAGCTTCCAGACTCTGGCGATAGAGAGCGACATCTGCGCGCCGTTTTTCGAGATAGCCCGGCACGACATCCTCCATCCCATCCTCGATCTGGACTTTGTTGATTGGTGAAGGTGAGGCCGTCACAGCCTGTGTCCTTGCGGGACCGTACTTCGCCAGGGTTTCCATCAGCGTGACGCGGCGAATCGGTTTGGTCAGCACGCCAGTAAATCCAGCCTGGCGGCTTTTTTCGGCCATATCGGCGAAAGCATGCGCGGTAAGCGCGAGCACCGGCGTTGGAGATAAGCCGCGCGTCGCTTCGATGCGCCGAATTTCATGGACGGCCTGATAGCCATCCATAACCGGCATCTCGATGTCCATCAGGACCACGTCATGAGGACGGGCCTCGAAGGATTCCACGCCCGCCCTGCCGTTTTCCGCAATGTCGATGACGCACTGGCAGCGGCTCAGGTAGCGAAGGATGAGAGTCCGGTTGTCCTCCGAATCATCGACCAGCAGGACGCGCACTCCGGCAAGCAGCGCTTCGAGTTCGACGCCGGTGGCGCGCGGCGGCGGCGTCGCGGGCATTTCACTTCGCGCGATTTGATTTTCCTGCACCCCGAAACCTGCCGTAAAGAAGAACGTGCTGCCCACGCCGAGCTTGCTCTCGACCCAGATGCGGCCGCCCATCAGTTCCACAAGCTGTCTCGAGATATTGAGCCCGAGGCCGGTGCCTCCGTATTTGCGGGTGGTGGAGCTGTCGGCCTGCGTGAAGCTCTCGAAGATTACCCCGAGCTTATCTTCAGCAATTCCGATGCCGGTATCGGTAATCCCGAACCTTAAACGGCCGGGAGCAGTGCTGGCGGTGTCCAGCCCGACGCTGATTTCCAGACCGCCGCGATCGGTGAATTTGATGGAGTTTCCCAGCAGATTGATAATCACCTGG
>DASZLO010000026.1:0-33596 GCA_035552315.1 Bryobacteraceae bacterium
GCCGTGTTCAGCGCGGTGACACCCAGTCCGATATGGCTGATCGCGCGGTTGGCCGCGAAATTCTTGTAGGCGAGAACGAGTTGCATCGGTTTTCCGCCATGAACATACACGGCGGATTACCGGCGCCCCTCAGCCTCCGAAGCTAAGCTGCTGAGCCCTATCGTGAAATAATTTCGATTGCGTTGTGATGATGCCTTGCGCGCGCCCCTAAGGCAGCGCGAAAGTAAACAGCCCGCTGCCAGCCGCCATGGTGATCATCTGCTTGCCGTTCACCGTATAAGACATCGCGCTGCTGGACATCTCGCCGCCCAGATTAATCCGCCAAAGCTCGCGCCCCGACGCGGCATCCAATGCGAAGAAATACGACTCCCCGCCATCGATGTCACGGCTCATCGCCCCGCCCGACGCCCCGAACAGCAGCCCTCCTGCCGTCGAAAAAACTCCGCTCCACGGCTTGGTCTGAAGCTTGTATTCCCACGCCGCATCCCCGGTCCGCGGATTCAACGCCCGGATATAGCCCGCCCCTGGATCGTCAGCCACGTCCACTTGCGGAACGCTTCCGATGAACCGGTTTCCCGCTTCGTATTCCGCGTCGCCCTTCTGGAAAACACCTTTGTTCTCCCAAACCGAAAGATAAAAAAGATTCGTCATCGGATTGAACGAAGGTGAGTACCAGTTGGTCGCGCCCAGCGTTCCAGGATAGATCGTGACACCCGCCTCGGTAGGCTCCGACGCCGGATCGATCACCGGCCGCCCCTTCGCATCGAGGCTCTTCGCCCACGTCTCTTTCGCGAACGGCTTGCCCAGCAGGAACTGGCCGGTTTCGCGATCCAGAACATAGAAAAACCCGCCGCGATGCGCCCAGTAAATCAGTTTGCGCGGACGCCCCTGCCACTCGGCATCCACCAGCACCGGAATCTGCACGGCATCGAAATCGTGCGTATCGTGCGGTACGAACTGGAAGTGCCATTTCAGCTTCCCGGTGTCGGCGTCGAGAGCCACCGCGGAATCCGAATAGAGGTTGTCGCCCTTGCGCAGATCGCCGTTCCAGTCCGGTGAAGGATTGCCCGTTCCCCAAATCAGCAGATTCAGCTCCGGGTCGTACGAACCGGTCAGCCATGCGGGCGCGCCGCCATGCTGCCAGGTATCGCCGGGCCACGTATTGTTGTCCTTCTCGCCTATCGCGGGAATCGTATAGAAGCGCCAGCGCCGCTGTCCGGTGCGCGCATCGTAGGCGTCGATGAAGCCGCGCACCCCGTATTCGCCGCCCGAAATTCCCACCACGATCATGTCCTTGACCGCCAGCGGAGCGGACGTAATCGCATGCCCCGTTTTGTGGTCCGCCACCTCCACGTCCCAAAGCACCGCGCCTGTTTTAGCGCTCAACGCCACCAGGTGCGCATCCACCGTGCCCAGATAAACCCGGTCCCCCAGCACCGCCACCCCGCGATTCACTGCATCGCAGCACACATTGATTTTCGAAGGAAGACTGCGCCGGTAATGCCAGAACTGGCGGCCGTTGGCGGGGTCGAGCGCGATCACATTCGAAGGCGGCTCCGTCACGTACATCACGCCGTCGGCCACGATGGGCGTGGTTTCGATTCGGTTCGTTACCGGCATCTGATACGCCCATTGCAGCTTCAGCTCGCGGACATTGTCGCGATTGATCTGATCCAGCGTGCTGTACCGCCAGCTCTTGTAACTGCCCGAGTAAGTCAGCCAGTTGCCCGGCTCAGAACCGGCATTCAGCAGCCTTTCGTAAGTCACCTGTGCGGGGGTTACCTGGGGTGACGCCACCTGCGCCAGTGCGGCCACAGCGACCAAATGCCACAAACCCGCACGTCTCATTCGGAACCCCCGCGCCGTTTCAATGTATAGAGCCATGCCACCAGATCGGTAACCTGCGACGCGGTCAGTTTATCCCGGTACGGCGGCATCGGCGAGCTCTTGTCGAACTCGAACTTGCTCACCGCGTGCCGGTCGATGGAAAGCAGCCCCTTCGCCGCATCGAGAACCTGAATGGACCACGTGTCCATGTTCATCAGAAACCCGGAATACGAAGTCCCGTTCTCCAGCGCGATATGGACCACCCGGTATTGCGCCGGAATAAACGCGGACGGGTCGAGGATGGACTGCCGCAGAAACGCCACCGACCGTTCCGACCCGACCGCGGTGAGATCGGGTCCCAGCGCGCCGCTGTCATCACCCTCGCCGCGCACCCGGTGGCAGCCCCCGCAGCCGTTATCGCGGAAAACAGCCGCCCCGCGCATCGGATCCCCCGGAGGCGGCGCGGACGCGGCGGCGCGGCTAAGCGACCGCACGAACGCCACCAGTTGCCAGACCTGACCGGGATCGAAGTACGTCGCGGGCATCGCCGTTCCCGCTATGCCATTCGAAATGTTGTTCAGAAGATCTTCGTCCGTCGTCCCGTGATAGTAAACGCCCGTAGCCAGCGTGGGACCGAGCCCCCCTTCCCCGGCGGGTCCGTGGCAAGTGGCGCAATGTGAGCGGAACATCTTGCGCCCCGCCGCAATATCCGCCGGCGAACTCCGTGGATTGCTCACCGGCGCCGTCTGGGCGCAAAGCTGGAACGCGACCAACAACATCGCGAATGCGACCAACAACGCGGCGCGGATTCGACTCAGCATAAGCACACCGGCGCGGGTATTATACAGCAGGAAACGCCCAGTCTGAAAAGCCCCGAAACCTTTTCCCCTTCCAATGCGACAATAGATTCATGCGGTTCGGTGTGCTCCGGGTAGCGATTATGGCGATGGCAGCATGTATCTGCTGCGCGATTGGTTTCGCGCAGCAGGCCCTCACCGTTCGCCAGCTGGTTGACTTCATCACTTCGTCCATTACCCAAAAGCTGCCCGACAAGCAAGTCGCCGCCACCCTCGCGAGCATGAAGATGTCGGAGCGGCTCACGCCCGGCATGGTGGAGGATCTGCAGGGCAAGGGCGCGGGCCCAAAAACCGTCGCCGCATTGAACAGGATGGCGGAACTGTCGGCGAGCCTCGCAGCGGCTGCCCCGAAAGTCGAACCGCCCAAGCCCAAACCCATTCCGCCGCCGCCTTACGAAGAACAGCAGAAGATCCTGGCCGAAGCCCGTGAGTACGCGCTCAACTACTCCGCCTCGCTGCCGGACTTCTTATGCCTTCAGGTGACCCACCGTTATGTGGACCGGAATTTCAAGCCGGGTTCCGACGGCTCCTGGTCGCCCGCCGATCGCGTGGTCGCCAAACTTTCCTACTTCGATCAAAAAGAAAAATACGACCTCCTCAGCGACAACGAGAATTCTCTCATCGGCAAGCAGTACGAGTCCGTGGGCGGGTCGATTTCAACCGGTGAGTTCGGCAGTGTCCTGAAAGATATCTTCGATCCTGCCAGCGCCGCGGAGTTCCACTGGGAACGATGGGCCACCGTGCGGGGCCAGTTGGCCCATGCCTACACGTACACGATCGATCAGCCGCATGCGCGCCGCACGGTCGATTACAACCGCCAGCAACAGACCACGCCCGGTTATCATGGAGAGGTTTTCATCCTTAAGGGCGCCAACACCGTAGTGCGCCTGACCGTCGAACCGGACATGCCGCCCGGCTTTCCCATCCAGGAAATCCATCAAACCATCGATTACAGCTATGTCGATATCAGCGGCCAGAAGTTCTGGCTGCCCTTGAAGTCGGGGCTGATCATGCGCAGCGACCGGAACGGCACCAAAAACGACATCGAATGGCGCAGCTACCGGAAGTACTCGGCCGATACCTCCATTACCTTTGACGATACGGACGATCCGCCCGGGTCTGATCACGCGGGGTCCGATCCTTCCAAACCCGCGACGCCCGCGCCACCGCAACAGTGACGACTCTCAAACGCCAAATCGCCCGGCGCTTTACCCGTCTGCTGCGGGCGTGTGTGGTCATAACCGCCCTGGCTGCGATGCTGGCGATTTCGACTGCTTCAACACTGCCGGATCACTGGCACCGCGGATCTGCCGCGGCCCGCTGCGACGTTTGTTTTGCCGCGCACACCGCCGCCGGCGAGGCCCCTTCGATTCATCCGGTGCCGGTTCCGCTGCTGCAGGGGCGATTGCCTTTGCTGTTGCCCGTCTCGACATATCAACCCGCCTCTCAAAAATCTTTCCGATCCCGCGGCCCGCCTTCCACCTTCGCTCTGTAACTGCATTTTCAGCCGCGCGTTTTAACCACGCGCTGTAGTTTCAATGACGACAAGTTGCCAGGGAAGAGGAAGATGAAACACCTATCTGTTTGCATAAGTGCGCTCGTTTGCGCGGGATTTGCGCTGAACCTCGCCGCTGTTCCGGCGCTCGCGCAGGGGAATTCCGGCACCATCACAGGCATCGTAACCGATCCCACAGGGGCCGTCGTGAGTGGCGCCAAAGTTGAAATTCAAAACAAAGTATCGGGTTTCGACCGGACCACCACAACCGATACCGCCGGTGCGTTCCGCTTCCTCAACGTCCCGGAGAACACATATCACACTACGATCAACGCGCCTGGTTTTCAGGAGGTGGTGCGCGACGTGGACGTCCGCGCCACGGTCGCGGTAAATCTGCCGGTCTCGCTTTCAGTCGCGTCCACTACCCAGACCCTGGACGTGCAGTCGAGCGCGGACCTGGTGGAATCGGTCCCCACTGCCCACGTGGACGTCGATGCGTCCCAGATGGAAAAACTTCCCATGAGTTCCATCGCCGGCGGCTTGAACGCCGTGGTGGCCCATTCGGCGCCCGGCATCATCGAGGACTCCAACGGCCTGATTCACCCGCAGGGCGACCACGCGCAGACCCAGTTTGTTTTCGATAACCAGCCCATCACCGACCAGCAAAGCAAACAGTTCTCCACGTCGATGCCGGAAAATGCCATCGCCTCGGTGGAAGTGATTACCGGCGCTCCACCGGCGGAATTCGGGGACAAGACCAGTCTGGTGATCAACGCCATCACCAAGAGCGGCCTTGGCGTCGACAAGAGCTTCGGCAGCGAAACCGTCAGCTACGGCTCGTTCGGGACGGCCTCGGAAAGCACTACTTTCGGGGAGGGCGGCAAGCAGTGGGGCGAATTCATTTCAGCCAATACCGTGCGCTCCGGACGCTATCTCGATCCGCCCGAATTGTCGGCCCTGCACGATGTGGGAAATAACCAGACCATATTCAATCGCCTCGACTACCAGCCGGATCAGAATGACTCGCTGCACCTGAACTTGTTCTTCGCGCGCGCCTGGTTCCAGACGCCGAATACATACGATCAGCAAACTGCCGGACAGGATCAACGGGAACTGATTCTGAGTTACAACATCGCTCCGGGCTGGACCCATATCCTGAATGCGAACTCGACCGTTACGATCAGCCCCTGGGTACGGCGCGATCAGGTTCACTACGATCCCAGCCGCAATCCGCTGGCGGATCAGCCCGCAACTGTGGGCGAGGGCAGGCAACTAACCAACGCCGGAATTAAGTCCGACTATTCCTATGTCAACCATCACAATAATTTTAAGGCCGGCGCTCAGGTTCAGCAAACCTTCCTGAACGAAAGCTTCTTTTTGGGAATTACCCAGCCTGGCTTTGTGGGCAACAGCAACTCCCCCGGCCTTGCGCCTTACGATCTGACCGCCGGAGGGCATCCGTTCACATTCCGGGACCATACGGATATCAAGGAATACGCTGTCTATGCGCAGGACAACCTGACTTTTGGAGGCCTGAACGTGCAGGCCGGCCTCCGCGGTGACATTTATCGCGGACTCACCGGCGGCCAGTCTCTGGAGCCGCGCCTCGGGGCCTCCTATCTGCTGAAGCCCACCAACACCGTCTTGCGCCTTTCCTATTCGAAGTTCTATGAAACGCCCTACAACGAAAACCTGCTCATCTCAAGCCAAACCGGCGCCGGCGGGCTCGCCGGTAACGTGTTTGGCGCGTTCGGCACCGCTCCTCTTCGCCCAGGCACGCGCAATCAGTACAACGTCGGCCTGCAGCAGGGCATCGGCAAACACCTCGTTGTGGATGCCGGATATTTCTGGAAGTACACGCACAACGCCTTCGATTTCGATAATCTTTTCAGTACCCCGATCGCGTTCCCGATCGAATGGCGCAAGAGCAAAATCGATGGCGCAGCCGCCCGGATCACCCTGACGGATATTCATGGCGTCACCGCTTACACCGTGCTTGGCCACACCCGAGCCCGTTTCTTCGGACCGGAGAACGGCGGCCTCATCTTCAACTCGCCTCTCGACACAGGCGCGTTCCGGATCGATCACGATCAGGAACTGGAACAGACCACCAATGTCCGTTACCAGCCCGTGAAGAACGGCCCGTGGGGCAGCCTGACATGGCGCTATGACAGCGGCGAGGTTGCCGGCGCGGTGGCCACGCTGGAGGATGTCTATGGCCTGACCGGCGACCAGCAGGCTTCCATCGGATTCCACTGCGGCTCGACTTATGCGACGGTCGGCAACCCGATCAGCGCCTGCCCTGGCGGTAACGCTCTGGCGAATTTGGTCAGAATCCCCCCGGCCGGCACGGAAAACGACGATACGAATCCGCCCCGCGTGGCGCCCCGCAACCTGTTCGATATTGCGATTGGCGACGACAATCTCTTCCATACCGATCGCCCCCGTTATAAGGCACAGTTCACGGTAACCAACGTCACCAACGTGGTCGCGCTGTATAACTTCCTGTCAACCTTCAGCGGCACACACTTTGTCAGCCCGCGGGCTTACACGGCCGAACTCGGCATCGTCTGGTAAGAAGTGTGCGTAGCGGGTGGCTCGCGATTACGCAGCCACCGCTTTGGCTGCTTCCACCTGCGAAGCAATCCACGCATAAGTGGTAGCGAGCCCGTCGCGCAACGGTGTCGACGGCTCCCATCCCAACCGCGCGCGGATCATGTGGTTGTCCGAATTGCGCCCGCGCACTCCGAGCGGTCCGGCAATGTGTTTGATGCCGAGCTTCTTGCCGGCGATTTCCATGACGATCTCGGCCAGCCGGTTGATCGTGACCATTTCCTCGGAACCCACATTCACCGGGCCCGCGAAATCGGAATCCATCAGACGGCGCACCCCTTCCACGCATTCATCCACGATGAGGAACGAGCGCGTCTGCTTCCCGTCGCCCCAGATTTCGATCTCCCCGCCATCCGGCGCTTCCGCAACCTTCCGGCAAAGCGCGGCAGGCGACTTCTCGCGTCCGCCCTGCCATGTACCCAGCGGTCCGAAGATATTGTGGAACCGCGCCACTCTCACCTGAACCCCGTGGTTCCGGCTGTACGATCCGTACAGCCGTTCGCTGAACAGCTTTTCCCACCCGTATTCGCTGTCCGGAGCGGCCGGATACGCGGATTCTTCCGAACACTTCGGATTGTCGGGATCGAGCTGGTTGTATTCCGGATAGATGCAGGCCGACGACGAATAGAAGAAGCGCTTGACTCCCGCCTTTGTACCGAATTCCAGCGTGTTGAGGTTGATCGTCGCCGAATTGTGCATCACGGCGGCATCGTGTTCGCCCGTGAAAATGTATCCCGCGCCACCCATATCGGCGGCCAGTTGATAGACCTCATCGATCCCGCCAACCACCTGTTTCACCAGCCCGGGATCCCGCAAATCGCCCAAAATAAATTCGTCGGCCGGAGGTTCCGCGAAGTCATGACGCTTCACGTCCACCCCGCGCACCCAATGCCCTTCATCCTTCAGACGTTTCACCAGGTGGCCTCCGATAAATCCACCCGCGCCGTTGACCAGAATTCTTTTCATCTTTAGGTATTATAAATCGCGAATCCTCCTGGACGCCCGCGCCTGTCCGCATCCGAAATCCTTATCTGTCCGATTCGCAATTCCGTTCCAAACTATACGGAATCCTCATTCCATCCTCATGTCTTTCTCAGGCATCCAGACTTAAACTCGGACTATAAATCAGCGTCTTACGGCGCTGATGACTACCCGAGTCCACTATGCCGATCCGGATTCCACTGCTCTTATTCCTTACGATCGGCAGCGCGTTCGCGCAAACGCAAACACTAGCCACGATTTCGCCGATCCCGCGGCCCCGCGAAAACCTCAGCCCCCGCGCGGACTTCACTACCGATACGCAGTTGGTGATCGTCCCTGCCACTGTGACAGACCGGCGCGGAGCCGTGGTAACTGGTCTGGCCGCTGATTCATTTATCGTGAGCCAGGATAATTCACCGCAACGCATCGTCTCCTTTGGCGAAGAGGACACGCCTGTCGCCCTCGGCGTGGTGCTCGATACCAGCGGCAGCATGCAGCACGTTCTGGAAAACGCCAAATCCACCCTGCAGGCCTTTTTCCGGAGCGCAAATCCGGAAGACGAAGCGTGTCTCTATACGGTCAGCTCGACACCCACAAAGAATTCCGAATTTACTCCCGATTTCAACACCCTGCTGGCTCGTACCATGTTTCTAAATTCCGGCGGCAGCACGGCTTTGGTGGACAGCATCTATTCGGCCATCGAACTCACCCGCAAATCCCGCCTGCCGCGCAAAGCCATCCTGGTAATCTCAGACGGCATGGACAACCATAGTCGTTATTCAAAGAGCGAACTGAGCGCACTGGCGATGGAATCGGACATGCAAATTTATTCCATCACCGTCTACGATCCCCCCCGCAACAAGAAGCCGATCGAACTCGCCGAAGAGCGCAATGGTCTCGCATTCCTGCAGGACCTTTCACGGCGTACCGGCGGCGTGCAGCTCGTTGTTCACGATCCCGCCGAATTCGACCGCGCGGCCGCCGACATCGGACGCGCCATGCGCGACCAGTACCTGATCGGCTACGCTCCGGACGCAAACGCAACCGATGCCAAATGGCACGCCATCAAGGTTCGCCTGAACCTGCCTGGTGTCAGCGTTTCCGCCCGCCCGGGATTCTACGCCCGCTAGCGGAAGACTCCTGAGCGTATTCTCATAAAAAATCAGATCTCCCTCATACGCTGAATCCGGAGCCACATCAGTAAGTCCTCTGTTTTCTGTTTTAAATCTCTTTTTGTATAGTTTGGATTCAAAAAATCTATTTCCTCCGCTCCCATGCAGGCACTTACACTGGGTTCACTTCGACAGAAAGTGTCTTGTCGTTAGTATTAGTCGTACTTATTCCGAGGAGAATCCATGATGCGCATCCCGCTCTGTTTGCTGGTGCTCGCTTTTTCCGCTCTGGCGGCAGATAACTATCCAATCGAGCCAGTCGATTCGACGGATCAGGCCCAGTCAGCGCCGGCTGACGCACCCAAACCCGCCGACGCCCCTCCGCCTGCCCCACCGGCAAAATACAGCGGCTGGGCTTTCAGTGCTCTGGCGGACGGGTATTTCAATTTGAACTTCAACCACCCGTCGCTCATCGGCAATCAGCTGCAGAATTTCGACCTCAACTGGGGTACGCCCGAAGTCAGCCTTGCCAAAGTAACCATCGATAAATCGGATCAGCAGCTCGGGTTTCATCTGGACACCGGTTTTGGCGAAACCATGCGCCTGGTTCACGCCGCCGATCCTGCTGCGATCGACCATCAGGCGCTCCGCTACATCGAACAGATGTACGTGATCGCCAAACCGAACCACACCCACGGAGCGGAATTCGATTTCGGCCAGTTCGTCACCTCGGCGGGCGCGGAAGTCATCGAAGCCAATTCCAACTGGAACTACTCACGGTCCCTCTTGTTTTCCTGGGCCATTCCGTACTACCACTTCGGCCTGCGCACCACGGTGCCGATTACCAAGTCGTTCACGGTGGGCTTTCAACTCGTCAATGCGTGGAATACCGTCTGGGGGAACAACAACCTCAAGAACATTGGAATCACAGCGGCGCTCACGCAATCCAAATACACCTGGTCGGTCAACTACTATGAAGGCCCGAACCACGCCGGGACAACCGCCGGCAAGCGGAATCTGATCGACACCACTCTGCTGCTGACCCCGAGCTCAAAGGTCAACTTCTACATCAACGGCGATTACGCCCGCGACAACAATGTGACCGGCTCCGGCTACAACAGCTGGTACGGCATCGCGGGCGCGGCCCGCTTCCAGCTCACCAGCAAGTTCGCCCTCTCCCCGCGCGTCGAAGTTTTCGACGACAAGAACGGTTTTGAAACCGGCGCCGCCCAGATTGTCAAGGAAGGCACCATCACCGGCGAATACAAATACAACGACCACTGGATCGGCCGCATGGAGTTTCGTCACGACGCATCCGACCATCCGTTCTTCAGCCGCGGCGCGCAATTGGCCAACGCGAAAGACATGAACACCGCCACACTGGCCCTCATGTACGTTTTCGGCCCGCTCAAGTAAATCCGTTCCGGGCTCTGGCCCTGAGCCTGTGTGACCAGCCCTGGCAATCCGGGGCTGGTCCGTAATCTGCTCCGGCACTGTACATTTGGTAATGGGGCGGTACAAGTTGATCCAGGGCGGAGGAACATCGGAGCATCT
This sequence comes from Bryobacteraceae bacterium, assembly GCA_035552315.1. Taxonomy (GTDB): domain Bacteria; phylum Acidobacteriota; class Terriglobia; order Bryobacterales; family Bryobacteraceae; genus BOG-234. The sequence goes on from DASZLO010000026.1 coordinate 10,440, forward strand.
GGCGGAGGGCAGGAGCCGTTCGCTCTCCGACGTTCACGAGTCCGTCCGCACGGATCACGTTTCTGTCTGGCGTCGTATCCTCGCTTTTTCCGGTCCTGCTTACCTCGTCAGCGTCGGCTATATGGACCCGGGCAACTGGGCTACCGACCTCGATGGGGGCGCCCACTTCGGCTATCGCCTGCTTTGGGTTCTGGTCATGTCCAACGCCATGGCCATCCTGCTCCAAACCCTCGGCGCGCGCCTGGGAATCGTCACCGGACGCGATCTCGCCCAGGCCTGCCGCGAAACCTATCCGCGAGCCGTCAATATCTCCCTCTGGTTCCTCTGCGAAATCGCCATCGTCGCCTGCGATCTTGCCGAAGTGCTGGGCGCAGCCATCGCCCTCACTCTGCTGTTTCACATTCCCCTGCTTGTCGCGGTGGCCCTCACGGCGCTGGACACCCTTCTCCTTTTATGGCTGCAGAAACTTGGCATCCGATATCTCGAAGCCTTCATCCTGAGCCTCATCGCCGTCATCGCGATCTGCTTTTCCATCGAGTTGTTCATCGCCAAACCGGACGCCGCCGGGGTCTTCCGCGGGCTCGTCCCGTGGATCGATGGCCGCAGCCTCTACACCGCCATCGCTATCCTCGGCGCCACCGTGATGCCGCACAATCTTTACCTGCATTCGGCGCTGGTGCAGACGCGGAATATCGGCCGCAGCGAAAAAGACAAACGCGCTGGCTGCAAATGGAATCTGGTGGACTGCACAATCGCCCTCAATGGCGCCATGTTCATCAACTGCGCCATCCTGATCCTCGCTGCCGCGGTGTTCTACCGCGTCCATCAGGAAGTCAGCGAAGTTCAGCAGGCGTTTCTGCTGCTCGCCCCTCTGATGGGGACGGTGGTCGCCGCCAAGCTGTTCGGGGTGGCTCTGCTCGCCTCCGGTCAGTCCTCCACGCTCACCGGCACTCTCGCTGGCCAGATCGTCATGGAAGGCTTCCTCAACATCCGCGTTCGCCCCTGGCTGCGCCGCCTGGTCACCCGTTCCCTCGCCATCGTACCGGCCTTCGCCGTGATCTGGATATCGGGCAACCAGGGCACTTTCAAACTGATGCTGCTCAGCCAGGTGGTCCTGAGCCTCCAGTTGCCTTTCGCCATCATGCCGCTGCTGCAGTTCACAAGCGACAAACGGCGTATGGGTCCTTTCGCCAGCGGACCCTGGTTGCGGACCGCCGGCTGGGCAACAGCCGTCGCCGTTCTGGCCCTCGATCTCTGGCAGGTCTGGCAGGCGATCTCGGATTGGGCCAGCGGCGCAGGCCCCTGGGCTCCCGCCGTGTGGACCGTTTCACTGGCCGTGTGCGCCGGCCTTCTCGTCCTGCTGTTGTGGATCACCCTGCACCAATACCGCCGGCCCGCCGCCGTTCCCGCCACCCTCGGACTGGAAGAGCGCTCGCGGGAACAAATGCGCGGCGCGCCCCTCACCACGCAATCCTACCGGCGCATCCTCGTGCCCCTCGATCACTCCGAACTGGACCGGATCGCCCTCGGCCACGCCGCCAGCCTCGTGGCAGGCAGCTCAAATAAACAAGGCCGGGGGCGCATCTATCTGCTCCACGTGGAAGAAGGCGTCACCAGTCAGATATACGGTTCGGACTCCTCTACCGCTGAAGTGGAGGCGGGTCGGGAATATCTGGACAGCCTGGTGGCTTCTCTGGCCCAGATCGACATCGAAGTGGAAACCGCCATCCGGCATGGCTCCAATCCTCGTAAAGAGATTGTGCGTTATGCCAGGGAAATCGAGCCCGATCTGCTCGTAATGGGGGCGCACGGACATGGCGGAATCAAAGATCTCATCTTTGGCAACACCATAAATCCCGTACGTCACGAGCTCGATATCCCTATACTTGTAGTTCGTAATTAAAGGCAGCCGAGTGAGGCACGGTGTCACAATTCCGTGTCCAAGGGGAACGTTTGTAGTATTTCATCGACGGTTAACCTGAATGGAATCAGCTATGAAGATAGGAATTCCACGTGCTTTTCCACAACCGCACTTCATAAATTCAAATTGATGTTTCGAACTCTGTCCCTGATCCTCGTCGCTTGCGCCGCCACTACGGTGGCCCCCGCCGCCACTCTCCGGCAGCTCAGCCTCCCGCAGGTCGCCGCTTCCGCCACCGCGGTGGTCCACGCCCGCGTCACCGGTTCGTATGCAAGCTTCTCCGGTCCCACCATCTATACCCACTACAAGCTTCAAATCAGCGAAACATGGAAGGGATCCCCGGTCACCGAAGTCATGCTGCCCGGAGGGGTGGCTAAAGGGCTTCGCCAGTCCTTTCCGGGCGTGCCAGCGCTTCAGACCGGGTCCGATTACGTGCTGTTTCTCTGGACTTCCACCTTGACCGGGATCACCCACGTAGTCGGCCTGAATCAGGGAATTTTCGACGTCACCCTTCAGTCGGACGGAACCCCTCAGGCGAGCCGCCCGCGCATCGGCGAAGCGATCTACGACGCCTCCGGCAATGCCGTGCAGGATCACGCCATTCAGATGAAGCTGGCCGATTTGAGAGCAGTGGTCGGCCAATGAGCCGGCCAATGAGCCGGTCCATGAGCCTTGCCGGAATCAAAAAATCCGCGGCCTTAATCCTGCTCTTGACCGCCTGCGCAGTCACGCCCGCCTCTGCCTACTATCACTTCATCCATTATTTGAAGACCGGCAACGCCCCGGAAAAATTCGACGTCAACGCACTGCCCGGCGCCACCGTAACCTTCCTGGTCTCCGAAAGCGGACCCACCGCCTACGGCAAAACCGATACCTGGAATTCGGTGCTTTCCGCGATTCAACAAGCCACGCAGGTCTGGAACGGTGTCTCCTCTTCCGCCCTCAGGGTCTCATTCGGTGGCGTTGAAAACGCCGCAACTCCGCAAAATACCGCGGGCGGCGACGTGATCTTCGAGGATCTGCCTCCCGGTATCGAAGGCTTTGGCGGCCCCACTTCGCTGGCCACTCCTGTTACCGCTGCCGATGGCTCGACGTTCTTCCCCATCGTCCGCTCAGTCGTCCATCTGAGCCTGAACCTGACCCTGGCTCCTGGCCCCAGTTACACCCAGGGCTTTCTGATGACCACGCTCCATGAAATGGGACACTCGCTCGGCCTGCAACACACCTTCACTTCGTCCACGATGTCGCAGAACACCACGCGCGCAACCACGCTGACTCATCCGCTCGATAACGACGACATCGCCGGCATTTCCGTCCTTTATCCCAACGCCACCTTCAAACAGTTCGGCAGCATCACGGGCCGCATTACGGCGGGTGGAAACGGCATCCATTTGGCCTCCGTCGTAGCCATGTCCGTAGGAGAGGGCGCAGTCAGCGCTCTCACAAATCCGGACGGCACCTACCGCATCGACGGCGTGCCGGCCGGACAGTATTCCGTCTATGTCCACACCCTGCCTCCCGACGCAAATGTTTTCGGGCCCTTCAATTCGGACGGCAGCCTCGCCCCCGCGTCAGGCCCGGTGAACACATTGTTTTATCCCCGGACCACCGACTACTCGCAGTCCAGCCCGGTGACCGTAACCGCGGGAACCGTAACTTCCGGCATCGATATCGCCACGTCCACCCGCTCCGACGTGCCCTACTACGATGGCCAGGTTTTTGGATATCTCAACAACAATACTCTCGCGGTGACGCCAGGGCCCGTTCTGGTCTCGGGCAGCGGCAAACCCGTGATAGCGGCTTCTGTGGCAGGCCTTGCCTCGAACGGCCAGGCGCCCGGACTCGGCGTGCAGATTCCCGGCGCGGCCTTATCCATCGTGCCCAACGGCATCGTACCCTACGCGGCTTTTACTGGCTTCACTTACATTTATCTCTACCTTTCTTTCAACGCCCCCGCGTTGCCGGTCCCGCAGTACAGTCCGCAGCACATCGTCTTCAGCACCCCCAACTATACCTACGTGCTGCCGTCGGCCATGTACCTCACGCAGACCCCGCCGCCCGCCGTAACGGCAGCAACGGCCAACCCGGACGGCTCCGTCTCGGTCTCAGGAACCAACCTGAATGCGCAGTCTCTCTACTATTTCGACAGCCTGCCCGCCCCTGTCCAGTCCTTCGATCCCGTGGCAGGCGTCGCCGTCGTCTCACCGCCCGCCGGCATCAACGGCCAGCAGTCCACCATCACGATCTATAACGCCGACGGCCAGAATTCGCAAATGCTGACGGGCTCCGCGCCGGTTACCTGGTCCTACGGCGCTCTGCCCGCCCCGTTGATCAACACGGTCTCTCCCTCTTCGCTTCCCGCGGGCTCGGAAGCGGTGATCGACATCACCGGTTCCGGGTTCTCCTTTGCGCAGGGTGCGACCACTGTAGGCTTCGGGACCAGCGACGTTCTGGTGCGCCGCGTCTTTGTTCTTTCGCCCAATCACTTGCAGGTCGATGTGTCGGTGGCATCCGGCGCCGCCCTTTCCAATCCGGATGTGAGCGTCCTGTCCGGCTTTCAGTTGGGCACTGCCCCCGCAGCATTCCAGATCGCCGCGCCAGTCCCCAATGCCCCGGCGCCCGTGCCGATCCTGGTGAATCCCTACGCGCCCTTCGGCGTCACCAGCATCTATCCGGGGTCCATCGTAAGCCTCTACGGGTCGAACCTGGCCCCATCCGGCTCGAACCCGCCCGCCATCAGCATTGGAGGACTTGCCGCGGTTCTTACCTACGTTTCGCCGAATCAGATTAATCTCCAAATCCCCGCACTGCCCCCCGGCCCCGCGGTCTTGCTTCTCAACAATGGACTCAGCAGCGCCTTCCCGGTGGAAGTCAATATCGATCCTCTGCCCGCCGCTTTCAACGCCGTGCAGGACTCCACCGGAGCTTACATTTATTCCGCGCAGCCTGCCTATCAGGGCGAAACTCTGATCGCCACAATGAGTAATTTCGCTCCCCCCGGATCGAAGATCGCTCCCGGCAATGTGCAGGTCGGGCTCGGCGGCGTCATTTATCCCGCGACACAGGTCACCGGGATCGATAGCGTATGGCAAGTTAGTTTCCAGATCCCAGCCGATGCGCCCGTAGGCCGTGCTGAGGTGCTGGTCGTGTTCCTCAACGGCCAGGGCAGCGTACCGGCGATAATCCAGGTTGCCAAACCCGACGGAACATTCTGATCTTCTTCTTGCCTGGGCCCGCCGCAACCAGCCCGCGCTCATTCGGCTGATTCGTGAATTCGTGGAATGCGAATCGCCCAGCGATTCCCCCGCCGATATCAAGCGCTTCATGGATCTGCTTGCCGAATCGTTGCGCGACATCGCCTCGATCCGGATGATGAAGGGAAGCTTCGTTGCCACCTTCCACCTCCCCGGTGAAAAAAAGACGGGTCAGGTTCTCGCGCTCGGCCATGCCGACACGGTATGGCCGCTGGGCACGCTTCGCACGATGAAGTTCCGTCGCGCCGAAGGGCGTCTCTGGGGACCCGGCGTGCTCGACATGAAAGCAGGCATCGCCTTCTTCATCTTCGCCATGCGGGCCTTGCGCGAGCTGCAAATCCCGTTGGCGCACGAAGTCGTGCTGCTGATCAATCCCGATGAAGAAACCGGCAGCAAGGCTTCGCGCGCCGTCACGGAGGCGCTGGCCAGAAAGAGCAAAGCTGTGCTGGTACTGGAGCCGGGCACCGGCCTCGAAGGCAAACTCAAAACCGCGCGCAAGGGCATCGGCGATTACACTCTCACGGTGCGCGGAGTCGCCTCGCACGCCGGCGTCGATTTCGGCAAAGGCGCAAGCGCCGTGCTGGAACTCGCCCGCCAGCTCGAAGTCATCTCCGGCTTCACTGACCTCAAGCGCGGCATCACCGTCAACCCCGGCGTAATTTCCGGCGGCACCCGATCGAATGTGATCGCTGCCGAGGCTCACGCCCATATCGACATCCGCGTGCCCCGCATGCGCGACGCCGCTTTCCTCGATAAGAAGTTTCGCCCTCTCAAACCCTTCGACAAGCGGTGCTCCCTCGAACTGACCGGCGGCCTCAATCGCCCGCCTATGGAACGTAGCAGGGGCGTTGCTAGACTACTCGATCTTGCCCGCGCTGCCGGAGCCCGCATGGGAATCGAAATCGAAGAGTCCTCCACCGGCGGCGGCTCGGATGGAAACTTCACCGCGGCTCTCGGCATCCCCACGCTCGATGGACTGGGCGCCGTGGGTGAAGGCGCCCATGCCACGCACGAAAGCATCCTGACGGACCGGATCGCTGGCAGAGTGGCCCTGCTCGCAGCCCTGACATCCGCGATATCTTAGACAGATGAACATGCCCGCCGCAATCCTGCTGGCCTTCTGCACCGTGCTTGTCGCAGCGGGCAGCACCGCTTACGTGGACGAAGCTGCAAAGTGGCGCGCCTCCTATGAAGAATCCCTGAAAGCTCCCTCGGGATGGCTGGCCGTCGCGGGCTTGTTCTGGCTTCACCCAGGCGTCAATGTCGTGGGCTCCGATCCGCAGTCGGACGTCGTGCTGCCCGCTTCTGCGCCGAAGCGTGCCGGCATATTGCGATTCGGCAACGGCAAGACCATCTGGGAGCCTGTATCGGGCGCAAAGCTCACCCTCAATTCGGATATGGTGCATCTGGGCAGCCTCGCCTTCAATATCATCGAAAGGGGAGGGAAGACCGGCGTCCGCCTGCGCGATCCCAACGCCGAAACCGTCCGCAATTTCACTGGCTGCAAATGGTTTTCCGCCGACGAGCACTGGCGCGTCAAAGCGAAGTGGGTCTCTTATCCGCAGCCGAAAACAATTCCGATCACCAACATCCTGGGCATGACCGATCAGGAACCCGCCCCCGGTTACGCCGAGTTCGCCGTCAAAGGACAAACCTACCGCCTCGAACCCGTAATCGAAGATGACCAGCTCTTCTTCATGTTCAAGGACTCGACCAGCGGCAAAACAACCTACGGCGCGGGACGCTTTTTCTACGCTCCGATTCCCAAAGCCGGCGCAACATCGGTCGAACTGGATTTCAACCAGGCGCACAATCCGCCCTGTGCCTTCACCGCCTTCGCGACTTGCCCGCTGCCGCCCAAACAAAACACGATGGCGATACCGGTTGAAGCCGGCGAGAAAAACTACGGCCACCACTAGCCATCTTCTCGACCCGCCTCGATGCTGAATCTGAAATGCTGAACCTGATCCTCGCCTCCCGCTCGCCCCGGCGCGCCGAGCTTTTAACCGCCGCCGGTTTCGACTTCACCGTTCGCGCAGCCGACATCGACGAAACCCCGCGCCAAAGCGAAGACCCGCGGACCTACGTCCTGCGCATGGCCGAAGAAAAAGCCCGCGCCATAGAATCTTCCGGCGGTGAGATCATCATCGCCGCAGACACCATCGTTCTTCTCGGCGAGAATGGCGATGGCGAAATTATGGGTAAACCGCGGGATGCCGACGATGCCACCCGCATGCTTCGTGCGCTCTCCGGAAAACGCCATGAAGTAATAACCGCCATCTGCCTGCGTTGTGACCATAAAACGCAACTCGAAATCGCCTCCACCGCCGTCTGGTTTGCTCCGCTCAACGATCGGGAAATTGAGGACTACGTGAGTTCCGGCGAACCCATGGACAAGGCAGGCGCTTACGGAATCCAGGGCCTCGCCTCATGCTTCATCGAGCGTATCGACGGTTCTTACAGCAATGTGGTGGGACTCCCTGTAGCTGTTCTATACAAACAGCTCGGTCAGTTTGCAAAGTAAATCGCGCAAACGACCCCCGATTCTAGTAATCTGTATATCAGTTCGCTTGTCGATACGGGGGTAAATTTTTGTCAAGCGCCGGGGCAGAGGAAACTATCTGCCCCGTTTTCATTTGGCCCTAGCGTTTCGGCGGCTCAATCCGTATCTGCTGCAGCAATTCTGCTTTCGTGCTCAACTCCGCCTTGCCCGCGGGCAGTCCGTTGAACTGCATCACGAACGCCAGAATATCTGCGATCTGCTGCCTGTTCATCGTCCCCGGTTTGTCGCCAGGCATCGTGACTCGTATCCGGTCGAACAGGGTGAGCATCGTGGTCCCGTCCCAGTTCGAAAAAAACTCGCCGCCCGTCAGAGGCCGGTTCTCCACGTCGCCCGTTAGATCGCGGAGGTGACACTCCAGACAATGTTCCGAATACTCAGCCCGCCCCCGCTTTGCCTGCTCTTCGGTATAAACTCCATCCCGTACCGAGCGGGTCGTTTGCGCCAGCAGAAACGCCGCTCCAAACACTGCCAGGCCAGCTCCCGCCAAAAGCCTGACAAAACGGCCGCCGAAAAGAGAACTCACTTCTTTGGCTCGGGTTTCATACTGGCCTTGGGAGCTTCAAAGCGAATTGTATCCAGAACCTCCGCCTTCGTGCTTAACTCCGTCTTCCCCGCCGGAATTTTATTGAACCACAGAATAAAGGCCGTCACGTCGGCCGTCTGTTCGCGGGTCAAAGGCTTCGGAATCTTTCCCGTAATGGTCCCAGGCTCCGCCCCGGACATCGTAACCCGGATGCGGTCGAACAAGGCCAGCAAATTCTGCCCCTCCCAGTCGGAAGTGAACTCATCCCCCACCAGAGTATGGCTTTCATAAGCGCCCTCCAGAGCCCTGCCATGGCAGTCTGTGCACTGGTCCGCATAGATTGCGCGTCCCCGCTCAGCCTGTGCCTCCGTATAGACCCCGTCCAACACAGATCGCTTGGACTGCGCGCCCAGGGAAATCGCCGCCACAACCGCTCCTGCCGCTACAATCGTCCGAACCAGTCTCCCAATGGTTTTTTCCTTCCTCACCCCTGTTCCTTCCGGCCCGAAACCACAGTGCGGACCACTACTCAGTCTATCTTGTCCAGCCCGAATAGTACGCGTACGCTCAATTCCGAGGCTTTCCCGGCTAATAATGCTAACCCGTAGATGCCAAAGGGCCAATCATGTGCGAAACTGGACCTAGTTTGGTGGGTGAATTGCTAACTCGCGTACGGCCGTCCCGAACCACCCTACAAACTGCTGGAAGCGTAGTCAACGAGTCTGATGAGAAGTTCGTTACATAAGCGCAAGATCGCTTGGAAGTCATTGCCGATTCTGGCTGCAATCGCCTTTTTGCCAGGCTCGGTTTTCCATGCGAAAGCCGCGTGGCGGCCCACGGGCCCCTTCGGCGGCGATGCCGATGTAGTGCGCGTTGTTCCCACCGTGCCGGGAATGGTGGTAGCCGCGGCGCGCAACGGTCTGCTGTTCGAATCCACCAACGGCGGCGCCGGATGGTCGAACATCCCTTTTACCGGCCAGTTCACCGGCGTCCTGCACGCTCTCGAAATCGATCCCCGTCCGAAAGGCGCCTGGTATGTCGGCGTCGAAGGCGATCGCGCGTGGACATCAGGAGTTTATAAAACCAGCGATCAGGGCCGCACCTGGACCATGCTTCCCGGCCTCACCGGCAAAGCCATCTGGTCCCTCGCGCTCTCCCCCGAACATCCGGATGTGATCGCCGCCGGTGCTGCCGACGGCGTCTTCCGCAGCGATGACGCGGGCGCGCACTGGGGGCGCATTTCGCCCGAAACCAATCTCGACCTTCGCCCCGTCGTTTCCCTGACCTTCGATCCCTCCAGCGACGCGGTCCTCTATGCCGGCACAACGCACCTGCCCTGGAAAACCACCGACGGCGGCGCGAACTGGAAATCCATCCACACCGGCATGCTGGACGATTCCGATGTTTTCAGCATTCAGGTTGACGCCAAACGTCCCGAGACCGTCTATGCCAGCGCCTGCAGCGGCCTCTATCGCAGTCCCGACGGCGCTGGCCACTGGACCAAATTCACGACGCCTCCCGGCGCGTTCCGAACTTACTTCGTCGCCATAGACCCGCGCGCTGAAGGTGTTATTTTCGCTGGTACCTCAGAAGGTCTGCTTCGCTCCGGAGACAACGGCCGCGTTTTTCGGGAAGTCAGCGCGCATGCCGTCAAGTCGATCGCTTTCGATCCCGCGATCCCCGGCCGCGTATTCTTCGCCTCCACCACCGGCGGCATCCTCGTGAGCACCGATGGCGGCAAGACTCTGCGCGAAACGAATTTTGGTTTTACCAACCGCAACTTCACCGTATTGACCGGTGCGGGCGGCATTGTATACGCCAACAGCGTCTATGAACCCGGTTCCGGCGGCATCTACCGCACCGACGATCTGGGCCTGCGCTGGAGCCATGCCGGCGAGGAACCGGCGGGCCAGGAAATTCTGGCGATGTCCGCCGTCCCCGACCAGCCGGCCACCCTCTTCGCCGCCGGATATCACGGTGTCCTGAAATCCGTCGACGGCGGCAAAAGCTGGGTCATCCAGAAAGAACTGCATCAAGGAGACGCGTCCGACCCCGCTGTGACGGGCCGCATCAATTCGCTGGTTGCTCTGAACGCGAGCACTCTGCTGATCGCCACCGACCGTGGCGTATTTCGCAGCGGGGGCGCGGCCTGGCAACCGGTAACGCCTGCCGGTCTCGTCCGGGTTCAGAGCCTCCAGCAATCCGGCAAAAACACCGTGGCCGCTCTTGCCGGACAAAAAGCGTTCGCCAGTTCGGATGGCGGCATGGACTGGAAGGAATGCGGCCAGCCTTCTCCCACGGCCGTCTGGTACGGTTTGGCTTTCGACGGCGCATCGGGCGCCGGCTTCAACGCGGCCGCGCTGGCCGCCACTTCGGAAGGTCTGTTTCGTTCGAACGACGGCTGCTCTACCTGGAAGCAGGTCAACCAGGGACTGCAGTCTGAAACTGTAAGTGTCGTACTGTTCCACCCCACCCGGGCGGGCGAGGCTTTTGCGTCGCAGGGGGGCCGTGTTTTTTCGTCCAGCGATTCCGGTTTGCGCTGGTTTCCGCTGAACGATGAGGGTCGTGGGGCTTCATGGCCTTCGGCATTGCTTGTTCTCCCCGCGGCTCCCGAGAGGTTGTTTGCCCTCTTCCCGAGACGAGGAATTTTTTCCAACACCGTTGAGGGCACTCTGCCCCCGACGGCGCACTGATGATATGAAAGAGGAAACCGATTTATGACGACCAGATCGTGCTTGGACAAGTTGCACAGGAGTGGCGCTTTGCTGACCATGGCGGCCGCCCTTGTCATGGCGAGCCCGGCTTTCGCTCAGAGCAACGCTGTGACTTCCACCCAGGAGGGCAGATGGAACCTCGTGGACTTCAGCCCGTTTTTCGGCACGCAGTGGTTTCAACTCTACCAGGGTTCCAGTGCCCGGCAGGAATATTTCCGGCCCGGCATCATCACCGGAATCCGCGTGGACGAGAATGTCTCGCGTTATTTCAGCATTGAACAGGGCGTAAGCGTCGCCTTCAATCACGTTCAGTTCCTGCCCGTCGGCCTTGGCCCCGGCAATCGCGCCGACCTGCCGGAGCGCAATTACGAGCTCTCCCTGCTCGGCGTCCTGAACCTGACGCCGCGCGACAAAGCCATTCGCCCTTACATCGAAATCGGCCCCGGCGGCACGTTCTTCGTCCCCAACAAGCCTTCCGATTTCAGACAGACGGGTGGCGGCGCGGTCTTCCCGCCATTGTTGGCGCTGAAGACGAACTTCGTGCCCGGCCTGATCTACGGGATCGGCCTCAAGTCGGAGGTCACCCGTCGCATTGGTGTCCGCATCGACCTTCGCGGCGTCTGGGGCGAACAGCCTCACTTCGGTTTGACGGCAGTGCCCGGCGGCCCCGGTTCGCTCTACGTCCCGACCCATGGAACCTTCAGCGCCCTGCAGTTCACCACCGGCGTCGTCTTCCACTTCGGTTATCACGAACCGCCTCCGCCCCCGGCCCCGGCGCCTCCTCCGCCTCCCGCGCCCATCGCTCATCCGACGATTTCGCAGATCTCCGGCGCGCATGACGTTTGCCCCGGCGACGACCTCCGGCTGTCCGTCACCTCCAGCGGCTGGCTTCCGAACACCACCCCGACTTATCAGTGGTACCTCGGCAACAACCCGGCCGGCGGCGCCACCGGCACAACGTTCTCCGTTCCGACCACCGGCGGCTCCGGCCCCCGCACGGTTCACGTGACCGCCTCCGTTGGCAGCGACTCGGTGACCTCATCCAACGCCAGCTTCAATATCCGCACCCTGGCTCCTCCCACGATCCGGTTCGCAGTGTCGCCGACTACCATTGCTTACGGCGACAAGCTTCCGCTGAACGCCACGGCTACCGGCTCTGAATGCGGCGGTCCTGCCACCGTTCGTTACACCGCGAGCGAAGGCAGCATCTCCGGTTCCACCTACGATTCCAGCGGCGTCAGCTTCGACATGAACAACCGCCTGACCCAGCAGTCCAAGCAGGTTGTCCTCACCGCCACCGCCACTGACCAGAAGAATCAGACCGCCCGCGCCACTGCCAACGTGACCGTCACGCTGACCCCGCAGGCAAAGCGCCTCGACGACATCGTCTTCCAGAACAACAGCTCCCGCGTCAACAATTGCGGCAAGCGTCTGCTGCTGGAAGAGCTCACCCCCATGCTCCGCAATGACCCCAACGCCAAGATCATCCTCATCGGACATCGTGACAACGGCGAGCGCGTTTCGCTGAAACTCGACGAAAACCGCACGCTCAACGCAGCTGCCATCCTCAGCGCCGGCAAGGGCATTTGTCCCCAGCTGGATCTGAGCCGCATTCTCGTCCACTACGCCGGCACCGATCAGACGTCGGAAACGCGTCCTGCTCTGTGCGGCTCCTCCACCACTGAGCGTTCCGGCCAGGCCGTGAGAGATTCCGACAAGCGCGCGCAGTTCCGCCGCGTGGAAGTCTGGATCGTTCCCGGCGGCGCCGATATGCCCGCTGGCACCGCTGGCTTCACCGCCGCTCCTGACAAGGAAACCAAAGCGAAGGGTTGCCCCCGCTAGTACAGCGGACAATCCAACTTCAGTGAACGCTGTTTATCTTGAAGCCGGCCGGGTGCAAACCCGGCCGGCTTTTTTGCCTGAAAGACCACCCGGCTTCGCACTCGTCCGCCTGCTCGTCGCAGGCATCTGCAACACCGATCTTGAACTGCAGCGCGGCTACTATGGCTTCTCCGGCATCCCCGGCCATGAGTTTGTAGGCGAGGTAGTCGCTGCCGATTCTCCCTCGCTGATCGGCCGCCGCGTCGTGGGCGAGATCAATCTGGCTTGCGGCAACTGCGCGTGGTGTAACCGCGGACTCAGCCGCCACTGTCCTCACCGCACCGTCCTCGGTATTGTGAAACATCCCGGCGCGTTCAGCGAATTCCTCACCCTGCCCGAACGCAATCTGCACGTTGTTCCCGATTCGATTCCTTCCGAAGTAGCCGTCTTCACCGAACCGGTCGCCGCCGCCTGCGAAATTCTGGATCAGGTGACGATCCCGCCAGGCGCAGCCGTGGCTGTTCTCGGCGATGGAAAGCTGGGCCTTCTCATAGCCCAGGTGTTACAAGTGAGCGGCTGTAACGTGCACCAGTTCGGACGCCACCGCGAGAAACTCAACATCGTTGAAAAGGTCGGCGTCACCACCGAAATCGCCGGCGAACATCTTCCCGAGGCCGAGTACGAATGGGTGGTCGATGCCACAGGCTCACCCGCCGGATTGCGCGCGGCCATCCGTATGACGCAACCCCGCGGAACCATCATTCTGAAGTCGACAGTACACGGCGAAGTGCCTGTCGATACGGCGCCCGTGATCGTCAACGAAATAACGCTGGTAGGCTCGCGCTGCGGCCGTTTCGAACCTGCGCTGGATCTGCTGCAGCGCAGCGCTATCGATGTGGAGTCGATGATTTCGGGTCAATTCGCGCTCACCGAAGCCGCCGCTGCGTTCGAACAGGCAGCCAGGCCAGGCATTCTGAAAATCCTCCTGACAAACCCGTAAACGCCTTTTCCCGCTCCGCCAATCGGAGTAAAGTGATAACCATGGCTGACCAGATGAAAGTGAACCTCCATCAGATTTCGGTATCCGCCAGCGAAGCCGAATTCCGCGACCATCGCGTCCGCATTGACCGGCCCGTTTCAAAAGGCGGCTCCGACGCAGGGCCCATGGGAGGAGAACTTTTCCTCGCCGCAGTCGGCGGCTGCTTTACAAGCAATCTTCTCGCGGCTATACGCGCCCGCGACGCCAGGATCTCAGACGTAAAGGTCGAGGTCACCGCCGTCGTGGACGGGACTCCATCCAAATTCGTATCGATGGAACTCCTGGTCTCCGCGCAAGGCGAAGACCTTGGCCGACTCGACAAGCTGATTCAAATCGCCGAACGCGGCTGCATCATGATCAACACCCTGCAGGGCAACGTTCCCGTTACAGCCCGCATCCACGCTACCGCCGCGGCCTCTTAACGGATCTCTCGAATCTGCACCGGCCCTTCCAGCTGGAAGCTCAACAACGTTTCCGCCGGAATGCGTACCGCTTTACCTCGCGTCGCGCCCTGCGTGACGGTCCCTGCGCCGGCCCCCGACAAAGCGCCGATCGCCGCGCCCTTCCCGCCGCCAGCCAGTGCCCCGATAATCCCGCCCAACGCCGCGCCGCCGCCCACGAACTCGCCAGTTCGCTTGTTCGTCCCCACTCCCTCTCTGCCCTTCTCGACCACATTGGACGTGTCCAGCCGGTATCTCCTGCCCGCCACCGTAACCGAACTCACGTCGACAACCAGCTCCGACCGCCCCTGCAGCTTGCCCTGATCATTGGCCGCCCGCACCACCAGCGTCGCGCCCGATCCCCGCGGAATCGCGACTCCGCCATTGCTGTCTGCGATATCGCGGGCCACCACGCCGGAAAAGGTCTGCCCCGGCTCCGCCGTCTGCGATGAAATCGTTTCGTTATTGCGAATCTGAATTTGCGTGCCTGCCGGAATCGTCTTGAACACAGCCTCGGGAGCCGGCGCAGGTGCGGGAACCTGAGTTGGAGCGGGCATAGCGGCCGCGGGAGCCGCTTCCGAAGCCGCTCCCGGCGTATAGCCCGGAGCCTGCTCCGCATACTGCACCGTCGAAACCTGCGTCATCGGATAAGTGCGCGACTCGCCGCTCGAAGCCTGCACCGTAATTTCGGATGGAGAACTCTTCGTCACCGTCCCGGCGAAGCTCGATCCGTCCTTCAGCATCACCGTCGCTTGCGGCGCGTTCACGGGCGCGGAGGTTTTATTACACCCCCACAAACCCAGCATCGAAATTAAAATTACAGCCGTTACTCTGAATCGCATATTTTCCATGGTATGTCTGATTTAAGGCAAAACCTTTGATACAGAGTATGAATCCATACACACGATCCGCAAAGCTCACCGCCGTGCTCGCTCTCTGCGCGGGACTTCTCAGCGCACAGCAGAAGCCACCCGACAAATGGAAAGATCTCCGATTTCTCGAAGGCACTTGGGAAGCCAAGACGCAAGGCGGCTCAGCCGCCGCCACTGCGAGTGGAACCTACACCTTCGCTGAGGAGCTCGGCGGCCACATTCTCGCCCGCCACAGCACCGCCGCCGGATGCAAGGCGCCCACCGGCTTTGACTGCGAACACGGCGATCTGCTTTATCTCTATCCTGAGCCGTCCGGCCCACCGCTCCGGGCCATCTACTTCGACAACGAAGGCCACGTCATCCACTACAGTATTTCCGTACCTGCGCCCGGTAGCGCGATGTTTCTGTCCGATCCAGGCGTGCCCGGCCCGCAGTACCGGCTCCTGTACGAATTGAAGGGGACGGTCATGTCAGGAAAGTTCCAAATGCGCATGCCCGGAAAGCAGGAATGGACTTCCTACCTCGAATGGTCCGGCTCCAGGAAATAACCCTTTCGAAAAATGATTCTGCGCCACCCAACCGCGCGCATGAGCGCAAAAGTGCGCCAAACGGCGCACACGCCCAAAAAGCGTGGCAGCCGGAAGTATCACAAAATAAATAGCTTGACCTGCTAAATCGAATCGCTTCCCAATTGCTCAGGGTATGCAGCCACGCTGCCACCGGAGGGATTGTGAAACAGTTCTTTAGTCGAGTCGGTACATCTTCCATTTTCAGCCTTGCGGCCATCTCGTCCATGTCCGCCGCCCCGGCCCCGTCAGTGACCTTCTATAAAGAAGTCCTGCCGGTTTTACAGAAAGACTGCCAGTCCTGCCACCGGCCCGGTGAAGCCGCCCCCATGTCCTTCCTCACCTACGAGAGCACTCGTCCCTGGGCCAAGGCCATTAAAGCCGCGGTGCTCTCGAAGAACATGCCGCCCTGGTTCGCCGACCCGCACGTCGGCAAGTTTGCCAATGACCGCACGCTCGGCAAATCGGAAATCGAAACCTTAGTCTCCTGGGTCGAAGCAGGCGCTCCCGCCGGCAATCCCGCGGACGCGCCCAAGGCCACCGACTGGGTGCAGGGCTGGCGCATCGGCAAACCGGACATGATCATCAGCATGCCGCAGCCCTTCGCCATTCCCGCCAAAGGTACGGTCGACTATCAGTACGTCATCCTGCCCACCGGCTTCACCGAAGACAAGTACGTGCAAATGGCGGAAGCCCGACCCGGCGATCCCAGCGTCGTTCATCACATCCTGGCTTTTATCAGCGAACCCAATAACCCCGCCATGCGGGGCGCGCCCAGAGGCGTTGCCTTCGTTCCCAAAGAACTGGCCCAGCGTGCCCGCCAGCAGCAGGCGCCCGGCACAAGACCGGAAGGCGCACCGCAGCGCGCCCGCCAACAGGGCGGTGGCGGCGGTTTGCTCGAATTGGGCGACGTGCTCGCTGGCTATGCCCCCGGCACTCTCCCTAACGTGCTCCGTCCCGGCCAGGCCAAGCTGATTCCCGCCGGCGCCGAAATTATTCTGCAGATTCACTACACAGCCTCCGGCAAGGCAGCCACGGATCTTTCCCAGATCGGCCTGATCTTCACCGCCGCGAAACCCACTGAGCGCGTCCTGACCCTCGCGGCCACGACGAGCGACTTCATGATTCCCGCGGGCGATCCCAACTACCAGGTGGACTCCAGCCTGAAGCTGCAGGACGACGCCACGCTCATCAACATGCTGCCCCACATGCATTTCCGCGGCAAGGATTTCCAGTACCGCGTCACGTATCCAAGCGGCGAAAAGGAAACGCTCCTGAACGTTCCCCGCTACGACTTCAACTGGCAGCTGACCTACGACCTGGCGCAGCCCAAACTGCTCCCCAAAGGCACTCTGATCGAATGCACCGCGCATTACGATAACTCAGCGAACAACAAATATAACCCCGATCCCTCCGTCGCCGTCCCGCCCGGCGAACAGACATGGGAGGAGATGATGTTCGGTTTCTTCGACGTCTCCGTGCCAGTCAACAAAACTGCCATGGATCTGATGGTCCCCGCGGACAAGCGGCCCCGCAGGCAAGCCGCGCCCGCGCTGGAATAATTTCTCCCGACACACGAAAGCAGGTCAGATGTCTAAACGGTTTACCATCGCACTAGCGCTTGCAGCGGCCGCGCTGCCGGCAATCGCTCAAATGAAGCAGTTGCCCATGGAGCCGCTTCACGAAAGCGGCCAAAGCGTCACGCCCTCTTACGAAGGCTGGTGGCAGAATCCCGACGGCACTTACAGCCTCATGTTCGGGTACTTCAACCGCAATACCAAAGAAACTCCCGACGTCCCGATCGGCCCCAATAACCACATCGACCCCGGCCCGGCCGATCAGGGCCAGCCCACCCACTTCGTGCCGCGCCGCCAATGGGGCGTCTTCACGGTCACGGCCCCCAAAGATATCGGCACAAAAAAAATCACGTGGACCATCATCGCCAACGGGCAAATGGTTTCCGTTCCAAGCACTCTCGACCCCAACTGGAACATCAATCCCATGTCGGAAATAGGCATCGGCAACACGCCTCCGACCATCAGCTTCGACGAGAAAGGCCCTTCAGTTCAGGGCCCTAAGCCGCTGGAGGTTCAACGGGCGGCCAAAGTCGGCGTACCGCTGGCCTTAACCGTCTGGGCCGCCGACGACGATAAACGTCTGTTCCGCGGCCCAGCCGGTGGCGGCCGCGGCCCCGGGGGCGCCGAAACCAATCCGCCCGTATCGTCGGGACCCGCCGCGGTAACTCTGACCTGGCAGAAGTTCCGCGGCCCGGGCGAAGTTAAATTCTCCACAACTCAGACGAGAGTCGAGGCGGTCCCCGGCAGCGAGATCCCCGTCAAGAACACCTTCAACGGAAAAAGCACCAACACCGCGACGTTCAGCGAACCTGGTGATTACATCCTGCGTGTAATCGCCAACGATTCCTCCGGCCCGGGCGGCGGCGGCTTTCTCTGCTGCTGGACCAACGGCGAAGTCAAAGTCACTGTGAGGTAAGCCATGAATCTGGTACCGCTGTTTGAATGGATCGAAGCCACCCGCGCCGGCGCCGCCCTGCGCGATTCCTACTGGCTGTTTCCCGCCATCGAATCGATCCACCTGCTCGGGCTCTGCGTCATCGGCGGAGCCATCCTGGTGGTCAACATGCGCCTGCTCGGCTTCGGACTCCTAAAGCAATCCGCCGTAGAAATCAACCGCGACGTCAAGCCCTTCATGATCTGGAGTCTCGCGGCGATGCTGATCTCCGGCTATCTGCTCTTCGCCTCGGAAGCCACCAAATGCTACACGCACGGGGCGTTCTGGGTGAAGCTGGCATGCCTCGCCCTGGGAATCCTTGTAACTTTCACGCTTCAGAACAGAGCGGTTGAAATCGAAGATCGCATCCCGGGAACCATGCAGGCGAAACTAACCGCTGTGGCCAACGTGCTCCTGTGGACCGGAGTAGGAATCGCCGGCCGCTGGATCGGCTTCTCCTGAGGGGACAGCGCACTCAAATACCATTTCCTCAGCCCGCGAAGAGTCACGAAGCCCCGGCCTGATTTGCCCGCCTGCCGCGAATTCACGGCTCGCAGCTCACTGCCCATAGAGTTGGACCGGTAATGTGACCTAAGATGAGAGACTGATGTCCCGGATACTGATGGACTGGTCCGTTTCCTCGGTGAATTGAGAAGCTCCCGATGAACGATTCCGCGGAATTACAGGCGTTTGTCAAGGCCGCAAAAGAACAAGGCGCCTCGGATGAATTTCTGGTCGCCATGCTGCGGGAAAAAGGATGGCCCGCGAAGGACGTCTATGCGCTTTTCGCCCATCGGTACGGCGACCAGACAGGCATCGCGTTACCCGAACCCCCAGGACGGCTTGAGGCCGCGCGCGAAGCGTTCTTTCACCTGCTGGCATTTGCAACGCTCACGACGTGGATCTTTTCCATTGGCTCAATCTGGTTTGAGCTGATTGAGGCATGGCTGCCGGACCCGGCCGTTGATCGTTTTTCTTACCTCCCTGTTGCAGGGCGAACTTTCAGCTCGTTTCGCGTTGCGTTGCCTTGTTGTACTGTTGCTGGCCGGGGCTGTATTCCTCTACTACAGCCGCGGGCTGGGGAAGTCACGCACGCTGCCGCCAACCACGTGGCATCGTATCTTTGCGGGATGCGCCGGTATCGCGATGGCGCTAACCCTTGGGTTCGGGTTCTGGTCGACCGGATCGCCTTCAAGTGTGCGGGTATTCAATGAGGACACCCGGCGTGTACGCGATATCTACGACTTGACCGTACAGATCGAAAACAAAGGACACGGGGGTGGTTTACATACGCCGCCTGCGAGTCTGACAGATTTGGCTGTGGCGGGAAAAGATCCTTTCAGCGGCGAGCCTTACGAATATCGCAGGCTCGATGCAGACCGCTATCAGGTGTGTGCCCGGTTCAATGTAGCAAGCCCCGCTCCGTTCGGCGCATCAGCGCTCTTCTGGGCGCATCCGGCGGGACGAAAGCGCTTTGAGGTCAGCTTTGCCCGCGGCGCGCCACCTCCACCCGATTATTTCCGGTAGCGGCGCCATGGCGACTCGAACGGCCCAGCGCGCCCTACTTCGCCATCGCCGGCGCGAATGCCGCCTTCCCCTCGTTCACCGTATAATCCGCCGGAACCTGAAACAACGAAGGATCCGGCGCGCCCCGGTTGACATTCGTCAGCTCGTAAGTAGTCGTCCCGAACCGCGGATCGGCATTCGAACTCTTCACCGTCATCCCCAGCTCATCGGAAAACCAGCGCTCATTCACCACCTGAATCGCCCGGTCATTCCCGATCTGCCCCGCCGGAATATTGATCGTGGTGCGAGTCCCCTTTGCCAGAACGCCATTGATGTTCTGTACCCCGAGATCCTCCTCCGCCGGAGCGCTCCCCGGTCCCCTCATCGCCGACGTCGTTTGGAAACTCATGATCTGCGGCCCGTCCGCTATCTGAACCGATGTCCGCCCAGCCATCGCCCCGTTCACCACCCGCACCGGACCCGCCAGCGTCGCAGTTGAAGCCGAACCTGCCATCGTCCGCACACCAGGCATCAACTTCGGCGTCGGCAGTTTGTTAGCTGTCTTGTGCTCGACATCGAGGAAATAGTTCGCCCCCGCCACCGGATCCTGAATCGACACCATCGCAGGTGCGCCGCTCCCGCCCGGCACCGTCTCCGTGCGCGTACGTCCCTCTAAGTCGCGCGCGATCTGCGAACTCTCGGTCTGTTCGATCCGCGTACCGTCGCCCAGCACCTGCAGGCTGTGCCGCTCCTCCGTACCTGTGAACGGGCTGCCCGTCATCGAGCGCGCCCCCATCACCGGAGCCGCCGCGATGAACCCGAACGCGCCCCCCGCCGGACCGCTCGTCACACTAATCGATCGCCCTTCGACCGCGCTTATCGCACCAGCCTGTTGATAAACCACGTTCTGTCCGTAAAGCGCGCCGCCCATCACAAATATCAATGCTGCCTTCTTCATAAGTTCACTCCTGTCGATCGACAATCCGAATCGCATGTGCCCTGCCGTCCTCGCCCACCAGCAAATCCGCTTCAACCTGATTCCCCGGATCGACAGCAGGCAATGGAAAACCCACTGCCGCAATCGCCGAAGGCGAAAGCCCAACCCGCATCACCGTCGCGCGCTCCTCGGGAGCCAGCGGCACCGTATAAGGAATCGCCACAAACGGCCGCTCCTGCCTCACCGGCGTCTCCGCAACGGCCAAACGCTTCCGGGCATGCGTGACTCTTGGAACTCTCTTCTCCACCACCGCAGTCAAAGGCACAACCGTTGGCAAAACATTGGCCCGCGCTGCCACTGCCGCTGCCGAATGCTGCACCGGCGACTTCGCGCCCAAGCTCGCAAACCCCGCCACCAGCATCGCCGCAATCGCCCCACCCACCGCTGCCATCCGCCATACCCGCCGACGCCGCGAAGCCTCGAACTCCGCCATCACCGCCCGCTCCACACCGCTCGGAGCACGCGCCGCCCGATGCTCCGCCGCCAGCGCCGCCATCGCTTCTCTCAAACCGCGCACCTCCGGCCCGAGCCATGCAACTTCATCTTGCGCTCCAGAAACTGCCGCGCCCGATGCAGCCGCGAACGAACCGTGCCCGTCGCGCACCCCAGCGCCGTCGCCGCTTCCTCATACGAACGCCCTTCCAGATCGCATAGCACCACTACCTCCCGATACCGCGGCGGCAGCGCGCCAATGGCCGTCCGCAGCGTCTCCACATCCGCGGCCGCATCTTCATCCGCCTGCTCCGCCGCCACGTGCCAGCCTTCATCGAGCGTCGTCAGCCGCCGCTCCTCGCGCCCTCGCCGCAACAAAAACTTCCGCGTAACTCCCAGCAGAAAAGAACCCAGCTCGCCGCGCGCCGGATCGAAATTCTCCGGATGATGAATCAGCCACACAAAAACATCCTGCGTCACTTCCGCCGCAATCGCCCGGTCGCCCGTCATCGACAGACTAAAACGGAAAATCGCGGGCTCGTGCATCCGGTAAAGCGCTGTAAACGCCTCCCGGTCGCGGATCTTCTCGGACCATGTCATCTCCTGCTCGCCTGTATTCCGCGCGGGAGCGCCGAAAAGTTCCAGAATTTCCGCGCGCTGCATTTTTCGGGGATTTATCGGGAAGCCGAAGGCGGACCGAATGCCTTCTTCAGCAGCGGCTGCCAGATCCGCATCGCATCCGGAGTCGTTACGCCCTGAAGTTTTCGAAGTTCATCGAACAGCGTTCGCCGCAGACCGTTGTCCAGCCGCCGGAACGCCGCATCGAACTCAGGAACCGGCGGAGGCGCCGCCGCAATCCCCGCGCGCACCAGAATATCCCGCCCCTTGTTCATCGCCTCGGCGAACAGTTCGTAGCTTTCGCGAGCCCGTGCAACGTCGGCAAATTCCACCATGCCGTTTCAGCATATCGCGCGCGCGGCGTCTCGGCGTTACCCGTTCTGCAGCCGCGTTATTTCGGGATGCTTCCACTCACTGGAACCCGCATTGCAAGCAATTTCACAAATCCATTTCCTCATGAATGGGACTCGCAGACTCCGCTACTCCGAACGCTGGATGCGCGATGGCGTCGATGTCTGCCATGTCCCCGCCTTCTCCATCACGGTCGAAGCCGACATGTCCGACCTGCGATGGGCGATTCAAACCGCGCGAACCGCCGGCTTCCGGCTGACCTACGCGCACGTAATGGTGCGAGCCGCCGCCCTGGTCCTTGCCCGCAATCCCGACCTGCATGGCGTGGTCTGCGGCAGCAAAATTTCAAATCCCGCCGACATCGACATCGCCCTCTCCATATCCGGCGATACGGCCGTCGCGCCCCTCATGATCATCGCGGGCGCGCAGCAGAAGTCCGCCACCGATATCGCCCGCGAAGTGATCGATCGCGCCCCCGCCGTCCGCGAAGCCGACCGCGCTCTCATGAAAACTCTCGACAGGTGGGGCCGTCTCGTGCCGCTGGCCTTTCTTCGCCGCACTCTGCTCCGCCTGCTTTTCCGCAGCCCGCGCTTCCGCCGCAATGGATGCGGCAGTTTCCAGGTCACCATGCTTTCGACCGTCGACCAGGCCAGTTCCATGGTCTTCAGTTCCGCCGCCGTCCTGCTCGTCGGACGCGTGCGCGAGAAGCCCGTCGTCTACGGAGGCAACCTCGCGGTAAGAGCCATGGTGACCCTCACCTGCTGCGCCGACCACCGCATATGGGACGGGCAGGCAGGCCAGCGCTTTCTCACCTCAATTCGGGAAATTCTCGAAAGCGATCTTCTCCCCAACGAGATCCGAGCCGGACTAGGGCTGTAATTCAGATTTATGGAGTGAACCCCTAAACTGAGACACAGCGAATGAACTCACTTTCCAGTGAATGGAGAAGAGGGAATGGGAAAGTGGCGAAGACACAGTCTGGAATTCAAAAAGGAGGCAGTGGAGCGGCTGAAGAGCTGCGGCAACGGG
>DASZLO010000027.1:0-2308 GCA_035552315.1 Bryobacteraceae bacterium
CCGCACGCACTTCTTCGCGGTAGCCTCGATGGCGATGCGCCAGGTCCTGGTCAATCACGCCGAGGCCCGCCTGGCTGAAAAGCGCGGCGGCGGGAAGGAAACGGTTTCGCTCGACGATATCGATCCCGCCCTTCGTCAAGAATCAAGGGAGGTGCTTGCGCTGCATGAAGCCTTGAAGCAGCTGGACCGTATCGACCCGCGCAAAAGCCGAGTCGTGGAACTGCGCTACTTCGGCGGATTGAGCATCGAGGAAACCGCGGAAGCGCTGGGCGTTTCCACCATTACGGTAACCCGAGATTTCCAGGCAGCCAGGGCGTGGCTTGCTCGTGAGCTCGGCGCAGGCGATACCGGGGCGCCATGACTTCCGGCGACTGGCAGAAGATAGAGAGCCTCTATCTGGACGCCAGTGCTCTTGCCCCCATGGACCGCCCCTCGTTCCTGGATGAGGCTTGCACGGGGAACTCAGCGTTGCGGGCGGACGTGGAGAGCCTGCTCGAAGCCGACCTCAAGCGTGGCCGGTTTCTTGACCTTCCGCCGTCGCTTCTCGCAGCGGACCTCTTGGCGCGCCATCCTGGTTCGCTTGCGCCCGGCTTGCGCGTCGGCGAGTATGAAGTTCAATCTCTCATCAGCATCGGCGGCATGGGCGAAGTGTATCTCGCCGAGGACACGCGCTCGCGGCGCGCAGCGGTGCTGAAGATTCTGCGGCGGCACCTGACTGCCGACGCGCACGCCGTCGAGCGATTTGAGCGCGAAGCCCGCGCAGCCGGGACGCTCGATCACCCGAATATCGTTAAAATCCACGAATTCGGGACTTCCGACGCGGGCGTATTCATTGCGATGGAATGGGTGGACGGACAGACTTGGCGCGCGCTCATGACGACCGGTGAAGTACCGCTGCCGATAGCAGGCGATTGGAGCCTGCAGGCCGCCCACGCGCTCGCGGCCGCGCACGAGGCTGGGATTGTCCACCGCGACATTAAACCGGACAATATCATGCTGAGCAAAGACGGTGTCGTGAAGGTTCTGGACTTTGGCTTGGCCCGCGTAGGTGAAAATGTGCCGCCCGATATCGAAGCTTCGGGGGCCTCCGGCACGATCTCGGGGACGCTTTCCGGAACACTCTCTTACATGTCGCCCGAGCTCCTGCGAGGCGAACGCGCCTCCAGCGCCTCGGACGTGTTCTCTTTCGGCTCGGTACTCTACGAACTGTTTACGGGGTGTCACCCCTTTGCGGGAGAAACGCCGCTGGATGTGTTCGAGGCCATCGAGTGCCGCACGCCGGCGTTGCCCTCCTCGCGGCGGCCGGGCATTCCACCAGCACTGGATGGGCTGCTGCTGGCGATGCTCGCCGGCGAGCAAGAGAAACGTCCTTCGTCGTCATCGGTGGCCGGCGAACTGGCCGCGATTGCTTTCGACGAGTGAGACGGTTAGAGGAGCTTCAGGGAGATCATCAGTTCTTCCGACCTGCGTCCATTGCGATCCTCGGCGGCTGCGCCACCCACTGAGAACGTGGTGTTCAGATAGGACGAAATGACCACCCTAAAATCTACTTGCATGCCCGCGTCGCCGTAGAACTTCCGGTCGACTGCCGAAGACATATTGCCGACGATCGCGCCTGAAAAAAGCGTGAGCCGCGCCCAATTGCAATACAAGTAGGGGGTGCCAAAGTGACGGAAGTGCCTGGGCGGAAGATTCCACTCGACCAGAGTCTTCGCAAAATCCGTGGCGCCAATTTGATCCAAATCGACGCCGGGAAAACTGTAGTATTCGCGATACCGGCTCACTTCCTGATGGTCAATCCAATTGTTTCCGAAGCCTCCGAAATAGAAGTTGGCGAACGGCTGGGTACGGTCGCCGAAGGACTTACCGGCCGAGCTGTGAATCCACACGGGTGAATTCCGCAACGGTGTCAAGAAGCCATAATCGACGAGACCGTAAAGGCGCGGATAAAAATCTCCGTTGACGGCGTTGCCTTGCGTAGCCAGTTTCCAGCGGACACCTTTTTCGTCGTCTACTGCTCCCAAGGACCTTTCCAGCCGCGAATAGGTGAGCGAAATTCTGCCGGTGAGAAACTTGTCGAAGGGCGCCGCGACATTTTGATAATCCGGCAGACGATCCAGGCCGACGTATCCGGCCACGTCCCAATCCAAATCCAGGATACGGGGCGCTTTATAACGAAGTGTCTTCTGGTGGCCAATCTGGCCCGCGAAGCCTTTGAGGCTTTCTTTGGTGGGGCCGAATAGATCGTAGAAATCCGCTCTATTGTATGCCGCTGTGACCTTCCAGCCCCAATCGTGGAAGTCGAAGC
>DASZLO010000028.1:0-28558 GCA_035552315.1 Bryobacteraceae bacterium
AGGGTTCGACGCGTAAGGAATCTTATCGAGCCAATCTTGTGAAACAATCGATCCATCATGCGGCGGACCGCTTCATTGCTTCTGTTAGTCTTCACGGCCTGCGCCGCGCGGGCACAGTCTTCCGATGCCCTCGCCTTTGAAGTTGCATCCATCAGAGCTTCGCCGCTGGCAGCGGGTGGACCTGCGAGGATTGGTTGCAGCGGAGGGCCGGGCAGCAGCGACCCCGGCAGAATTACCTGCTCGCACATGAATCTTGCGTTTCTGGTGAACATGGCATTCGGCCTTCAGCGTTTCCAGCTCTCCGGCCTTACGAATGCCGATACCGAAATGTTCGAGCTTGCCATCAAGGTGCCGGACGGCGCGACAAAAGACAATGTCAAACTCATGTGGCAAAACCTTCTCGCCGAACGCTTCAAATTGACCACGCATCGGGAAACCAGAGAGATGGAATCCTGGGTGATGGTGCTGGCGAAGGGAGGACTCAAGGTGAAGGAAGCCGACGGCGAGCCTGCCCTCTCCGCTGCTGCAACGTCGCCCGGAGGCGGCAATAAGTTACAGGTGGACAGCGAAGGCTATCCGAAATTGCCAGCCGGATCATCCATGGCGATAATCAACGGGAAGGCGCGTTGGCGCGCATCGGGCCGAACCATGGAACAACTCGCATCGACGTTAGGCGCGCAACTTGGGCAGCCGGTCGCCGACGGCACCGGAGTGAAAGGGAAATACGACTTCGCTCTGTCCTGGGATGCCGGCGGCCAACGAGCGGGTCTCGGAGCCGGAGCGGCCGCCGGCGGTGCACCGCTCGCCGGAATCTCCCCGCCCGATAACGGCCCGGATCTCTTTCGCGCGGTACAGGATCAGCTTGGATTGAAGCTGGAGCGGAAAAAGGAGTCCGTTGAGATGCTGGTAGTGGACCACTTTGAGAGGATACCCACCGAGAATTAACGGCATTCCGCCGGTCCACGAGTGTTAATCTGATGAGAAGGTGTATCAAAACCCACCCTGCCAATGACCGAGTGTTTATCAGTCGTAATCCCCGCGTTTAACGAAGAAGTCACGCTGGCCCGCGTGGTCGCGCGGGTCCTTGCGATTCCTTCTCTCCATGAGATCGTGATCGTGGACGATTGCTCAACTGACGGGACCGCGGCGATCGCGGACGATCTGGCGCGCCGCGATCCGCGCATCAAAGTCGCGCACCATCCGAAAAATCGCGGCAAGACAGAAGCTCTGAAGACCGGGTTCGCTCTTACCGAAGGGCCGATTGTTATTGTGCAGGACGCCGATCTCGAATACGCCCCCGAGGAAATCGCGGGCGTGATCGCGCCAATTATTGCCGGGGAAGCGGATGTGGTCTACGGCTCGCGCTTTCTGGTGCGCAAGGCGACCCGGGTCCTGTACTTCTATCACTACATCGCCAACAAATCGCTAACCTTTTTTTCCAATCTGCTGACAAACGTCAACATGACCGATGTGGAAACCGGTTACAAGGCATTCCGGGGCGAGATCATCCGCAGCATGACGATTACGAGTTCGGGCTTCGGTTTCGAAATCGAGGTGACCGCCAAGATCGCAAAACTGAACTGCGCGATCTACGAGGTGCCGATTTCTTATTACGGCCGCACCTACGAGCAGGGCAAGAAAATCGGCATGAAAGACGGCATCGCGGCGCTCTGGTACATCGTGAAATTCAATCTCTTCTGCAGCCTGACGCAGTCTTACCGGACCGTGCCGGTAACCCTCGCCAATGCCGGACCCGATTACCCCGTATAAGCTCTGAGAATCAGAAAAACCAGCACCCCGGTAACGGACACGTAGAGCCACAGCGGAAACGTCCAGCGGGCGATCCGCCGGTGGAACTGGAACTGGCCGGAGAGCGAATACCAAAGCGTCGCAAAAATCAGCGGCAGCGCCACCACCGACAGCCCGATATGGCTGATCAGCACCGTGAAATACACCGGACGAATCACCCCCTGCCCGGGAAATTTCGTGTCCCCGTGGAAATAGTGGTAGGTGATGTAGCTGATCAGAAAACACGCTGAAGAGGTTGTCGCGCCCAGCATGAAGCGCTTGTGCACCAGTCGATTACCGCGCCGGATGTTGATGTAGCCGAAGACCAGACAAACGGCGCTGATGGAATTGAAAATTGCATTGGCAAGCGGCAGCGACAGAGCCCAGTCCGGAGTCGCCATCCGTTCCCGGAAATAAATCAGCCAGATCAGGAATCCGGCGACTGCCACGCTGAGCGCGAGGATCGCGGGAATCGGTTTACGCGCCTGCTGCCGGGCGGCTGCAGTGGGGGCCGTGCTCATGCCTGTTCTTTCTCGAGCCTTGCGGCATCGCGCGCCACACGCGCGACGGGATCGCCGTCTGCAATTCCGTAGTAGCCGCGGATGCGGCCTCTCTTGTCCACCAGTACAAAGCGCGTGCTGTGATCCATATTCACTCCCAGTTCGCCCAGCTTGAAAGCATCATGGTCGAGCATGTTCAGTGTTTGCGCATCGCCGGTGAGAAAAGTCCAGCGGGCATCGTCGGCGCCGAATTTCTTCCCGTATTGCTCCAGGGTATCGGGCGTATCGCGCGCCGGATCGACGGAAAAAGAAACCAGCTTCACAGCGCCATCCGTCTTGCCCTGGATGGAATGCATGTGAGAGCTCATCCGCGGGCACGGGCCTTCGCAGTTGGTGAAGATGAAATCCGCCACCCAAACGTGCCCGTCGAGAGCCGAACGGTCGAACTTGTGGCCCTCCTGATTTGTCAGTTCGAATTTGGGGATCTCCCCTATTACGGGAAGAGGTTTACTGCCGGCGCAGCCGGCTAACAGAATCGCGAATATCAGGCAGTACTTCATTTAAGGGGTCCAAACGATTACCAGGTCGGACGGTCGAAAACCATCAAGCCGTAAATAACAGGCAAATAAATAATCGAAGCGAACAAAACCTGCCGGGCCCGGCCATTCGTCAGGTCGAACGCCACACGCACTCCCGTGTAAAGAAACCAGCCTCCCAGTAACAGCGCGCCTACAAGATAAATCCTTCCCGTCATACCGAGCAGCACCGGAAACAGACTGACGGGTATCAGGGTGGAAGCGTACAAAATAATTTGCCGGCCGGTCGACATGCCGTCAGGCTCGACTACTGGCAGCATCCGGATGCCGGCGCGCGCATAGTCTTCGCGGTACATCCACGCGATAGCCAGAAAGTGCGGAAACTGCCAGATAAACAGAATCGCGAAAAGCGTCCAGGCTTCGCGTGTGAGCACCCCGGAAGCCGCCGCGTAACCCAGCAGAGGAGGCATCGCGCCAGGCACCGCCCCGATTACCGTCGACAAATGCGAACGCGTCTTGAGCGGCGTGTAGATGAAAAGGTAGCTGCCGAGCGTGAACGCGCCGAGCAGCGCCGACAGCAGGTTCACCTGTGTGGCCATTTCGACAAATCCCAGCACCGCCAGAGCGATACCGAACCACATTGCCCGTGGCGCCGTCATCATCCCAGAAGGCAGAGGGCGTCCGGAGGTGCGGCGCATCAGGACATCGCCTTCGCGCTCATACCACTGATTGAGGGCAGCCGTCCCGGACGCGATCAGGCCCGTGCCGACCAGCGTGTGAAAAAGCAGAACCCAGTTAGAAATGCCGCGCCATGGCCGGTTCAGTCCGAAGAAATAACCCACCCCGGTGCTCATCAGGATGAGCCACGTGATGCGAGGTTTCGTAAGGGCTATGTACCTGCGCATGATCGAATCAAGGCCTTCAGGAAACGGCGGCAACCCGCGCCGGCGCGAACTCGCGCGCATGAGCCGGTACGTTCCGGCGGACCAGAATCGCAAGCACCACGCTCGCGGCCATCGTGAGCGCGCCGACCGCCACATGCAGCACCGTAAACGTGACCATCAGAGGCATCGGCTGGACCGCATCGGCATAGGCTATCCGGCTCATGAATGCGGCAATTCCGAGAAAAACCTGGCAGAATGTGATCCCCAGCAGAGTCAGTGCAGCCAGACGCAGTTCAAGGTTTTGCGCGTAATGAAGCAGGATTCGCAAGGAAACCCAAAGTATCACGCCCGTTACTACCGGGGACCAGGAGATGTGATAAATCGATCCGATGGCCTTATGGCGGGCCGCGGCCCCCAGCGCCAGCTGGCTCAGTACAAAAAACGGCGTTGCCAGGGAGAGTCCGCGTACCGGAAACTTTGAATCCTCTTCCATCGCCTTCGGACCGCGCAGCCACCAGTCCGAAGTAAAGATCGCCATGGCGACCGTGGTGGAAAAAAATAACTGCGCGAGGCAGGCATGCGCCGTGGAAATCCACCAGGGCAGCAGCAGCAGAACTGTCAGTCCGCCCAGAACGCCCTGCGCGATCACGGCCAGCAGGGCCAGGATTCCCAGCGTGCGCATCCACTTCCGCCGCTCGGTTCGCAGCAGCCAGACCAGCGATACGATGGTCAGCAAACCCACCGTAGTCGCAACCATGCGATGGCCATGCTCGTAGAGAATGCCACCTTCCATAGTCGGCATCAGCTTCCCGTAAGACAGAGGCCAGTCCGGCACGGAAAGTCCGGCATCGCGGCTCGTTACCAGGCCGCCCGCCACAACCAGCAGCAGCGTGCAGCCGGCCAGCAGAATCGACCAGCGGTACAGGCCGGGCCGGTAGGCTGCCTTTGCCGGATTCGGATCAGTTTCCATAGGTAAAATCCACGCTGGCGGTTCCGTTGGGAGCAAGCGTCAGCTTACCCTCTTTCTTGCCGTACTTTTCGTGCACTGCTTCAATTGTATAGGTTCCTGGCGGCACACCTTTAAGCGTGAACGTGCCGTCATCTCCGGTGACCGCGAAAAAGGGATGCGGGGAGACCCCGACATAGCTGCGCATCCAGGGATGCACGCTGCAGGTCATCGGGAACAGTACTTCTTCGGACTCGAAACGCTTGAATTTGTGCTCTGCCCGCGGCGGCTGCGATTCGTTCCACGCGGGGTTCACCTGGCTTTCGGCATGAACGTTGTGGTTGACCGGGTCGTTGTTCAGGATTTCGAGCTGCTGGTCTTCCATGATCCCGAGAACGTGCGGTTCGTAGACGCAACCGGTCTGTTCGAGCTTCGCCGGCTCGGCGGGCGGAGCCCAGCGCCCCTTCGGCAGGCCCTCTTTGATCCAGATGAAAGTATTGCGCAGCGTTCCGTTCGGATTGACTACAACTGTCTCGGCTTTCCAAGGGGTCTTGTGCTGCTTTTCGCAATTTGGATTGGAGGCCATGTCAATGCCGGGCATGACCGGTGGAACTCCTTGAAAAATAACGCGTCCAGTGATAGATCCCGCAGTAGCCGGATCGACTTGAACGAAGGGAAGATTTGCCTCGGGTTTTGGTTGAGTGCCGCCACCACAGGCCATAAGAAAAAGCAATGGTGTGGCCAGTAGAAGTTTCAAAACCCTATTTTTACATACTGGGCGCTGCGGATAGCTCGGCGCGGCGGCCCGCCTCGAGTATAATCGTTCGAAGCCGGTTCCCCGACGAATCGAAAACAGGCTCGGCCGTTCCCGGCCGGAAGTGTAAATTTTTGTTAATGTACTGAAAGCCGGGTTACCTCCGAGCACCCAGGTAAGTCTGATTCTACGTACCACCATCGAACGCGGTTTGAATGACAACCAATACAACACCTACTGATCTGCATCACGCAACGGAAGAGCACCGCATCGGTGCCCCGGGGCATCCAGGGTCCCAGAAACCGGAGTCCGGAAAGCCCAAACGCCGGGGCCTGATATGGGCGATCTTCTTCGTCGTTATCCTCGCGGTCGGCGGCTACGCCGTGTGGCGGGCCAGTCAGCCCGGTCTTGTAGCGACTCCGCAGGGCGGCGGCGGTCGCGGTGGCGGCGGTCGCGGCAGAGGCGGCTTCGGTCCCACGCCGGTTGAAGTAGCCAAGGCCACTCGTAAGGCGGTTCCGGTCTATTTGAACGGACTCGGAAACGTCGCCGCTTTCTACACCGTTACCGTGAAGTCCCGTGTGGACGGACAGTTGATGTCCGTGAATTTCAAGGAAGGCGATCTGGTCGAGCAGGGGCAGCTTCTCGCCGAAATCGATCCGCGGCCCTATCAGGTTCAGGAAGAGCTGGCCGAAGGCACGCTGGCGCGCGATATGGCATTGCTGGCCAATGCCCGCGTCGACCTTGACCGGTACAAGACTCTCCTGGCGCAGGATGCGGTTCCGAAGCAGCAGCTCGATACTCAGGTCGCGCTGGTGGCGCAGTATGAAGGCAACATCAAGCAGGATACGGCGAATGTCAACAGCGCAAAGCTGAATCTGATCTACGCCAAAATCACCGCGCCGATCACCGGGCGTATTGGATTGCGTCTGGTGGATCCGGGCAATATCGTCCACGCCGCGGATGCGAACGGCATTCTGGTGATTACTCAGCTGGACCCGATCGCGGTGCTCTTTACGATCCCCGAGGATACCCTTCCACAGGTGCTTCAGAAACTGCGTGCCGGTATTCATTTGCAGGTGGATGCCTACAATCGTGATAACTCGCAGAAACTGGCCACCGGAGAATTGCAGACCGTGGACAACCAGATCGACCAGTCCACCGGTACTTCGAAACTCAAGGCCGTTTTCGACAACAAGAACGGCACTCTTTTCCCCAATCAGTTCGTGAATGTGAAGCTGCTGGTCGAAACCATGTCGAACCAGCTGGTGATCCCGACCGTCGCGGTTCAGAACGGCCAGCAGGGAACATTCGTTTATGTGGTGGATAATG
Organism: Bryobacteraceae bacterium; assembly: GCA_035552315.1. Classification (GTDB taxonomy): domain Bacteria; phylum Acidobacteriota; class Terriglobia; order Bryobacterales; family Bryobacteraceae; genus BOG-234. The sequence goes on from DASZLO010000028.1 coordinate 6,738, forward strand.
CTCCGGGAAGCGACACTGCTACGGTGCATTTGAGGACCGTCCAGGTGCTGTCTTCCGACCAGAGCGGCGCTGTGATAAAAAGCGGCCTCGAGGACGGCGAGCAGGTCGCGGTGGATGGCGCGGACAGATTGCAGGATGGAGTCACCGCGCGCGTACGCAAAGCCGGTGAAGCGGAAGCGGAAGCTGCCGCCGACGCCGCGGCCATGCAGAGGGGCCGTGGCCGGGGACGCAAGGGCGGCGATTCCAAGGGTAAGAAAGGCGGACCGGGCGGTCCGGGTGGCCGGAGCGGGGGGCAATGAACCCCTCTAAAATCTTCATCGAGAGGCCGGTAGCGACCTCTCTCATGATGGCTGGCGTGGTGCTGGTGGGCTTTGTGGCCTTCCGCCAATTGCCGGTTTCGGCGCTTCCGCAGGTGGATTACCCCACCATGCAGATTCAGACTTTCTATCCGGGCGCCAGTCCGGAGGTGATGACATCATCGGTCACCGCTCCCATGGAAAAGCAGTTCGGACAGATTCCGGGTATGACCCAGATGACGTCCGTCAGTTCGTTCGGCAGTTCGCTCATTACCCTGCAGTTCGCTCTCGATCTCAATATCGATATCGCCGAGCAGGAAGTGCAGGCTGCGATCAACGCGGCGGGAACTTTCCTGCCTACGGGTCTGCCGACACCTCCCATCTACAGCAAAACGAACCCCGCCGACGCGCCCATTTTGACCGTAGCCATCACCTCCGACACCATGCCGCTGTCGAAGGTGGAGGATCTCGCCGAAACCCGCATGGCGCAGCGCATCTCGCAACTCAAGGGCGTGGGTCTGGTCAGTATCAGCGGCGGACAGCGGCCAGCCGTCAGAGTACAGGCGAATCCCACCGCTCTCGCCTCGTACGGGCTGAGTATGGAGACTCTGCGCTCGGCGCTCGGCAGCGCCAATGCCAATGCCGCCAAGGGCAACTTCGACGGGCTGCAGCAGTCCTGGACCATTAACGATAACGATCAGATCCAGTCCGGCAGCGATTATGCCAAAATCATCATCGCCTACCGCAACGGCGCTCCGGTCAGGCTTTCCGACGTTGCCACGGTTATCGACGGCGTGGAAAACAAGCGCCAGGCGGCGTGGGTAAACTCGACTCCCGGCATTGTTCTGAACATTCAGCGCCAGCCCGGATCGAGCATTATCAACGTTGTCGATACGATTCAGCAGCTTCTTCCGCAGATGCAGGCATCCATGCCGGAAGGGGTGAAGATCCGCGTCATCACCGACCGCACGACCACCATCCGGGCTTCGGTGGAAGATGTCGAATTCGAACTGATTCTCACGATCGTACTGGTCGTCGCGGTGATCTTTGTATTCCTCCGGAGCGTCTCGGCGACAATCATCCCGGGCATTGCGGTTCCCCTGTCCCTGATCGGCACGTTTGCCGTGATGTACATGCTGGGGTACAGTCTCGACAACTTATCTCTCATGGCGCTGACGATTTCGACCGGCTTTGTGGTCGACGCCGCCATTGTCATGATCGAGAATATTTCGCGCTATATCGAAATGGGCTTCTCCCCCATGGCCGCCGCTTTCAAGGGATCTGAAGAAATCGGCTTCACGGTCGTGTCGTTGACCGTTTCGCTGATCGCCGTGCTGATTCCGCTCTTGTTTATGGCCGATATCGTGGGCCGTCTGTTTCGCGAATTCGCCGTCACGCTGGCGGTGGCGATCATTTTCTCGGCTTTTGTCTCGCTGACTCTTACGCCGATGATGGCGGGCCGCATTCTGAAGCACAAACCCGAGCACGAACAGGGCAGGTTCTACCACTGGTCGGAAACTGTTTTCGTCAGGATTATCGCCGGTTATGGCCGGGGCGTGCGCTTCGTCCTCCGGCATCAACCGGCGACTCTGCTGGTTGCGGTCGGCACGCTGGCGGCCACTATCTACTTTTACATCGTGGTGCCCAAGGGCTTTTTCCCGGTGCAGGATACCGGCATCGTGCTGGGCATCTCGCAGGCCCCCGAAACCATTTCTTTCCCCGCCATGGCCGAACGCCAGCAGGCGCTGGTGGCGGAGATCGTCAAGGATCCGGCTGTTCAGGACGTGACCTCGTTCATCGGCATCGATGGCATCAATACCACGCTCAACAGCGGACGAATTCAGATGACCCTGCGCCCTCTCGAAGAGCGCAAGATGTCGGCCACGGAGGTGATCCGCCGTCTGGGCCCCAAGCTGGCGCAGGTTCCCGGTATCGCTCTCTTCATGCAGCCCGTGCAGGATCTGACCGTCGAAGACCGGATCAGCCGCACGCAGTATCAATACTCGCTGGATGCCCCGGATAAAGCGACTCTCGATACTTGGGTTCCCCGCCTGGTCGACAACATGAAAAAGATCCCGGAACTTCGCGATGTGGCCAGCGATCAGCAGAACAATGGACTGGGATTGCTTGTCGACATCGATCGCGATACCGCCGGGCGTTTCGGCATCACGCCGCAGAATGTGGACGATGCCCTGTACGACGCCTTCGGCCAGCGCCAAGTCTCGACCATTTTCACCCAGGCGAACCAATATCACGTCGTGCTTGAGGCCGGTACGGCGTGGTCGCAGAATGTCGACGCCATGAAGGATGTTTATGTGCAGGTTGGCTCCGCCTCCGCCAATCTGGCGTCCACCGTGGCGCTGGCCGGCACGAACACCGCCCTCACCGGCGCGGCTGCACTGTCGCAGGCGCCGCTTCGGACTTTTACCAAAATCTCGGCCGTTCCGATTCCGATCACCATCAATCACCAGGGCCAGTTCCCTGTCGTGACCGTGTCTTTCAACCTCGCCCCCGGCGCATCGCTGGGCGAGGCGGTACAGCATATTCGGGACGTCACCAAACAGACGAACATGCCCGCCAGCATCGAGCCCAGCTTCCAGGGAACCGCGCGCGCCTTTGAAAATTCACTGGCCAATGAATCCATCCTCATCGTGGCGGCGCTCGTAACGGTTTACATTGTTCTGGGCGTTCTCTACGAAAGCTATATACATCCGATCACGATTCTCTCGACGCTGCCCTCGGCTGGCGTCGGCGCCATCGCGGCGCTCATTCTCTTCCATGAGGATCTCGACATCATCGGACTCATCGGCATCATTCTTCTCATAGGTATCGTGAAGAAGAACGCCATCATGATGATCGACTTCGCGCTCGAAGCCGAGCGGAAAGAAGGCAAAGGGCCGCAGGAGGCCATCTATCAGGCCTGCCTGCTTCGCTTCCGCCCCATCATGATGACTACGATGGCCGCTCTGCTGGGCGCTGTGCCTCTGGCCTTTGGTAACGGTGTCGGATCGGAAATGCGCAAGCCTCTGGGCATCAGCATCATCGGCGGACTGATGGTCAGCCAGGTTCTGACGCTTTACACAACGCCGGTCGTTTACCTTTGGTTCGATCGCATCGCCAAATGGGTCGGCGGCAGAAGCAAGTCTCCGGATCAGTCCGCGGGCGATATGTCTCTGCCCGAGCTCACATAACAGGGCCAACGCATGAGCATCTCTTCACCCTTTATCGAAAGGCCGGTAGCGACTACACTCCTGCTCATCGCCGCCACCATGGCGGGCGCGATTGCTTACTATCAGCTACCCGTATCGCCGCTGCCGCAGATCGATTATCCGACCATCAATATCTCCGCCAGCCTGCCTGGCGGAAGCCCCGAAGTGATGGCCGCCTCGGTGGCCACGCCGCTCGAAAAGCAGTTCACGCGTATTGCCGGCGTCACGGAGATGACCTCGCGCAGTTCTCTGGGCAGCGCCAATATCACGCTCCAGTTCGACCTGAACCGGGACATCAACTCGGCCGCGCGCGACGTGCAGGCCTCCATCAACGCATCGCTCGGCTATTTGCCGGCCAATCTGCCGACGCGGCCCCGCTATCGCAAGATCAACCCGTCGGATTCGCCCATCATCGTGCTGTCCCTGCAGTCCGACGTGATTCCGCGGGAACAGCTTTACGATCTCGCTTCGTCGGTCTTCGCGCAGAAACTGGCACAGGTAAAAGGCGTCGGACAAGTCGGCGTCAACGGCAGTTCGCTGCCCGCGGTCCGCATCGAACTGAATCCGCAGCCGGTCTCCCGCTATAACGTCGGAATGGACGTCGTCGGCAACTTTCTGGCCAGCGCCAACGCCAATCGCCCCAAGGGCGCGCTCGAAAATGACCAGGTGTTCATGCCGCTCCTCGTCACCGACCAGTTGAGTTCCGCCAAGGACTATAAAAACCTCATCGTTCTCTACCGGAATGGCTCGCCCATCCGGCTGTCGGACCTCGGCAGAGTCATCGACGGCACCGAGGATGTCCGCAACATCGGACTTTCCAATGGCCGTCCGGCAGTTTCCATCAACGTGAACCGGCAGCCCAACGCCAACATCATCGACACCGTCGAGAGGATCAAGGCCCTTCTGCCGCAGTTCCGCGCCGCGCTTCCCCCCAACAGCATTCTCAAGATCGATACGGACCGCACCCTGACCATCCGCTCTTCGGTCGAAGATGCCGAGCGCAACATGATCATCTCGATCGTGCTGGTGGTTTTCGTCGTATTCTTCTTCCTGCGGAATTTGTGGGCCACTTTCATTCCCAGCGTTTCGGTGCCTGTCTCGCTGATCGCCACTTTCGGCGTGATGTACATGCTCGGCTATTCGCTGGATAATCTCTCACTCATGGCGCTGGCCATCGCCACCGGCTTCGTCGTCGACGACGCCATTGTGGTAATCGAAAATATTACCCGGCACATTGAAGACGGCATGAAGCCCATGGCCGCCGCTTTGCGCGGGGCTGAAGAAATCGGTTTCACGGTGCTGTCGATGAGCGTATCGCTGATCGCCGTCTTCATCCCCATCCTGATGATGCCCGGCATCGTGGGCCGGTTATTCCGTGAATTCGCCGTTGTGCTCGCGGTGGCGATCTTCATGTCGATGATCATTTCGCTTACCGCGACCCCCATGATGTGCGCGCGTCTCCTCAAGACCGACGAAAAACACGGGAAGCTTTATATCTGGAGCGAGAAGGCATTCGACTGGGTCCTCTCCACTTACATGTCCGCGCTCGACGCGGTTCTGGATCACACCTTTCCCGTAATGCTCGTCATGCTTCTGACGATCGGCGTCAACGTGTACCTCTACACGAAGCTTCCGGGGGGATTCTTCCCGCAGCAGGATACCGGACGCCTGCAGGGCGGCGTGCAGGGTCAGCAGCACATTTCTTATCAGGCCATGGTCGAAAAGGCCAAATGGTTTGAGCAGCAGGTCCGCAAGGATCCCGCGGTCGAGACCGTAAACATGACGCTCGGCGCCGGTGGCGGCGGGCCCGGTGGCGGCGGTTCCAGCAGCGCCCAGATGAACGTACAGCTCAAGCCGCTGGGTGAAAGGAAAATTTCCACCGACGAAGTGATCGCCCGCATTCGCCGCAATACCGGGTCGATGCCTGGCGCTCAGTTGTTCCTGCAGAATTCGCAGGATATCCGTATTGGCGGCAGACAAAGCAACTCGCAGTACCAATACACTTTGCAGACCCAGGATCTGGGTTTGCTCGCGGTGTGGGGCCCTCGCCTGGTGGCCCGGCTTTCGCGGTTGCCGCAGATCACGGACATATTTTCGGATCAGCAGATTTCCGGACTTTCGGCGAATGTCACGATTGACCGCGACACCGCTTCGCGGCTTGGCTTGACGGCCGTCGCCGTCGACACAGCTCTCTATACGGCTTTCGGCCAGCGCCAGGTCTCCACCATGTACAAATCGATCAACCAGTACCACGTGGTCGAGGCGCTGCAGCAACAGTGGTGGCAGAGTCCGGATTATCTGGACAAAATTTATGTGCAGACGCCGCGCGGAATCAGCGTGCCTCTGTCCACGTTCGCCAGGTTCTCCGAGGGCATTACACCCCTCCAGCTGCCCCACCAGGGCCAGTTTCCGGCTACCACAATCTCCTTCAATTTATCTGAAGGCTACACGCTCGATGACGCCGTGGCCGCCATTTCCAAAGCCGAGATCGATATGAGTATGCCGGCCACCATTACCGGAAGTTTTGCCGGGACGGCCAAGGCGTTTCAGGATTCCATGTCCACCATGCCTCTGCTGATCGGAACGGCGCTCCTGGTGGTCTACATCATTCTCGGTATCCTCTACGAGAGTCTTATCCACCCGATCACCATCATTTCCACGTTGCCGTCGGCGGGCGTCGGCGCGCTCATGGCGCTGGTCCTTTTCCGGACGGAGTTGAGCATCATCGCTCTCATCGGAATCTTTCTGCTGATCGGCATCGTGAAGAAGAATGCCATCATGATGATCGATTTCGCGCTGGCGGCCGAGCGCAATGAAGGACTCGACACGCGCGAGTCCATCTACCAGGCATGCAAGCTGCGCTTCCGCCCCATCATGATGACGACGTCCTGCGCGCTTCTCGGCGGCATGCCGCTTGCGCTTGGGCTGGGCAGCGGCGCCGAGCTTCGCAAACCTCTCGGCATCACCATCGTCGGCGGATTGGTCGTCAGCCAGATGCTGACCCTTTTTACCACCCCGGTAATTTACCTTTATTTCGACAAGCTCAGCAAACGTTTCAGCCGGGTGCCCAACAAACACCTCCCCGGTATTCTCGTCCCTGGCGGAGCCGTGGGCGTGGGCGATTAACAAACTGTTTTTAGCAATAAAATATTCAGCGACAAAATATCAGGAGCAGTGAAGATTTAATGACTCACGGTTGGAAAATGGCGGCACTGGCCTCCCTTCTTTGTACGGGCTGCACCATCGCGCCCAGATATCAGCGCCCCGCGGCGCTCGCCCCCGCCGTCTTTCCTCCGGCCTTCAAGGAACTCGCCGGCGACGATCAGTGGAAGGCCGCCAATCCCTCGGACGGTCAGATCCGCGGCAAGTGGTGGGAAATTTTCGGCGATCCGAGACTCAATGAAATGGAAGAGATGGTTAACATCTCCAACCAGAACGTGAAACAGGTGGAAGCGCAGTTTCTGGCAGCCCGGGCCGCCGTCGACCTGGCGCATGCCACATACTTCCCCAGCATCGGAGGCTCGGCCGGAATCAGCGAAACCGAAGCCGGAAACATATCCGGCCACGGCGTTCTCGGAGCTTCATTCACTTTTCCAGCCAGCGCTACGTGGGAAGCCGATGTATGGGGCCGCATCCACACCCTGGTGGAAGGGCAGACCGACAGCGCGCAGTCCATTGCGGCCAATCTCGAAAACATTCGCCTGAGCGTGCAGTCGTCGGTGGCTTCCAATTACTTCACGCTTTGCTCGCTCGACATGCAGGATGCGATCCTCAGAGCTTCCATCGCCGCCTATCAGCAATATCTGCAGCTGACCATCAACCGTTATAACGGCGGCGTGGCATCGCGATCCGATATCGCCCTCGCACAGACGCAGCTTTCCACCACGCAGGCGCAGGACAGCGATCTGGGGGTCACCCGCGGACAGTTCGAACATGCGATTGCCGTACTTACCGGACAGCCGCCCTCGAACCTGACGCTCAGTTCCTGCAAAATCGCCGCGCCGCCTCCGCCGATTCCGTCGATGATCCCCTCCACGCTGCTGGAGCGACGTCCCGATATCGCGGCCGCGGAACGTAATATCGCGGTACAGAACGCCAATGTCGGATTGGCGAAGATCGCTTTCTATCCGACGATCGGGCTTTCCGGATCCGCCGGCATCGGCAGCAATCTGTTCCAGGATCTTTTTGCCGCTCCCGCGCGCACCTGGTCGGCGGGCGTCTCGGCTACCGACACCCTTTTCGATTTCGGACGCCGGGGCGCGTCGTTGCAGCAGGCGCAAGCCAATTACGATGCAGCCGTCGCCTCGTACCGGCAGACTGTACTCACCGCGTTCCAGAACGTGGAAGACAACCTTGTCGCGCTGCGCGTTCTGTCGCAGGAAGCGATACTGACCGACGCTGCCGTGGCCGCCGCGCAGCAGTCGCTCGACCTGATCACCGAACGCTATAAGGCCGGCACGAATTCCTATTTGGACGTCATCACCACCCAAACGATTTTCCTGAGCGATCAGCGCAGCGCCGTCACGATTCTGCAGCGCAGGTTGACTGCGGCGGTCGGCCTGATACAGGCGATGGGCGGCGGATGGGATGCTTCGGAATTGCCCACGTACGACCAGATCCGGTCGCGCGAAATGGCCGATCCGGCCAATACGCACAAAGTGGCGCAGCCACTCGAATAAACCTTCGGCTCTACTGTCGGGCCACGGCTTTCTTTTCGGCGTTCGCCTTGAGCGCCTTTTTCGCTTTGCGAGGCAGCCGGGACTTGTGTTTGGGAAGGAGCCGTCCCGCTTTTGCCGCGGACTGCGCCGGCGGACTGGTGTGAGGCGCGGCAACTCCCGCCACATGGGCTACCGCGCCGGCGGCGGTTCCCACCGCCTTAGCCACGGTCTTCAGAATTCCGCCGTCTTCCTTCTGCGCGTCCGCCTTCGCTTTTGCCATGCCACTGGCATTGCAATTCGATATCCGCAATCAGGCGCGAGGGCTGGAAACATCCGACAGTTTCTGCAAAGACGCGGCGTCAAGTGTGAGATTTGTCGCAGCAATTAATGCGTCGAGCTGTGACGAATTCGTGGCGCTGGCGATAGGCGCCGTGATTCCCGGCTGCGCAATCAGCCACGCAAGCGCGACTGCGGCAGGGGTGGAATTGTACTGGCGCGCGACTTCATCCAGAGCATTGAGGACCGCCAGTCCCCGTTCGTTCAGGTATTTCCCCGCGCCCCGGCCGCGCGCCTTTCCGGCCAGATCGGACTCGCTCCGGTACTTGCCGCTCAGGAATCCCGAAGCCAGCGCGTAGTAAGGGATGACGCCCAGTCCATACTCGGCCATCACCGGCGCAAGGTCTGACTCATAGGCCTGCCGCTCGACGAGATTGTAGAGTGGCTGCAAAGTCTGATACGCGGGCAGGTGGTTTGCTCTGCTGATTTCGAGCGCTTCCTTCAAGCGCGCGCCCGTGTAATTGGAAGCCCCGATATAGCGGACCTTGCCCTGTTCGATCATCCGGCCGTACGCGCCCAGGGTATCTTCGAGCGGCGTCGATTCGTCGTCTTTGTGGGACTGGTAGAGGTCGATCCGGTCCGTCTGCAGGCGGCGCAGGGAATCATCGAGGGCCTGCTGCAGATAAGCGGGCTTCAGTCCGCTCTTCCCGTCGCCCATATCCATGCCGGCTTTAGTCGCGATCACAACCCGGTCGCGTTTGCCGCTGCGCGCGAACCATTTCCCGATGATGGTTTCCGATTCGCCGCCGGTGTGTCCAGGCGCCCATCGCGAATACACATCCGCCGTGTCAATGAGGTTGAGGCCGGCGTCGAACGCCTGGTCGAGCAGCCGGAATGAATCGGCTTCGCTGACCGTCCAGCCAAAAACGTTCCCGCCCAGCATGATGACGGGAACCTCAAGATTCGTGTGACCCGCGATTCGCCTCTGCATAGTTCTATTAAAGCTCCCGAATCACAGCGTCAGTAAACTCCCGCGTATGCGCGGTCCCGCCCACATCGCCAGTCAGATGCTCACCGGACGCATAGACCGCTTCAATAGCCTTCTGCAGCCGGACCGAAGCGTCCCGCTCCCCCAGATGCGCCAGCATCAGCCGCGCCGATTGCATCAGCGCCGTGGGATTTGCCTTCCCCGTTCCGGCAATATCGGGCGCCGATCCGTGAACAGCCTCGAAGACCGCGCAGGTGTCGCCCAGATTCGCGCCCGGCACGATTCCCAGTCCGCCCACCAGCCCCGCGCAAAGGTCGGAAACGATGTCGCCATAGAGATTCGGCAGCACCAGCACGTCGAATTTCTCGGGGCGCATCACCAGTTGCATGCAGGCGTTGTCCACAATCAGTTCGGTGTAGGCAATATCCGGAAAACCCGCCGCCACCTCGCGGCAGCATCGCAGGAAAAGGCCGTCGCTCATCTTCATGATGTTGGCCTTGTGAATCGCCACCACCGCCTTGCGGCCTTCGCGCGCCGAATATTCGAACGCCGCCCTCGCAATGTTGATGGACGCGGTTTTCGTGATGACCTTCAGGCTCTCCACGACGTCGGTCACCACTTCATGCTCGATACCGGAATAGAGATCTTCCGTGTTCTCGCGAAAGATCACCAGATCGATGGGGAGATCGGCGAACCGGGTCTTCAATCCCGGCAGCATCCGCACGGGCCGGAAATTAACGAAGAGGTTCAGGCGCTTGCGCAAAGCCACATTCACGCTGGGATGGCCGCCGCCAACCGGCGTACCCACCGGTCCCTTCAATCCCACACGGGTGCGTGCCAGCGATTCGTATACCGCCTCCGGCAGATAGTGGCCGGTGGCCTGATGGGCGGCGATGCCGGCGTCCACGCGGTCCCACACGACGGGCACCCCGGTTGCTTCAACGGCGCGAACGGTAGCGTCCGCAACCTCGGGCCCGATACCGTCGCCGGGAATGAGAGTGATATGGTGAGGCACTGTTCTGTAGTATACGTGGGGTTTTAAACGTGGGTTGGTAAACGCGGGTTGGTAAGGGTGGAGTAGTATACGGCCATGTCCTTCCGGCTGCGCACAGCGAAGGGAAAACTCAAGATCGAGCACAGCATTCTGGACGACCTGCGCCCCGTGCTGGACCGTCTGGTGCTCCGCGAAGACATCCGTTCGATCATCCCCGGGGTTATCCGGCAGGTCCGCGACGCGAAAGGGGTGGTCAAGATACACATCACGGTTCCCACCCAAAACGGCTGGAAGGCAATCGGGCTCTGCAACGGCGCGCGTCAGGAACTGTTCATCAGCACCGCGCTCAGCGAAGCGGATCTGACGGCCGCCATCGGGCAGGCAATTCGCGAAGCTGTACTCTGACAACTGGCCAACCTGTTGTATAATCAATATTTCCTACTCCATCTCCAAAATTAAGAGCAAGACAACACAATGCCGAAACGTACTTTCCAGCCGAATAACCGTCGTCGCGCCAAAACGCATGGCTTTCGGTCACGCATGAAGACTGCCGACGGACAAGCCGTCCTCTCCCGCCGCCGCGCCATCGGGCGCAAAAAGCTGACTGTCAGCTCGGAGAGGTAGCCCGGATACCAGGCTTTCCCAAAAGTGTCCGGATCCTGCGCTCAAGCGAATTCCGTAAGGTTTATGACGGGGGGACCCGTTATACCTGTCCCTTCTTCGCAGCTTTCCGCTTTGCAGGGCCTTTGGCCCCCGACAGCGTCCCCCAAGCTTCGCCGCGCGTGGGCTTCACAACGCCCCGGGCGCTCGGCAACGCCGTGGTGCGTAACCGTATCAAACGACGCCTGCGCGAAGCCGTACGGCTCGAACTGGAATCGCTGAGTTCTGAGTGGTTAATCGTATTCAATCCCCGGCGGAAGGCGCTCGACTGCCCCTTTACAGAACTTCAAGGGGCCGTCAAACGTCTATTTATACAGTGCGGGTCCTCGTCTTCCTCCTCGCCGGGTATAAGCGTCTGATTTCGCCGCTTCTGCCTTCAGCGTGCCGTTATTACCCGACCTGCTCAGACTATATGCGTGAAGCGATTGAGGTTCATGGCGCCGCGCGCGGTCTTTGGCTGGGTTTGAAACGGGTTGGCCGGTGCCATCCGTTTCATGCCGGCGGCGCCGATCCCGTGCCGCGTTAATTCCATCCCAAATGAGTTCTCCGAATTTGCCCACCCCACCGCCAAAATCCGAACGCAAAGAAATCTCCAGCGAAGTTCGCATGGTGCTTGCGTTCATCCTGATGGGGCTGATCCTCGTCGCCACTCCGTACGCCTACAAACTGTTTGGCATCGCGCCGGTCCAGCAGACGGCGGATGCGGCCAAATCCGGCAGTGCGGATAAGAAGGCCAGCGATACCAGCAAGGCCCCGGCGACTCCCGAACAGCAAAAAGCCGCTACAACGGCGAGCGGCGCGCCGATGGCGCTGTCGACCGCCGAAACCGCCACTCCGCTTCCCGCCGTCGCGGCCGCGGCCGAACAGACTCAGGTCATCGATACCGATGACTACCATGTGATCTTTTCCAATCGCGGCGCAGTTGTGAAGAGCTGGACTCTTAAGAATTTCAAGGACAGCACCGGCAAGCCTCTCGAACTGGTGAACGAGCAGGGTGCGGCCAAAGTCGGGTATCCGTTCAGCTTCACCTACCGCGGCAAACAGCCAGGCACGGATCTGAACAAAGACCTCTGGGTCGCTCATCCCGAAGGCACGACGATGCGCTTCGATTTCTCCGACGGGCAAACCGTAGCCTCCAAGACATTCAAATTTCAGCCCAACACCACACTGGTGCAATATGCCGATGATGTGGCGATGAACGGCTCAGGCGTCCCGCACCTCGTCCAGTGGCGCGGTGGCTTCGGCGACATGGCCGTCCAGAGCGCCGCCGGCCAGCAGGCCACCATCCGTTACGACACCGAAAAACAGAAGCTTCTGCGTGACGCCGCCAAGACCGGCAAGAACGGACCCGCGAACGCCGACGGGTCATTCTCCTTTGCAGGGATTGACGATCAGTACTTCACCGCCGCCTTCCTGCCGCCGGCCAACACGCCACTGCAAACCACCACTTTCGACGACGTCGTGCCCTCGAAGTTCAACACCGCCGAAGAAGCCTATCCGGGAGTCGCGGTCGGAGGCGCCGCGCGCAATCAGCTTGAGGTCTACATCGGGCCGAAAGAAATCTCTGCCCTCCACCGGGTCAATCCCAAGCTGGACGGCATCGTGGACTGGGGCTGGTTCGGCATCATTGCCAAGCCGCTGTTCATGGTCCTGCATTTCATTAACGATCAGTGGGTTCACAACTACGGCTGGGCCATCATCATACTCACTCTGTTCATCAATGTGGCGCTGTTTCCTCTGAAGCTCACCAACCTGAAATCGATGCGCAAGATGCAGATGCTGCAGCCGGAAATGGCGAAGATCACCGAGAAATACAAAGGGATCAGCATGAGCGATCCCCGCGCTGCCAACAAGCAGCAGGAAACGATGGATCTTTACAAGAAGCACGGCGTCAACCCCATGGGTGGCTGCCTGCCTCTGCTGATCCAGATGCCGTTCCTGTACGCGTTCTATCGCGTCATCGCCGTCACGGTCGAGCTCCGCCACGCCAACTGGCTCTGGGTGGGCGACCTTTCCCAGCCCGAACACTTCGCTATACGCGCGCTCCCGCTCATCATGGTCGTCACCAGTTTTGCGCTGCAGAAAATGACGCCCGTCGCAGCCGGCGGCGATCCCAGCCAGCAGAAAATGATGCAGTTCATGCCCCTCATGTATCTCTTCTTCTTCTGGAATGCATCGAGCGGACTGGTGTTATACTGGCTCACTGGCAACCTGGTGGGTATGGCCCAGCAGTGGTTTTTCAATAAGACAGCGGTCCCGGTTGCCGTTCCGCCGCGGCTCCCGCAAAAAGGTAAACGGGCTTGACTCCGAAGTATTCTGTAGACGAAACCGGACCCCGCATCGAACAGTTTCTGCAGCGGATTATCGCGAATGCCGGGTATGAGCTTGGCTTTATAATCGAGCCGGGCGGCGTGACGAACGCCGATTTCGAAAACCCCGATATTCTCGTGAAATTCAGCGGCAAAGACCTCGATCTGCTGCTGGGCAATCGCGGCGAGCTGCTTCTCGCGCTCGAACAGGTAACGCAGGAGATGCTTCGCCTGCACTCCGACGATCACTCCCGCATCTGCTTCGATGCCAACGATTACCGCGCCATTCGAATCGAGGAGTTGCGCGTCAGCGCGATTACCGCCGCCGAGAATGTGAAGCGCACCGGCACTCCGTTTCGCTTCAATCCACTCAATAGCCGCGAGCGCCGTGTCATCCACATCGCCTTGCGCAACGAAAACGAACTGCGCAGCGAAAGCGCCGGCGCAGGCCCTTATCGTCACGTCGTCATCTATCCGGCCGGAATGCCCTCTCTGCCCGATCCGCCGCCGCCCCCGCGCAGCTTCGGTTCGGATCGCGGACCCAGCCGCTTCGATCGTCCGCCCGGTACTGGCGGGAGTCGGGACAGGGGTGGTGACCGTGGTGGTGGCCGCGGCGGCAATCGCGGACCCGGTCGTGACCGCGGCAGGGACGGAAATCGCTCCGGCGATCGCCGCAGTCGCCCCGCTCCCAGCGGAAACCGCTGAAGTTTGCGGATACCATCGCCGCCGTTTCCACTCCGCCCGGCCGTGGAGGCATCGGCGTGGTGCGTATTTCCGGCCCGCAGGCCCGCGAAATCGTCGCATCCTTTGTTTCTCTCAAATCAGCTGTTTCCCTGAAATCAGCGCTCTCCTCATGGCACGCTACGCTCGGCTGGCTCTCGGGCGACGACGGCAGTCTCATCGATGAAGTAGTCGTCACTTTCTTTGCCGCGCCGCACTCCTACACCGCGGAGGACGTCATCGAAATTTCCTGCCACGGCGCTCCTGTAATTCTGCGCCACTGCCTCGACCGCGCGGTTCGGGCGGGCGCGCGCCTCGCTGAACCCGGCGAATTTACGCTGCGCGCATTCCTCAACGGTCGTATCGATCTGCCGCAAGCCGAAGCAGTACGCGATCTGATTGAAGCCACCACTCTCTATCAGGCCAGTATCGCGGCACAGCAAACGCAAGGCTCTCTCTCGCGCCGGCTGGCTCCGGTCAAGGCACAGTTGCTGGAACTCATCGCGCTGCTGGAAGCGGGAATCGATTTCGCCGAAGACGATATTAGTGTGGCCCCCGGCGCCGAGATCCTGCGCCGCATCGACCCGGTCATCGATCTGACCAGTGCGCTGGCCCGCAGTTTTATTTACGGCAACCTCGTGCGCAACGGTTTTTCCCTGGCCATCGTCGGCCCTCCCAATGCCGGCAAAAGCAGCCTGTTCAATCGTCTGCTGGAGCAGGATCGCGCCATCGTCACCGCTATTCCCGGCACCACGCGCGACCTGGTTTCTGAAGTCGCCGAATTTTCCGGAATTCCCGTTCGCCTGGCCGACACCGCCGGAATTCGCCAGACGGAGGAGCTTGTCGAGCGACTCGGAATTGAACGAAGCCTGCAGGCCATGGCCGACGCCGACCTGACGATTGTGGTCATCGACGGAGCTGTTTCCCGATCAGCGGAGGACAGCGATCTGATCCGTAAAGCCCGTCAGGAGGGCCGCTGTCTAGTTGCGGTGAACAAATGCGATTTAGATTCGTTTCAGTCGCAAAATGCGGATGAATTTCCGGTATCGGCGCTCACAGGGCAGGGAATTGCCGAACTCCGCAAAGCGATAATCCACAGCCTGGCCCCGGTAGGCGAACTGGAAATGCAGGGGGGATTTATCACTTCACTCCGTCAGGAAAACCTGCTTCGCGAATCCACCGGCATGCTGGAAAAAGCCCGCGTCGCCGCGCGCGAAGGCGTTCCTCATGAAATGATCCTGCTCGATTTGTACTGCGCTCTGCAGCCTTTGGACGCAATTAGCGGCGCAACAACAGCAGATGACATCCTCAATCGGATTTTTACGACATTTTGCATCGGTAAATAGGATAATGACCCTTGGAATATGGGAGTGCCCGGCTGCGCATTCTGCTGGTAGACGATCACGAGCTCGTTAGGCGGGGTCTGGTCAGTATCCTCAACGCGGGCCATCCCGAATGGGAAATCGCCGGAGAAGCCGGCAGTGGCGCGGCGGCCCTCGACCTCGGTCTCCGCCTGAAACCCGACGTCGCCATTCTCGATCTGTCGTTGCCCGACCTGACCGGCTTGCAGGTCGCCGAACAACTGATCGCCGCCGTTCCCGGTATCAGGATCCTTGTCTTGACCATGCACGCTGCCGAGCCTATCCTGCGCCGCCTCCAAAAGGCTGGCGTAAGCGCCTATCTGGCAAAGAATGAAGCTCCGCGGCAGCTGATTCGCGCGGTTGAGCGCATTCTGGCGGGAGAGCCGTTCTTCGCCTCGGCTGAAGCCTACCGGCCTTCCGCCGAATTATCCGCCGCCGAGTACGTGCCGGTGCAGTTCCTGCTGACCGCGAGGGAACTCGACGTGATGCGTCTTCTTGTCCAGAACCGCAGCAACAAACAAGTCGCCAGCGATCTCGGCCTAAGCGTCCGGACGGTCGAGCAGCATCATGCCAGCATTCTGGCGAAGCTGGGCGTCGACTCGCCGGGTGAGATGGTGAAAATTGCCATTCGCGATCGGGCCATCTGAATTAAAGTATTTGCGCTGATCAGTCGATCCAATTACCGGAGTACCACAGGTGAACGGAAACGATCTGGCAACGCGCGCGTATAGTGTGCCCCTGGAAAAGAAAAGCGGCAGCGACGCAGCCGAGGAGCCGCGCCGTTCCCAAATCGCGCCTGTGAAAAGCAGTGCGCCGCAGCCGGAAACGGTCGGCGATCTGCTCAAAGGTCTCGGATCGAAAACGGCGGCAGCCGCCCTCAACAGCGCCGCGGTTCTGGAAAAACTGCCCGCCCCCCAGCGCACGGCGCTGAAGCAGGCGTTGCGCGCGGCCACCGAAGCTCACACGGAAGTTGAAACCATCCGGACCGAGCTGAACCAGGTCAAAGGACGTCTCCAGGTTGCCGAAAAAGATCTGGTCGACAAAACCCGCGCGCTCGTTATACAGACCGCACATGAGAATGATCAGGTAGCCGGACTCACGAAGGACCTCGAAGCCGCGGCGGTGGTCAGTCACGCGTCCGAATCCCGTTCCCAACACCGCGCGATATTTATCTGGCTCGCCTTCGGAACTGCACTGCTGGCTATTACGGCGTGCGCATTCCTGTTTCTGCACCCCGCACCGGCGCACGTTTCCCGGCACAAAGTTCCGGAATTGGCAGTTCGTCCGCCTCCGGCCGTCATGGCGCCGGTTCCCCCGGACCAGTCCTCTGCACAACAATCCACCGAAGCCGCGTTCGACCGGCTGGACCGGGCGCTGCAAGGGGTTCCTCCACGCGAGATCGAGCGCGCTCTGGACGCGGCCAATCGATGGCTGGTCTCTTCGGGCTCACCCCCTTGTACGGTGAAGTTCGACGGATCGAAAGTATCGCTGTTAATCACGCCCGAGGGCAAAGGCAACGGACCCATCGCCGCCTCGCTCGAACGCTGCACTCAAGCCGTCCAACACGTCATCGAATGACGAGGCCCGGCTTTTTTGGAGGATAATGCAGCTGAAAGAGTGAGACATGCCGTATCGCTTCACATTCCTGCTGATCGGGATGGCCGCCGGAGTCGCCGCGGTTGCACAGGTTCAGCCGCCCGCCGAATTTGAGGTGGCCTCAATCAAACCCAATTCGGCTAACGATCGAATCGTCATGATTCGCGTAGGCCCGGGCGGGAGATTCGCCGCCCGGGGCTACACGCTGCAACTGCTTATCCAGCGAGCGTACGGCGTGATGGGCTGGCAAATCAGCGGAGCCTCGAGATGGCTCGACGACGACCGCTATGACGTCGCGGCCACAGCGCTGGTTCGCGGCAACCTCACCGAAGAGGAACTGAGACCGATGCTGCAGCGGCTCTTGACCGAAAGGTTCAATCTGAAACTCCACAAGGACTCGAAGAGAATGTCCGGCTACGCGCTTGTGGTGGCCCCAGGCGGTCCCAAGGTGAAAACCGCCGCCGGCGACGAAGAGCACGGCGATACTTTCCGGATGAATAACCAGACGGGCCTCACGGCCCAAAGCCTGTCGATGGAAACCTTTTCTCACTATGTCGCGGGCAAGCTGGGTCTGGTGGCAGAGGACGAAACGGGGCTCCGCGGACTCTACGATTTCAAAGCCGATTGGAGAGTCGAGAAGGACCCGTCCCCGCCGGGCGGACTGCTGGATGCCGACACCGGCGAATCCGTAAGGTCCGCGGTATTCGCGGCGCTTCAGGATCAGCTTGGATTGAAGATGGTTGCCAGGACCATCACGGTGCCGATGCTCGTGATCGACCACGCAGAAAAGGCTTCGCCAAATTGAGCGGGTGCGGCGACCGGCAGACCGACACACTAACGGCTAGCAACCCTCACATTCAAAGTCGTTTACGCGGAAATGGCTTCGTTTTTTCGAATCGCCGAAAGGGCTCCATCAACGACACCCGTCCCAGGTCAGCAGTAGCGCGAACCCCTGCTTTTCTGTCAACATAGAAGTTCACCCAAAATGTTTCGCTTTGAAACGGCTGGGGAGTCCCACGGCGAATGCCTTGTGGCGACCCTTACGGGACTTCCGGCCGGTATACCAATCGCCATCGACGCGATCAATCATGAACTGTGGCGGCGCCAGCAAGGGTATGGCCGCGGCGGTCGCATGAAGATCGAAACCGACACCGTTTCAATTGTTTCCGGTGTCCGGCAGGGCTTCACGATCGGCTCCCCGATCGCCATGATCATCGCCAATCGCGACTGGAAGAACTGGACCGAATCCATGCCGGTCGAAGCGGGCGATCCGGCCAAACACAAACCGGTTTCCCGGCCGCGTCCCGGTCATGCCGATCTCACCGGCGCAATTAAATACGACCTGCCGGACGCCCGTTACATCCTCGAACGTGCCAGCGCCCGCGAAACGACTGCCCGCGTCGCTGTCGGGGCGATTGTGAAACAGTTCCTCGGCCATTTCGGGATCGAAATTCTGAGCCACGTGATCGGGGTCGGCCCCCGGCGTCTCGAACGCACGGTCGCTTGGGAAGAAATTGTGGAACTCAGCCGCCGCCAGGAGGTGGTTCTGAGCTGCGCCGATCCGGAAGCCGAAGCTGCCATGAAGGCCGTGGTGGACGAAATCTACCGCACCGGTGACACCGTCGGCGGCATCTTTGAAGTAGTGGCGCGCGGTTTGCCTCCCGGTCTCGGCTCTCACATCACGTGGGATTCCCGCCTCGACGGCAAACTGGCCCAGGCCATCGTCTCCATGCAGGCCGTCAAGGGCGTCGAAGTGGGCTGGGCCGAAGAAGGCGCCATGAGCCTTGGTTCGAAGGTGCAGGACACCATCCATTACAACCGCGAAGACCGGCGCTTTTTTCGCGGCGCCAACCGTGCCGGGGGCCTCGAAGGCGGCATGACGAACGGCGAGGAACTGCGCGTCCGCGGCTTCCTCAAACCGATCTCTACGCTCCGGCGTCCTCTCGAATCGGTCGATCTGGAAACCCGCGAACCCGCCAAAGCCGCTTACGAGCGCTCCGATGTCTGCGTTGTGCCGGCGGCCGGCGTGATCGGCGAGGCTATGGTCTCGATCGTTCTGGGCGCTGCCGTGCTGGAGAAATTCGGGGGCGATTCGCTCACCGAAATCAAGCGCAATTTTGAGGGTTATATCCAGCAGGTGAAGAGTTTTTAGATGTTGTACAAAGTTGTCAAATACATGAACGCGCCCATCCTGGAGCGCCCCGCCGATCTGATAACGGAATTCGATACGCCCGAGCTCCATACCCTGATCGACGACATGTTCGAAACCATGCACGCCTCCCACGGCATCGGCCTCGCCGCCCCGCAAATCGATATCGGCAAACGCATCACCGTGATCGACATCTCAGGAGCGGAGGACGACCAGGAACCCGAGCCCATCGTTCTCATCAATCCGGAGGTCATCCGGAAGGAAGGCAAGCAAACCGGCGAGGAAGGATGTCTCAGCATCCCCACGTTTCGCGAGCCGGTGACGCGTGCCCGTAAGACAACCGTAAAGGCCCAGGACGTGAAGGGCGAATGGTTCGAAATCGAGGGCGAAGAGCTGCTCGCGCGCGCCATGCAGCACGAGATCGATCATTTGAATGGAATTCTGTTCATCAATCATCTAAGCACTTTGAAGCGCGATTTGATCAAACGCAAAATCCGGAAACTGATCAAAGCGGGCGAGTGGGAATGACGTGGAGATAATCTTCCTCGGCACTCCCGAGTTCGCCGTCCCCACCCTAGAGCGCATTCTGGCCGCAGGGCATCACGTGCCGCTGGTGGTTACGCAGCCGGACCGTCCCAAAGGCCGCAAACAGGAACTGACGCCATCGCCGGTGAAGGCCGCCGCTGTGCGCCTGGGCATTCCTGTCTTCCAGCCCGAACGGATCCGCCGTCCGGAAGCGATCGAGCATCTGCGCCAGTTCAAGCCCGAGGCCATGGTGGTGGTCGGCTACGGCCAGATTATTCCCCAGGTCATTATCGACATGGCCCCGCTGGGCATCATGAACGTGCATGCGTCGCTGCTGCCGGAGTTGCGCGGCGCGGGTCCGATTCAGTGGTCGATCGCGCGCGGCTATGAGCGCACCGGCGTCACCACCATGCGGATCGACGCGGGGCTCGATACCGGCGATATCCTGCTGCAGTGGGAAACGCCCATCGGTCCGGATGAGACCGCGCCCGAGCTTTCGGCCAGACTCGCGGAGGCAGGCGCGGATCTTCTGGTGAAGACCCTTGCGGAGCTTTGCGCGGGAAGCGTGCAACCGGAGCCGCAAAATGATAACCTCGCCACTTACGCCCCGATTTTAAAGAAAGACGACGGTCGGATTGACTGGCGTCATCCGGCGCGGCAGATTCACAATTTAATTCGCGGTTTTCAACCATGGCCCGGAGCCCAGACATCGTTCCGGGGGCAGTCGCTTCACCTTTGGCGCTCGCGGCTGGTTCCGCAACGTTGGGACCTTCCGCCTGGGGCGCTTGTCTATGAGCACGGCGTTTTCGCAATCGGCGGAGACGGCGCGGCTCTTGAATTACTTGAAGTTCAACTCGAAGGCCGGAAAAAGATGATGGCGGATGTTTTCGCCAACGGCCATCGGATCACACACGCAGATCGACTTGGAGCATGAGACCTTTCGACTTACCGCTTGGATTTAAATATGCCACCGCGTACGGTGGTATTCGCAAACAGGAAAAGGACGACCTCGCCCTGATTGTATCGGGAGTGCCTGCCGCGGCCGCGGCAGTGTTTACGACCAACAGAGTACAGGCCGCGCCGGTGAAGCTGGCGCGGTCGAATATGCGCGCTTCAAAAGGAATTTGCGGCGCTATTCTCGTCAACGCGGGTAACGCCAATTGCGCGACGAAGTCAGGAGACAAAGTCGCCGCCAGCACCACGAAGGCGCTGGCGAAGCTGCTGAAGCTGCAGCCCAATCAAGTGCTGCCTGCTTCGACCGGCGTCATCGGCGTGGAACTGGACGAGAACCTGATCCTTTCCAAACTGCCGGAACTGGTTGACAAGCTCAACGATGCCGGGCTTCCGGACGTTGCGCGCGCCATCCTGACCACCGACCTGCAGCCGAAAGGCGCATCGCGCGAAGTGACCCTGCGGCGCGGCGCCGTGCGGATTGCCGGCGTGACCAAAGGCTCGGGGATGATTCACCCCCGCATGGCCACCACGCTCGGCTTCGTAATGACGGATGCCGTGATTCCGCAGACGCTGCTGCGCCGGATGCTCGTCCGGGCCGCTGAGCTGAGCTATAACCGGATCTCGGTGGATGGCGATACTTCGACGAACGATACGCTGATCGTGATGGCGAACGGCGCTTCCGGCGTGCGGCCGGATCCCAAGGAAATGAGCGTCTTCGAAGAAGCGCTTACGGAAACGCTGCAGTCGATGGCCCGCCAGATCGTTCGCGACGGGGAAGGCGCGCGCAAGCTGATCGCCGTGGAAGTTCACGGAGCGATGAGCGATGCCGCGGCGGCTGCGATCGCGCGGTCGATTTCCAATTCGCCGCTGGTCAAGACGGCCATTGCGGGTTCCGATCCGAACTGGGGGCGCATCATCTGCGCTGCCGGAAATTCGAACGTGAACTTCGACCCCTCACAGGTGGACATTACGCTGCAGGACGTGAAGGTGTGCCGGAACGGTCTGGCTGCGCCTTTCGATGAAGGCGACATGAAGCTGCGGCTGGATGACACGGATGTGTCGATTGTCTTCCGCATCGCGGGCAAGGCCAAAGGGACGGCGACGTTCTGGACGTGCGATCTTACTG
>DASZLO010000029.1:0-2855 GCA_035552315.1 Bryobacteraceae bacterium
ACAACCGGGTCGGCGCCTGAGTAGGGATCGACTTGATGAATCGGCCTGGCGTACAGCTCCTTGTGCAGTGAGTATTGTGGTGCGAATGAGAGGACTTGAACCTCCACGCCATTTTTCCACGGAATTTCCCTTTAGAATCAGTGGCTTGGCGAATACAAAAATCCAACTCATATGATCGATCTTGCTAAACATCTCATTTCAAAGGGTTCTCTGCGGAGATGATGCTGCCAGTCCATTTCGCCATGGTTGTACCCGGAAGTGTGGACTGAATCCGCGGCACCCGATACGTGCGTGATTTAAAAGCCGACTAGCGTTCCTAATCCCAGATCCTTTTCTGCGAGTGCCGGAGCGGCGCGAACCATACTTTCCCCAACGCCGTTTCCGTGGAACTTTACGCACGACGCCCTCGTAATCGTTCCAGATGAAGGCCGCCGTCCACAGCGCAGGCGTAATTCAGATCAGAAGCGTCGCAACACCCATCCTCAAAGACGACGAAGTTCTGGTTCGCGTCCATGCGGCTACGGTCTGCGCCGCGGACTACAGAATCGCGCGCATCCTGAGATCGATCCCCGGACGAGCGGTCCTCGGCCTCCGCAGGAAGCCCGTCATCATGGGAATGGAATTAGCCGGGACCGTGGATTCGGTGGGCAAGGCGGTGGTCCGCTTCCGCGCGGGCGACCAGGTATTCGGAGGGACCGGCTTTCGATTCGGCACACACGCCGAGTACGCGTGCGCGCCGGAAAGCCGGCTGGAGCTGAAGCCCTCTAATATGACTCTCAGGGAATCCGCGGCTGTGATGTTCGGAGGGCTGACGGCGTTTGCCTTTCTCAGGAAGGCGAACATCCAGGCTGGACAGAACGTGCTGGTTTATGGCGCTTCCGGCAGTGTCGGCGTTTTCGCGGTTCAACTGGCGAAGCACTTCGGTGCGCGCGTCACCGGCGTATGCAGTACGGCCAATCTGGATCTGGTAAAGTCGCTCGGCGCCCACGCGGTGGTCGACTACACGCGAGACGATTTCTCGAGCGCCGGCCGGGTCTATGATCTGGTCATCGACACGGTCGGCAAAGCCGGATTCTCGCGGACCCTGAGATCCCTAAAGCGAGGCGGCCCCTGGGTTCGGGTTGCGCCCTCAGGGGGGATCAAGTGGTCGTCTCTTTTGTTGTCGATTGTCGGAGACACTCTTCTGGAGATATGGGTTTCCATGACGGGCGCAGCGAAAATTATCGGCGGATTGCCACCGATCGCGCCGGCGGATCTGTCGGTGCTCCGAGGGCTGATCGAAGCAGGCGAGTTGAGGACGGTGATCGACAGATGCTATTCCCTGGACGAGGTCGCCGGAGCGTTTCGTTATGCCGAGGCAGGCCACAAGAAAGGACACGTCGTGCTGGTTCTCGCTCAGCCCGACTCAGTTTCCTGATAAATCCTGTACGACGGTCCGATGAGCGATATGGGAATGCGTCAAACAGCCAGCTTCAATTTGATCCCCTCGTTCGAGCGTGCGAAAAATCCTGTTTCGTCCCGAGGCATTCGGCATAGCGCCAGAGGTCTTGCAGTGCGATGCACCTCCGCGACGCCCGCCGCAGAGGCGACGCATCGATAGCGTTCTTCGTCCACGCCTCCATCGGAACCGTCCGGACCGCCCATACTTCCCGATGAGATCGACTATGCACCAGCGTCCATCCCGCTGCTGAACGTATTTCATCGCCAGATTCGATCGACG
The DNA here is from genome assembly GCA_035552315.1 of Bryobacteraceae bacterium. GTDB lineage: Bacteria > Acidobacteriota > Terriglobia > Bryobacterales > Bryobacteraceae > BOG-234. The sequence continues at coordinate 1,721 of DASZLO010000029.1, forward strand.
TAATCCCGCACCCCAGAAACGTCGCGAATATGGCCCGATCGTGCAGGACCTTCTTCGTGCTGGTGTCCGGCGTGTTCAGGAGCCACCGCGCCTGGTGAAGCGAAAACCAGTTCCCAACGCGAACACCATGCGACTTGACGCCTTGATCCGCGCGATCCGATGCCAACTCCGGCGCCGAGGAGTCCGTTGTCAGCGGCTTCGACCGCCAGCTTGCGGACCGCCGTGATCCGAACGTTGATCGAGAATCGGGCCGAGTCCGCGGGCTTCGAGAGATACGCGCCCGGCCTTACCGTTGCCTGTGTGAATTCCGCCGGGCAAGCTCAGCCGTGTACCAGCCGATGAATTGGTCGAGGCCGAGGTTATAAATACGCCTCGTGACCGGGGCGGAAACGCTGTCGAGCACCAGCGCCTTCGACCGGAGATTCCGTGCTCCTGTCAGCTACTACCAGAGTATTCATGTAAGTCGCTTGCTTCCCGTCATTAGGCAATATCTGAAGCTAACTGAGACATTAGCTCTCACCGTGCCCACATCTCATATCGTTTCAAAGACGATAGAAGGACAATCAGTCCGCGAACAAGGTGAATCACCTTCGAGAGTAGTAGCGAACGCCCTCCGGTTGCGGGCTCGGAAGGGCAGGCCCCCTCAAGGGAGAGCACACCGCCTCCATCACTGGCATTATTGAATCATCGAAAGATTCCGAATATCGACTCCAATGAGGGGAACAACGATGAAGAACAAGATGATACCTGGATTGCTGCTGGGGATTAGCATGTGGGGCGTCACCGCGAACGCGGCGCAAGCCGCCATCACCTGCGACCGCGAATGTCTGCGCGGCAAGATCACGCAGCTGCTATATGCCTTCCTGAAGCACGACGTGAGCAAACTACCGGTAGCCGACACACTAAGGGTGACCGAAGACGCCGTCGAAAAGCCGCTCGCAAAAGTCGGTCTGGTCAGGACGGTGACGCGCCTGCGCGGTTTTCGCCAGGATATCATCGACGAGCGCGCGGGCGTGGCAGGCGCCGATGTGGTGGTGGAGGAGAGCGGAGCGCCCGTCCTACTGGTGGTGCGGCTGAAGGTCGTCGGGGATAAGTTGACCGAGATCGAACTTGTGGCCACGCGCAGCGCGGCAGA
>DASZLO010000030.1:0-32708 GCA_035552315.1 Bryobacteraceae bacterium
GCACACGGAATTCTTCAGCGAGCTTGACCCGCAGGTATTCGAATGAACATCGGGATCGTCGGCTACGGAAAAATGGGGCGGATGATTGAGCGCATCGCGACGGAGCGCGGCATTCCCGTGGCGGTCAAGGTCGATGATTCCGAGGGGATCACCGCGGAGAATTTCAAAGGCGTCGATGTCGCGATAGAGTTTTCCGTTCCGTCCGCCGTGATCGGGAACATCGAAAAGCTGGCGGCGCTGGGCGTCAATGTGGTGGTCGGCACCACGGGCTGGCAGGAGAAAATGGACCACGTGAAGGATGTCGTGGAGCGAAGCGGGATCGGGCTGGTGTGGAGTCCTAATTTCTCCATCGGCGTGAGCGCGTTCTTCAAGATCGTGAACGCCGCCGCAAAGCTGATGGCGGAGGAGCCCGAATACCAGGCGTGGGCGTGGGAGATTCACCATTCGGCGAAGAAAGACGCGCCTTCCGGGACGCTGCTCAAGCTGGTGGACGAGATGCGTGCGGCAGGGTACACCGCCAGCGTGAGCGTCGCTTCGAACCGGGCAGGCTCGACGCCGGGCACGCACGAGATCGGATTCGATTCCGCTGCCGATACAATCACTTTGCGGCACACCGCGCGCAATCGGGAAGGGTTCGCACTGGGAGCCGTCAAGGCGGCGGAATGGCTTGCCGGGAAGAAAGGGTTTTATGAGCGCTGATTTCACGGGTTGCGGCACCGCGATGGTGACGCCGTTCCAGAAGGACGGCAGTCTGGATGAAGCGACACTGCGAAAGCTGGTGGCGCGTCAGATCGATCAGGGCATCGACTTTCTCGTTCCGTGCGGTACCACCGGCGAAAGCCCCACGCTGTCGCGGGAGGAACATTTGCGCGTGGTTGCGATCACGGTCGAAGAAGCGGCTGGCAGGGTTCCGGTGCTCGCGGGCGCGGGCGGCTACAACACCCGTGAAGTGATTGAACTGGCGAAGGAATGCGAAAAGGCCGGCGCGGATGGAATCCTTTCCGTGACCCCGTACTACAACAAGCCGACGCAGGAAGGCCTGTATCAGCATTACAGAGTCATCGCGAACGACGTGGCGCTCCCCATCATCGTTTACAGCGTGCAGGGCAGGACCAGCGTGAACGTTGAACCCGCCACGCTGGGACGCCTGGCGGAGATCGAAAACATCGTCGGCGTCAAAGAAGCCTCCGGAAGCATCGCCCAGATCGCCAATGTGGTGCACGAAGTTCCGGAAGGTTTTCTGGTGCTTTCGGGCGACGACGTCATGACGATTCCGGTGATCTCGCTGGGCGGCCACGGCGTCATCTCGGTGGTGTCGAACCAGATTCCGCAGGCGATGAGCGATCTGACTGAAGCGGCGGTGCTGGGCGATTACAGCCGCGCCCGCCTGCTGCAGCGCGAGTACATGCACCTGTTCCGGGTGAATTTTGTCGAGACGAATCCGATTCCGGTGAAGTGGGGGATGGCGGCCATGGGCTTGCTGGCTCCCGTCTACCGGCTGCCGCTGGTTGAGCCGTCCGCAGCAAACAGAAAACTTATTGAAAAGGCCGTCGAACAACTTGCCGCACACATTTGAGAGCAGTATTGAAGCAGTCTTCGATAACAAACCTGACAAGTACACCCCCGAACATTTCGCGCTGTTCGCACGCTTTAAGGCGGCGCTGAATGCCGGCGAGATCCGCGCCGCCGAACCGGACGCATCGCAGCCCGCGGGGTGGCGCGTCAACGGCTGGGTTAAGAAAGGCATCCTGCTGGGCTTTCGGTTGGGTTCGATCGTCGATATGTCGATCGACCCGCACAGGCAGCCTTTCTTCGACAAGTCCACTTACCCGGTCAAGACGTTCGGGCCGGAGGACGGTGTTCGCATTGTGCCGGGTGGATCGAGTATTCGCGACGGTTGCTATATCGGCAAAGGCGTCACCTGCATGCCTCCGATGTATGTCAACGCCGGGGCCTATGTGGATGACGGAACCATGATCGATTCGCATGCGCTGGTGGGGAGCTGCGCGCAGGTGGGCCGCAACTGCCACATCTCGGCGGCTTCGCAGATCGGCGGCGTGCTGGAACCCGTCGGGGCGCTGCCGGTGATTATCGAAGACGGCGTTCTGGTGGGGGGCAACTGCGGGGTTTACGAAGGCACCGTGGTGAAGAAGGAAGCGGTGCTGGGGACGGGTACGATTCTGAATCGTTCGACCCCGGTATACGATCTGGTGCGGCAGCAGGTTTATCGCGCGACCGACGATTTGCCTTTGATCGTGCCGGAGGGCGCGGTGCTGGTGGCGGGTTCGCGGGCGGTTACCAGCGGGCCGGGCAAAGACTGGGGCATCTCGATTTACACCCCGGTGATTGTGAAGTACCGGGATGAGAAGACCGGTTCGAAGATCCAGTTAGAGGATTTGTTGCGGTAGGAGTCAGTTCCAGATTTCGTTCAGCGCACGATGGAAGTTGCCGCCCAGCATCAGAGCGATTTGTGCGTCGTTATAGCCGCGGCGCAGCAGGCCCTCGGTGAGGTCGTGAACGCGGCTGCCCTTGTCGAGGCCGGCGATGTCGTAAAGAGGTCCGCGGCCACTGAGGTCGGTATCGCTGCCGAGTCCGACATGCTCGATGCCCGCGATCTTCACCACGTGATCGAAATGGTCGAGGGCGTTTTCAATGGTGACCGGGTCGGTGGCGCGCACGAAGTGGCGGATGCCGGTGAGTCCGATGACGCCGCCTTTGCGCGCCGCGGCAACAATCACGGCATCGCTCTTGCAGCGGGCAACGCCAGGAGCGAGCGCCTTGCAGTTGGAGTGAGTGATCAGGACCGGTTTGGTGGAAGCGTCAATCGCGTCGAGACTGGTTTGCTCGCCGCAGTGCGAGATGTCGATGGCCATGCCGATTTTGTTCATGCGGGCCACGACGTCCCGGCCGAAAGAAGTCAATCCAGCGTTGTTTCCCGCCATGCAGCCGGCGCCCAGGCGGTTGGTGGAATTGTAAGTGAGTTGGGTGAGGCGCTGCCCCATGGCATAGAAAGCATCTACGTCGTCGAGCGTATGCAGATGGTTAGCATCCTGCATGCCGAGGATGATGCCGATCTTTTGTTCCTGATTGACGCGCGTCAGATCGGCGCCGCAATCGACCCGCGAAAACCAATCGGGATGTTCGGCGATCAGACGGTTCCATTTCTTGAACCACTGCAGGGTGATCTCCTTCGCCTGCGGACTTTCGAAAGCCACGGCGGGATGGAAAACCGAAATTCCGGAATCGCGCAGTTTCTGGAAGTCGCTGCGCTGGAAGCTCGCGGGGTCTGTTTGCCAGCGTTCGAGCCGCGCCCAGTTCAGCGTCAGCAAGCCGAGCATGTCTATGACGTTCGACTGGCCGATCACGTCGGCGGCACGCCCGGTCTGTGCGCGGAGGGGAATCCGGGAAAGCAGCGGCAACGCTGCAACCCCAAAAAGCTGTCTTCTGGTCAGAAAACATATGCTACCACACAAATGTAGTACTGCGGGCGAGTGGGTGAGGGTCGAGCCGCTGAGCGTCGCGATACACGGGGACGCGCTTTGGCAAGGCGTTCAGGACAATGACGACCTGTGGCGGTATATGCCGTACGGACCGTTTGAGATCCGCGAGGCTTTCGATACGCATTTGAGAAAGTGCGAAGCCTCGCCGGACCCGCTGTTTCACGCCATCGTCGACCGGTTATCGGGCCGCGCTGTAGGGATATCCACATTGATGCGCATCGATCCGGCCAATCGTGTCATCGAAGTTGGAGGGATTGTGTTTACGCCCGCTCTGCAAAAGACGCGCGGGGCGACGGAAGCGATGTATTTGCTGGCGAGGTATGTATTCGACGAGCTGGGATACCGGCGCTATGAATGGAAGTGCCATGCGTTAAATGCAGCGTCCCGGCGGGCGGCGTTGCGTTTTGGATTTTCGTTCGAGGGCATTTTCAGGCAGCACATGATCGTGAAAGGCGAGAACAGGGACACGGTGTGGTTTTCCATGCTGGATTCGGAGTGGCCGGCGCGCAAGGCGGCTTTCGAGCGCTGGCTCGATCCTTTGAACTTTGACGATGCCGGAATGCAGAAAACGCCGCTCAACGGAAACTAGCGACTCTCATGCAGCTTAGCGTTCTCGATCAGTCTCCGATTCCCGAGGGCTTTACGCCCGGCGACGCGCTGCGCAATTCAATCGATCTGGCGCGCCTCGCCGATGAGCTGGGGTACGAACGCTATTGGGTGGCCGAGCATCATGGCTCGAAGGCTTTGGCCTGCGCCAGTCCCGAGGTGCTGATCGGGCCGATCGCTGCGGCCACCGCGCGGATCCGGGTAGGCAGCGGCGGAGTGATGCTGCCGCACTACAGTCCTTTGAAAGTGGCTGAGAATTTCCGCATGCTGAACGGGCTCTATCCGGGGCGGATCGATCTCGGGGTCGGGCGCGCGGCGGGCACCTCTCCGAAGGTGGCGTTTGCGCTGCAGCGTGACAAGCGAATGCCGGCGCCGGACGATTTCAGGGCGCAGCTGGATGAGCTGCTCGGTTACTTTCCCAGTCCCACGATGAGCGTTCCGGAGATCTCGCTGCTGGGCTCTTCGGGGGACAGCGTCGTTTGGGCCGCGGAACTCGGGTTACCCTATGTTTTTGCCGACTTTATCAATCCAAACGGGGTGGATATCGTGCGGCCTTTCCGCGAGGACTTGACCCGTATCGGTGTCGCGGTCTGGGCCATCTGCGCCGATACGGACGAGGAGGCGCTGCGGCTTTCCTTCAGCGCGCGTATGATGATGACGCTGCTGTTTCGGGGCCGGTATATCGCGGTGCCCACGGTGGAGCAGGCGGAAGAGTTTCTGAGGCAAGAGGGTTTGCCGCTGGATATGTTGCCGGTGGGAAGGCGGATCATCACGGGATGCCCCGCGAAGGTGCGTGCGGCGGTGGAAGCGGTGGCGGCGGATTACGGGGCGGAGGAAGTGTTCATCGTGAATATCATTCATGACCATGCGGCGCGGCGGCGATGCTATGAATTGATTGCCAGGGCATTCGCATGACAGCTTCGACGAATACCGCGCCGGGGACTCCTCCTCCGAGCCACACGAGCTTCAGGCCTTCGCGGGAAGGGACCGTATTCAGCATTCTGGCGGCGATCAGTTTTTCGCATCTTTTGAATGACATGATTCAGTCTCTGCTGCCGGCGATTTATCCCATTCTCAAGAGCTCGTTTCACCTCGACTTCACGAAGATCGGGCTGATCACGCTGACCTACCAGTTGACGGCGTCTCTGCTGCAGCCGTTGATCGGGCATTACACGGACAAACGCCCGCAGCCTTATTCGCTGCCATTCGGGATGGGGTTCACGCTGGTGGGTCTGGCGCTGCTTTCGGTGGCGTCGAATTTCCCCACGATTCTTGGCGCCGCGGCGCTGGTGGGGATGGGTTCAGCGGTGTTTCATCCGGAATCGTCCCGGGTAGCGCGGCTGGCGTCGGGCGGACAACACGGGTTGGCGCAATCGGTGTTTCAGGTGGGCGGGAATGCGGGATCTTCGCTGGGTCCGCTGCTGGCGGCTTTTATCGTGTTGCCGGGCGGACAGCACAGCATCGTGTGGTTCACGCTGGCGGCGCTGCTTGCCATCGTTCTGCTGACACGGGTGAGCGGCTGGTATAAACAGCGGGAAGCGCTGAGTGGCGCGGGCATGGCGAAGGTTGCGCACAAGCATCCGGAGCTGACTTCGCGGAAGGTGGCGATCTCGCTTGCGATTCTGATCGCGTTGATGTTCTCGAAGTTTGTCTATCTGGCGAGCATCAGCAGTTACTACACGTTCTATCTGATTAGTAAGTTCGGATTGCCGGTGCGCAGCGCGGAACTGCATCTGTTCATATTTCTGGGCGCGGTGGCGGTGGGCACGATTGCGGGCGGGCCGATCGGCGATCGCATCGGGCGCAAGTATGTGATCTGGTGTTCGATTCTCGGGGTGCTTCCGTTCAGTCTGTTGCTGCCGCACGCAAATCTTTTCTGGACCAGCGCGCTTACCGTTGTTATCGGACTGATTCTGGCCTCCGCGTTTTCGGCGATTGTGGTTTATGCGCAGGAACTGATGCCGGGACGGGTGGGGATGATCTCCGGCCTGTTCTTCGGATTCGCGTTCGGACTGGGCGGCCTCGGTGCGGCGGTGCTGGGCAAACTGGCGGACAGCACCAGCATTTATTTTGTGTACCAGGTTTGCGCATTTCTGCCGGCGATTGGTTTGCTGACGGGATTCTTGCCGAATCTGGAGCAGCGGGTTAGTAAGTAAGACAACCGCTCAGAAAATCCGCGATGGCCGTGCCTTGGCCGACGATGAGGTGACCGGCTTCGTCAAGGTATTTTACCTGGCTATTCGTCAGGAGTGTTTCGACCCGGCGCCTCGTATCGCTGGAGTCGAGCAGCGCATCCTTCGCTCCGACGATCACCAGCACGGGCATTGTCAATGCCTGCAGCGCTTTGTCGCTGAAGACCGGCAACCGCTCCGTTCGCGGCCGCGTGCTCTGGTGAATCAGGGCCATGAACTCCACGAACTTGCGTCGCGCCGGAGAGACATCCCCGCCAGTCATGCGGCCGAGAATCGCTTCCCGTAATTTGCGCTTGCCCCACGATCCGAAAAGACTGAACACCGCGACCTTGAACAGTATTCCGGTCTTCTGCCGGCCAATACCGCCGGGACAAACCAGCGCCATGCTGTCGACCCGCTCCGGCCAGCGCGTGGCATAATCCAGCGCGAACCATCCGCCCAGCGAAACCCCAACGAACGAGGCGTGGGTGAGGCTGAGCGCGCTCATCACGTCGTCGAGCCATGATGCATAGGCATCGGAATCAAGCGGGGGCCTCGATTGAGCACTCAAGCCCGGCTCGCCTATGACATCGATGGCGAAGACGTGAAACCGTTGTGCCCAGAGCGCCACATCTCCCATCCACGATGCGGAGTTGGCGAGCGAGCCGTGCAGCAGCAAGACGGGCGGTGTCGACTCGTCTCCGCAAGCGATCACGAATGTTTCACCCTGGCGAGTCGGTACGCGGAATTGCCGATTGGCCACCGGCCAATGGCTCAATATCCCGCGGTATTGTTCCTCGATCAGCCGTTGACCGTCGAGGGTCTTGTAGATTCCTGTCACCCCTCTACCTCGACTATCGGCGGCTCGACCATGGCCTGGACCACTCGCAGGAGCGCGCCTGTATTGTCGATGCTTCCGATCAGGATCAGCTTGAGCTGCCCGCGCGGGGCGTCGTAAATCGCTTGCACCTGCAAACGGTCGTCGTGCGGGTTACCGCGGCTGCTTGCGGCGCCCAACATCATAGTCGTAACCCGTTCGGAGAGTTGGGGGCTCACGGCATCGACCTCGACGACGGTGTACACCTCCACATGCCGGGTCCTGCGGACGGGTTGAGGGTGAAGGCTCGAAACCGGCCGGCCCGTCATTGTTGCCAGATCGGAAGCCGCGATTCTGTATTGTTTCCCGATGCGAACAGCCTTGAGGCGGCCTTCGCGAACGTAGCCCCGGACTGTCTTGACGTGCAGCCCCAGGTGCTCCGCAACCTGCTCCACGGAGAGTAGCAGTTCTTCCATATAAAAACTATATAGGGACGTTTACGACTTGTAAACAGGGAAGTTTTAGGAATTATAGGGATGTATGTGTAACTCGTTAATACAGGACAGTGAAATTCCCGTCCGGCTTCGCAAAAGCGGCCACCAGGCTCCAGGCGGGGACACCGTCTGCCTGCCCGCCTCCGGCGGTGGCCTCGAGGTTGGGGCTGTATAACTGCCATGCCACGTTGCCGCCCTTGCCCCACGCCATGTTGTCTGTCCATGCGAACAAAGCTTCGCCCCTGCGATTGATCGCCAGTGCCGGATATTTGCGGTTTTTTCCCGTGCCCGGAGCGGTGGTTATATGTTCGATCTTCCGGCTCCGCTGGTCGATTCTCCCGAAGTAAACCTGCTTCTCCGATTCCCAAGCCGCGAGCACATCGCTGCCGGCCTGGACCAGTGCAGCCGAGCTCATGACGCAAGCGCCGACGTTCCAGGCGGATATATCGGAGCCATGGAAAGTCGCACCCCGATCGACCGAAGACAGCAGGTACATATCGCGGTGCACCACTTCGGTGGCGGCGCGAAATAAAACATACAGGGTGCCGTCACGATCCGCAAACGCGCGGCTCCCGCAGCATCCGCAGACGCCGGTGGGTTCCTCAAATGCGACTCTTTCGCCGGCAAAGGTTTTTCCAGCGTCGCTCGATTTGGCGATCCATAGACGCCGGTTCGATTCGTCCTTTCCAGCGGGCGGCTGCGCGTGCCAGAAAACGAAAACGCCGCCGCGAGAATCCGCCGCGATGCTCGCGCCATCGGCGCCCCAGGACGACTGGTTGACGGCCTGAGTTTTTTCGAAATGATCTTTGGAATCGCTTAATCGGGCAAACAATACCGGCGGGGAATTCGATGCGCCTCGCGGGAGCGCGAGAGAGGAGCCGATCCACGCAACATAGACACCGCCGTTGGCGCCCAGGGCGATCTGGCCGCCCCGAATGTTGCCAATTGCCATTGCTGTTCCAGGAACACTGTTGACCCGGATGGGTTTGGAAAAAGTTCGCCCGAAGTCGCGCGAGGTGACGTAGTTCAGGTCGCCCTTTTGAGGATCGCCCGTGAAGTAAAGCAGATGGATCAGGCTGTCTCTTTCGATCACTTGCGGCTGAATCCCGGAGTCCGGCACTCGGATGAGTTCCACGGAGGTTGCGGTGGGCCTGGCAGGTCCGTCGCCGGACAGAAGTGCGACTCCCGACAAAACCGAGACAAGGAGGCAAAGACTCTGCTGCGTTCGCATGTGGCCGCCTCCCAAAATATCACCGATCGTCGTGAAGCTTCACGGCGAAGGCATCATCCCGCGGACGTCAGCACTCGGGTCTGCACTCCGCCCGCGGTGGCAAGTTGCCGGTAGCGATTGGCGACCTCAGGGGAGAGGCTGGAGATTTCCGCGTCCGTCAGGTATCGAATGGGCGTGGAAATCCCGAGGCGCCGCGCGACCTGCGCCAGTCCCGCGAGCATCGCAACTGTGGCTGCGCCTGCCTGCTGGTTCACCAGAACGCCGCATCCCTTTATAAAGAGGAATGGCCGCTCGCCACCGTAGTAATGGCGCGTGTCTTTCTCTTCCGTCATATCGATCGCGCGGAACGTTTTCAGGCCATCGGGCCCCGAGAAAATCGCCTGGCAGGGGTACAGAAAACCGCGGGCGACGAGTCTTTGAGAAACGGGGTCGGTGGCCAGAGAATGAATTTCTTCATCATCGGGCAACCGCCAGATCGAATTACCGGCGAGCCTGGCGAGCGTCGAGTAATCGGCGGGTGGCGAGATGCGCGGGGATATTTCGAGCCGCCGGTGCACGTCGGACAGCAACGCGCACACTGACTGCACATCGTCCCCGCCAACCACAAGGCCGTGATTGGCCAGGATGAACAGTTCGGTATAGGGACGCCTCTTGCAAGCCTTTTCGATTGCCGCCGCGAGGGGCAGGCCCGAGGCCAGATAAGGAAGCCACAACCAGCGAAGTCCCGCAAGACGGCCCTGGATCTGCGAAAGTCCGTCTGGCCGGACCGCCCACGCGATCGCGTTCACCGAGTGCACATGCACCACAATGCGGTGGGGAATAACGGCGTGCATGGCTGTTTCGATGGAGGCTCCGGGGAAATGATCCGAGGGATCGAGGCCCCGCCGGAGGCAGTCGAGTACATCCTCGAGACTCAGGCGAATGAAGATGTCCTCGCGAATTGCGGCCGACATCCAGCAGCCGGAGCGTTTGATCCACAACTCTCCATTCAGTTTGGCCGAACTGTTGCCCGTGCTTGCCTGGGTCAGGGAACGATCGTTTCCGATGCGCGCCGTCACTTCGCGGATCTGATCGAATTCGGATTGAGGGGCTGCTGGTGAAACTCTCATGCGCGCCGACCCGCTCCCTGCTGCAAAACGTGCAGCGGCTCTTCCGCCGCAGGGGGCGGCAGGCCGCTCCTGGCGCGGGCGCGGCCGATTCTTGCGGAAGCTCTGAAAATGGCACCCACCGGAATAAAGCCGGCTAGTTTGTGAGCGCCCACGGCGGCCAGTCCCATGGATGCAATGCAGCCGCAGGAAGCGCAATCGGGATTGCCGCCGAACTGGCAGGGCACCACGCGGGTCTTCAGGTCGGCCGAGAGGATCCCGGTCGTCAGAGCAAAGATGCATTCGTCCGGACTGTGCGGCGGCGTGACAAACTGGCGAATCAAACCCTCCGGCATATCCAGTTTTGGAAAGATTCGTCGCAACGCCAGCATATCCGCGATGGCGCGCGCACGCTGCGCGGGATCCAGAATCTCATCCAGCTTCTCGCCGATCTGGGGCGTGAACAGACTGAACCACACCTTGCGGATTTCCTCCCGCGGAGTCCAGAACTCGAGGAATTCCCGCAGGTATCCGGGACGGGACATCATTTGGCTCGTTACCGTGCAATGAATGGTAATCTTCTGGCCCGCGATATGGCGGATGATCCGCTCGTAAGTGGCGGGCGAGCGCCGCACGTCGTGTTCGGGCTGCAAGCCGTCGATCGACACCACGATGTTCAGATGATCCATTGAGGCCCACCCCGCGGGCAGCGTGCGAAAAGCGCTGGTCACGATCTGGACGTGAATCCCGCGCGCGATCAGCAGGGGCACCAGAATCTCCAGTTCGCGGTACCGGACCAGCGGATCGCCACCGACGAGCGATAAATGGAGGGGCTTTAAACGGTCGACGCATTCCAGAACACCTTCGATGAGTTCGTGTCCGGTCCGGTCAGTCAATCCGCGAAGAGTTACTCCGCCGCCGAGGTGGGCCTCTTCGTACGCATAGCAGCCGGGACAGCGAAGGGGACATTCGCGCGTCAATTCGATGGAAAGCGACGGCTGCTCGCCTTTGAGAATCTTCCCCCAAGCCGCGATTACTTCCGATGTTCTCATTGAAATCCTCTCTCTCCGGCCCTAAAAAAGGAGAATCGGCCGCCGGAACATCCGGCGGAAATGAAGGACCTCCAGGGACAGGAAGCGCAAACCAAACCGCTGCGCATTCAGAACCGTTGTGTGTTTAGACGGTCTTGACCCGTACGTTTATACGGTCTCGACCCGTACGTTTATGCTGTCTTGAATTGAAAGCGGCGGAGGCGCGGGTTCGGGGGAGAGGAATCTGTCGCTCGTCCCGCGATAAGGATTCGGCTCTGGTGGCCGACGGGTACGGCGGCGATAATGGCGCGGTACTCGCCGGGAGGGTGATGCAATGAAACGGGGGAAGCCCCCGGGGCCGCGGGACCGAGGAGCTGCCCGTGCGTCGCGGAGATCTTGAGCTGAGTGCAATCCGGACTGGCCGCCGGAGGATCGGGTAACCGGTCGACCGTGGCCAGCAAGACGAGAATGGCGAGCAGCCATGCCAGTCCCCAGCCCGCTTTGGTTCGTGCTGACCAAGCTCGATGCACTGCGCTCAGGATATCAGGAATGCGTTGAGAAGCAATTTTCAGAGAGTCCGGGCGTGTACGTTATAGGCCGCGGATAAGTGGAATTCTTATCTGTGGCCGCCGGAATGTCCTCCGCCACCACCGCCGGACGAATGACCGCCACCGCTCGGGAACGATCGTGCGCCGCCGCCACTGAAGCCGCCGCCTCCCGACGCGCGCGGGGCGCTGAAGCCGCCACCGGAATAGCCCCGTGAGATGCCGGGCGAAGAGCGAGGAGCAGAGGCGCCTGGACTTGCGAAGCTGCGTGGAGCGCTGTAGAAGCCCGCACCGGCATTTCCGCGAAAGCTCTGTGCTCTATTGTTCGGAACGGCATAGCCGCCACGAGAAGCAGCCGATGCGTTGGCGCCGAAACGCCCTGCTTCGTAACTTCCGGCGCTCCCGCCGCGATTACCTGCGAATGCATTGCTGTTCACGGGATTGTTATTCGCAGCGCTCCGCGCTCCGTTGAATCCGCTATTAAGCCTGGAATCGGTCCCGCCGCGTGAACCCGCAAAACTGTTTCCGCGTGCGCCGTTGAAGCTGCTCGCTCGCGCCGCGCGGCCCTCGGCGAACCGCGCCGAACTGTTGAAGCGCGCTGCGACGCCGCGATTCGCGTAGGACACGCCGGCCCGGTGGAAAGGATCATGTTCCCACCCGAATCTGCCCCCGCCGAAACCGCGCGCGTAACGCGATCCAAAGTATTCATGAAAGCCCCAATGATTGAAGAAGCCGGTATTCACGAAGAGCCCGCCGCCGAACCAGCCGCAGCCCCAGCCCCAGCCGGTGCCCCAACCGCCCCAACCGACACCCCATCCAGGGAAGAATCCGGCGACGTAAATGCCGGGGTCAAACCCAAAGCCGTATGCAACCGGCGGATACCAAAGCGGAGGGTAGAGTCCATCCACCGGCGGTCCCCAGACGTAGTCGGGATTGTAATCCGGCACATCGACGAAGTCCGGATTCGCCGGCTCAATCTCCACAGCGCTTTGTCCGTTCTGAGTTTGAGTGGTGACCGTCTGCTGCGGATTGGAGTAGAGCCGGCCATTCGACTGGGCCCGTACGCGCATGCGCTGCACGGCCGCCATCAGGTCCTGCTGCTGCGCCAGAAATGCATCTCCCAGATCGGTCGTCCAGCGCACGTCACTCGTCAGCAGCGTGAGGACATCGGGGAATGCCACCATGGCCTGCACGCTGGGATCCCAGTTTTGCTCACGCGCGGCATTCATGAGATCCTGTCCGCGCAGGTTGCTGTTCTGCTGTACAAACTGATTGGCTTCGACCAATTCCAGCGGGTATGTGGATGCGGCCAGCACCTGACCCAGCAGAGGATCCGGATAGAGCGCAATCGGCGCCACAAGATTATCCAGCTGCGCGGGCATCATGAGCGGCTGAGTTGGCGCCTGCTGCACACCCGCGGGCGACGCTTGCGTTGGATACTGTTGTGGATATGGCGGAGCCTGTCCGAACGCGGGCGCTCCGATGGCGATCGCGACTACGCTGACGAAGAGAACGCGCAGCGGCCGAAGCCTGCCCGAGGGAGGGAAATTTGTGTGTTTCATCATGCGTTTAACACCATGCGCCTGACACTTAAACGGGCAAGCGTCGCGCCAAATCTTATGTGCCTGATTATGAAGAACATCAGAAAACCGGCGTGCCGAGTGTCCGGTTGAAAACCACCACTGCGCCTGCCAGCGGCCAGGCGAGAATCAGCATGGGGTTCATCGAACAGCGTTACCGATAAACTAAATCCGGATCTGAACAGCGTGGAACTCGTAGTCTTAAATGCGGGAAATTTTTCGAGGTGGCTGCGCGGCGCAGAGCACTCGTTGCATTCGGGAACCGGTGACGTTGAGGTGCCTTGCGGTACCTGTAGAGGGTGTTGCCGCTCTTCGATGTTCATCCACATCAAGCCCGAAGAAACAGAAACTGTCGGCCACATACCCCGCGCGCTGCTGTTTCCGGCGCCAGGCCTGCCAGAGGGGCATGTACTCATGGGGTACACCGATGAGGGTCTCTGCCCGATGTTCGTCAATGGTGAGTGCTCCATATATGAGCACCGTCCGCAGACCTGCCGGAGCTATGACTGCCGGGTTTTTGCCGCGACGGGCGTTCCCGTAGATGAATCTCAGACCGAGATAGCGGACCGTGTGCGGGCTTGGGCTTTTAGTTACAAAGGCGAAGGCGAACGGGCCGAACACGGAACCGTGATGCAGGCAGCTGCTTTTCTCCAAAGGAGCCGGGACCTTTCCCCGAAAGGAAGCATACCGGCGTATCCGGTGCAACTGGCCGCGCTCGCGGTAAAGATTTACAAACTCTTCTCCGACCTGGGGGAGAAAAGCGGGGAGGATACGCCTGCAAAATCGGATGCCGCTATTGCTCAGGCGATCGTCAAAGCGTTAAGCAAACCGGCGACATCCCGGAGATGATTCACTGCACGGTTTCCCGCGGCAATATTAAGCGGCGGTTGTCAGAGGGCTTTCATGGCCCCTCGCCGTCACCCTTTCAATTCCTCTGATTTCGCCGTCGACAACCATCAGCGCCTCGTCGAAATTGTTTACTGTCGGGCAGACATGCCGCGGGATCAGGTAAACGTGACTGCCGATTGCGGGGACTTGTCCCGCGGCGCCGGCATCGATCGGCAGATGCTCTTCACTGGGCTTCATCGGTTTCAGATGCGGATGTCCGGCCACTTCGCAGGTAGGGACTCCCGCGTCGGCCGACACACTCTTGTGTCCCGCGTCGCATGTGAACATGTTGGGCGCCGGGTGACTGATTACCGTGGCAAGCACCAGCGCCGCGGGCACGTAACCCAGGTCCGGGAGTTGCTTCGTGCTTGTCAGATCGTTGTAGACGACGGTGCCCGGGGAGATTCGATGCACGAACGGGCCACCGCGAAGTCCCGGATGCGTGAGCGCGAAGGGGGCAGCGGGCGTACCGGATGTGATGACCTCGCGCGGCTCGATTCCGTCGCGTGAAAGCGTTCTTACAATTTCGACGAGCCTGTCGTAGCCGGCATGTGCATCGTCCCCTTTGACGTGCCCGTCGTAATAATGAAGCCCGCGCAATGCTCCGCCGATTTGTCTCGCGAGGTCGCGGATGTCGTCCACGCGCTCCTGGCCAATTCCCGTGCGGTTCATACCGGGATTGATGTCGATAAAAATTCCGAGTCCGCTGTCCCGCCACCTCGCCGCTTGCTCTTGCGATTCGATCAAGACAGAAACCTTCGTCTTGGGAAAGCGGTTTGCGATCGCGATTGCGCGGCTGGCATTGGCCCCCGTGACCGGGAAGGCGAGCAGCACATCTTCTGCGCCGGCTTCACACGCCGTCAGAAGTTCCAGCGTGGTTGAGCATTTGAAATTGCGAATTCCGTGGCCGATCAACTGCCGGATCACCGCCGCGATCTTGGCCGTCTTAATGTGGGGACGCCAGCGGTTCGGGTCGTTGCCGGTTAGTTTCAAAGTAACTTTGATATTGGACTCTACCAGCTCCGGATAGATGAGCAGCGCCGGCGTCAGGATCCGGCCGGGATCTTTTAGTGCGTAGAGACTCGGAGCGTGCATTGAACTCTACGATAGCCTGAGCGCCGCGTCACCGGCAGCGTGTGGCCTGGTCGAGATAGGCGTGGTCGCCTGCGTAAGAGATTTCCAGCTCGGAGCAGTACTGACCGGTCTTCGTCTGGATCCGCCGGGTCGAGGATTTCGGTTGACGGCCGGTCAGTTGCCGCCCTTGCATGGATGCGGGCGCCGGCAGTCCTTCGATCGCCAGCAGCGTTGGTGCGAGATCCACGTTGCCTGAAGGAACCTCGATTGTTTTGCCTTGCGGGAAATCTTTTCCTGTCGCGATCAGAACTGTGTGGGTGGTGTACGGGTTCAGGCTGCCATGACCGTTATGGCTGGTGCCGGGTCGTCCGAGAATCGCTTGCGTACCGGGGACGCCGAAGGCATTCTTTGCGTCGTCCCAATGCCAGGTTACGATCACATCGGGTCCGTGGGAGGGAAGGCACTGACTGGCGAGATCGAGCGCGAAGGTGCCGGGGACGAAGCCCTTTTCTGCTTTGGGGGCACAACGGAACGTGCTGTTTTCGGGCTTCGCCGCCGCGACGAAAATCGCATTGACCGATTCATTCGCCTGTAACTTTGTAACAAGCTCTTCGATTTTGCCCGCCGCGTGGTCCTTCACGTAGAGCAGCGTTGTACCGCCCTCGTTGTCGACCACAACATCGCCGGTTTGGTTCAGCAGATCGGACGCAGGCTCGTAATCGAAGCCGTGATCGCAGGTGACGATGATATCGGTCCTTCCATCCAGGCCCGATTGCCTGAGCTTGTCCTGCAGCAAACCGATCTGCTGGTCGACCAGACGCAGTGCCTCGAGCGCTTCGGGCGATCCCACGCCTTTCTGATGCTGCACGCTGTCCGGTTGATCCATCCAATCGATGATGACCTGCGGATGCATCGTATCGAGCACGTATTCACGCAGGACGCGTTCGGTCCAGAGCAGCGACGGATTTCCGCTGTCGCCTTTTTCTTTGCCGAACCGGGCCAGAAGAGTGCTGTTCAGCGAATCCGGAAAAGCGACGCGATCGCCGTTTTCGAATCCGGAGTTGATCACTTCGCCGCCGCCAAAGGGCGCGGTCGAGTTAAGCAGGAGCGCATTGCCGGTGGAACCTGAACTAAGCGCGACATAATGAATTCCCGCTTCCTTGAAAAATTCGCCCAGCGTCTTCGGCCCGACAACACGGCCGTCATTCAATTTGGCGAGGCTGAGCAGACTCTGATAATCGGCGTCGTTGAGGAGTTTGTTCGAAACGGTCGGCAGGTACAGCTGATTGCTGACGATGCCGTGACGCGACGGGAGTGTGCCGGTGGAAATGGATGCAGTATTGACGCGGGTGACCGTCGGAAAAACGGAGTGCGAATGCGCATACCAGACGCCTGTATTTTTGAGGCGATCGAGATGCGGCATGATTTCCGGAGTGATGGAATCGGGGCGGAGTCCGTCAATGACGAGAACACTGGTGAGGGCGGGGCGCTCGGGCGGCGTGGCTGCCGTCAGGGACAAAGAAGGCAGGAGGAAGAGCAATCCAAGTCTTTTCATTTTGATTCGGCGAACTCGCCAGACGATTGTCGCACGAATGAATCACTTCGAACGCCGCTTGCATCTTTTCCAGCATGAGCACTCTGACAGGAAAAACGGCGGTGGTTACGGGAGCTTCCAAAGGAATCGGCGCGTCCATCGCGGAACATTTGGCCGAGGCCGGTGCGTCCGTGGTTGTGAACTATGCATCCAGCAAGACAGGCGCCGATGCGGTGGTTGAGCGTATTACGGCCAAGGGTGGAAAAGCCATCGCGGTGCAGGGCGATATGTCAAAGGCCGATGACATCGCGAAGCTGTTTGAAGAGACGAAAAAGGCTTACGGCAAGCTCGATATTCTGGTGAACAACGCCGGCGTATACGAGTTTGCGCCCCTCGATGCGATCACGCCTCAGCACTTCCATAAGCAGTTCGATTTGAATGTGCTGGGTTTACTAATGACGACGCAGGCTGCCGTAAAACTCATGGGAGCGGACGGCGGGTCGGTCATCAACGTGAGCTCGATCGTCGGGCGCATGCCGGTGCCTGGCGGCTCGGTTTACAGCGCATCCAAAGCGGCCGTGGATGCGATCACTGTTTCACTCGCGACTGAACTGGGGCCGAGAAAGATTCGCGTCAACTCGATCAACCCTGGCATGGTGGAAACGGAAGGTTTCCTCGCGGCCGGTCTTGGAGAGAGCGATTTCCGGAAGCACACGGAAGCGACCACGCCGCTGGGACGGATTGCACAACCCCGTGACATCGCGACAGCCGCGGTATTTTTCGCTTCCTCCGACGCCGGGTGGGTCACCGGACAGTCGCTGGTGCTGTCCGGCGGGGCCAGGTTATAAGAAGAGCGCCGATCAGGCGCGGGTATATTTGTTGAACCAGTCGATGGTGCGCTGCCACGCGAGAGTGGCCGCGGCTTTGTTGTAGCGCTCGGGCGTGGCATCGCAGTTGAAGCCGTGCACGGCATCCGGATAGATGTAGCCTTCGTGCGGTACGTTGATCGCGCTTAAAGCGGCGTCGTACGCAGGCCACGTAGCGGCGAGCCGCGTATCGAGTGCGCCGTGATGGACCAGAATCGCGGCTTTGATTTTGGGAATTTCCGTGGCGGGCGGGACGCCGCCGTAGAAAGGTGCGGAGGCTGCGATGTCGGGTCCGAGCCGAACCGCGAGAGTGTTGGCAATGCCGCCGCCATAGCAAAAACCGGTGGCGGCGATCTTGCCTGTGCAGTCGGGGCGCGACTTCAGCCACATCGCGGAAGCCACCATGTCCTCGGCCATTTTCTTGCCGTCCACCTTCATGAACAACTGGCCGCCTTTGTAGTCGTCGCCGGGAAAGCCGCCGACGGAGGTGAGCCCGTCGGGCGCAAAGGCCATGAAGTTCTCAAGCGCCATGCGCCGCGCGATGTCTTCGATATGGGGATTGAGACCGCGGTTCTCGTGGACGACGATAACGCCGGGTAGTTTGACAGGTTTTTCGGAGCGCGTGTCGGCGCTGACCGGGCGCACGAGATAGCCCTTGATGGTTCCATTGCCCTGCGGCGAGGGCACTGTTTCGTAAGTTGCTTTGATGCGGTTGTCGGTGGGGGAGACCTGCTGGCCCAGCGCATAGTTCGGCATCAGGGCTTCGACGATCGCCGCGGTTGCCACACCTCCCACCGCGAATTTCTTCACGCCGTCCATAAAGGCGCGGCGGTCAATTTCACCGTGGATATAGAGGTTATAAAGCTGGATTGCCTCGGCTGGAAGTTTCGGTTCGGTTGGCTCCATAAGGTCGGCTCCTCTTGGGGAGAATATCATGTCTGCCGGGAGTCGTGACTGAACCGCGCTGATATACTTTCGGTCCGGCCCCCCCACCCATGAAAAAGACTGTCCTGGCTACTCTCATCGTTTCGTTTGGCGCGCTAAGCGCTCAGGCAGCGGATTTCTGGCTATCCAAGCCACCCGCCGAGTGGAGCGATAAAGACGTTCAGAAAATCATGACGAACTCACCGTGGGCAAAGCCTTTCAGCGTGCCGGTCCCGAGCGGTGCGTCGCGTTCCGCCGCCGGTGGAAGAGGTGGCGGAAGAGGCGGCGGGAGTATCGATGTCGAAAAGCCCGGGATGATTCCGGCTAATGCCACCGACGGCGCGGGCGGTGGACGGGGAGGCCCGCGGGGCGGTGGCGGAGGCGAAGCCGCACCAGCAGTTGCTTCGGTCGACGTAGTCGCAAGATGGCAGAGCGCGCTGCCGCTGAAGCAGGCGTTGATGCGCGTGAAATTCGGCGCCGAAGCAGGCACCTCCGCGCAGGCCAAACAATTCCTCGATCAGGTGGAAACCAGTTACGTGCTGATTCTTTCCGGACTGAGAGGCCCTCTCATGCGGGCCAATCCGGAGACTCTCAAGGCGGCTTTGATGAGCGAGACTTTCCTCGCCGTTAAAGGGAAAGAGGGACTGAAGCCCGCCGATGCGCAAATCAGCGCGGATGCGAAGTCCTGGGAGATCGTCTTGTTCTTTCCGCGGTCGAATCCTTATACGCTCGAGGACAAGGAAGTCGAGTTGTCCACGAAACTGGCCAATCAGCCGCTCAAATACAAGTTCCGGCTGAAGGACATGGTGATTAACGGCAAGCTCGAACTGTAAGCCGTTATTTCGTTTTGCGATAACGCTCGATCAGCGCGTTGGTTGAACTGTCGTGCGCGAGCGGGGAGTCGCTCTTGAGTTCCGGCACGATCTTCATCGCCAGAACCTTGCCCAGCTCCACACCCCATTGATCGAATGAATCGATGCGCCAGACCACGCCCTGTGTAAAGACGTTGTGTTCGTACAGGGCGATCATCTTTCCGAGAATTTCCGGAGTCAGTTTTTCGGCCAGAATCATGTTGGACGGGCGGTTGCCTTCGAACGTCTTGTGCGCCACCAGTTCGTCCGGCACGCCCTGCGCTTTCACTTCCGCGGCGGTCTTGCCGAAGGCCAGCGCTTCGGCCTGCGCGAAGAGGTTCGCGGTAAGGATGTCGTGATGATCGCCGTGCGGATTGAGCGATTTCTCAAAGCCGATGAAGTCGCAGGGGATCAATTTCGTTCCCTGGTGAATCAGCTGATAGAACGAGTGCTGGCCGTTGGTGCCCGGCTCGCCCCAGTAGATGGCGCCGGTCTGGTAATCCACCCGCGTGCCGTCGATCGTGACGGATTTCCCGTTGCTCTCCATCGTCAACTGCTGCAGATACGCGGGGAAGCGCTTCAGATACTGATCGTAAGGCAGAATCGCAACGGTCTGCGCGTTGAAGAAATTGTTGTACCAGACCGTGAGCAAACCCATCAGAACGGGCAGGTTCCGTTCGAGCGGCGTGGTCCGGAAGTGCACATCCATGGCATGAAAACCTGCCAGCATGGAGCGGAAATTCTCGGGTCCGATCGCGATCATGGTGGACAGTCCGATGGCCGAGTCCATTGAATAGCGGCCGCCGACCCAGTCCCAGAATCCGAACATGTTTGCCGTGTCGATGCCGAACTTCGAAACTTCCGCCGCATTCGTGGACAGGGCCACGAAGTGGCTCGCGATGGCCTTTTCGTCGACGAGAGATTTCAGTACCCACTGGCGCGCCGATTTCGCGTTCGTCATCGTTTCGAGCGTCGTAAAGGTCTTGGACGCGACGATGAACAGCGATTCGTCGGGATTCAGATCCTGCGTGGCCTCGGCGAAATCGGTCCCGTCGATATTGGAGATGAAGCGGAAATTAATATCCCTCTGGCTGTAGTGCCGGAGAGCCTCGTAAGCCATTACAGGCCCCAGATCGGATCCGCCGATGCCGATATTGATGACATTCCGGATGCGTTTGCCCGTGAAGCCTTTCCAGCTGCCGCTGCGAATGCGCTGGGAGAAAGCCGCCATTTTGTCGAGAACGGCATGCACTTCGGGGACGACGTCCACGCCATCGGAATAGATTTTCTCGGTCTTGGGAGCGCGCAGGGCGACGTGCAGAACCGAGCGGTTTTCCGTCGGATTGATTTTCGCGCCGGTGAACATCGCCTCGATGCGCTCCTGCAAGCCAGCCTGGCGGGCGAGATCCAGCAGGAGGCCCACGGTCTCGTCGGTGATGCGGTGCTTGGAATAGTCGAGGAAGAGGCCGGTGGCTTCCACAGAGAACCGGCTGGCGCGCCCCGGATCCTTTGCAAACAGATCGCGCAGATGCACGTCTGCCATGGTTTTCGAGTGCGATTCGAGCGCTTTCCAGGCGGGCGAGGTCGTCAAAGAGCTGGCTTTAGGGGTCGGACTCATCGGGGGAATTCCTCCTCAATTAACCTAACAGCTAATGTGCCGCCTGACGAAAAAAAATTTGATGAATTCCGGCGACGCCGGTTATTCACCAAAGTTATACAAGTAGATGGATTTGCCGATGCGTTCCACGGGCTTGTGGTCTTTGAGCCAAGCGTAAGCTCCACGCTTGACGTATTCGAGCGTGATGTAGCGTACGCTTACGGCTACAAAGCCTCGGGTCACAGGAATGGTTTCCGAGAGCTCCGTGTAAGGAGGAAGATCGGCTTTTTCCAGCGGAACGGAGCCAAAATAACCGATGCCCGCATGGATGACATGTAGCTCGACCAAGCGGTTTCGGAGACGGAGGAGATCCTGTCCCCAATCGAGATCCGACTCGGCGAGTACGGTTTCAGGGCGATCCCCGGCGAACCGGTTAAACCAGGCGAGGTAGTCAGGACGAGCAGTCCACGAATCGGTTACGACCCAGAGAGCGAGGGTTAGGGGCAGGAGCATCATCCACCGGGTGGTTCGGGCGGCCCTGATGAGTTCCGACATGGAAAACCCGGCGATTACGGCCAGAAACGGATAAATCGCGAGAATATGGCGCACCCCAAGATTGATGCGGGCAGCCATGCCGATCAGCAGGATCGCAAAGGGGAAAACCACTGTAAGACCTTGTTGCCAGGTGCGGGTTCTGAATTTACTCAATAGCGCAAGAATGCCCCCGACGGCGAGGATGAGGAAACCGATGGGCGTTTTGACGGCGAGAACAACGGGGAAAAAATACCAGAAGCCGCTGCGGCTGTACCGGCCGAACAAATAGCCTTCGCTGCCGCTGGTGTTGTGAAATGTGAGGTTCTGAATTCCCCGCATGAACTCAGTCAAGGGAATCGGTGTCCGCACCGCCCTGTATGCGAGATTGCGGAGGATCGGCATTCCGTCAATCGTGCGGTCAATGCCGGTGATCGCAGGGCCGCCGGAATGGGCTTCAAGAGGTGTCAGAGAAAAGCGATATCCAGCCCACAGGCATATGACGATGACCGTGCCAACAATGGCCGACTGAGCCCGAATCCTGCGCCACGAAAAAGATGGGGTGAGCTTGCTCCGCGCGCGGATCGTGAAATACAGGCCGGTGAACAGAAGGCTCGCGCCAAGAAAAGCAATGCTCGAGAACTTACACAGTACGGCCAGCGCCAGCGATGCGCCCAGCAGCACCAGCCTCGCGGTGGTGGGATTCTCCAGGCAGAGCATGAAGATGTACAAAGCCGTTATCACTGTTGCGGCGCTGGCCATGTCGAGCGTGGCGAGTCCCGCGTGTCCGAGAATCGGCGGCAGGCTCACGAACAGCAGGACAGACCAGAACGCGGCGGATCTCCCGAACCAGCGGCGCGCCCACAGGAAAACGACAAAGCAGGCCAGCACCAGGAAAGGAAGATTGCCGCTCCGCGCCGCCGCCAGATTCGCCATGGAATCGCGGGTCGAATACAGGATGGCTATACCTTCGTCGTCGCCATTGCTTTTCGAGAACGAACGAAGGCCTTTAAGGTACGGGCCGATGGCGATGACGGCTCGGGCCAGCGGAGGATTTTCGAGGCCGTAGGAATAGCTTCCCTTGTCGAGCCATTGCATTCCGGCTGCAATGTGGAACGGTTCATCGACCGTCGGCGAGAACACCTTCCAGGTGCTTGAGACTTCGATGGCGGCGATGACGATCAGGGCTGCGACTGCGAGGATCAGTATCCGGTCGATGTTTCGGCTGGCGTCGCGAATTCTCAACCTTTCAGTGTCGCAGGTTCCTGCCGGAATCTATTCATGGCGCAGGGCATTGACGGGATTGATGCGAGTCGCCCGGCGCGCCGGCAGCCACACGGCCAACAAAGCCACGATGCTCAATATCAGAGGGACCGATACAAACACGGCCGCGTCGCGCGCTTTTACGCCGAACAGGAAACTCTCGATCACGCGCGAAAGCGCAAAAGCCGCACCGATTCCAACCACCACTCCCGCCAGCGCCAGGCGCATGCCCTGGAAAATAACCATATTGCGGACCTGGCTAATGCCGGCTCCCAGCGCAAGGCGGATGCCGATCTCCTGCGTACGCTGCTGCACCGAATAAGCCATCAGTCCATAGATTCCGATGGCCGCCAGTACCAGCGCGGAACCCGCGAAGATGCTCAACAGCAGCGTATTGAAATCCTGCCGCGCGGTGGAACGGGCCACAATCTCGTCCATCGAACGGACTGTGGCAACGGGCAGCCCGCCGCTGGCGAGGCGGAGCGCGTTCTCGATCGGCGCGCGCAGCGAATGAGGTTCACCCTTCGTGCGCACGGCCCAGGCGAGAGGAGTGAGGCGCGAGTTCAAGAGGTTGACCGCATCGTTCAACTGCGCCTGCGGCACGTACATCACGGGGCGCGGGTCGAGGTTCAGTCCATCGCCATGAATGTCCGCCACCACTCCTACAATCTGGCGGGGCGGCTCATCGAAAGCGGCGCTCACGCCTTTGCCGATGATCAGGCGGTCAGACAGAGGGTCGCCTTTCGCCCAATACTGGCGCGCCATAGCCTGGTTGATGATGACGACGGGCGCTGAACTGGCGGTGTCGTGCTCGCTGAAGAAGCGGCCACGCACCAGGGGAATTTTGAATGTCTCGAAAAAGCCGGTTGAAATCGTGATCCATCCGCCGCCGCCGGTGGACGTTCCTTCGAGGGGGCGCCCGACGATGATGAACGGGAGCCCGTAGCCGCCTTCGAGAGGAATGCAGCACGTGGCCCCGACGGCTTCCACCCCGGGTAGCGCGCCGATCCGCTGCCGCGCGTAGGTGGTGAGCTGGGCCACGCCGAGCGTTTTTTCAAAACGAGGGCCGGTCAGGGACATCCGCATCGTCAGAACGTTGTGCGAATCGAAGCCAGGCTTTACCGAACGCAGCCCGATGAATGAGCGAATCAGCAGGCCTGCCCCGATCAGCAGCACCACCGCCAGCATCATTTCACTCACTACCAGCAGCGAGCGGGCTTTATTCTGCCGCAGTCCGGTGCCGGAACGGCCGCTGCTTTCTTTGAGCGTGGAACTGAGATCGGAGCGTGAGGCCTGCAGCGCCGGGATTAAACCGAAGAGCACCCCGGTGAGCAGCGAGAGGCCGAGCGTAAATGCGAGAACGTTCCAGTCCAGCGAGACGTAGGCAGCGTCAGTGCCGATGCGCGGCACGTTGCCCGGATTGGCCGCGAGGAGCACGCGCACGGCGATCGATCCAAGGATCAGCCCGAAGATGCCGCCCGCCAGCGAGAGCACCACGCTCTCGGTGAGCAGTTGACGAATGATGCGTCCACGGCCTGCGCCCATGGCGGCGCGGATGGCGATTTCCCGCCTGCGGCCGGTGGCCCGCACCAGCAGGAGATTGGCGACGTTCGCGCACGCAATCAGCAGCACGAAGCCCACCGCGCCGAGAAGCACCAGAAGCGATGACTTCACATCGCCGATCAGAGTGTCCTTCATGGACTGCACACCGAAGCCCTGGTCGCCCCTGAGCGAGTCGGGAAACTTGCGGCGGAACTCGTCCGCCACCAGCTTCATCTTCGCTTTGGCAGCGCCGATAGTGACGCCGGGTTTCAGACGCCCCGCGACCTGGAAGTAATTGGCCTGGTCGACCGTGTTGGGATCGATCTGAAACGGCACATAGACCTCAACCGGAGGATCTTCTTCGGTGCGGTAGCCGGGCGCTGTGACGCCGATCACCTGGTAAGAAACGCTGCCCAGTGCAATGGACTTGCCGAGAATACCGGGATCGGCGGCGAAACGGCGCCGCCAGAAAGCGTCGCTGAGCACGGCCACGTGTGGTCCGTTGGGGGAGTCTTCCGCCGGCGAGAAGGAACGTCCGCGCGCCATGACGAGGCCGAAGAGACGGAAGACGTCTGCGCTGGCCTCCATCTGCTGGACCTGTTCAGGAGAGTCCACGCCGGTCAGGTTTTCGACGCCGGTCCGGTAGGCGCTGACATCGGTGAACGTGTCGGTCTGAGCGCGCCAGACATTGAACTTGGTGGGGGATGCGCCCGGTCCTTCGCCGCGGGGCGAAGTGTTGGTGAACATGATTACGCGGTCGGCATCGTAATAGGGAAGGGGCCGGAGCAAGACCGTGTTAACGATGGAAAAGATGGCGGTATTGGCGCCGATCCCGATGGCCAGCGCCGCAATGGCTGTGGCTGTAAAACCGGGACTGGCGCGAAGGGTTCGAAAAGCATATCGAAGGTCGAGCAAAGCTGGCTCCTTTATTTCACTACCCTTTATTTCATATCCGGCCCGGCATGTGTTGAGGAAGAAAATGGGGCCAACCGCAAAAATCTAATAATTGGAGCCGGTTTACCATGTGGCTGGGGCCCGATTGTCTTTTCCGGGGATGCAAAATGATTATCGAAATGCGAACCTACAGGACCAAACCGGGTTTGCGAACGCGGTTCCTCGAGATTTTTCAAACCAAGGCGGTTCCAGCGCATGCGGAAATCGGAATGAAGATACTGGGGCCGTTTCTGTCGGTTGAGGATCCGGATGTTTTCTTTTTTATGCGCGGATTCCCGGATCTGGCTTCGCGCGAACCGATGAAGGCGAAGTTTTATGAAGGCGAGTTGTGGAAGGGTGAACTCGATAACCTCGTAATGCCGATGCTGGAAAATTATGAGGTGGTGCTGGTGGACGACCCTGAGGGGAAGGTTCGCTGGTGACCGTCGCCGGCTCAATCGCTAGAACAGACGTTCCTGTTTCTTCAGATTTCCGAAAGTGCCGATGTTGGCGATGGAGAATGCGATGCGGTACTGGGTATCGTCGCGCACGCCGAAGTTGAAGCGTCTGTATTCGAAGCTGAAGCCGCAGCAATCGGTGTTGTAAGTGACCTGCGCGATCGCGAATTCCATCAGGGCGAGGCGGTAATCGTAGACGGTGGAAAAGGCCGTATTCCAGCCTTTGCGGTTCGGATCGCCATAGCCGAACTGCGCCCGGACCTGATTCGCCGGAGGCGAGATGATCGGATTGGGTTTGAGGAAATTGTCACCCGCGGAAATGAAATATTTCTTGTACCGGATGTCAGCGGAAAACGTGGTGTTGACGAGCTGGTGGACCAGCGGGTCATAGTCCGCCTGCCAGGTAATTCCGAAACCCGGTCGCGGACTGATGCGCAATGAGGAGACGATTGGAGAATAGTTACGCGGCCCGGCAAGAAAGCTGTAGCCGGTTATATCCAGACCGTCGGCGATAATGTTGCGCGCCCCGGGAACAACCGCGCCTCCGAACGTGGGGTCGAAATAGCGCTGCTGATAAAAAGCCCAGGTCAGGACTTCATTGACCGCATCGCCCTTCTTTGCGTAGAGCCGGTTGGTAACCCCGATCTGCAGCTGGTTCGTATTGTTCAGAAGATCGAGGGCGTCGAATAAAAGCGTCTGGGGGAAGTCATTCACACCGGAAACGTATTTGTAGGTGAACCGGGGCTCGATTACGTGCTTGAGTTTGTCTCCCAGAAAAGTCTTGCGGTCGAAGACACGTTCAATGGGTGGAAGCACAAAATCGACGGTGATTTCAGGCGCCGTACGGTTGAGCGAACTCGAACTGACGGTGTCGTTGATCAGCGATTGCCCATAGAAGGTTTCATGCAGTGTGGCGCTGGGCACAATGCTGAAATCGCCCCAGTGAAATGCGGATGTCAATGAAGGCGCCATGTCTCCGCGCGGCGTGAACTGGTTGGTTTCGTAATAGCCGGGCTCGGCCGTCGGCTCAGCCCGGTGAAAAAGCCCGAAGCTGCTCTGGAAGGAAAACCAGAGCGGCAGCGGTCCATTGAGAATCTGCTGATCGCGCCCCTCAAACTCGCCGTCCGGCAGTTTGCGAATGGTGATGGAATCGCCTGGGTTGGTGCTTTCGAAGTTCTGAATCCTGGATATGGAGCCGGCGAACGAGTAGTAATCGAAATGTTTCGTAATGTTGGCCGAGGTCACGTCCGAACTGTAAATGGCTTCATTGAAAGAGCCGCTGAAAGTCTCGCGGAACAGGTAGGAACTGACGTAGTCGACATTGGCGCGGGCTATCCAGCCGTCGCCGAGGTCGGCGCGCGCGACCCCTGTGATCGTGTATCCAGGAGCTTTTCCGGTGACGACGCCGTTCGATACAATGCCCCGGTCCTGTACGCCATAGAAGATCAAATCGTAGTCAAGCTTCTGGGTAGGCTTACCGCGGAAATCGATGTGGTGGGAATAGCCGCGGGAGGTGTAGTCCTCGAAGAGATAGGTAAGATCGTAACTGCGATTGATGGCCCAGTAATATCCGGCCCCGAAAAAATATCCGAACTGGGAACTGTGGCCGGCTTCGGGGGTCGTGAAGCCGCTCTTGCGCGGCTCCTTTTTCAAGGGCTTGTAGTAATACGGGAAAAAGAAAACCGGCACTTTGCGCAGGCGAAAGACGCCGTTGCGGGTGGTGGCATGATCTTCGGGAACGATCGTGAAACTCTTGCTGTGCAGGGTCCACCACGGATTGGGGATATGGCAATCGGTGATGATCCCGTTATAGATGACGTAGCGGTCTTCGAATTTCTCGGCGGATTCGCCCTCGAAATAGAAAGGCTCCTGGGTGGTGAGCAGGCCGGGGCGGGCCACGACTTTGGTTTTCGTATATCCCTGAACGTGATGAAAAGTTCCGTGCCGCGTTACCGTGTTGTATTCGGCCGAGTCGCAGTAAATAATTTCGTTGTGATCGTAGTTGCGATAGGAGACGTGGCCGTGCGCGGTGAAGATTTTCGTGTCTTCGTTATATTCGGCTTCATCGGCCCGAAACGTCGCGTTGGAAAGCTCAACGACCACCATGCCGTGCAGCCGGGTGATGCTGCCGTCCGATTCCTGCGTGGTGGAAGTCATGTCCTGATAGCCCGGCGGAGGCGCGTTGGGGCGGGGGACTTTGACGCTGAAGTCGGGCTTCTCTACAGTCGCTTGGGTTTCGCTCTGCGCCGCGGGCGCGGCTGTTGTTTGCGCACTGCATAATTGCGGTAACGCAACACCCAAGAGACAAAAGGAATAAATAGCAGCCAGTGTGAGAACTTTTGCGTGACAACCCACGAAGATTGTGCTACTCAGAGGAGTAGGGCGTTTGCATGAAAGCGGCCTCAACTGGCAACCGTAGCACGGCATAATTAGCGTGGCAAGTGGCGGTTTCGAGATCTGTCCGGTTTGGTGAAGTCCCGCATAGAAAGAGTAATAGATGCAGTGCAAGCATTGTGGTTTCGCAAATGGAGAGGACGATCATCGCTGTCTGCGTTGCGGGCGGCGAGTGCGTGGCGTGGTGATCGCGGCTCCCCCCGGATATTCCGGTGCGAATGCGCTCGCGGTTGCACCCGCATTTGATCCCGACACGCGTGAATTTCCGCCGGCCGGAACTCAGACGCTGTCGGGGGATACGCTGACCGGCGAGACCCTTGCAACGCAAACTCTGGGAACAGAGACAAGGGACGGATGGCCGGCGCAAAAGGCGCTGTTCACGCGACCCCTGCAAAACGTGATTCCGTTCGATCAGTTGCAGCGGCAGAATACCGGCCGGCTGGCGACGCAGCGAACGGCCGCATCGCGGATTGCCGCGCACCCTGTTGAGCGCGCCTCCGTCGTGCCGCCCCCTCCGCTGGAACGGACGGTGCAGCGCGGCGCGCAGAAGAAGCCGGCGCGGCCTCCCGTGGAACAGGGCACGCTGGATTTTGTTCCCGCCGCTCCCGCCAGAAATCGCAAGCTGAAAACCGACGTGGACGCACAGGTATTTTGCGACTCGCCGGTGGCAACACCCACGCATCGCTTCGTGGCGTCGGCCATCGACGCGGCAATCATCTTCATCGGCTTCGGCATCACGGTGCTTAGTGTTGTGCTGATGGGCGGTAGCTTCGGCGCCGGCAAAATGTTCTGGACCGGGCTCGGTAGCACACTGGCGCTCGTGTCGGCCTTTTACGGACTCATCTGGGCGATTGCGGGCAGGGAAACGGCCGGTATGCGGTTCACCGATCTGCAACTCATCACGTTCGACGGCTTTCCGCTGGATGGCCGGAGCCGCGCGCTGCGCTTCGCCTCTTCCTGGCTCAGTTTTTGCTCCGGCGGGCTGGGGCTGATCTGGGCCATGGCGGATGAGGAAAGCCTCACCTGGCACGACCACATTTCAAAGACGTTTCCGACCATTCGGGAAACGCCCAGCAATTTCGTCAAGCAGCGGCGTTAGTCTTTACCAGATTCGGCGAATCCCGTAGCTAAGGAGAGCATGCCTGCCGACGAGCGCGCGGGTAGCTGCGCTATTCCCACGCCGAAAGCTCTCCGGGCGGAAGCGGCGCAAAGAACTCCGGACCCACATGCAGAACACCTTTCAGAGCGCCAGGAGTCCGCTTTCCTCTGACTTCGCTAATGGCCAGCAGACGAGCAACCGGCTTCGACCCTTTTGCAATGATCACTTCCTCGCCCTCGGCAGCTTTTTGGATCAGGCGCGAGAGGTTCGTTTTCGCCTCGTGTATCGTTACCTGTTTCATGGTTAGCTAACTCGGCCTGGCTTACCTCGCCGGGAAAATCAAATCAGGCCCGCGCCACGTGGGCGGATGTGATCTGCTTCACGTTCTGGGTTCCGCACTGGCGCATGGTCAGAGTTAACTCGGCGCGCAGCAGATCGAGAACTCTTTCCACGCCCGCCTGACCGAACGCGCTCAGTCCCCAGATATAAGGACGGCCGATGCCGACCGCGCGAGCCCCTAAGGCCAGCGCCTTGAATACGTCGGCGCCGCGGCGGAAGCCCCCGTCGATCATCACCGGGAATTGACCGCCCACCGCATCGATGACTTCCGGGAGCGAATTGATCGTGGCCCGCAAATCCTCGCTGGCCCGGCCGCCGTGGTTGGAAACGATAATGCCATCCACGCCCCGCTCCCGCGCCATGGCGGCATCTTCGCGGGTCTCGATCCCTTTCAGCAGAAGCTTCATTTTGGTGAGCTTCTTCAGGCGGTCGACATAAGCCCAGGTCGCTTCGGGAGGGTTGAATCCCGGGGGAATGCCTTTGAACATCGGCTTGCCGCCGGCCATGGCGCCGCCGCGCGGGCTGGAATGGCAGGTGGTGCAGTCCCGCGTATCGATGCGCCGGTACCGCTCCGCCGTTTCGGTGCTCCGTCCGCCCAGCAGATCGATGGTCCAGACCAGAGCGGGGCATCCGGCCGCTTCCACGCGATGCACAAGCTTTTCAGTCGAATCCCAGGTGAGCGGCATGTAAAGCTGATACCAGGGCGGGGTTCCGAGGGCCTGCGCGACATCCTCCACGGGGGTTGACGTTTGCGTGGAAAGAATCTGCAGATGATGTTTGGCGCGGGCCGCCTTCGCGGTGGCGATCTCGCCCTCCGCCGGATAGAAAGCCTTCTGGCTTCCCACGGGACAGATGAAAATCGGCGTCTCCCATGCGGTGCCGAAAATATCGATCTTCATGTCGATTTTGCTTACATCGACCAGGCGGCGCGGCCGCAACTGAATACCCTTAAATGCATCGTGATTGATGCGAAGGGTGGCGTCATCCTCAACGCCTGTAGCCATATAGCCCCAGTGGGCAGGCGGCAGGGCTTTCTTCGCGGCCGCTTCGAATTCCATAATGTCCAGCGCGTCGCCGGGCTTGCTCAGGACAGTTTCCGGAAGCGTGCCCGTGCCCTGCTGCGCAAAGGCCTGGGCGAGTAAAGGACTGCCGGCAAGGAAACGCAGAAACTGGCGGCGGTGGGAAGCGGAAACTGTCATAGCGGACACTTTATCACCCTGGGATTCAGGCTGCGGACGCGGGATAATGGACGAGGAGCATACCTAAATGAACACCGCCAGGATTCTGCTTCCGTTGCTGGCGATCGCGCCTTGCGTCGCTTTCGTGCAGGAAGGCGATTTTAAGATTTCCACCAGCGTTGAGATGGTGCTGCTTGACGTAGCCGTGCAGGATGCACGGGGCGGGTACGTGTCGAATCTGCCCAAAGAGGCATTTCACATCGACGAAAACGGCGTACCGCAGACCATCAGCGCTTTCTCAAATGCCGATGTACCGGTGGAAGTCGGACTTGTCATGGATGCCAGCGGAAGCATGCGGACCCGGCGCGCCGATGTCAATGCGGCGGGAGTGGCTTTCATCCAGAAGAGCAATCCGAAAGACCAGGTGTTCGTGGTGAATTTCAACGACACGGTGATGGAAGGGTTGCCGGAATCGGTACCGTTTACCGACAAAATCGATCTCCTGCGTACGGCGCTTTCAACTGGCGTTCCACAGGGGAGGACCGTTTTGTATGACGCGATTGCCGAGGCTCTCCGCCATCTGGAAACGGGCAAGCGCGACAAGAAAACGCTGGTGCTGGTTACGGATGGGGGCGACAACCGCAGTCAGATCGGCCTCAACGAAATCATGCGGCTGATTGAAGAGTCGCACGCCACGATATACACGGTCGGAATCTTCGACCCGAGCGACCCCTATAACAAGCCCGGCGTGCTGCGGCGAATTGCGGCCGTGAGCGGCGGGGAGTCCTTCATGCCCAAGACCTCCGCGGCGGTAGTGCCGATCTGCGAGAAGATCGCGAAGGATATCCGGAACCGGTATACGCTGGGCTATATTCCGAACCGCGAGGGAACCGCGGTGCGGAAAGTGAAGGTCTCGGCGTCGTCGCCGGACCACGGAAAGCTGATCGTGACGTCCCGCACCAGCTATAAAATGCCTGACGCAACGGCCAAATAGTGACTCCCGAGCCGCTGCAGATTCGTCTGGCGACCCCGCCGGACATACCCGCCCTTGAACTGCTTATCGATGTGTCCGTGCGCGTTCTGCAGGCGAAGGATTATTCGGCCGCCCAAATCGACGGCGCGCTGGGCACGGTCTTCGGCGTCGACAGCCAGCTCATTTCGGACGAGACTTACTTCGTCGTAGAACCGGTTTGCGACGGCGGCAGGAAAATCGTTGCTTGCGGCGGCTGGAGCCGGCGGAAGACTCTCTTCGGCGGCGACCGCGGATCCGGACGGGAAGATACTTTGCTGGATCCGTTGCGCGATGCAGCCAAGATCCGCGCATTTTTTGTCCATCCGGACTGGTCCCGGCGGGGTATAGGCAGCATGATTCTCGACGCATGCGAGACCGCCGCCGCGGCCGCCGGATTCAGTGGTTTCGAAATGGGCGCGACGCTGACCGGAGAGCGGCTGTACGAAGCGCGCGGCTATCGTGCCATTGAGCGGATCGATGTTCCGCTGCCAAACGGCGCCGCGCTCCCCATCGTCCGCATGTCGAAGCGGATCTCACCGCAAGAGATCGCGCAGGCAGAAACCGCGCGGGCTTGACAAGCCGGCACGTTCTCAACACACTGTACTGAGCAGGCGGGCCCTGCCGTGTGTAAGGAGACTGTATGCCGCGTAGACTCAGTCGATCCGTTTTGGGTGCGATTTCATTGGCGTCGATGGCAGGGGCGCTGTTCGCGCAAGGCCTCTCCGGCACCAGCAACGGCGAGTGGCCGTCGTATGCGGGGGATTTGAACAATTACCGCTACTCTCCGCTGGCTCAGATCAACGCAGGCAACTTCGGCAAACTCGAAGTCGCCTGGCGCTTCAAGACCGATTCCCTGGGAACGCGGCCCGAATACAAGCTGGAAGGCACGCCGATCATGATCAAGGGCGTGCTCTATGCGACTGCGGGAACGCGCCGCTCCGTCGTTGCGCTGGATGCCACAACGGGCGAAGTCATCTGGGTTCACAGCGAACGCGAAGGCGAACGGGGCGCCGCGGCCGCGCGCCAGCTTTCCGGACGCGGGTTGTCCTACTGGACGGATGGCAAGGGCGACGACCGCATCATCTACGTCACGCCTGGTTATCGGCTGGTTTGCCTGAACGCGAAAACCGGCGAGCCGGTAAAGGGATTCGGGGCCAGCGGGCTG
>DASZLO010000031.1:0-9310 GCA_035552315.1 Bryobacteraceae bacterium
CGCGTGCTTTATCGCTGAGGGCTTTGCGGGCGCCTTCGATGGTGAACTTGCGTTCGTAGAGCAGGTGCTTGATCTGGAGCAGCAGCTCGACGTCTTTGCGGCGGAACATGCGCTGGCCGCTCGACGACTTCTTCGGCGAGAGCCCAGGGAACTCGGATTCCCAGTAGCGCAGGACATAGGCCTCCACGCCCACAATCTCACTCACTTCGCCGATGCGGAAGAACAGCTTGTCCGGGATGGTGGCGATTTCATCCATACTTAACAATCGTAACGTGTGTTTCAGGGCGCTGTCTGGTTGTCGATCAGTTCAACGGTGCGGAGAATGGTCTTCCCCACCACCTCGAAGCTGTGCGGAGAAACCTTGTCCATGGTATCGGTATTGGCGTGATGGAACTCGCCCATGTTGTCGAACTTCGGCCCCATGCGGCCAAACATGGCATCCACCACATCGACTGAGGGAATGCCGACATCGATGAACGACTGCTGGTCGTCGATAATGCTCCCTTCGGACTGGAAGAAATACTGACTGTAACCAAGCTGCTTTGCGGCCATAGCGATATAGTCCTGCAGCCAGCGCGCGGAATTGGTTTCCCGGGTGACGCTGAGATCTTTGTCGCCAATCATGTCGAGGAGGAAAAATCCTTTTACCCGCGGAACGGTGCCGTTCGCCTTTAGTTTTGCGGCCAGATGCTTGCTGCCGTAAAGGCCGCCGTCATTGGCGTCGAAGAAGGAATTGACGGCTTCTTCGAAGTCTGTCCAGACCAGCCAAATCTGCATTCTGGTCTTTTGTTTTGCAAGCGCATCGGCGAAGGCAAGCAGGATCGCCGTGCTGGAGCCACCGTCATTGGCGCCCAGGAACCCCGTCTTGAACAGCGTGTCGTAATGGCCGGCCAGGATGAATATCTTCTGCTTCGGATCGGCGCTGACATTGAACTTGCCGATGATGTTGTGCACGGCGATCGGACCCTTGGGGCTTTTCGCCGTGAAGTCGTCTGTATCGATTTGCGCGCCGTCTTTCTGAAGAACCTGACGAATCAGCTCTTCCGTCTTTTTGTGGCCTGGCGATCCGGGCCAGCGCTCGCCAAAGCCCACAATTTTAGCGGTATAGGCATAAGCCTGCTGAGCGTTGTAGCCGTCCTGCGGGGCCGCGGAGGAATACAGCGGGATCGCCAGCAGTATGCAAAGTAGCTTCATAATTTTCGTTTTCTGCTTTGCCATCTGACCATTGCAACACCGGAGAAGATGATCAGCATTGCAATCCATTCTCGCAGTCCAAAGGGCTCTCGGAAAAACAGCCAGCCCAACCCCATCGCGACCACTGCATTGAAGTACGGATAGATCGAGACGATGGATACAGGCAATCGGTCCATCGCGAAGATGAAGGCGCTGTAGCCAACGATGGAGCCGAACACAACCAGGTAGAGCAGAGCCAGCACGCTACGCTCGCTGAATACCACCGGGGCTTCCGGAACGAACAGCGCGATCGGAACATAAAACAGTCCGGCGGCGAGTTGCTGGACGGCTCCGGTCACGATGGGATGCGACTTGGCCGGCTGGCGGCGCTGATAGAGCGAACCGAGGGTCCAGCCGACCACGCCGGTTTCGACGATCAGGAATCCGATGACCATTGAATGGTCCACGTGCGCGCTCGCCCCGGGGAGCAGCAGCATCGCGGTGCCGCCGAAACCGATCGCCATGCCCGCGATAGTGGGGGCGTGGAGCGATTCGCCGCCCATGAGCGCTTCGAAGCCGACCATCCAGAAGGGCGAGATGGTAACGAAGAGGCTTGCCAGACCGCTGGGAATGATCTGTTCCGCGTAAACGGCGGCTGCGTTCCCGATTCCAAGAATCAAAATCCCGCAGAGACACGCCACGCGCAGTTCCCGGCCGCGCGGCAGCGGGGAACCTCGCATCAGCGCAACAGCGAGAAGGAGGGAACCGGACAGCAGAAAGCGCGCGCAGACCACAAAGGCGGGCGGCAGGGTTTCGATGGAGATGCGGATTCCGAGATATGTAGTGCCCCAGAAAAAACAGACGGCCCCCAGCGCGATGTACGCGGAGAAACTCGACTGGCGGGACATGTTTCAGGATATGCCACCATAGAACATTGATCGTCACACTCACAATGAATCCCGCGATCGACCGAACGATCACGGTGGACCGGCTCGCGTTCGACGACCGGGCTTACATCCTTTCGAGCAAGGATTCTCCCGGCGGGCGGGGCATTAATGCGGCCTGCGTGATCCACTCGTTTGGAGGCAAGACGCTGGCGATTATTCCGGCGGGCGGTGAGCGGGGCGAGCGGTTTGAAAACTATATGTCCGACTGCGGATTTCCGGTGACGACGGTGCCGATCCGCAACGACATTCGCCAGAACCTCACCATCACGGACCGGCATGGACTCACCGTGAAGCTCAATGAGATTGGCCCCAAGCTGGAGCGGGATGAACTCAGTACGATTCAGGGGACAGTGGAATCGCATCTCACCGGCGCTTCGTGGCTCATGCTGTGCGGAAGCCTGCCTCCGG
Organism: Bryobacteraceae bacterium; assembly: GCA_035552315.1. GTDB lineage: Bacteria > Acidobacteriota > Terriglobia > Bryobacterales > Bryobacteraceae > BOG-234. The sequence goes on from DASZLO010000031.1 coordinate 2,529, forward strand.
GAGTGCCCAACGATTTTTATGCGAAGCTGATCGAGCGGGCCAGGAAAAAGCGCATCAAGACGCTTCTCGATACCGACGGCGAAGCGCTTTCCGAAGGCATTGAGGCAGGCCCCACAGTAGTGACTCCGAATCAGCAGGAGGCGGAGCGGCTTCTGAATACGGTCCTGCTGACACGGGCAAACTCGCTCGCGGCTGCACGCAAGATACATTCGATGGGCGCCGAGTCGGTTGTGCTCTCGCTGGGGAGCCGGGGCGCTGTCGGCGCGACTGCCGGACACATCTGGGAAGCCGTGCCGCCGCGAATCGATGCGATTTCTCCAATCGGCGCAGGCGATGCAATGGCGGCCGCGGTGATCTGGTCTCTCCGCAAAGGCGATCCGTTTGAGGAGGCGTTGCGGTGGGGGGTAGCGGCGGGGAGCGCGTCGGCCAGGCTGCCCGGTATGACATTCGCTTCGCTCACGCAAACGAAAGAGATTCGGGAAGACGTGGAGTTGCGACCGGTCGAGCTGTGATGACCTCGGGGGAGACTGCACCGAAGCCGGGGCTTCTGCAGTCGGCGGGGATCATTTCCGCCGCGGTGGCAGCCAGCCGCGTTACCGGCGTCCTCCGTGAGAGCGTGCTGGGCTGGATGTTCGGCGCGGGCGCTACTTACGACGCATACGTGCTGGGATACCGGATTCCAAGTCTGGCGCGCGAACTCTTCGCCGAGGGTGCGCTTTCATCGGCCTTCATTCCCACCTTCACCCGGTACCTCGCGACCAAGACACCCGAAGAAACGCGGGAGCTATCGAACATCACCGCGACCATGCTCACCATCATCACCGGCAGCATATGCGCGCTGGGGATGCTGTTCAGTCCGGCGATCGTGAATCTGTTTGCGCCGGGGTTTCACGCGGTGCCAGGCAAGTGGGAGCTGGCGGTCTCGCTGGTGCGCACCATGTTCCCGTTTCTTCTTCTGCTGGCACTGGCGGCGCAGGCGCAGGGGATGCTGTATGCGTCACATCGTTTTGGTGTGCCGGCAGCTTCCTCAAGCCTGTTCAATATTGCTTCGGTGATTTCAGGTTACGCGCTGGGAAGGTGGTTCGGGATCGATCCGGTACACGGGATGGCGACCGGCGTGGTGATTGGCGGCGCCGCGCAGTTGGGGTTCCAGTTGCCGAGTCTGTGGCGGCTCGGCTTTGTCTGGAAACCGCGCTTGCGCTTACGGAAAAACCTGCAGCATGAGGGCGTGCGGCATATTCTCTGGCTGATGGGTCCGGCTGTGATCGGCAGCGCTTCAGGTCAGATCAACATTCTGGTGAATACGAATTTTGCCGCGGGTCTGCGCGATGCATCGGGGCATGTGATGAACGGGCCGGTGAGCTGGCTGGCTTATGCGTACCGGTTTTTCGCGCTTCCCATGGGAGTGTTCGGAGTGGCGATCGCATCGGCTACGCTGCCGCGCATTTCCCACAGCGCGGCCATGCGGAACTTCGTCGAATTCCGGGAGACGCTGTCGCGGTCGATCGTAATGATCCTGCTGCTGACCGTTCCGTCTTCCATAGGGCTCGCGATTCTGGGGGAGAGCATGATCGGAATCATATTTCAGCACGGGCGATTCCTGGCGTTCGACACGCACCAGACGGCACTGGCCCTGCAATGTTACGCGGTGGGGCTGGCAGGCTACTCCGCGCTGAAGATCATCGCGCCGGCTTTCTACGCCCTGGGCGATGCGCGAACCCCGATGATGGTGAGTCTGGTGTCGGTGCTGGTAAACGGGGCCTGCGCTTTTTCGATGGTGCGGCTAGCTGGATTTGGATTCGCGGGGCTGGCGCTTTCAACGTCCATCGTGTCCACTTTCAGTTCGATCACGCTGTTGATGCTGTTGCGCGGTCGGATCGGCGGGATTCATGGCTGGCAGATGGCGATCAGCGTGGTGAAGGTCGGGGCCGCGGCGGCATTCATGGGATGTGTCTGTTACGCGATTGTATTGGGATCGCATGCGGTGCTGCAGGGCGCGGCGGCCCGGCTGGCGGATATTACGATCGGAATTCCGGCCGGAGCGGCCTCTTTTTACTTTGCCGCAGCGGCGCTGCGGATCCCTGAACTGGCCGAGGCGCGCGAATCGGTGCTGCGGCGCTTCGATCGGAAGCCAGAGCCTTTGTTAAACTAACAGCGCCAATGCTCCCCGACATAGAACACGCAATCAGATTGCAAATTCTGGACGACCGGGTCGCCGTGCTGGCGAAGGAGATCGCCGCGCTGCCGAAGCACATCGCGGAAATCGAGAAAAAGCTGGAAGCCGGCCAAAGACGGCTTGAGCACGACCGCGCCGCGCTGTCCGCGAACCAGAAGGACCGCAAGCGGCTGGAAGGCGAAATCCAGGCCGGAGAACAGAAGATTTCGAAACTGAAAACGCAGATGATGGACGCCAAGACCAACGATCAATACCGGGCGTTCCAGCATGAGATCGACTTCTGCGGCCAGGAAATCCGTCGTCACGAGGACAGGATTCTGGAATTAATGGGAGAATCCGAGCCGCTCGATAAGAACGTGAAAGCGGCGGAAGCCGCGCTGGCCACGGAGAAGAAGGGCGTCGAGGCGGAGAAAACGGCTTCGCGCGAACGCACCGCGGCGGATCAGAAAGAGATCGAAGCCCTGATGGCGGAGAGAACTTCGATTTTCAGCGCGATGACGCCGAAAGTCGCTTCGGAATATGAGCGGATCCGAAAAGGGCGCGCGGGAGTCGCGATTGCCGAGGTGCTGCAGGGCCGATGTTCGAAGTGCAATATCCAGCTGCGGCCCCAGTTCCTGCAGGAGCTGAAGCGCGGGGACAGCATCATGGTTTGTGAGAGCTGCCGCCGGATGCTTTACTGGAATCCGCCGCAGAGCGTGCAGGATCTCAGCGCCTAAGCGCGTTGCCTAACCCAGGCTGTTGAGTGCTGCCTGCAGTTCGCTTCGGGTGTGCCCGTCGCCGGTTGTCGCCGTCACGTGGATGCCTTTGCGGTAGAGCTCTCTTGCATCCTCGATGCGTCCCAGCTTTTCCAGCGTCTGGCCGCCGTGGAAATAACCGGCTCCGTAGTTGGGATTGTGCGTTAACAGCGCGGTGAAATGTTCCATCGCTTCCGTCAGGCTCCCGGATTTTACATACTCCATCGCCAGACCGTAGCGGCTGAAACTGTCCGCCGGATTCTGTTCGACCATCGACTGCAGCACTTCAAGACGGTTGATTGCCATTCGCACTTGCTACTATAGCGTCGAGTCATGGCTTGTCCGCTTTTCCTGCCCTCGGCGCGGCTGGGCGATTTCGACGACGTCTATAGCGGGGAGTGCGCCGCCGACCCGGGCGCCATTGTTCCGGTGGATGTATTGCGATTGTGCTGCAACAGGGGCTATGCGCGCGGGACCTGCCAGCGGGCCGCACAGGCTGAGGCCGACGCCTTCCGGTTCCTGATTCGGGCAGCGGGCAGGGGAACCGTGGAAGTCGCGTGGTCCATCGAGCGCGATCATCATCCGGTGGCCGTGGGGAAATCGGCGATCACCGACTCGACCGCGAGAAGCAATCAGCCACTGGAACGGCAGGCGCTCGTTTGCGCTATGTCGCTTCTTCGTCCTTGAACATGTATTTGATGTTGCTCTTGTAGAGCATCAGATTGGGTTCTCCCTCACGATTCAGCTTGAGGCAGGAGCGGTCGTACCACTCGATTACGCCTTTGATGATCTCGCCGTCTTTGAGGGTGATGACCATAGGGGTCTTCGACTGCATCTGTTTGACGTAGTAGAAGTTTTCCGCGTTGGTCTGATCCGGGGGTATGGGGCGCCTCTGGGCCGCTCCACCGCCTCCCTTTTTGGGATTGTCGGCTTTTTCCTTGAATTCGTTAAATGACGGGCGGATTAGTTTCCTGTTGCCGGACTCCACAGGGATTCCTTTCATGGGAGGTGGAGGAGGGGGTCCCTCCACTCTGTTAATCAATTGATATCACACCGGAATTTATGGCGCGGAATTATCCGGGCCGGGGCAGCCGCCGGGGGTGCTTAGACGTCGAGGTTCTTGACGTCGAGGGCATTGTCCTCAATGAACTTACGGCGGCTTTCCACGTCTTCGCCCATCAGTGTTGTGAAGATCTGGTCGGTGGCCACAAGGTCTTCGAGGCGCACGGCGAGAAGCGTGCGCTTTTCGGGATCCATGGTGGTGTCGGCGAGTTGTTCGGCATTCATTTCGCCGAGGCCTTTGTAGCGCTGCACCGAGGCGTCGCGCTTGCCTTCGATCTTGACGTGCTCGAGAAGATCGCGCCAGCTGGGCTGCTCGTCGCGGTGCTCGTTTTTCAACACCGTGAAAGGCGGCTGGTTGAACTCCGAAATCTGCTTCGCCAGCACCCTGTATTTGCGGTATTCGGGCTGATGGGAAAGCTCGACGCCGATCCGGCGCTCGGCATTCGTGGAGTCGTGGAACATGGCGTAGAAAGCGGAGTGCTCTTCGTCCGCGAGCACGGTGGCGGGAACTCCCTTTTTGTTCAGTTCCGCGGCGAGGCGTTCGACGTTGGCCTGGTCGCTGAAGTCGGCACGGGCGTCGATCTTCAGACTGGCGTCGCTCAATACTTCGACCACGCGGCCTTCGCGGACGCGGCGTTCCAGTTTGTGGAACATCTGCTCGAACTCGTCGAGATCCATCAGGAACTTGCGCAGCTGGCCGCCATCGATTTTGGTCCGGCCATTGCCGTTCACAGCGGCGGGACCGTATTCCACGGAAAGGCTTTCGGTGGCGCGCCGCATAATCTCGCGCGTGAATTCGGCTTCGTTCTTGATGTATTTTTCGCTCTTGCCGCGTTTGATTCGATAGAGCGGCGGCTGCGCGATGTAGACGTGCTGCCGGTCGATCAGTTCTTTCATGTGGCGGAAGAAGAAGGTCAGCAGCAGGGTCCGGATGTGCGAACCGTCGACGTCCGCGTCGGTCATGATGATGATCTTGTGATAACGGAGCTTGGCCGGATCGAAATCGTCCTTGCCAATGCCGGTGCCCATCGCCGTGATTAGAGCGCGGATTTCTTCGTGCCCGAGCATGCGGTCATAGCGGGCTTTTTCGACGTTGAGGATCTTGCCTTTGAGGGGCAGGATGGCCTGAAAGCGCCGGTCGCGTCCCTGCTTGGCGGTGCCGCCAGCCGATTCACCCTCGACCAGGAATAATTCACAGCGGGCCGGGTCGCGCTCCTGGCAGTCAGCCAGCTTACCGGGCAGGCCGCCGGAATCCAGCACGCCTTTGCGGCGGGTGAGGTCGCGGGCCTTGCGGGCGGCTTCACGCGCACGCGCCGCATCGATCGCCTTGGAGACGATCCGCTTCATCACGGACGGATTCTTGTCGAAGTATTCGCCGAGCTTGTCGTTGACGAGCTGCTGGACCTGGCCGGCGATATCGCTGTTCAAGCGGCCTTTGGTCTGTCCTTCGAACTGCGGCTGTGGCACCTTCACGCTGACGACGGCCGTGAGACCTTCGCGCACGTCATCGCCGGTGAGGTTTTCTTTTACGTCTTTGAATAACCCGGCCTGCTGGCCGTAGAAGTTGATGGTGCGGGTCAGCGCGCTGCGGAAGCCGCTGAGGTGCGTGCCGCCGTCGACCGTGTTGATGTTGTTGGCGAAGCTGAACAGGGTCTCGCCGTACAGGTCGTTGTACTGCAGGGCGATTTCCATGCCGACAATGCCGCTGGGGCCGGGTTTTTCGCCTTCCATGTAGATGGGCGTGTCGTGCAAAACGGATTTGCCGCGGTTCAGATATTTAATGAACTCGGCGATACCGCCCTTGTAAAGAAACTCCGCGACCTTCTCAGGCTCTTCGCGCTCATCGGTGAGAGTGATTTTGAGGCCTTTGTTCAAGAAGGCAAGCTCGCGAAGGCGCTGGGCCAGTGTGTCGAAGTTAAACTTCGTCGCGACCATGATGGTCGAATCGGGCTTGAAGGTTATTTTTGTGCCCGTCTTGCGGCCGGCCTTGCCCGCCTGTTCCAAGGGCTTCTTCGGGATGCCCTTGGAATACTCCTGGGTCCACGTGAAGTTGTTGCGCCAGATCTCAAGTTCGAACTTTTCAGAGAGGGCGTTGACGCAGCTCACGCCGACGCCGTGGAGGCCGCCGGAGACCTTGTAGCTGTTGGAATCAAACTTGCCGCCGGCATGCAGTTTGGTGAGCACGACCTGGGCAGCGGAGACTCCTTCTTCTTTGTGAATATCGACGGGAATGCCGCGGCCGTTGTCGATCACGGTGACCGAGTCGTCGATATGGATCGTTACGCTGATTTCGGTGCAATGACCCGCGAGGGCTTCGTCGACCGAGTTGTCTACAACCTCGTAGACGAGGTGGTGCAGGCCAGCTTCGCCCGTCGAGCCAATGTACATGGCAGGGCGCAACCGCACTGCTTCGAGTCCTTCCAGAACTTTGATAGACGTTGAGTCATATACTTCCGGGGACTGCGGCTGAAACTCATTTTCCATAGGCAAACACGAATTTAAAAACTTCTACTGACTGGAACTGCATCAGATGCGCATCGGCATCACAACGTATCGATACTGCTCGCCTTCATCGCCCGCGACGGGCTGCAATTCACCGGCGCTCTTCTGGTCCTTCAATCCGAAGGCAACCTGGGTTTGCGGAACAGCGCGCAGGAAGTCGAGCAGGTACTGCGCGTTGAATCCGATTTCGATATCGGGCCCGCTGTATTCGGCGGAAACGCTCTCCTCGGAGTCGCCGGTTTCGAGCGACGACGAGAAGATCTTCACTTCGCCCGCAATGAACTGGACGCGAATCGCGCGGGACCGCT
>DASZLO010000032.1:0-5670 GCA_035552315.1 Bryobacteraceae bacterium
TCGGAAGGCCACATCGATCCCGACATGTCGGTGCTGCGCATCCAGATTGAGCAGGCCGTACGCCAGAAGACGATCCGGCAGTTGATCGAAAGCGCCCGCACGCGGGTGGAAGAGGAAGAGTATCCGCTGGCGCTTCAAAAGGTTCAGGATGTCCTGAATATCGATCCATCGAATGCGGATGCTTTAACCATCCGGGCGCAGATTGAACGGCACCGTAGCGAGAAGCAGGTGGACAACTGGTTCCGGCTGGTCCGGGAACATTTAGACAATCAGTCTTATAGTCAGGCGCGGCAGTGTGTCCAGGAAATTTTAAAGATCAATAGCGCGGACACCCGCGCCCGGGAAGTGCTGAGCGAGATCGACCGCACGGAACAAGAGTTTATCCAGATACGGGAGGAGAAGCAGAAGCTCTATCAAGGAGCGCTGCAGTCGTATCAAAACGGGGAGATCAGCTCGGCTTTGAGCAAGCTGGAGCGAGTATTGGAGTTTTCGCGCCGCAGCCCGAAATCGGCCACGCCGGACCGCGATGCGCAGTACCAGAGCCTCTATAACCAGATTCGCTCGGAACGGGACGCCGCGAAGAATTCATACGCGGAGGCGGTGAAGAATCTTGGGGACAAGAATTTTGCCCGCGTGCTGCAGATTTGCGAGGAATTCCTAAAAAATCACGCTGGAGACCCGATGTTCCAGGCGTTGAAGATCGAGGCAGAGGAGCTGCAACGCCAGGAACATTCGGCCGCGATAGCGGACGTGAACCGGCGCGCGGAACAGGAGCCGGACCTCGAAAAACGGCTCGCGATGATCAAGGAAGCGGTGGAGAAGTTTCCGAACGAGCCGCATTTCAAGCAGTCGTTGAAATTAGTTCGGGACCGCCGGGACCTAGTGAATTCAATTGTGACGCGCGCCCGCCAGTACGAGGAGCGGGCCCAGTTTAACGACGCCATGGGGCAGTGGGACATCTTGCGCAGCATTTACGCGCAATACCCGGGGCTCGATTTCGAAGTGCAACGCCTGGCGCGGCGGCGGGAAGACCAATCGAAGGAGGAGAGCCGCTCGCGTTGGGTTGAGAAAGTGGACCGGCATCTGGCGGCGGGCGAATATACCAGGGCCGGCGAGGTTGTCAAAGAAGCGCTGATCGAGTTTCCGGAAGACAAGGAACTGGTGGGATTAGCGCAACTGGCCGAGCAGGCGACGAAACGGGGGGCGGAGGCGGCTACTCTACTAGCCGAAGGCCAGGCGCACTGCGCGGAAAAGAACTACGACGCCGGATTGGCGTCGCTGCGCAAAGCGGCGTTGCTCGATGAGCGGAATCCGGCGATTCGGGCAGCCCTGCTCACGGCTCTGCTTGAGCATGCTCGCGCGCTGATGACCCAGGACTGGCATGCGGCGGAGCCGCTGATCCAACAGGCGCTCGAAATCGAAGGAGCCGACCCGATTGCCCGAAGCCTCTCATCGCTGGTGCAGGATTATAAGCGCCAGGAAGTGGTGAGCCAGTTCATTCTGGAGGCGCGAGGACTACAGGCGGCAGGCAATCTGGAAGATGCGCTGAACAAGGCCGAAGAGGGAATTCGCGTATATCCGAATGAACTACGGCTGTCGCAGTTACATGCGACGCTGCGCACGGCGGTTACGGAAAGCCGAAAAACCAAGCGCAGTTATGAGACGCTAAGCCCGGGGGGCGCTGCGCCCGACGCGACAGTGCTTGCGCCGCCACGCGCGGCCGCTCCGGTACCGAGCGTGGGGTCGGGCAGGGGACCGGGCGCTGCGCCGCCGCAGCCGAGGGCGCTCGAAACATCGAGCCCGATACCGGCTGCGGCGAATCCCACAGTCCCCGCGCCAATGCCTACACTCTCCAAGGCGGCTGCGAAACCGGCACCCGCGGCTAATTCCGCAGATCCGTTGGGAGCAACCATGGTGATGTCCGGGCCGGCGGCTCCGCTAATTCCCGGAGAGACAGTGCTGGCACCCCGACCGCCCGAGGCTCCGCCAGTGAACCCGCCTCCCAGTGCTTTGAAATCTCCTACCGAACCGGCGCCAATACCGCCGGCTGTGACGAAAGCGGCGCCTGTTGCACCGGCAAAGCTGAAGAAGGCGCCAACGCCTCCGGCGGCTATTAAGGGTGAGAAGCCCGCGAAAAAATTCCCGATTTGGCTGGTCGCTGCCGCTGCCGTCGTTTTGGTCGGGGCGGCCTTGGCGTATCAGTTCCTGGCCGGGCATAAACCTTCCTCTACGACCATGATTCCGGGCCAAGTGCCAGTCAATCTGAGTGCGGACGTTCCGCACGCAACATTTATAGTGGATGGCCATTTTGTTACCGCGCCCCTGAAACTGGCGCCGGGTCCACACCAGGTTGAAGCGAGACTGGATGGATATCGGACAGAAAGCAAGAGTTTCGTCGTTCCTACAGGCAGCACCAGTCCCGTGACTGTGAACCTGGTATTGCAGCCGGCGTTGCCGGAATTGCAGATTAGCACCAGCCTTAAAACGGGCAAGCTGGTTTTGGACAATGATGCGCCGGCCGATTTGAACGACGGATCTCTGAGCAAGGAAGACATAGCGGTGGGCGACCATACGGTAAAAATTCTGGACGGTTCGCGCGAGGTGTTCTCGTTCTCGTTCCACGTGGCGCCCAAGGAGATGGTTAAGTTAACCGCTCCGCTGGCTCTGAAGGATACGCCGGGCGTGGTGGTTAGTTCGTTGGGCGCAAACGCCCAGGTTTTTGCGACTCCGGGGACAAAGGGCGCGGTGAACGGTCAAGATCCGAAGCCGATTCCACCCGATGGCGTGGCATTGACCGGCTTAGCGGCGGGCAACACGGAATTCCAAGTCGACGATGGGAAGGGTAAGCCGCATATGGTCACGTTCGAATCTTCCGGCGCCCCGATGTTGAGTGTTTGGTTGAGCGGCGCCCCGGAAGGTATTCGGGTCATGCTGACATCCAATGTTCCCGACGCGACGATGGTCGTAAATGACCAGCCTTTGAAGAAGCCTTTCGCGGATGGTAAACGAGTGATCACACTGGTCCCGGGGAAGTATCGGCTGAAGGCGACGCACGCCGACTTTCAAGATTCGGCCGAGCAGATTGTAGAAATTAAGCCGGGCGATACGAGCGCGCCGGCTCCGATCAATTTCGAATTGACGCCGATTGTTCGGAAAGCCACTTTAAGTATTTCAGCGGCTCTCCCGGATGCGGAGGTCTTGATCGATGGAGTACACGCCGGAGCGGTCACCGCGGCCGGTACATTCACATCGGATTTGAGTCCCGGCCATCACACTGTAACGTTACGAAAGCCTGGTTACGAAGAGTTTGCGACGACCCGCGACGTGAACGGGGGCGAGTCTTTGCGGATTTCCGGCGATGGCCTGAAACAGTTTGGGACGTTAACGTTTCGCGTATCGCCACCGTCTGCGAGAATACTATACCAGCGCGAGGGCGAAACCGGTTCACACGAAGTTGCGAATGGGCAGACCATATCGCTGCATGCCGGTAACTACGAAGTGACGGCAGACGCGGGAGACCGGTATTCCCCGGAATCGGCTCCGTATACGGTTATCCCCGGCAAGGGTATTCAAGTGGATCTGATACTACGCGATATTGCCAAAGCGACGATCGAATCCCGCACTCCGGCTACGGTATTTGACAATCCTCGCGCGTGGACCATCGGGGCGACTTCCTGGTGGGTGCACAATGCACCGGGCTACAGTTTCCTGCGCGAAAACAAGGGGACGTTTAGCTTCGACATTCTGAAGCAAATGCAGAAGGGCGTGTTCCACAAGGGCCCGCGTAAAGTGATGTTTGTGGTCGATTACCACAGCGACCAGGACCGCATCCTCTACACACTTGAAGAACACCAACTTCGGCGTAAGGTGTATTCAGCGAGCGGAGAATCACCCGATAAGAAAGTCGCCCATGGCATGGATGATGCGCCAGTGTACCGGATTATAGTTGACCTGGAGCCGGACCGGGTCATTATTCGAAATCGCGCCGGTACGACACTGGACGAAGTGAAGCGGACCTCGCCGGGTAAATTCGGATTCGTTGATGAAGTGAGTCTGGTTCTGACCAGCGTGAAGTAGAAGGCTTTCGCGGCCGATTTTCAGCCGTCCCCGCGCCCAGCTTTCATCGCTCTATTTGTCCGCGCAGAGCGCCGTCCAGACCAGTCAAAACAGCAGTATGATGAAGCCGGGAAGCGGCCATGTACGCCCGCCCGACCGGCGACCGATTCGCCGCGCCGCAAGCCAAGGCAGTTATGGCTAGCCTTCCGGGAAGGTGACTTCACGCAAGGAAGAGGTGCAACATGCTCGATCGGTTGGAAGTGAAGGTCTCGATTACGAAGCTGCTGCTGGCACTGGTGGTGGTGATCGTGCCACTCAGCATTTTCGGGCTCTATCTGACGGGGCGGAGCGACAAGGCGCTCGATAGCAAAGTGGGCGCGCAGTTTCGGACCATTTCCGAACTGCACGGCAGCCAAGTTTCGGAATTCATCCGAAATCGTGAGATGGAAGCCAATGCGATGGCTGCGGATCCGACCGTAGTTGAGCCGGTTGTGGCCGCTGATAAAGCGTATGGCACAGGAGATGAGGCCGCTGCAAACGCGAAGATCGAAAAAACCCGGCAAGAATGGAACACAGCGGCTGGCGATGTAATGGTAGAGAAGGTGCTCGGCTCGCCGGCTTCGACGGAATTGAAGCGATGGCGCACTCTGGACCCACGGCTGATCAGCGTGGTGGTTACAGACGACCACGGCGCGGTGGTCGCGGCGACGACCAAACCCGGGAACTATTCCTATACGGCGAACGCATCCTGGCAGTCCACGCACGGGAAGGCTCAGGGAACGGTCAACATCGGCGATATTCTATTCGACGATCTGCACAAGGACTACTATGCGGACTTTGGCGCGCCTATCTTCGACCAAGCCTCGAGCCGTTTCATTGGCGTGATGGTGGCCGCTGTGAACGTTACCGACATGCTGTCGCGATTTCAACAGGCGCAGACTGCCGGTGGTCCGCGGGTGCTTCTGGTGAGCGCAGACGGAACGGTAATAAGCGGCCCCAAGGTTGATCTGTTCGCGCATATGAAATCGGATGAGTTTGCAGCGGTGCGGGATTCGCAGGGTACACTGCAGGGGCGGCAGACGGGCTACGTGGTCGCCGATACCGGGAACGGACCCCGTGTGATTGGGTATTCCGATACGGGCCTAAAGGGCGGTCTGGGCCGGATGGTACTGGTGAGCGAAAGCGAGCGGGATGCTTTGGCTCCGTTGCGCGGCCTGGAACAGTTCGCGGTGCTGATGGTCATCCTCGGCATCGTGATGCTGACGCTGTTGTTCGTGTATTACTTCTTGCATCGGACCGAACGGATGGCGGATATCGAGGAAGCGATGCCTTCGGCCAAAGCTGCGACTGCGGGTTAAAATGCCGTCTCTCGTAGGAGAGAAACCGCTTGCTGGCGCGCGCGGCTCCGTTCCGTGCCACGACCGCGAGGGAGTATCCATGGCCCTGCGGGCCAACCAAATGGGCGCCTCAAGAAGAAAGGTAGGCGGAACCCCGGTCCGCCTGCCTGTCAATCAGTAACGCCGCTAGGCCCAGCTATAGCCGCTGTTCGCCATTGGCAATGTGCGGATGCGCTCGCCGGTAGCCGCGAAGATTGCATTGCACACAGCCGGCAGC
>DASZLO010000033.1:0-9656 GCA_035552315.1 Bryobacteraceae bacterium
CCACGTTGTGCACGAACAGCCCGGCGCACCGGCGCTGCTGTTCATCGACCTGCATCTGGTCCACGAAGTCACCTCCCCGCAAGCCTTCGACGGTCTGCGCGAGCGCGGCTTAAAGGTTCGCCGTCCGGACCTGACCATCGCCACCGCCGACCACAGCATTCCCACCACGGACCGGTCGCTGCCGATTGTCGATCAGATTGCCGCCAAGCAGTTGGCGCAGCTCGAAACCAATTGCGCGGAGTTCGGCATCCGCTGCCTGGGCATTCACAGCGATGGACAGGGCATCGTCCACGTGATCGGGCCGGAATTGGGATTGACGCAGCCCGGAATGACCGTGGTTTGCGGCGACAGTCACACGGCCACGCACGGCGCATTCGGCGCGCTGGCATTCGGCATCGGGACGAGCGAAGTGGAGCACGTGCTGGCCAGCCAGTGCCTGCTGCAGCGCAAGTCGAAGAGCTTCCAGGTGCAGGTGGATGGCAGCCTGAAGGCGGGCGTTTCGGCGAAGGATATTATTCTGGCGCTGATCGCGAAAATCGGGATTGGCGGCGGCACGGCCAGCGTCTTCGAATTCACCGGCAGCGCCATTCGCGGCCTGACCATGGAAGAGCGCATGACGGTCTGCAACATGTCGATTGAAGGCGGCGCGCGCGCCGGACTGATTGCGCCGGACGACACCACATTTCAGTATCTGAGCGGACGGGCGCACGCCCCGCGCGGCGCCGAGTGGGATGCCGCCGTGGCCCGCTGGCAGCAACTACCGACCGATGAAGGCGCGGTCTACGACCGCAGTGTGACCATCGATGCAAATGCTCTGGAGCCGATGATCACGTACGGTACGAATCCGGGCATGGGCGTATCGATCAACGCCGCGCTGCCCGATCCGTCGCAACTGGCCGACCCGATGCAGCGCGATTCGGTGGCGAAGGCGCTGCGGTATATGGGCCTGGAGGGCGGCAAGCCGCTCGTGGGACATCCCATCGATGTGGTGTTCATTGGTAGCTGCACGAACTCGCGGATTTCGGATCTGCGCACCGCCGCCGGCTTATTGAAGGGCCGCAAGGTGAATCCCAAGGTGCGCGTAATGGTGGTGCCGGGGTCGCAGGAAGTGAAGCGCCTCGCCATCGCCGAAGGCCTGCCGGAGATCTTCCGCGAGGCCGGCTGCGAGTGGCGCGAGCCGGGCTGCTCCATGTGCATCGCCATGAATGGCGACCAGCTTTCGCCCGGACAGTACAGCGTTTCCACCAGCAATCGCAACTTCGAAGGCCGGCAGGGCAAGGGAGGCCGGACGTTCCTGGCCAGTCCGCTGACCGCCGCCGCGAGCGCCATTACCGGCGTGGTGACCGATGTGAGGACCCTGCTATGAAGCCCTTTACGAATTTCGAAAGCACGATGATGCCGCTGCCGATCAATAACATCGATACCGACCAGATCATTCCGGCGCGCTTCCTCAAGACGACGTCGAAGATCGGGTTGGACCGGCAGCTCTTCAACGATTGGCGGTACGACGCGCAGGGGAATCCGAATCCGGATTTCATCCTCAATCGCACCGACATGCAGGGGGCGCAAGTGCTCCTGGCCGGTGACAATTTCGGCTGCGGCAGTTCCCGCGAACATGCTCCCTGGGCGCTGACGCAGTTTGGATTCCGCGCGGTGATCAGCACCTCGTTCGCCGATATTTTCAAACAGAATTCGCTGAAGAACTCCCTGCTGCCCGTCGTGGTGCCGGCGGATGTGCATGCCGAATTGTTCGCCGCGGGCGCGGGGGCGACCGTGAAGATCGACCTGCCGAATCAGACGCTGACCACGCCGTCCGGCCGCACTGTGGAATTTCCGGTGGACGGCTTCTCCAAGCACTGCCTGGTAGAAGGCGTCGACGAACTCGGCTACATTTTGAATCACGAGGTCGACATCGCCGCCTTCGAATCGAAGCGCGTAGGCTCAGTCAATGCGCTCGTCGCCTAGATCGAATCTACTTTACTCGATCACTTTGAGAGTAGGCCGGTCCGAATTGGAGTCGCCCTTACGGCGATTTTCCTGGTCCATCAGGCGCTGGCGAATGTGGGCGTACTCGCTGGTGGTCACCACATAATCGCTGCGCGCGGGAAGGATCTTCTGGATCTCTTCCTGAGTCTTGGCGATTCGCTCGGCATCCATCGGATGCGTGGCGAACATGCGTGACACCACACCCGGTTTGGCCTTCTCCAGCATTTCCAGTTTTTCGAAGATGCTGATGGCGCCGTTGGGATCGTAGCCCGCCGCATACAGGTACTCCACGCCCAGGTGGTCGGCTTCCGCTTCATCCTTGCGTCCGAAGCTCAGGAACGTCATGGGCAGAATGGCGGATCCGGCAGCTTGACGGGCAGCGTACCCACCCCAGCCGCCAAGCCCGATACTCAGCGGGACCATGCCGATTTGCGCCAACTGGCCCTTGGTCGCCTTTCGCGTCATGTGGCGGGCCGCCACGTGGGCAATCTCGTGCGCCAGCGCCGCGGCGAATTCGTCTTCCTCGTCGGCCATTTTGATCAGCCCGGTGTACACGAACACGTAACCGCCGGGCAGCGCAAAGGCATTCACTTCCGGCCCATCGATCACCTTGAACGTGAACGGAACCTTCGCGTCGGAGTTGCGCACCAGATTCTGACCCACGCGATTGACGTATTCGCTGATGAGCGGATCGTCCAGCACTTTCGCCTGACGTTCCACTTCCCGGGCAAGCTGCTTACCCAGGGCCATTTCCTTCTCGATGGAGTAGAAGTTGACGCCCTTACCGACATCTCGATTGCCAATCTGGCTCGGGTCGTCCTTCTTCGTGTCCGCGGAACACACGATTCCCGCAGTGAGAATCATGGACAGGATGGCGGCGACAGATCGCATTCCGGTGCCTCTTCTTTGTATTGTAAAGGAATGGCCTTTGTTAAGAACGCAAATATTTCGGCCGAGCCCACAATTTGGGAACGTTACGCGCATCAGTTCCCCGTGCGCGCCAACCGGATCTACCTGAACCATGCAGCCGTGTCGCCGCTCTGTAAACCGGCGGCGGACGCCATGAAAGATCTGGCGGACGACTGTCTCAATTTCGGCAGCGTCCATTACGAGGAGTGGCTGGATACCTATGAAGGGCTGCGCGTTGCCGCCGCCCGGCTCATTGGCGCGAACCGCAACGAGATCGCGTCCGTCAAGAACACCTCGGAAGGCATCGCCACCGTGGCCATGGGCCTCAACTGGAAACCGGGCGACCGGATTGTAGCGTTTCGTGAGGAATTCCCGGCTAACTTCTACCCCTGGAAGAAATTAGAGGAGAAAGGCGCGGCCGTCACATGGCTCAGCGTGACCGATCCCCTAGAGAAAATCGAGCAGGCGGCAAAGGGCGCGCGCCTCCTCTCCATCAGCTTCGTGCAATTCTTGAGCGGCTACCGCGCCCCTATTCGGGAAATTGGTGAGATCTGCCATCGTAACCAGTGCATTTATATGGTAGATGCGATTCAGGGGATGGGTGCATTTCCCATCGACGTCCGGGAGTGCCACATCGACACCTTGGCCGCCGACGGTCACAAGTGGATGATGGGTCCGGAAGGCTGCGGGATCCTGTACATCAGCGAAGCCCTGCAGGATCAAGTGGATCCTGTCGAGTTCGGCTGGACCAACGTCGCCGGCTACAACGATTACGGGTCGCGCGACATGACCCTCCGCCCGGATGCAGGCAGATACGAATGTGGGACTCTCAACACAATTGGAATCTATGGCTTGCGCGCAGCAATTGAATTTTTACTGGAGGTGGACCCCAGAGAAATAGCCCCGGTTGTCCAAAATCTGGCCGACCGCATTGCCGAGGGGGTCCAAGCCAAAGGATATGAACTGTTTATGCCGCGCACTGCCGAGACCGGGGCGGGTATTGTGAGCTTCCGCAAGGCAGGCGTGGATGCGGTGGAGTTGGTCGCCCGTCTTAGGGCGGCTGGCATTTCAGTAGCCCCGCGCGCCGGCTGGGTCCGGACCTCACCCCATTTCTATGTGCCGCCGCAGGATATCGAGCGCTTCCTGGCCGAACTGGACTAGCCGTCAGTACGCCAGAATGCGATCCATCTCCGCGGCCAGATTTTCGGTCTGCGGCAGGATGGCCGCCTCCAGTTGGGGATGGTAACCGATCCAAGTATCCAGCGCTCCGACCCTACCCACCGGGGCGTCGAGGCTGCTAAACAGTTCTCCGGCGATCCGTGCGGCAATCTCCGCGCCGAAGCCGAAGGACAACGTATCTTCGTGGGCCACGATGACGCGGCTGGTCTTTTCGACGGAGGCGCGGATCGAATCCCAATCGTAGGGCGCCAACGTGCGCAGGTCGATCACTTCAACCGTTACCCGAGGATTCCGCTTCTCCACCTGCGTGGCGGCCAGCAGCGATTTCTGCACAAGCGCGCCATAGGTAATCACGGTGAGATGCTGCCCGGGTTTCACCAAGCGGGCGCTGCCGAAGGGAATCAGGAATCCGTCGCCGGGATGCGGAGATCGATTGTAAGGCTCGCGGTACAGGCGCTTATGTTCCAGGAACAGCACCGGATCGTCACAGCGGATGGCGGTGCGCAGCAACCCGCAGGCATCCAGTGCATTGGACGGCATCACGACGCGCAATCCGGGAATGTGAGTGAAGGTCGATTCGCCGCACTGGCTGTGATAAATGGCGCCCCCGTTGAGGTAGCCGCCCACCGGAACGCGAATCACCGCCGGCGCGGAAAAGTTGCCATTGCTGCGCCAGCGCATGGTAGCTAATTCGTCGCGAATCTGCATCATCGCCGGCCAGATGTAATCAAAAAATTGAATCTCGGCCACGGGCTTGAGTCCGCGAGTTGCCATGCCGATCGCGCGCCCCGTGATGGCCGCTTCCGCGATAGGCGCATTGAAGCTGCGGCGCGGTGAAAACTCAATTTGCAGACCGGCCGTGACCTTAAAAACGCCGCCCTTGCCTTTGACCTCGCTCAGATTCTGCTCGCGGCTGCAATCGGCCACGTCCTCGCCAAACACCAGGATATTGGGATTGCGCCGCATCTCCTCGCGGAGCGTGGCGTTGATCAAATCCACCATGGTCATGGGCGAACCCTGGAAGCGAGGCGGCGTGGAAAACGTCTGGCTCGTGGGGTCGATCGTGTCCGAATAGAGATGCGCCAGGGCGGTTTCGGGCGCGGGCGGCAGTTCGTGAAGGGCTTCCTGAGTGGCGGCGTTCACCTCTTCATCCACCTCGTGGGCGATGAGCTGAAGCATGTGGCGGTCAATCACGCCCTCGTCCATCAGAAACTGGGGGAAGCGGACCACGGGATCGCGCTCCGCCTCTTCCTTGCGCTCGGCGGCAGTCTTGTACATGCGCTCGTCGTCAGAGAGCGAGTGCGAGTAGGGGCGGGTCACCCGAGCATGCACCAGGGCCGGACCCCGTCCCTGACGGCACCAGGCTTCGGCCGCTTTCATCACGCGGAACGACGCCAGAAAATCCGTGCCATCCACTTCCTGGCGGTACAGATCGGTGAAGCCGGAGAGCAGTTCGGCCACATTGCCGCCGGGCGTCTGGCATTCCACCGGGACGCTGATGGCGTACCCGTTGTCCTCAATCAGAAAAATGACCGGCAGCCGCTTCAGGCAGGCGATGTTGATGGCTTCCCAGAATTCGCCCTCGCTGGTGGCGCCTTCTCCAGAGGTGACCAGCGTGATTTCGTCGGTCTTCGCGTCGAGATAGCGCGAGGCTTCGGCGCAGCCCATGGCCTGCAGGTACTGCGTGCCGGTGGGCGAAGATACGCTGACAATGTTGTAGGCCTTGTGACCCCAGTGGGAGGGCATCTGACGTCCGCCCGACGCAGGATCGGCCGCGGCCCCCACGGCCTGTTGCAGCATCTCGTGCGGAGTGACGCCCAGCGTGAGGCACAGGGCGCGATCGCGGTAGTAAAGGTAGAACCAATCGTGGGCCGAACGGAGCGCCATGCCTGCCGCCACCTGAATCGCCTCGTGGCCCGCGCCGCTGATCTGAAAATAGATGCGATTCTGCCGCTTCAGCGCCACTTCGCGATCGTCCAGTCGGCGGGACGTATGCATCAGGCGGAAGGCGCGGATCAACTGCTCCGGCTCGAGTCCCTCGAACCGTCCAGAAGCCGAAGTTTGTGATGTGCCGAGAGGCGTAGTTGTAGCCACCTGACGCGTTTCCCCCCTCCTCCAGTGTAAACGAGGGAGCGGCCCAAAAGCGCCGTTTCCCGCTGTGGTTGTTGTTACAGTAGCGGTGTATGCGAAGGCTCTTTCCCATTCTGCTGCTGGCGGTGTGCGCACTCGGGGCGCGGCCCAAATCCCTGTTCTATCTGAGCCGCGATCCGGCGGGCGTCCAGGCCTTTCTAGCCCATGCCGACAAGATCGATATCCTGGTGCCCACCTGGTATAACGTGGATGCTCTGGGCGTAGTCACCGGACAGGCGAATGCGGCCGTGATGGACGCCGCCCGCCAGCATCGCGTGCCCGTGATGCCGATCGTGGTGAATCCGGGCTTCAACCAGGAGAACTTCCACAAACTCCTGGCGACCCCCGACGCGCATATCTCGCTCATTGAATCGCTGATCGCCGAGTGCAAAAAGAACAGCTACTTGGGCATTCAGTTCGATTTCGAAAATGTCCACGTCCGCGATCGCGACGCGCTCAGCGGTCTGGTGCGGGAGACGGCCGCGGCGTTCCATAAGGAGGGACTGCAGCTTTCCATCGCCACCGTACCCAACGCTCCGGCGCCGCCGGGCACCGGCGGATTCTACAAGTGGATTTACGCGAATTGGCGCGATGCCTACGACCTGAAGGCCCTCGGCGAAGCCGTCGATCTGGTCTGCCTCATGACCTACGACGAGCAGACCCGCTACACGCCTCCGGGTCCGGTGGCCGGATATCTGTGGACGAAGGCGAATCTGGAATACGCCTTGAAGGTCGTGCCCAAGGACAAGCTGTCGCTCGGGATTCCGGTTTACGGGTATCGCTGGTACGCCGGAACGCCGGGAAAAGATGAGAAGCCGAACCCGGCGCAGGCGACGGTGGGCGCGGCGGATGTGCAGCAATTGCTGGCGGCATTTCACCCCGAAGTCCAGTGGGACCCGACCGATCAGGCGTCGTGGTTCTACTTCTATCGCGACGCGACGCGGGAGTGGGTCTTCTATACGGACCTGCGGACGTTTCAGGCGCGGTGGAATCTGGTGAACGAAACGGGAATCCAGGGCTTCTGTTCGTGGGTCTTAGGCAAGGAAGATCCCGCGATCTGGGATTTCCTGCCCGCGCACTAGTTCACCAGGAAGGGGAGAATTTGGAGGCGTGGATGGGA
This sequence comes from Bryobacteraceae bacterium, assembly GCA_035552315.1. GTDB lineage: Bacteria > Acidobacteriota > Terriglobia > Bryobacterales > Bryobacteraceae > BOG-234. Next base: position 7,325 of record DASZLO010000033.1, read on the forward strand.
CTCGAACCCATGAATGTCAGTTTTGCAGACTGATGCGTTACCAGCTTCGCCACCACGCCGAACTTCCATCGTACATCAAATTAGGGGCCCGATGCGTTGCGCTTAGCGGCTTTTCCGGCGCTGTGTCCAAGCCGGCCGGCAGGAGGACAGCGTGACGGCCGTCCGTACTCTTCCAGAACCAACACAACATATCTGTATAATAAGCAACATTTCTGTTGTATTCTGAAAGTGTGACAAGCAACGAACTGCTGAGGTTCCTGGAGCGCAACGGATGCTCTTTCGCTCCCGGCAAGGGTAGCCATCTCAAGGTTCGTAGCGGAAATCGTTCCAGCGTACTGCCGATGCACGGCAAGAAGGAACTCGGCAAAGGGCTGGTGAAGAAGATACTCAAAGACCTTGGAATCGAATAGAGGAGGCTTATGCTACGTTTTCCCGTAACCCTAACCCGTGACACCGACGGAAGTCTTATGGTGGATTTCCCAGACGTTCCAGAAGCTCATACTTTCGGCGCCGACGAGGACGAAGCGCTCACGGAAGCGGCCGATGCGCTTGAGACGGCATTGAGCATGTACATCGAAGACCGTCGTGATATTCCTAAACCGTCCCTGGTGAAAGCGCGCGGAAAATCAGTGGTTCTGTCGGCGCTGTCGGAGGCCAAGATCGGCCTTTATTCGGCGATGCGCGCCAAGCGGGTCGGAAAGGCCGAACTGGCGCGCAGGCTGAATTGTCACATGCCGCAGGTTGATAGGCTGCTCGACCTGCTCCACAAATCCCGTCTCGATCAATTGGAGGCAGCGTTCCGGGCCGTCGGCAAGCGGCTGAGCATCGATATTCAGGACGCGGCGTAAGCGATGGCAGCGCGTTTTGTCAGGAGTTGGTGCGTGTGCTAGAGCTTGGAGGCGCGGGTCGGAATCGAAATGCGCCTCCGTATTGATTACATGGAAGTTATTGATTCACAAACGCCCGAGAAGTGCACGAATACCGCAAGTGCCGATTCATTGGAAGGGTTTTGGGACGGTTTTCAATCCAAGCCTCGGACGACTAGCCGGACTGCCGGTCGTCTTGCAGGGGAGTACAATTGCGATGGTGAGCTATGAACGAGATCATCACGATCTTCGGCAAACAGGGGGTTCAACGCTATGCTGCATGAAATGAGGCTATATGCGCACAAGTGGTCGAAGATCATAAACATCGGCGACAAGGAATTCGTCCTTGAAGTCGAAAACTCAAAAGAGACGAGCTACTTGTTCGAGATGCGCGTGAAGCACGGGAACTCCCAGGTAGACAAGAAGATCGCGTTGCCTGGCGAGGGGGACGAAGACTTGAAGGCGGATGCGGAAAAATCGGCTCGTGCCTATTCGGGGGTCGCCGACGAGCCGGATATCGTCGCCGACTGGACGTATACCGCGCTTTCCTGAACAGCTACAAAAGAGCATTGAGTTCTGGCGAAAGCTCTCGGAGCCGGGCGAGAATATCAACGTTTCTCATGTCCGTATCCCGTGGAAGTTCGAGCACCCCGGCAGAGCGTTTTCCGTGCCCGTTCCTCTCGTCCTTCTTCTGGGCCTTGGGTCGCGGTGAAGGTTTCAGACTTCATGAGCGCATCGAAAATTGGGTGTCGTCCATAGAACGATTCTACGCCTGATGTTCATTGGTTCATACGGAATTTCGGTAGAATGTTGCTTTCTATGCCGGCAAAGCATTGGAAATTCGTCGAAGTCATGGAACCAGATGAGGAAACCAAAAGCAGGATGAAGCTCCTCTGGACCAAAGCTACTCAAAAATTTTATGCGGTGAACGGCCGCCGATTGATCTATGACGAACGACGGAATCGCTGGTACATCATGGAACCGTCTTCATAGCATCATCTTGCTAGCGCTCTGAGCGCTCAATGTGCGCGGCCGAAACCTTAAAGCCGAGGTACAAAAGTGGCCACGAAACCTTTTGCCGCAATTGCATTTTCCGCTAAATCATTGATTCAAAAATGGAATGAGCTTGGAGGCGCGGGTCGGAATCGAACCGACGAATAAGGGTTTTGCAGACCCTTGCCTTACCACTTGGCTACCGCGCCGCTAGAACGCTCTAGTTGCAAAATACCCTGCCCGCACCCCTCAAGTCAAAACCCCGACTATCATTGAAGCTGTGGCCACTCCCTTAGATCGCATTCTGGACTCGGCGGATTCTTCCATTTTCGACGTCGCTTCCAAAGCCCGCGGACCGGCCGGCTCCCTGCCCCTCACTCCCGAAATGCTCATTCAGCGCCCCTCCGGCGACGTCTTTGGCTGGAGTCAGGATGCCGGCATGGGTTGGGACCCGGCCGCGCTCGGCGGCAAAG
>DASZLO010000034.1:0-40007 GCA_035552315.1 Bryobacteraceae bacterium
CGGCTCAAGCGCGGGGAAACTCTGTTTCCCGGCATTGTGGGCTACGAGGACACGGTGGTTCCGCAGGTGGTGAATGCTCTGTTGTCCCGCCATAACTTCATCCTGCTGGGACTGCGCGGCCAGGCCAAGACGCGCCTGATCCGCATGCTGACCACGCTGCTCGATCCCGCCACGCCCTACATCGCGGGTTGTGAGATTCACGACAATCCGTACGCCCCGATTTGCCGCCGCTGCCAGTTATTGATTGCCGAAAAGGGGAATGACACGCCAATTGCGTGGCTTTCGGCCGAGCAGCGCTATGTGGAAAAGCTGGCGACGCCGGACGTAACGATCGCCGATATGATCGGTGACATCGATCCCATCAAGGCGGCGCGGCGCGGACAGGATATTTCTGACGAGCTGACGGTTCACTACGGTTTAATTCCGCGCGCCAATCGCGGCATTTTCGCCATCAATGAATTGCCCGACCTGGCCGGTAAGATTCAGGTCGGCTTGTTCAACATCATGCAGGAAGGCGATGTGCAGATCAAAGGTTACCCGGTTCGCTTGCCGCTCGATCTCCTGCTGGTGTTCACGGCCAACCCCGAGGACTACACAGCGCGCGGCAAGATCATCACGCCGCTGAAGGACCGCATTGGAAGCGAGATCCGCACCCACTATCCGGCAACCCTCGAACACGGTATCGCGATTACAAAATCTGAGGCGTGGCTCGACCGCCAGGCGGAGATCGAGGTTCGCCTCCCCGGATATATCGCCGAGATTGTCGAGCAACTGGCTTTCTCGGCGCGGGAAGACAAGCGCGTCGACAAGCGATCCGGCGTCTCGCAGCGCCTCCCGATTTCGGTGACCGAAAACGTGGTCTCCAACTCCGAGCGGCGCGCTCTGGAAAACGGTGAAGACACCGCTGTCCCGCGGGTGGTGGACATTTACGCGGCTCTGCCGGCGATCACGGGCAAAATCGAACTGGAGTATGAAGGCGAACTCAAGGGCGGGGATGCGGTGAGCCGCGAGTTGATTCGCGGCGCGGTCGCCAAAGTGTTCAACCGGTATTTCGAGGGCGTGAATATGGGCCCGCTGGTGCAATGGTTCGATCTGGGCGGCAACCTCAAGCTGGGCGAGGACGCCGACTCGGCCGAAATGGTCAAGCAGCTCGATTCCATCCAGGGCCTGATGGAAAAAACGCGCGCGCTGGGTTTGACGGCGAACGAGCCGGATGCTTTGCGCGCGTCGGCGGGCGAGTTCATTCTGGAAGGACTCCACGCCAACCGGAAAATCAGCCGGTCCGAAGAACGCGGATTCGGAGCGGAAGAGCGAAAGCGCCCGTCCGCGCAGGAAGAAGAGAACCCGAGGACACGCCAGCGGCGTCAGTTCAATTAGATGAAGTGGGTCAATTTTTCCAAATTCACCGGCGATGATTTCGGGATCGATGCCCAGGATCTGATGGATGCGCTGGCCGATTTCTTCCTCGGCAGCGGTTTCAACGATCCCTACATGCAGTCCGGCCGCTGGAGTGAGCAGGATCTGGAAGACCTCAAACGAGCCATTCAGGAAGCCCTGGAGAGCGGGCGGCTTTTCCCTGACGACCAGATGCAGCAAATGCTCGAGAAGTTATCGGCGATGTCGCCCGAGCAACTGGATCAGCTGCTGGAAAACCTGATTCAAAAGCTTGCCAGCGAGGGACACATCTCGGTTGACTCACCGGAAGGCTCGGGACAAGGGGGCGGGGAAGGCCAGGCGCGCTTCGAAGTCACCGATAAATCGCTCGATTTTCTGGGCTTCAAAACGCTGAAGGATCTGCTGGGATCGCTCGGCAAGTCGAGCTTCGGCAGGCACGATACCCGCGACCTCGCCACAGGCATTGAATCTTCCGGAAGCTCGAAGGAATATGCCTTCGGCGACACCTTGAATCTGGATATCAGCCGGACCCTGTTTTCGGCGATTCGCCGCGAAGGCCTGAAGGTGCCCATCGACCTGGAGTATTCCGATCTGCATGTTCACCAGTGTGAGTACCAGAGTTCCTGCGCAACGGTGCTGATGCTGGACTGCAGTCACAGCATGATTCTGTACGGTGAAGACCGCTTCACCCCCGCCAAGCGCGTGGCTATGGCTCTGGCGCATCTGATTCGCACCCAGTATCCCGGCGACAGTTTGCGATGCGTCCTGTTTCACGATTCGGCCGAGGAGCTGAACATCAGCCAGCTGGCCCGTGTACAGGTGGGTCCGTACTACACCAATACGCGCGCGGGTTTGATTCTGGCGCAGAAGCTGCTGCAGCAGGAACGCAAGGACATGAAGCAGATCGTGATGATCACGGACGGCAAACCCTCTGCTCTGACGCTCGATGACGGCCGGACTTACCGGAACGCTTTCGGGCTCGACCCGCTGGTCATCAGCCGGACTCTTGAAGAGGTGAATCGCTGCAAGAAGCAAGGCATCATGATAAATACCTTCATGCTGGCCAGCGACTACGGACTGGTGAATTTTGTCCAGCAGGTGACTGGACTTTGCCGCGGCAAGGCCTACTTCACGACTCCGCAGACTCTCGGAAAGTATCTGCTCATGGATTACATGAACGGCAAGTCCCGCACCATCCACTAATCGTTATCGGTTTGTAATATCATCGTGCGAGACTCGAAAATCAATGACCGTCAATTCTACTTTCTCGCGGCGCGCGTTTACGGTGAGTGCGCTGGCGGGCCTCGCAGGCGTCAGCCTCATGTCTGCTGACAAGCGCCGGATTCTGGTTCATGGGCATCGCGGAGCTCGTGCGCGCCGTCCCGAAAATACCATTCCGGCGTTTCAGTACGCCATCGGTGTTGGCGTCGATGTGCTGGAACTCGATGTTGCGGTCACGAAGGACAACGTCGCTGTCGTTTCGCACGATCCGCATATCAACGCGACCATCTGCTCGGGTCCGAACGTGGGTGTCGCGATCCACGATCTGACTCTGGAAGAATTGCACCGGTATGACTGCGGCGCGAAAAAGAATCCAGGCTTTCCGGATCAGCAGCCGCAGCCCGGCACACGCGTTCCCACGCTCGATGAAGTGCTGGCGCTGGGAAAAGGCAATTCAGTCCAGTTCAACGTGGAAACGAAAATATTCGCCGACCACCCGGAACTGACGCCCGCGCCCGAACCGTTTGCGCAGATGATTCTCGATCTGGTGCGCAAGCACAAGCTGGAGTCGCGCGTTATCCTTCAGAGTTTCGATCCGCGCACGCTGCGCGTGATGAAGCGTCTCGATCCCTCGATACCGCGCGCTGCGCTGTGGGAAGAAAAAAGAGACTGGATGGAAGTTGCGAAGGAATTCGACGCCACTTTGTTCAGCCCTGCTTACCGGCTGGTGACGCCGGAGTACGTCGCCCAGGCGCATGCCGCGGGAATGCAAGTCGTGCCGTGGACAGCCGACAAGCCATCCGACTGGCAAAAGCTGGCCGATGCCGGAGTGGACGCGATCATTACCGATGATCCGGCCACGCTGATCGCCTGGCTTAAAGAGCGCGGTTTACGCTAAATCAGCAAACGGTCTTGCGCCTGTTTCTGTAAAACGCCGCGCCGCCTACCATCAGCAGCCCCGAAAGCAACGTGAACACGGTGCCGGGTTCGGGAGTGCCTTCAATCTGAAAGGTCTCCGAACCTGTTTGCGGTGTGTCTGTGCAATTGTCGTAAAATGAGCAGACCGTATTAATCGTCGAAGTGATGTCGGCATACGGGGGCGGTCCGCCGCCCGGGATCACGGTAGCGGAAAAAGCGGCTGACGGGCCGTCATTTTCATCCCAACCCATTAAGTCCAGATTCGCCGTGGCGCCGTTTTGAAGCTGCAGCCAGTAAGTGCCCGCTGCCAGACTGACGCTCGGAATCGAGAAAGAAACATCGTAGACATCGTAACTTCCAAAGGCCGAGTCGTTCGTGAACTGGAGGGTGCTGCTCAAAGGGGCGGCGGCCGCCGAAGCGCCCGGCAGCACAGTGCCGAAGTCCGAACTGGTAATCGCCCAGTCGATCGTATCCGGGGTGTCGCCCGTGTTCACCCAAACTACGAAGTCGACCGCCGTCAAAGTGGACGCGCTGCCAAGCGTGAACGAGTTGGTGACAGCCGAACCGTCGCCGGCGTCGATGAACCAGTCGTTGAGGCTTCCGTTCAGCGCGCCGTTGCTGTAAAGAGTAGCCGCCTGGGCCGTGGAGTTCGACACCAGGAGTCCGCCAACGACTGCCAACAAGAGGCTGCTTCCGATCTGGAATTTTTTCAAAACTGAGTCCTCCGACTTCCCTCCAACTATAGATTTGACAAGATCGGGAGGTCAAAGGTCCCAGTACCAGTACAAGACCGCTGAAAATAAACTAGAAACTCAATAAAAAAGGACCGCTTCCGGGGAAGCGGTCCTTCGCGGGTTGAAAGCTATCGGCTCCGCCGAGCTAATTATTGGTCGGATCGGTCGTGGTCTCGCTGCCCCAGACGGTGGTCGAACCCCACACTGTGGTTGAGCCCCAAACCGTGGTGCTGCCCCATACTGTGGTTGATCCCCAAACCGTGGTGGATCCCCAGACCGTCGTGCTGCCCCAGACTGTTGTGCTGCCCCAAACGGTAGTGAGCGGATTGGAGCCATTGCTGCCCCACACCGTGGTCGTTGGAGAAGCCGGATTCGTAATGGAGCCCCAAACGGTTGTCAGAGGATTTCCATTGGCATCCGATCCCCAAACCGTGGTCGAGCCCCACACGGTCGTTCCAGGTACTGGAGGCGCTGCCGAACCCCAGACCGTGGTGCTGCCCCAGACCGTAGTTGAAGGATTCACCCAGACCGAAGAACCCCAAACGGTGGTCGAACCCCAGACCGTGGTTAAAGGATTACCCTGCGAATCGACATTGGAGCCCCATACCGTGGTTGTGCCGAGAAGCGAACCCCACACGGTGGTGCTGCCCCAAACGGTGGTGCTGCCCCAGACCGTGGTGGCATTCACTACGACCACATTCCCCGGAGCAATCAGTTCAGCCACCGGCGATGCCGCATTCATCCCCGCCGGAATTGTGTTGGCGACCGTGGGAACCATCGCCAGCTTCAGATTCAGATAGCCGGCGCCGACGGTGAAGATATCGTACTGAATGTAAAACTGCTCCGGCGGAGTCAATGTGTTGTCGGTGATAACCGCGTAGCTGTTAGCGGGAAACTTGTCCGCCGTAATCATCAGCCGGGCTTTCACCTGGTCGGGCGACAGACCTGTATTTCCGCTGCTGGCGAGAAGAGCCGCTACGGCGCCGCTGGTACCTGCCGCCGCCATGCTGGTGCCGCTGAGCACGAAATAGTTGGACGCCGCTCCCGGAAGCGGATTCTTGATGTAATCCGCAGCGGGGACCACATTGTTGGGATAAGCGTTTTCAAGCACGGAACCGGGACTACGAACCGAATAGACCAGATTGCCCGGAGCTACCAGATCCGGCTTCACCACATGATCGCCGAGGGTCGGTCCCTTCGAGCTGTAGCTGGCCATCAGGTCGTCAGTGCGGGCCTGAGTCCCTTCACTGTTCATCGTCCCGACGGTCAATGCCAAGGGATCGTTGCCCGGGGCAGTGATCGTTCCGTAGCCAAATGTGCCGACGGTATTATCGCGGCCGCCATTGCCAGCTGCAACGACAACAGTGATGCCGGACAGCCATGCCTGTTCGACTGCCTGGCATAACGGATCCTGCGTAAAGCTCTCATAGATTCCCCGTCCCAGCGACAGGTTGATTACTTTAATCAGCGGATATGCGCCGGTGTTGGTCTGGTTGAGCTGGATAGCCGCCTGAATGGCTGCGATCACAGAACTGTCGGAACCAACGCCATTGCTGTCGAGCGCCTTCAGGTTGAACAGGCTGGCCCCGGGCGCAACGCCGTGAATTACGTGCGTGTAAGGTGAATTGCCCGGTGCATAGGAGTTCGTGCCATTGCCGGCAATAATCCCGGCTACGTGCGTTCCGTGACCGAAATGATCCGTAGTATCGGCGGGCGCTCCGTTGGCGGTATCGTCTGAAAAGTCCGCAGAATAAACTACCGTTTGTGCGGCGCCGGCGCCAGAACCGTCTCCGTTAAAATCCGGGCTGGTGGTGTTGATGCCGCTGTCGATAACCGCGACCCCAATCCCAACGCCCAAGCTCATGTAGTCGCTAAGCTTAACCAGACCGCTCTTGGGCGGATTGATACTCTGCGGCAGGTAATCGAAACAAGGGGATGCCGGACATACGATACCCGTACTCATCACCGGCCGGTTGAGGCTCACGCGGGCGACTGCAGGATTCGCGGCAAGTCTGCGCGCTGCGGCCGCCGTCATGCGCCGGTGCTGCGCGTTGATCACATGCAGATCGCGCACCTTCGTTCCGTATTCGCCGGAAAGCGCGACTGAACTTGCATTGACACCGCGGTTGTACTGGACAATCACGTCGACAGTTTCGTTATTTTTACGCTGTGCGAGGTCCGTTGAGACCGTGCCAGCGAGGGAGGCAGTGCTGAACGCCAGCAGCAACACCAGAGTTGCCGATAAGGCGCGGACTACGCGTGATGGTTCCATACGCCAATAGCATAGCAGGGTTTAGGCCACAGTGTGCTTCAACTTACGCATCTTTTTTGTTGTTAATGGATTAACTTTCGGGCTTTAAGAGTAACAACCCGTACTAGTACTTCTACGGTTTGACGCCGGTACTAACGATCGTTAGTACTCCGGTAATCCCGCTGGTTAATTCCGGCAATTGAGCGGGAAATGAGTCTCGAATTATCCGCGCGTTCACCCTCATAATGGTGCCCGGATCGCGTGGAAGCGTCGCGGCTGGTATTCATGAAGCCGGTGCCGCTTGCGCATGCGGCGTCCTCGTGGTAGGATTTTTGAGTACCCCCAAAAGGGCTCAATGGGAGGTGTGCGCGCTGAGTGCAGTTTTCAGCTCAGACGGTGCTGCCGCTTGTACCAATGAGGAGACATGGCTAGAAAACCCGGAAAAAAATACGAAGCTGCGCTCAAGCAGGTTGAAGCGCGCGAATACCCCCTCGATCAGGCGGTACCCCTTTTACAGAAGATCAAATTTGCAAAATTTGATGAGACTGTAGAGATCCACATGCGTTTGGGCGTGGATCCCAAGCATGCCGACCAGATGGTTCGCGGCACTGTGGTCATGCCCAACGGACTGGGCAAATCCAAGAAGGTTCTGGTTATCGCCAGCGGCGACAAGCAGCGCGAGGCCCTCGAAGCCGGCGCCGACTTCGTTGGCGGCGAAGACATGGTCAACAAGATTCAGTCCGAAGGCTGGACCGACTATGACGCGGTCATCGCCACGCCGGACATGATGCGCTCGGTGGGTAAGCTGGGCAAGGTGCTCGGTCCCCGCGGCCTGATGCCGAACCCGAAGACGGGAACCGTTACCGCAGATGTGGCGAAGGCTGTCCTTGAAGTGAAGGCCGGTAAGGTGGAATTCCGTGTCGATAAAACCGGAATCATTCATGCGCCTATCGGGAAGACGAGTTTTACCCCCGTCAAGCTGGTGGAAAACGCCTCCAGTCTGATTACGGCGGTTCTTAAGGCCAAGCCCTCCGTCGCCAAAGGCAAATATGTGCGGAGCGCAACCCTGTGCTCCACCATGAGCCCGGGAATCAGGATCGATGTCGCGGAACTGACCGCGAAGGAAGCGGCGGCGCAGGCTTAGTCCGCAGGCGGTCAAAATGAAAAACAGAGACGAAAAGAAAAAAGATTTCGAAGAGTTGCGCAAGGCGCTGGAGCAGGCGAACAACGTGTTCGTCACCGGTTTCCAGAAGCTGACGGTGGATCAGGATTTTAACCTTCGCAAGACCATTCGCGGCGCGGGCGGCAATTACCGGGTCGTCAAGAACAACATCGCGGAAATCGCCTCCGAGGGGACTCCGTCGCAGGAGCTTCTCAAAAATCTGAAGGGCATGACGTCGCTGGCGATGTCATCCGATCCGGTCGGTCTGGCGAAGGCGCTGACGGCATATGCGAAAACGAACCCTGCGTTCACATTCAAAGCGGGGATGGTCGAAGGGCGTGTCATCGATATCGGCGCCATTAACGATCTCGCTAATATGCCTTCGAAGGAAGCCATCTTCTCGAAGTTGCTTTATTTGATCAATGCGCCGGCGCAGCGTTTGCTGGGAACGATCAATGCGGTGGGGCGGAATCTGGCCGTGGTTGTGGATCAGGGCGTCAAAGAAAACAAGTTTCAGAGCTAGCAGTTGTCGGAGCTGGCAGGTTTCAGGGCTGATTGCGCCGTTCGCACGAACGTGCCAAGCGGCGAATTTTGAACGAAAGAGTTTGAGGAGTTTCTAAGATCATGGCGGATATCAACGCGATTGCGGATCAGATTCAGGGCTTGACGCTGCTCGAGGCGTCCCAGCTCGTGAAGTTGCTTGAGGAGAAACTGGGCGTTTCAGCAGCGGCTGCAGCCCCGGTGGCGGCGGCGGGCGGCGGTGGTGCGGCTGCGGCAGCTCCGGCAGCTGAAGAAAAGACGGAATTTACGGTTGTTCTGACGGCGGCCGGCGCCAACAAAATCAACGTCATCAAAGCGGTTCGCGAAGTCACCAGCCTCGGCCTCAAAGAAGCCAAGGATCTGGTGGACGGCGCACCGAAGCCAGTCAAGGAAGGCGTCAGCAAGGATGAAGCTGAGGCCATCAAAAAGAAGTTCGTCGACGTCGGCGCTACTGTCGAAGTGAAGTAGCTCCCCTTCCGGGGAGCTGCGAAATCAACAGGTTGCGCGGGCTATAACTCGAAGCGGCGGGGGTGCGTCATGCTCTCACGCCGCTGATGGACTTTAATTTGACGGATTGCCCGGGACGGTGCTAACGTGGTATCTTGGCGTTGGTTTCTCCCGGTAGATCCGGATTGGTGACGGTGGCGCTGAATCCAAGGAAGTCAGATTGTAAGCCGACCAGATCTTCGCGCGGGGCATTTGCGTGCCTGCGCGGCTACGCCATTGGTGTATTCTGTCGAGCTCCAAATTTCAGAGTTCAGCTATTTACTCAAAGTTATAACCGATTCCCGGGCCACGCACAAGCGCAATCTTTCAGGGCTCTGGACTTTTCGGCCCGGCTTCCACTACAGTTCGCTCGCAATGTTTTAGGTTTGGTTACCCGCGGCTTTCGTATGAAGGCTTGCGGGCAATCGTCGTTATTGGTTTCCAGGCAGATCATCGCTTAGATGGCCTGCCTGTCGTTACGGAGTTATTGAAATCCTATGTCTGCTGACAACGGCCTCGCTCCCGAAAGAGTTGATTTTTCCAAGATTAAGACTTCGATTCCGATCCCGAATCTGATCGAAGTACAAAAGAACTCGTATGAAAAGTTCCTGCAAATGGACCTTCTTCCGAACGAGCGCGACGATATTGGCCTGCAAACTGTCTTCACTTCGGTATTTCCGATCTCGGATTTCCGTGGTGTCAGCCAGCTTGAGTTTGTCGATTATTCCATCGGCAACTGGGAATGCAAGTGCGGCAATCTGAAGGGGTTGCATCACCTTCGGTCCACCTGCCGGAACCCCTCCTGCGGCGCTACCATCAAGACCGATCCGTTCCATCCTGGCGATATTCTCTGCCACCATTGCGGTACTTTTAATCGCAATATTGTTACTTTTTGCAACAAATGCGGCGACCCCGTAGGCCTGCAGCTGAAATACGATCAGGCCGAGTGCGAAGAGCGCGGCATGACCTATGCGGCGCCTCTGAAAGTCACCATCCGTCTCACCGTCTACGCCAAAGACGCCGAAACCGGCCAGAAGAGCGTTCGCGACATCAAAGAACAGGAAGTTTTCTTCGGCGAAATTCCGCTGATGACGAACAACGGCACGTTCATTATCAATGGAACCGAACGCGTTATTGTCAGCCAGTTGCATCGTTCGCCGGGCGTCTTCTTTGAGAAAGTGCAGGCGCAGGGTTATTTTCTCGGCAAGATCATCCCCTATCGCGGCAGCTGGGTTGAGTTCGAGTACGATACCAAGAATCTCCTCTACGTCCGGATCGACCGTAAGCGCAAATTCTATGGCTCGGTGTTTCTGCGCGCGCTCGGCCTCGAGACCGACGAGCAGATTCTTCGAACCTTCTACCGCATCAGTAAAGTCGCTGTAAAAGACAGCAAGCTGCAGTGGGCTGTCGATGACAACCTGGTCGGACTGAAGCTTTCGCACGCCGTGAACAACAAAGCCGGCGAACCCGTGGTTCCGCAGGGCCGCAAGATCACTGCCGGCCTGATGCGCGAAATCGTCAAGAACAAGATCGCCCAGGTCGAAGTTGCGCCCAACGATCTGGAAGGCGCGTTCATCGCCGCCGACGTCGTCGATATGTCGACCGGCGAAGTGATGATCGACGCCAATCAGGAGCTGACGCCCACTGTTATCGGCAAGCTCATCGAAGCGGGCATCCCCGGCTTTGAAGTTTTCTTCCCGGAACGCGATGAAGTCGGCACCGTCATCTCCACCACGCTGCGCAAGGATCCGGTCAAAACCCGCAAAGACGCTCTGATCGAAATCTACCGCAAGCTCCGTCCGGGCGATCCCCCCACTGTCGATACGGCTACCCAGTTATTCGACGGCATGTTCTTCGAGGCGCGCAAGTACGACTTCTCGCGCGTCGGACGCATGAAGTTCTCAATCAAAATCTACGACGCGCCCGAGTCGCCTGTCCGCAAGAAGGCCGACGGCACGGTTTACGACGCCCGTATCCTGCATCCAGCCGATTTCCACGACACCATCCGCTACCTGCTCAAGTTGCGCAAAGGTATCGGCGCCGTGGACGATATCGATCACCTGGGCAACCGCCGCGTCCGCGCGGTGGGTGAACTTCTCGAAAACCAGTTCCGCATCGGCCTCGTTCGCATGGAACGGGCGATCAAGGAAAAGATGTCGGTTTACCAGGAAATGTCGACGGCTATGCCGCACGATCTGGTAAATGCCAAGCCTGTGATGGCGGCGATCCGCGAATTCTTCGGGTCCTCGCAGCTCTCGCAGTTCATGGATCAGACCAATCCGCTTTCCGAGATCACGCACAAGCGGCGTCTCTCGGCTCTTGGACCGGGTGGTCTGTCACGGGAACGCGCGGGCTTCGAAGTTCGCGACGTCCACCCGACGCACTACGGCCGTATCTGCCCGATTGAAACGCCTGAAGGTCCGAACATCGGTCTGATTTCGTCGCTTTCCTGCTTTGCGCGCATCAACGATTACGGGTTCATTGAAAGCCCTTACAAGCGGGTCGTCAACGGATCGGTTATCGATGAAGTCCGGATCTTAAATCCGGGCGACACGCCGTTCAAAGTCGGCGACATCATTCTTAACGACGCCATCGAGAAAGCCAATACCTCGGTTCCGAAGGGCAAGCAAGCCGCGGAATACGTTGCCCACTGCGATTATCTTTCCGCGTGGGAAGAAGACAAATACACGATCGCGCAGGCGAACGTGGAACTCGATGAGACGGGCCGCATCGTGCCCGAGCTTGCCAACGCCCGCCAGGCCGGTAACTTCGTCCTCAAGGGCCGCGAAGAGATCGAGTATATGGACGTCAGCCCCAAACAGCTGGTGTCGGTAGCCGCCAGTTTGATCCCATTCCTTGAAAATGACGACGCCAACCGCGCGCTCATGGGATCGAACATGCAACGCCAGGCGGTGCCGCTGCTGCGCGGCGATGCTCCCTATGTCGGAACCGGCATGGAGTATGTGACAGCGCGCGATTCCGGCGCTGTGGTGCTCTGCAAACGCGCCGGGGTTGTCGATTCAGTCGACTCCGAACGCATCATTGTCCGTGTCGACGGCACGGCGCATGAAGGTCAGATGTCGCGCGAAGTCGGCGCGGACATCTACCAGATGACCAAGTTCAAACGGTCGAATCAGAACACCTGCATCAACCAGAAGCCGATCGCTTATCAGGGTCAGCGGGTGGTGAAGGGCCAGGTTCTGGCCGACGGTCCCTGCACCGATATGGGCGAGCTGGCTCTGGGCCGGAACGTTCTCGTGTCGTTCATGCCGTGGCGCGGTTATAACTTCGAAGATGCGATCCTGGTCAGCGAAAAGCTGGTTCGGGAAGACTACTACACTTCGATTCACATCGAAGAGTTTGAAATCGAAGCCCGCGACACCAAACTTGGACCCGAGGAAATCACGCGCGACATCCCGAATATCGCGGATTCGTTCCTGCGCAATCTGGACGAATCGGGCGTGATCCGGATCGGCGCAACCGTGAAGCCGGGCGACATTCTGGTCGGCAAAGTGACGCCGAAAGGCGAAACGCAGCTGACTCCGGAAGAAAAGCTGCTTCGCGCCATCTTCGGCGAAAAAGCCGGCGACGTGAAGGACGCCTCGCTCTACTGCCCGCCGGGCATCGAAGGCACCGTGGTCGATTGCAAAATCTTCTCCCGCAAAGGACAGGATAAAGACGATCGCTCACGGCGGATTGAAGAATCGCAGATCGCCAGACTGCGGCGCAATCTTTCCGACGAAATCCGCATCCTGACCGACGAGCGCGCCAAGCGCCTCGGCAATCTGCTCGAAGGCAAGGAAGTGCTTGCCGACCTGCACGATGAAAAGACCAACAAGAAGCTGCTCGCCAAGGGCGCCATTCTCGATCGCGAGGCGATTGAATCCATCCGCTCTCGTGAACTGAAGCGCATCCGCTTCAACAACAAGGACGCGCGCGTCAACGAGCAGATCGACGAAATCGAAGAGATGACGTCGCGGCAGATCGCGGTGCTCGAAAAGATCACCGACGAAAAAACCGCCAAGCTGCGCAAGGGCGACGAACTGCCTCCGGGCGTTATCAAACTCGTGAAGGTCTATATCGCCATGAAGCGCAAGCTTTCGGTCGGCGACAAAATGGCCGGACGCCACGGTAACAAGGGTGTGATCGCGCGCATTCTGCCGGAAGAAGATATGCCGTATCTTCCGGACGGCACGCCGGTCGAGATCGTGCTGAACCCCCTCGGCGTTCCGTCCCGTATGAACGTCGGTCAGATTCTGGAAACTCACCTCGGTTGGGCGGCGAAAGCGCTGGGCGTGCAGTTCGCGACCCCGGTCTTCGACGGCGCAACCGAGAAAGAGATCAAGAAGCAGCTGGCCAAGGCCGGTCTGCCCACTTCGGGCAAGACGCGGCTCTACGACGGCATGACGGGTCAGGAATTCGAACAGCCGGTGACCGTGGGCTACATTTACATGCTCAAGCTCTCGCACCTGGTTGACGACAAGATTCACGCACGGTCCATCGGGCCGTATTCGCTGATCACCCAGCAGCCTCTGGGCGGCAAGGCGCAGTTCGGCGGACAGCGTTTCGGCGAAATGGAAGTCTGGGCGCTCGAAGCTTATGGCGCCGCTTACATTCTGCAGGAACTCCTCACCGCCAAGTCGGACGACGTCTACGGCCGCGCCAAGATTTACGAGGCCATCGTTAAAGGCGAGGCGGCGATTGAACCCGGTGTGCCGGAATCGTTCAACGTGCTGATTCGCGAATTGCAGTCATTGTGCCTCGATGTGGAATTGATGAAGAAGTTCCATGAAGCGCCGGAAGATACGGCGCTGGCGGCTGACTAACAAGATGATTTGCCACTGATGAACACAGATGCACACTGATAAAGCAATTTCTTATCCGTGTTCATCAGTGTTCATCAGTGGCTAGACAGTTTTTACTGGAGCAAATTATGCGTTCTTCTCCTTACGACCGGGCAAATATTATCGCGGATTTCGACTCTATCCGGATCTCTCTGGCATCTCCCGAGAAAATCCGAAGCTGGAGCCACGGCGAAGTAACAAAACCTGAAACCATCAACTACCGCACCTTCAAGCCGGAGCGGGACGGACTCTTCTGCGCACGGATCTTTGGACCCGTCACCGACTGGGAATGTCTCTGCGGCAAGTACAAGCGGATGAAGCATCGCGGCGTCATCTGCGACAAGTGCGGCGTTGAAGTGACGCTGGCCCGTGTCCGCCGTGAGCGCCTCGGCCACATCGAACTTGCCAGCCCCTGCTCGCATGTGTGGTTCTTCAAGGGCCTGCCTTCGCGCATCGGCCACCTTCTGGACATCACGCTGCGCGAACTGGAGCGCGTGCTCTATTTCGAAGCCCATGTCGTGGTGGATCCGGGCGAGGTGCCCGATCTTTCCCTCGGCGAAGTGATTTCTGACGAGCGCAAACGGCAACTCGAACAGGATCCGGCGACCGCGGGTAAATTCGTCGCCATGATGGGCGCCGAAGGCATTAAAGAACTGCTCAAGAAGATCGACGTCGAATTCCTCAGCGAAGACATTCGCGAGAAGATGAAGACCGAAACTTCGCAGCAGAAGAAGCTGAAGTTCGCCAAGCGTCTGCGCGTTGTGGAAAGCTTCCGCAAATCCGGCAACAAGCCGGAGTGGATGATCCTCGACGTGCTGCCGGTGATTCCGCCGGAACTGCGTCCTCTCGTCCCGCTCGATGGCGGCCGTTTCGCCACCTCCGATTTGAACGATCTCTATCGCCGCGTCATCAACCGCAACAACCGGTTGAAGAAGCTGATGGAACTGCATGCGCCGGACGTGATCGTCCGCAACGAAAAACGCATGCTACAGGAAGCTGTCGATGCGTTGTTCGATAACGGCCGCCGCGGCCGCGTGCTGCGCGGCGCCAACAATCGTCCGCTCAAGTCGCTCTCCGACACGCTCAAAGGCAAGCAGGGCCGCTTCCGCCAGAACCTTCTCGGCAAGCGCGTCGACTACTCCGGCCGCTCGGTCATCGTAGTCGGTCCGGATCTCAAACTGCACCAGTGCGGTTTGCCGAAGAAGATGGCTCTCGAACTCTTCAAGCCGTTCATCTATCACCGGCTCGAACAGCGCGGTCACTGCACCACCATCAAGCAGGCCAAGGAACTCGTCGAACAGCAGGATCCGGTCGTTTGGGACATCCTCGAAGAAGTCATCAAAGACCATCCGATTCTTTTGAACCGCGCTCCTACGCTTCACCGCCTCGGCATTCAGGCTTTCGAGCCCGTCCTGGTTGAAGGCAAAGCGCTCAAGATTCACCCGCTGGTTTGCACGGCGTTCAACGCGGATTTCGACGGCGATCAGATGGCCGTTCACATTCCGCTGTCGCCTGAAGCACAGATCGAAGCCGCCACGCTCATGCTGGCGTCCAACAACATCCTCTCCCCCGCGCATGGCGGACCGATCACTGTTCCGACACAGGACATGGTGCTCGGCTGCTATTACCTGACGAAGTCCCGTCATGGCGCCAAGGGTGAAGGCCGCACCTTCGCTTCCACAGACGACGTGCTCATCGCGCTCGAAATGGAAGAAGTGCAGACGCTGACTCCGATCAAACTGCGCTACACCGGCAAAGTGATCGATCTCAGCAAGGCCTTCGACAGCCAGAACATCATCCATACCGAGCCGATCGAATTCGAAAAGCAGTACATGGAAACGACGGTCGGCCGCGTCATCATGAACGACCACCTTCCGGAAGAAATGCCGTTCATCAACGGACTTCTGAAAAAGAAGGGTCTCGCTCAGCTGGTGCAGTATTGCTACCTGAAATTCGGCCTGCACACTACGGTGGGCATGCTGGACAACATCAAGAACCTGGGCTTCTTCTACGCCACTCGCGCGGGTATTTCGATCGGTATCGACGACATGGTCGTGCCGGGCGAGAAGGCCGAACTGGTGAAGAACGCCGAAAAAGAAGTGGTGGCGGTGGAAGGCCAGTATCAGGACGGGGCCATCACCCACGGCGAACGCTACAACAAGATCATCGAAATCTGGTCCCGCGTTACGGAAAAGGTTTCCGATGAAATGTTCAGCGCCATGGAAGAGGACGACCGCACAGGCCGCTACCTCAATCCGATTTACATCATGGCCGACTCCGGCGCGCGCGGATCGAAACAGCAGATTCGTCAGCTCTCCGGTATGCGCGGACTGATGGCCAAGCCGTCGGGCGAAATCATCGAAACCCCGATCACCGCGAACTTCCGCGAAGGCCTCAACGTGCTGCAATACTTCATCTCCACGCATGGCGCGCGTAAAGGTCTGGCGGATACTGCGCTCAAAACGGCCGACTCGGGTTATCTCACCCGTCGTCTGGTCGACGTGGCGCAGGACGTTATCATCAGCGAAAACGATTGCGGCACGACGGAAGGCATCATCGTCGAGCCGATCATCGAATCGGGCGAAACCATCGAAGAACTTCGCGACCGCATCGTGGGCCGCGTGGCCCTCGAAGACCAGAAGGATTACGAAGGTCACATCATCGTTTCCGTCAACCAGGAGATCACCGAAGACCTCGCGGCGGCGATTCAGGCGGCCGGTATTGAACGGGTGAAGATCCGTTCCGTGCTGACCTGCGAATCGAAGCGCGGTGTTTGCGTCGCTTGTTACGGACGCAACCTGGCGACAGGACGTCTGGTGGAACGCGGCGAAGCGGTCGGCGTGATCGCGGCGCAGTCCATCGGCGAACCGGGCACGCAGCTCACCATGCGTACCTTCCACATCGGCGGTACGGCGAGCCGGATTTCCGAGCAGTCCAAGCAGGATGCGAAGTCCGACGGTTTCGCCAAGTACCTCAACATCCAGTCGGTGAAAAACGAAAAGGGCGAAATCATTGCCATGAACCGCAATGGTATTTTCGTGATCGTCGACAACAGAGGCCGCGAAAAGGAACGCTATCAGGTCGTTTACGGCGCCCGCATTACGGTGGCCGACGGCGATCCGGTGAAGATCAACCAGGTGCTGCTCGAATGGGATCCGTACACGTTCTCGATCCTGACCGAGCTGACTGGCGTGGTGCATTTCAAAGATTTGCAGGAGGGCATTACGCTCGCCGAGCAGGTGGACGAAGTCACCGGCATGTCGCAGTTGGTTGTGACCGACTCCCCCGATGAAAAGCGCCAGCCGATGGTGCAGATCAAAGGACCGGGCGGTTCCCGCAAGTACCTCATGCCGACCCATGCGCATCTTATGGTGCATGACGGCGAAGAGGTTCACGCGGGCGACGTTCTCGCCAAGATTCCGCGCGAGACTACCAAGACCAAGGACATCACCGGCGGTCTGCCGCGTGTTGTGGAACTGTTCGAAGCGCGCAAGCCGCGTGAGAGCGCGATCATGGCGGAGATCAACGGCATCGTGAAATACGGCGAAATCTCCAAGGGCCAGCGCAAGATTTACGTCATGGGCGAAGACGGCGACGAGCGGGAATACTCGCTGCCTCGCGGCGTCCACATCAACGTGCAGGAAGGTGAGCGCGTGATGGCGGGCGACCCGCTGATGGACGGTCCGCGCAATCCGCACGACATTCTGGATGTTCGCGGCGAGAAGGAACTGCAGAAATATCTCGTCAACGAAATTCAGGAAGTTTACCGGCTGCAGGGCGTGAACATCAACGACAAGCACCTCGAAGTCATCTCGCGTCAAATGATGCGCTGGGTGCGTGTGGAAGACATCGGCGACACGGAATTCCTGCCCGAAGAAGTGGTGGATAAGTTCAAGTTCCGTGCGGAGAATCTGCGGGTGGAAGAAGCGGGCGGACGTCCGGCACAGGGCAAGGCAGTGCTGCTCGGCATCACGAAGGCTTCGCTCTCGACCGATTCGTTCATCTCGGCTGCGTCCTTCCAGGAGACAACGCGAGTCCTTACCGAAGCCGCCATTAACGGCAAGGTGGACTACCTGCGCGGCCTCAAGGAGAACGTCATCATGGGCCGCCTCGTGCCGGCCGGAACCGGTATGGAGTTCTATCGCCGGACCCGAATCGCGGGCGAGGATATTGTGGAAGAGCCGATTCCGGAACCGACGCTGGATGCGCTGGCCGGTTATGAGGATGAGGCCCGTGTGCAGTATTCCGGCGGTCTGAGCGAAGATCCGGGTCCGGAAGAAACGCTGGCCGAATAAACCAACTTAACAGTTAAAACACCGGGCGGCTCGCAAGGGCTTGCCCGGTTTTTTATTATCTGCGGCTTTGGCATCTCAGCGCACGCCTGTGGGATCATCGACGATTGGCGATCCTGATCGGAATTCATCCTGTAACCGAAGCCCTCCGCGCGGGGCGTCCACTGGAGCGTATTCTTGTCGCGCGCGGCGCTGGCGGGCATCGCCTCCAGGAAATCATCGACCTCGCCCGCGCCGCCGGAACGCCCGTCCGGTTCGAAGAACGCGCCGCTCTCGACCGCATGGCGGGCGTTAAATCGCATCAGGGCGTCGTCGCCGCGGGCTCTGAAAAAAAGTACGCCGAACTCGACTCAGTCAAGTCCGGCGCGCAACTCCTCGTCGTCCTGGATGGGGTGGAAGACCCCCACAACCTCGGTGCCATCGTCCGCACCGCGCACGCCGCCGGAGCCAATGGAATCATCATCCCCGAACGCCGCGCCGCCGGGCTCACCGAAACCGTCGCCAAGGCCGCCGCCGGCGCGCTGGAACACCTGCCGGTGGTGCAGGCGGTGAATATCAACCAGACTCTGCGCGAGCTGAAAAACGACGGCTACTTCGTCTATGGACTGGACGAGAGAGGTGAGTTGCCGTTCGATCAGGTGGACTGGCCGGACCGCGCGGTTATCGTCTTGGGGGGAGAAGGCAAAGGCCTTCACGATCTGGTCCGGAAGAACTGCGATGCGCTGCTCCGGATACCAATGGCAGGTAAAATCGCTTCTCTGAATGTATCGGTGGCGGCGGGAATCGTCCTGTTTTCCTGGCGATCCCGCCGCCAACATCAAACCTAGCTCTTGTTGCTTCCTTCCACACGCAAATCGTTTTCTACTTTGAACACTCCGGGAACGCCATTGGCGCGGATACCGATCAGGTTGCGGTCCATCTCGTTGGATACAACACCCTCCAGGCGGACATCCCCGTTCTTCACGATGATATGGATCGACGGTACTGCCGAGTATCCATAACGCGTGCCGATCTCGGGGTCGCCGTAGATCGCGCGGAACATCGCCCGCCGGATACGGTCATCGTTGGGCGAAAGCGGCAGAACTTCAATGTTATTAACAACATTCGTCACGCCCTCGATCTTCTTAACCGCATGCTCGGCATCGTCTTTCAGAATCGGCTGGGCTACCTGCCCTTCCAGGATAACCGTACTGCCTTCCACACGGAAACCGAGATCGTCAAATACGCCGAATCGCGGCAGCATGATCAGCTTGTGACGAACTTCCTGGGCCAGCCCCGTTTCGTTGGCCGGACCCTGAACATAGGGATCCATGTGCTGGTGTTTATCGGCCGCCGGCAGGCTGCTGGCCGCCATCACACCGCTGAGGAAAACTATTACAAGGTTCTTTTTCATCTGGCACCTCTGCGTGGATATATGCAAGCAGATTGCCAGAAACCGCGCCCGGCTTTAATCTCCCGAAGCGATCTGATGCAGCACTTCGTCAGCCTGTTCGGACGTGAAGTCCGCCACTTTTGAAGAGTGATTCATGGAACAGAACTTAGGCCCGCACATCGAGCAGAACGCGGCGTCCTTGAAGCCTTCTTCCGGCAGCGTTTCGTCGTGCATGGCGCGCGCGGTTTCCGGGTCGAGCGAGAGATCGAACTGGCGGTTCCAGTCGAAGTTGTAACGTGCGCGCGACAACTCATCGTCGCGATCCCGCGCACCCGGACGGTGCCTGGCGATATCCGCTGCGTGGGCCGCGATTTTGTAGGCAATGATTCCGGCCTTCACATCCTCCCGGTTGGGGAGACCCAGATGTTCCTTGGGGGTCACGTAGCAAAGCATGGCCGCACCATGCCATCCGATCATCGCCGCCCCGATGGCCGAGGTGATGTGGTCATATCCTGGCGCGATGTCGGTCACCAGCGGACCCAGCGTATAGAACGGCGCTTCGTGGCAAAGTTCCTTTTCTTTCACCACCTGCATTTCGATCTGATCCAGAGGAATATGGCCCGGCCCTTCCACCATCACCTGGACGTCGTATTCCCAAGCCTTTTTCGTCAACTCGCCCAGCGTCTTGAGTTCGGCGAACTGCGCCGCATCGCTGGCGTCCGCCAGGCAGCCCGGCCGCAACCCGTCGCCCAGCGAAAAGCTCACATCGTACTTCTGGAAGATTTTGCAAATAGCGTCGAAGTTCTCGTAAAGCATATTCTGGCGGTGATTCTTCACCATCCATTCGGCCAGAATCGCCCCGCCGCGGCTCACGATTCCGGTGATGCGTTTGGCCGCCAGCGGCACGTACTGAACCAGCACGCCGGCATGGATTGT
Organism: Bryobacteraceae bacterium; assembly: GCA_035552315.1. Lineage (GTDB taxonomy): Bacteria > Acidobacteriota > Terriglobia > Bryobacterales > Bryobacteraceae > BOG-234. The sequence continues at coordinate 20,152 of DASZLO010000034.1, forward strand.
CATGTAATCCACGCCCTGCTGCGCCTGCTCTTCGATCACTTCCAGCAGCACCCCGATATTCAAGTCCTCCACGCGGCGCACGCGCGAGAGCGCTTCGTAAATCGGCACCGTACCGATCGGCACCGGCGAGTTGGCAATGATGGCTTTGCGGATCTCCGGAATGTCGCCGCCCGTCGACAGATCCATGACGGTATCGGCCCCGTACTTCACCGAATACCGGAGCTTTTCCAGCTCTTCGTCGATGTTGGAAGTGGTGGCCGAATTCCCGATATTCGAATTGATCTTGCACTTCGAAGCCACACCGATGCACATGGGTTCGAGGTTGGTGTGGTTGATGTTGGCGGGAATGATCATGCGCCCGCGCGCGATCTCATCCCGGATCAGCGCGGCTGGAACACGCTCACGCTCGGCCACAAAGGCCATCTCTTCCGTGACCATGCCCTTACGGGCGTAGTGCATCTGTGTCCGGATGGCGTCGGACGAACGCTTAGAAACCCACTCGCTGCGCATACAGGTCAGTGTATATCGGGACTCCCTCGGGCGGCGCATGGGAGGCACTTTTAAACCCGGCGCCCGGCCCGATCTTCACACCGCCAGCGGGTCCTGCAGCTTGAGTCCGGCGAAACGGCGAAAACCCTTATCATGCGAGCACAGGGTCGCGCCGGTCTCAATCGCGAGTGAAGCGAGCGCGGCATCGGTTATGAAAGCTCCCCGCGCCTGCGCTTCGGACGCCGTTCGCTTGAGGATTGGCCAGTGGCCGGCGCCGGGACCAACCACCCGCACGTTGGGCAGCGTCAGCCAGTCGTCAATTATGTCAGCGGCCATTCCAAAGGACTGGCTTGCCGCCAATGAGGGGTGAGTCGTGATCCGCAGAAAAGCGAGAATGCTGATCCATGGCAGTCCCACCACCGGCTGAGTCTCAATCATCCTATCCAGCCAGTGGCGAACCCGTTCCCGGTGTGGCGACGATTGATCGTAAGCGTAGATCAGCAGGTTCGCATCCAGAAGGATCATGGAGCCGCCGGACCGTCGAGGCGATCCAGAAGCTCCGAGGTGCTCTCGAAATCGAGTCCTGTGCGCAGGGGCGTTTCGCGCCATACCAGCGAGCGCCTGACGGGCGGCTCAGTGCGAATGTCGAGAGCCAGCCGCAGCATTTCGTTTACGACACTCTTAAAACGCTGGCCGGAAGAGCGGGCTTCGCGCTGAAGCCGTTCGGCCAAATCGTCATCGAGGGTCAGAGTCGTCCTCACATCTTGATGCTAGTCTATGAACATCAAGATGTCAACGACAGAACGGCTCGACTCCGGGAAGGCATTCCGCATTTGATGTTTGATGCGCTATCATCACTTCAGATGCGCACAACTCTCGATATCGCCGACGATGTGCTGCAGGCGGCCCGGGAACGAGCCCGGAGAGAAGACAAGACAATCGGGGCAGTGCTTTCCGACCTGGCGCGCTCCGCACTGACCGCCTCCCCGCCGGAACGCCACGACCAGCCCGGAAAAATTCACGGCTTCAGGCCATTCCCCCGGCGCGGCGTCCTCGTAACGAACGAATTGATCGACAATCTCCGGCAAGACGACGTTTACTGATGCGGGCGCTGCTCGACGTCAACGTCCTGATCGCTCTCCTCGACTCCGACCATTCTCTTCATGAGGCGGCAACTGGATGGTATGCCGAACACGCGAAGGACGGCTGGGCATCATGCCCGATCACACAGAACGGCTGTGTCCGCGTCATGTCGAACCCGAGCTATCCGGGTGCGCTGCCTGTTCAGGCGGTAATCGAGAGGCTCACAGCCGCCTGCGAGACCGGGCTCCATGAATTCTGGCCCGATGACCTCAGCCTGCTCGACTCTTCTTCACTGGATCCGCTGCGAATCCACGGCCCCCGCCAAATCACCGACCTTTACCTTTTGGCCCTTGCCGTAAGGCATCAAGGCAGGTTCGTAACTTTTGATCATCTGATCTCAACAGACGCAGTGCACCGGGCAGCCAAAGCAAACCTCGTCCGCTTGTAGATCGCCGGCCCGGAAACCCCCGAAAATCCCCGCACGTCCATCTCTACAGCCCCCTTTCAGCCAGATCGACCCGCACAGGCGGTACAATAGGAGGTTTCGGGTTCATCAGGAGAATTTCCAGTAATGTTTGATCTATTTCGCAGCCGCGACAAGGTCGTGCGCATCATGCTCGGCGGACTACTCGGTGTGGTCGGCCTTTCCATGGTTACCTACCTCATCCCAAGTTCCGGGGTCGGTTACGACAGCAGTACGAATGACACCAGCGTGGTCGCCACCGTCGGGAAAGATACCCTCACGGCGCAGGAAGTGAATAAGGCCGTCAGCAACATGACGCGAAGCCGTCAGCTGCCCGAAGAGCTTCTCTCCATCTACGTTCCGCAAATCGTGCAGCAAATGATCTCCGAGCGCGCCATGGCCTACGAAGCCAACCGCCTCGGCATGAAGGTCAGTTCGGAAGAGGCCGAGAACGCCATTCTGGACACCATGCCCGCCGAATACGTCAAGAACGGCAAAGTGGACGCGAACATCCTCGCCGCGGTCCTCCAGCAGCAGGGCACCACGCTGGCGGATATGAAATCGGAAACCGCCCGCGGACTTCTCGTGAGCCGCCTGCGCCAGATCGTGGGCGAGGGCGTAGTGGTTTCACCCGCCGAAATCAATGCCGAGTACCATCACCGCAACGACAAGGTGAAAATCGAGTACGCGCTCGTCACTCCGGAAAAATACCGCTCCGAAGCCGAACCCTCCGAAGCGGAAATTAAGGCCTTCTACGATACCCACAAGTCCACCTTCACAGTGCCGGAAAAGCGCAGCCTCGCAATCATCGTGCTCGATCCGGCCAAAGTGAATGCGGACATTCAGCCCACCGATGCGGACCTCCACAAGGAGTACACCGCCGAACAGGACAAGTTCCGGCTGCCGGAGCGCGTCATGGCTCGCCACATTCTGATCAAATCGGACGCCTCGAACGACGCCGCCATGAAGACCAAAGCCGAAAGTATCCTCAAACAGATCCAGGCAGGCGGCGATTTCGCCAAGCTCGCCAAGGAGAATTCGCAGGATCCCGGCTCGGCGGACAAGGGCGGCGATGTGGGCTGGATGGTGAGGGGCCAGATGGTCCCGGAATTTGAAAAAGCGGCGTTCGCCCTGAAGCCCGGCGAGACTAGCGGTTTGGTGAAAACGACCTATGGCTATCACATCATTCAGGTGTCGCAGCACGAACAGGCGCACCTGCAGACGTTCGACGAAGTGAAGCCGCAGCTGACCATCGAATACGTCCAGCGCGTCTCCAACGAAAAGATGCAGAAGCTGGCGGACACCGCCACCGCCGAGCTGCGCAAGGATCCGCTGCACCCCGAAAAGGCCGCGGCGGCCGTCGGAACCACCGTCATTCGGGCCGAAAACATCCAGGCCGGCGACCCGGTTCCTGAAGTCGGCACCTCCAAGGAATTCAACGACGCCATTGCCGCTCTGCGAAAGGGCGAGATCACCGCCGGCCCTGTCGTTCTGCCCGGCGGCAAGGTCGTGCTGGCTTCCGTCACCGACTATCAGGCCCCGCATCCCGCTACCTATGAAGAGGCGAAGGCGGAAGCGCGCAACAAGGCCGGCCAGGATAAGTTGCAGGCCATCGTCGCCAGCAAGGCCACCGCGCTGGCTGCCCGCGCACAGGCGCTGGGCGGCGACCTGCAGAAGGCCGCCAAGGAAATGGGCATCGAAGTCAAGACTTCCACCGATGTGGACCGCCAGGGCGCCATCGAAGGACTTGGCCAGGCCACCAGCATCGAGAGCATCTTCACCAAACCTGTCGGCTCGCTGATCGGGCCGGTTTCCGTCGCCAGCAATCAGGTGGTGGCGAAAGTTGTTTCGCAGACTCCGGCGGACCCGGCCGGTCTCGCTACCCAGATAGAAGCTATTCGCACCGACCTGAAACAGCAAAAGGCCCGCGATCGCGCTCCGCTCTTTGAGGAAGGCCTCCGCAAACGCCTCGAACAGGAAGGCAAGCTCAAAATTCATCAGGACGTGGTGACCCGCCTGGTGAAGAGCTATACGACCCGCAGCTAACGCAACGGGCCTCATGCATCAGATTATCGATTTCTTAAGGTCGCTCTACAGCGCCGACAAGCTTCTTGAACTTGTACGCTCCCTGCTGGGAAATCCGTTCGGGCTCGCGGCTCTTTTCGCGATCGTCTTTTCGGAAACCGGATTGCTGATCGGCGTCATTATTCCGGCGGATTCCATCCTGTTCACCATCGGAGTGGCTAGCGGCGCCGCTGACGTCAACGTCTACCTGCTGGCCATCATGCTGATGTGCGCTGCCATCATCGGCGACAACTTCGCCTACTTTTTGGGCAGAAGGACCGGCCCGCGTATCTTTTCCCGTCCGCAGTCGCGCTACTTCCACCCGGATCACCTGATCAAGACCAAGAAGTTCTACGAGAAGTACGGACCCCGCGCGGTAGTCTATTCGCGTTTCATTCCGGTCATCCGTACCTGCACTCCGTTCATTTCCGGCGTGGCGGAAATGTACTATCCGAAGTTTCTGGCCTTCAGTCTTCTCGGGGGAAGCCTTGCCATCGCGATGCTCACGACGCTGGGCTATAAACTGGGACAGGTAGCCGTGGTCCGGCAGAATTTCGAGAAAGTGGTGGTGGGGATCGTTCTCCTTTCCATTACGCCCATCTTCCTCGAAGCCTATAAAGCGCGCCGCGCTGGAGCTGTTACATAAGCGTCCCACCCCGTGCGCCACATCCTGCGCCACCTCCCGTATCTGCTGCGCCGCGCGCTGATCGCGTCATTTGACGATGGTCTGTTCACCATAGCCAAGGGAGCGGCTTATTCGTCTCTGCTTTCCCTGTTTCCCGTTCTGGCCTCCATAGCAACCATCTTCGTGCAGGTGAAGGCCGACTATGTGCAGCGCAATCTGGCCCGCTTTCTTTCGCGCGTCCTGCCGCCGGGCACCGACGATATTGTTCTCCAGCAGTTCCGCTACCGCGGGCAGCGTCCCGTCGCGCTGCTGGTCGTAGCGTTTGCGCTCTCCCTCTGGGCCGCCTCCAGCGTCATCAAGAGCCTGATCGACGGATTCAACGCCGCCTATCACGTCCCCCGCAATCGTTCCATGCTGGGCCACGCGGGCACCGGCATCATGCTGGTCTTTCTGGCGGCGATCCCGCTGCTCGGCGCTTCCTCATTGATACTCTTCGGCGGCACGGTGGAGTCCGCCGTATTGAAGCTGCTGAAGCTGGACCCGACCCTGAAAGACATTTCCCCGTACTGGGAAATGCTCTGGCGCTTTGTGCGTTACACGGTCGCTTTCGGCGCGACCGCGGCGGTGACCGCCATTCTCTATTTCTATGGGGCTTTCCGCAAACAGCGCTGGCGCGGCGTATGGCCCGGCGCTATCCTTGCAACCACTCTGTGGATGCTGGCCACCCTGGCGTTCGCCTGGTACGTCCGCAACATAACGAATTACAACGTGCTCTACGGCAGTGTCGGGACCAGCATCGCGCTCCTCGTCTGGATGTATCTCCTCGCCGCAATCGTCCTTTATGGCTGCGCCTTCAATGCCGAAATTGAAAGGACATCCCTCAGATGAGCTCCCTGTCCGGCTGCTGCGAAAGGCTTGCGCGCCTTGACTCGCATACGCCGGCGGTGTGGGGCAGCATGAATGCGCATCAAATGGTCTGTCATCTCAATGACTCATTTCGCGTAGCCACCGGCGAAAAACACGCCAGCCCCGCGACGAACATCCTGCAGCGCTCCGTAATCAAATGGCTCGCGCTTCACATGCCAATGAAGTGGCCCCGGGGCGTACCCACGAGACCTGAAATCGAGCAGGGTAAAGGCGGAACGCCACCGGCCGCCTGGGACCGTGATGTCGCCGAACTAACCACGCTGATCCTGTCTTTCTCCGGCCAGAAGACCTTCGGAATCCATCCCATGTTCGGCGAAATGAATCGCGATGAATGGATGATCTGGGCATATCGCCACGTGGACCAGCACTTCCGGCAGTTCGGGGTCTAGCAGACCCGGCGATCACCCGCAGGCGTCTTTGTCGCCGAAGTTGTCCGGCTTGTCGGTCCAGCCGATGGTGCCGTTCGCCAGCTTCACGCGAACCCACCAGACTTGCTTTTTCTGATTGGTGTCAGGGAAGAGGATTTCACCCCAGCAGCTGTCGGAAGGAGTGAAACAGTATTTGGCTGTGCCGAACGGGACGCTGGCAATCTTTCCGTTTGTGTAGACATTACCGAAGCCTTCGCCCGCGTAATCGAGGACAAACGCGATGCTGTCTTTGGGCAGGTCGCCTCCCTTGAGAACGGCGACTGGCACGGGCGTCAGATGAACTTCTCCGGTAAGCCCTGCGGCGCGGCTCCCCTTTTTCGCCCTGCCTGCGATCTGTTTGCTGCCCGGTGCGGCAAAGAGCACGGTGTCTTCGAGGACGCTCCAGTCGCCGTAGCGGCAACACTCAAAGGGACAGGCTCCTTTGGCGATGTAGTTTACGGGTGGGCGCCGGTTTGCCGGAATAGCATTCAATAACCGGCGGAATCTCATTCGCCGGTCGTCGGATATTTTTTCCAGTTGCGCAAGTTTCCTCCCGGCCGGAGTTGCTTTAAAAGCGGGCGTATCGAGAAGGCCCTTGATCTCGGGATGAGTTGCTCCCAGTGTCGAAGGATTCAACTCGATGTTGCGGGAATCCATATCCTCCAGCGCCAGCACGGCGTCGGAAGTACGATGGGCTTTTACGAGCGCGAACAGCAACTGGTCCCACGGATATTCGCTGTTGCAGGCGGCGCGGACATTTCGTTTTTGGATCTCGACCAGCTTCTCCCAGTCGGCGCTCTGCTCGGCAGCGCGGATTTCCCCGAAAAGCATGAGCCGTTCGTCCTTGCAGGGACCCCCCAGATCATAGAAACGCCCGGGCCGAGGCCCCGGCGTCTGAGCAAAAAGCGGCTGGCAAATCAACGCGAGGCAGATCGGAAGATACGCGCGGGAGGCGGTCATGCTACCGCAGGATCTTATACAGATTGCTGTAATCGTCGGTCCACGTTCGCAACCCGGTGACAGGCTTGATCGACGATCCCACCGACTTGATTTCCTTCTGCTCGAAAAATCCCGGCCGCGAACTCACCAGCACCCAGTCCGCCGCCGAAATTTCCTTATCGTCGTCGTCCTCATTGCTGATCATCATGGCCTGCTTGCCGTCTTCCGCCGCCGCCAAAGCCACCACCGGACCCAGCGCCAGATAGCGGTTCGACACGTGCACGGCCAGCACGCCATCCGGCTTCAAGTGACGCCAGTAAAGCGCCATCGCTTCGCGCGTCAGCAGATGCACCGGAATGGCATCGCCCGAAAACGCATCCACCGCCAGCACATCAAACTGCTTCGGACCGGTCTTCGCCAGCTCCTGCTCCAGCGAAAGCCGCGCGTCTCCCAGCACGACTTCTTTCGCCGCCATACACTGGCGCAAATATCTGAAATCCCGCTGCGCAATCTTCAGCACCAGAGGATTGATGTCGTAGACCGTGTAATGATCGCCCTGCCGCCCGTAGGTTGTCAGCGTCCCCGCGCCGAGCCCGATCACCCCCACATTCATCGGCCCCTGCATTTGCAGATTGCGAATCGCCAGCCCTACGCCCGAGCCCGCCGAATAATAGGTGGTGGCGAATCGCTGGTTTTGCGGCCAAAGAAACTGCTCGCCATGATCGATGGTCCCGTGCCGCAGCACCCGCACCGGACCCATCTTGCCGTCCGAATCCTGATCGTAAACGTAGAGCGCGCCGTAGAAATTCCGCGCCATTGCCACCGAACCACGCAGACTGTGCCAGGTGTCATGCACCAGATAGCCGGTCAGCCCCACGGCTACCGCGGCCATCAAAGAAAACATCACGATGCTTTCATTCACCGAACCGCGGGCCCGCCACAGCATCCATAGGCCGATCACGCCCGCGATCCCCAGCATCGCCCACGGATCGTAATACGCATTCAGGAATTGCGCTCCGCCGGACCGCGCCCGCGCAAACATCCAAAGGATATAAACCATCAGCGCGCCGATGAGCACATAGCCGGCAGCTTTGTCAGCCGGCGTCTGCAGAAACTGAGCCGGCTCGGCAGTCTTCTCGCGTCCCCGCCACAACAGATAAACCAGCAGAAACGCCGAGAGGCAAATCACCACCTGCAGATCGTAAAGCCCGGTGAAGAGATAAGGAGCCGCGAACCCGATCAGCAGCCCTCCGATCGCTCCTCCCACTGACACCATCAAATAAAACGAGGTCAGGAAAGCCGGGGCCGGACGCCGCCGCGCCAACTCTCCGTGAAACAGCATGAACAATACAAATAGCGCCGAGCAGAAAAACGCCAGCGCCCACTTCAGCTCCGAAATCCCGCCGCCGCTCGCGATCGCGTAAGCCATCCCCAGGATCGCCACCACGCCCAGCCGCGAGAATAAAAACCGGTTGTACCAGCGGTCGCTGTCGAAACACAGAATAAAACTCAGCAGATATAAACTCAGCGGCAAAACCCAAAGAAAAGGAATCGCCGCAATATTCTGCGTCAGATGATTCGTCACCGCCAGCAGCAGCGCCGAAGCGCTGGCCGCCAGACCCATCCAGATCAAACGATCGGCCCACTTCGGCGCAGCAGCCACGTTAACCGGCGTCTCCGCATGCGAAGCTTCCCGTCCGCCCCCGCGCGACCACCAGGCCACCAGCCCGCAAACCAGCACGAACGCAATATAAGAACCCGACCACATCCAGGCCTGCTGCCGGTTGGTCAGATAAGGCTCCACCAGCACCGGATAAGTCAGCAGCCCCAGCATCGATCCCGCATTCGACAGCGCGAAAAAACGATACGGCATCGCGCCCCCGTTGGACCGCGAATACCACGACTGCAGCAACGGACTGGTCGACGATAAAAGGAAATAAGGCAGCCCCACCGTCGCGGCGAGAAGCCCCAGAATCCGCAGCAGCGGGTCTTCCGCGCCCTGCGGCTTCCACCACGGCGACGGCAAAATCGGCAGCGCCGCGAAGCTCAGCACCAGCAGGCCCACATGGACGAACTTCTGCCGCGCTGCGCTTTGCCCGTTCAGCCAGTGCGCATACGCGTAGCCGCCCAGCAGCGCCATCTGGAAGAACAGCATGCAACTGGTCCACACCGCCGCCGATCCGCCAAACCATGGCAGAATCAGCTTCGCAATCAGCGGCTGCACCTGAAACAGCAGGAACGCGCTCAGCAGAATTGTGGCGGCAAACAACAGCGAGGGAACTTTGCGTCCCCGCTCAATCCCGCTACCTGTAAGCGGCAACGCCAGTGACTCGTTCTCCGATGACAAGGGCATGGATGTGGTCTGTTCCTTCATACGTTTTGACCGTCTCGAGGTTACACAGATGACGCATTATAGGATATTCATCTGTTATCCCGTTTGCTCCCAGCAGATCCCTGCTGAGCCGCGCGCATTCGAGCGCTATCGCCGCGTTATTCCGCTTCAGCATCGAGATGTGCGCCGGCTCCAGCTTCCCCGCATCCTTGAGCCGCCCGCACTGCAGGGCCAGCAACTGCGCCTTGGTGATTTCGGTAATCATCCAAGCCAGTTTCTCCTGCACCATCTGATGGCTGGCCAGCGGACGATCATCGAACTGCTTCCGCATCACCACATAGGATCGCGCTGTCTCATAGCAGTCCATCGCAGCCCCGATTACGCCCCAGCCGATCCCGTATCGCGCCTGTGACAAACAACCCAGCGGACCTTTCAACCCCTTCGCCCCCGGCAGCATCACCGACTCCGGCACTTTGCAGTCGCTGAAAGCAAGGCTGGACGTTACTGAAGCGCGCATCGACCATTTCCCGTGAATCTGCGAGGTCGTAAAACCCGGCGTGCCCCTCTCGATGAGAAACCCGCGAATCCCCTCCTCGGTGCGCGCCCAAACCACCGCCACATCCGCCACTGACCCGTTCGTGATCCAGGTCTTCTCTCCGTTCAGCACCCACTCCGACCCGTGCTTCACCGCGCGCGTCAGCATGGCCGCCGGATTGGAGCCGAAATTCGGTTCCGTCAGCCCGAAGCACCCCAGCGCCTCGCCTGTCTGCATGCGCGCCAGCCATTTGTCTTTCTGCTCCTCGGATCCGTACGCCAGAATCGGATACATCACGAGGCCGCCCTGCACCGAGACGAAACTCCGAAGTCCGGAATCGCCGCGCTCAATCTCCTGCATCATGAGCCCGTACTCCACCTGGCTCATTCCCGCGCAGCCATAGCCTTCCAGATTCGCGCCGAAGAATCCCAGCCGGCCCATCTCCGGAATCAGATCGCGGTTAAAAGTCGCGTCCCGGAAATTATCCCGGATAGTCGGAATCACGCGTTCGTCAACGAACCTGCGGGCTGTCTGCCGCACCAGCAGTTCTTGTTCGGAGAACAGCGAATCCATTAATAGGTAGTCCACGCCTCGAAATGCCATGAACTTCAGTCTACTGTGAAGCTCTTCACGCCGGGGAGCACGACGCCGGGCATTCCAGGCGGAACGTCCCTACTGAGCCGTCTCGGAGAACAACATCACCTTCAGGGTATGGAAGATGATGAACGTGTCCAGCGAAATCGCCAGGTTCTTGATGTAGTAGAGGTCGTATTCCAGCTTGATGATGGCGTCTTCCAGCGTGTCCCCGTACTTGTGGTTGATCTGCGCCCAGCCCGTGATCCCCGGCTTCACGCAATGCCGGTAGCTGTAATAAGGGATCTGTTCCGTCAGCTTCGCCACAAACTCCGGCCTCTCCGGCCGCGGACCCACCAGCGTCATCTCGCCCTTCAGCACATTGAACAACTGCGGCAACTCGTCCAGCCGCAGCCGCCGAAGCCACTTTCCCACCGGGGTCACGCGCGGATCGTTCTTCGCCGCCCATACAGGCCCTGTCGCCGCTTCGGCATCCACAAACATCGAGCGGAATTTGTAAAGCGTAAAATGCGCATCGTTCAGCCCCACACGCACCTGCCGGTGGAGGACGGGACCCTTCGACGACGCCTTCACCAGAATCGCCACAATCACCATCACCGGCGCCAGCACCACAGTCATCGCCACCGCGATGGGAAAGGAATAAAGGGAATGCCAGAACAGGCTCCGCCGGCGCGGCCCCAGCTCGGTCGAAAAGATCAGCCGCGACGGCCGCAGTTCCTTCGTCAGCACCCGCCCGAACGTGGTCTCGAACGTCACCGGCGCTTCCTCGAAATGGATCCCGGAAAACCGCAGATGCAGCATCGCGTTCACCGGCAGCTCTTGACGCCGCTCCGTCAGCCCCACCACAATCAGGTCCGGCCGCGTGCTCTTTGCGATCTCCGGGAATTCACTGATGTTGCCCAGCAGCTTGCCCCCCGAAAAATCCCCGATGCCGCCGTGGTTATCGATATACCCGAGATTGCGCATCCCCAGCTCGGGATGCTCTTTGATATGCCGCGCAATATCCTGGCTCACATCCGACGTCCCCAGGAAAAGCACCCGGTTCGTCCCCAGCGCCTTGACAATCACCCCGCTGTAAACCACCCGCCACGCCGGAATCACCACCAGCGTGAAAAGGCTGCCGAAGATCATCGCGTACTTTGGAATTCCCCACTCCGGATGTTTCAGATAGGTCAGTATCGACTGAATCAGGAACGTCGCCCCGATCGCCACGCACAACTGCTGTACCAGCAGTGTCAGCGACCTGACCCGGAACATCGAGTACAGATTCTGAAAGTAAACTCCGGCCACAATGCACAGCACCACAAAGGCAATCCTGTAAGCCCCGCCTTCGTGTTGAAAAAAAATGGATAAGCTGAAATCGGCGTTGATGAGCGGAGTCAGCAGGAGTGCCCCGCCGACATAACAAAGGAAGATGAGCAGGAACTCGGAAACGATTAGACCCAGAATGCTTGCCGGTATGAACACTCTGAAAATCTGGATCATTTGCTGAGCGATTCCGGCACTGGCAACCTATTATAGCCGCCCCGGAATTGAAATCCGCCGCTGCCGGCTTACCGCGGCAAACGGTCGAATTTCTTATGGATACCGTCCCGCAGCCCGTCGATCACCGCCAGCGCGTTCTCCGCGGCATGCGCCTGCGTGGCCGCCGCTTCCCCCAGTTTGCCCAGCAGCACCGACACGGCTTTCATGAAGAACAAATGCGGCCGCGGACCCAGCCCGTTCTTCGCCAGATGATCCCGGTTCAGAAACAGATTGCGCACCGCCAGATAGAAACTGGCCCGGTTGCGCGCCGGCTCCTCGGACGTACTCCGGCTAACGCCGTCATAGCGGAGCAGGATCGATCGCGCCTTCTGTGACGCCACATACCCATAGGCAGTGTCGTAACCCGCGTTGAAGTAGCGCTCGTCCGGCAGCCCCACCAGCTCTGTGATTTTCTTCCCGATCAGCGCTGCCCGGAAATCGCAGGTTTCCGTCTTCGTCCACTCGACTTTTGTTAACCCGGGCGGATTAACCCCCGCGGCCCCGGCCTGCACCTGAATCAGGTCCGCTTCGTTTTCGAAACGCAACATCGTTTCGAGGCATTCCGGCCTGACCTCGATACTGTCGTCCAGCGTCCAGATCCAGTCGAATTTGTTGCAATGCGCGAAGCGCATTCCGGAGACCAGTCCGCCCGCGCCGCCGGCATACTCTTTCAAAGTAACTTTGGAAACCTGCGGATACTCCGCATCCAGCATGGCGCGCGTTCCGTCCGTGCCGGCATTGTCGATCACCAGGATCCTGTCGGCGGGACGCGTCTGACACAGCAGGGAATCGAGGCATCCCCGCAGGCGATCCTTGCGGTTATAAGTAACGACGATGGCGCAGACAGTACTCAAGAAGTCATTGTACAAAGGCGCTGCCGCGCCATTTCGTACTCGGCGATCAGCCGCTCCACCAGTTCCGCCGCGCCCGGCACATCGCGAACCGCTCCGATCCCCTGACCGCAGCCCCAGATATCCCGCCACGCCTTCGCCGCCCCGAAATTCATCTTCGACGGATCGCTCACCGGCAGGTTCTCCGGATCCAGCCCCGCCGCCGCCACCGAAGCCTTCAGATAATTTCCGTGTACGCCCGTGAAAAGGTTCGAATACACAATGTCGTCTGCAGCCGAATCGACAATCATCTGCTTGTAAGCTTCGGCCGCATTGGCTTCGCGGGTGGCAATGAACGCCGATCCGATATAAGCCAGATCGGCCCCCATCGCCAAGGCAGCCAGAATGGAAGGTCCGCGTGCAATCGATCCCGAGAGCGCCAAAGGGCCGTCGAACCATGCCCGAATCTCCTGCACGAGCGCAAAAGGAGAAAGCGTTCCCGCATGGCCGCCCGCCCCCGCGGCCACCGCGATCAGACCGTCCGCGCCTTTTTCGATGGCCTTGTGGGCGAACCGGTTGTTGATGATGTCGTGCAGGGTGATCCCGCCATAGCCATGGACCGCCTGATTCACATCCTCGCGCGCGCCCAGCGAAGTAATGATGACCGGGACTTTCCATTTCACGCAAAGCGCGAGGTCTTCTTCAAGGCGAACGTTGCTCTTGTGGACGATGAGGTTGACGGCAAACGGCGCCAGAGTGCGGGCCTCCGTGAGACGGTGCAGCCACTCATCGAGCAGGGAAACAGGGCGGGCGTTCAGAGAAGGGAAGGCGCCGGTGATCCCGGCATTGCACTGCGCGATGACAAGGTCAGGATTCGAAACAACAAAAAGCGGCGCGCCGATCGCGGGCAGCCGCAACCGGCCGGCGAAGACAGAAGGCAAACTCATAGAGGCCAAACCACGATATCAGGACGGCGTCTTACTCACGCCCGCGACGCCGACTTCTCCAGCGTAGGAAAACACCAGTGAGTTCCCGTCCGCCCCCTCCAGCATTCCGAGCGCACCCATGCCCAGATCCTCCCACTCGGCCGTTTTAGTCCAAGCGAACTGTGGAGTCAAATCAGCCGACCCACCACCACCCTCACGCCCCACAAACAGCCGCCGGGGACTGTCCCAAGCCCGCCCACCCCACGATCAAACCCACAACGGACTCGCGCAGACTGTCCCCCAACCCAAGCCCCGTCACGCCCTCCCTCAAAGACCCCAAAGCCTGAGCCAACAAAACCGCAGCCTGGTCCGCCGGCAAATCGCGAATCCACAAATCGGGATCGCTCTGTCCTAAGCAATCTGCTTGAACCGGATGCCACAATACGCCTTATGGCATCCGAACGCCAGTCAGAAACTCCCGGCCGACCTGAATGAGCTGGCTAAAAAAACTCCCCGCCATAGCGCTGGTAGCGCTGGCTCTCCGCCTGTACTCCCTGACTACCTATATAGATCACAAACCGCACCAGGCCCTCGGAGCCATCCCCTTCCTCTTCGAACCGGGCAACATCGCCTTCTCCATCGCGACCGGCCACGGATTCGCCTCTCCGTTCCGCGTCGAAACCGGGCCCACCGCCTGGCTCACGCCCGTCTATCCGGAAATCCTGGCGGCGATCTTCAAAGTCTTCGGCAAATACACCTGGAACGCCTTCCTGGCCACGGCCTTGCTGAATATCTTCTTCTCAACCCTGGCCACAATTCCGATCTACTTCAGCGCCCAAAAAATCAAAGGCCCAGCCGTAGCCGCCACCGCAGCCTGGCTTTGGGCTGTCTTCCCTCAGGCCATCGTCCTCCCCTACGAAGCCCTTTGGGACGCGTCGCTCGGAGCGCTCATCGCCGCCACAATCCTGTGGGCGACGCTGGAATTCAGGCGGTCACATTTGACCAGCGGCTTGACCTACGGAGCGCTATGGGGATTGGCCCTGATGACCACCGCCGCCCTCGGATCCGTATTCCCCTTCCTCCTCGCCTGGCTCTACCGGCAAACACGCCGCTGGAAGCCCATCGCCCTCGCCGCCGCCGTTGCCATCCTCAGTTGCGTCCCCTGGACGATTCGCAACTACCAAACCTTCCACACTCTGGTCCCCCTGCGAACGGTCATGGGCCTCTCGCTCTGGCTCGGCAACAACGAAAAAGCCGATGGAACCTCAACCAGCAACCTTCACCCCATCTCCAACTCCAAAGAACGGGCGCTCTATATTGATCAGGGGGAAATCCCCTACAACCAGAACAAGGAGAAGGAAGCCCTGCGATATATGGCCGCCCACCCGGCCCGCACGCTCCTGCTCTCCACCCGGCGCTTCATAGCTATCTGGACCGGAGGCGCGGTCCACCCCATCGACGAATTCCGAAACACAAACTCTATATGGATTCGGTGGGTTCTGCTCTTCAACATATCCGCCGCCCTGCTTGGCCTCGCGGGTATCGTGATCCTTTTCAAGACCGGCAACCCGTATGCGTTTCCCGCCGCCGTTTTTCCGCTGATCTTCGCGCTTCCTTACTACATAACTCTCGCCCCGCCCCGTTACCGGCATCCCCTCGATCCGGCGCTCCTCATCCTGGCCGCGGTCTCGATACAGAGTTTCAGAAAGAAATCAAATCCCGAAGGGGTTAAGATCCCGGCGTCCAGAAAATGAAGCGCCGGACGGGGCAGAATCTCAGTCGCTGGCGCGAACCTCCGCCAGGCGATCCCGGCGTCCGTCAGGAGCGAGTGAAGTTGCAGGATGCGGTTGAAGAGTTGTTTTACGTGAGTGTCGTAAACTCTCGCAGTCAGCACGGGATGTTTCTGTATTCTGCCACGTGACGCGCACCCCAGTACCCAGGCGCCAGGTCTATACTGAACAGCGAAAGCTGTCTCGAAAGACAATGTCCGGGCCGGAAGCTGAAATCGCGATCCCGCAACCTGCATCGCCAGTTTGGGAGCAGCGGTTTCGCGATCTGGTGGAGGACCGGAATGAGGTACGCGGCTTCATTGCCGCGGTTCTCGGTCGATACGGATACCGTGTTCTGGAAGCTGCCGACGGTGCTGAGGCCGTTTTCGTCATCAGCCAGCATCCGGAACGGGCTGACATGATCCTGACCGACATCGTTATGCCGCGAATGGGCGGGCGCGAACTCGTCGGGCGCCTCGCTCGTCTTTACCCCGAAATACGCGTGCTCTACATGTCCGGGTACGTGAGCGACGCAGCTGCGCAGCAGGGATTTGGCGTCGGCGACGAAACAGCCTGCATTGCAAAACCCTTCACCCCGGAGGAGCTCGCCCGGAAGGTGCGGAGCGTGCTGGACAGATCTTCCGCCGCGTAAACCCGGGACAGCGACCCCTTACACCGTTTCGCCGGCGCGGGCCGAATCGAATCTCTCTCACCTGACACACGCGACTCAGTGCGGAAGCCGAGTCGTGGGCGATTCCCGCTAGCCGGTTAAAACGAATCGCCGTTATTCGGAGAACTGGGTAATTTTCACTGCGCGGCCGTCGGGAAATACCGCTCGGATTTCCAGATCTGCGCCAACCGCCTGGAGATAGCTTGCGAGCGTGCTGACGTACATGTCGGTTCGCTTCTCCAGTTTGGATACGTCACCCTGCCCGATATGCAATTCCCCCGCGATTTTCGTCTGGGTGAGTTCACGGGCTTTCCGTAACTGGCATAGAGACATCTCTTCCAGCAGTCGGCGTTGTTCCGCTTCGCTCGCCACTTTTGCCGCGGTGGACATCCCGGCGCGAAGCTCGCGGAAATTCTTAGCCATGTTCAGATCTCTCCTTTTCAATCCATTCCAGATGGCGTTCAAACAGCCGGTCAGCAACGGGTACGTTTGTCTCGTACCAGCGGTCGTCGCCGGTCTTGTCACCAGCTCCCATGGCACACCCCGATA
This sequence comes from Bryobacteraceae bacterium, assembly GCA_035552315.1. Lineage (GTDB taxonomy): Bacteria > Acidobacteriota > Terriglobia > Bryobacterales > Bryobacteraceae > BOG-234. The sequence continues at coordinate 36,878 of DASZLO010000034.1, forward strand.
TAGCATACACGCCATATTGCTTGCAGTCCATAGGCTTGAAACGGCGAGAGAATTCCGGGACGGGAATTCCGGGGCAGCGACCCCTTGAAGTCGAACCGTTGCTGCTTAACGATCCGGTTCCTGTTTGCAGTCAGGCCATGTAAGTCCTGGAACTGTCGCAGAATGGCATCCGTTTCGTCACGCCGGGAAAAAGACTACCGGTAAGCTTCAGAGCGATGGTGGACGCGTCGAATCTCAATTGTGTCGTCGCCCGCGTGAACGAAGAAGAGCCGGTATACGCCGATCCGCAGGCGTAGTTCTTCGGCATCTCCCTTGAGGGCCTTGATGTCGCCATGACCGGACCGCGCAAATCGGTGCAGGGCGGACAACACCCGCATTGCGCTGGGCTTATCGAGGGCGCACGTCGATCCTCGCCTGGTCAGTCCAGGCGATCTTCTTCATGCAGGTTCCGGGAACTCTTCGATCTCCTGCATGGTGATTCCAAGTTCCGCCAGGACCTGCTCGTGCGGAATCGGTTTGTTGTGCTTCAGCCACTCGCGTGCTTCCGCGAGCGCTTTTTTGTCTTCCGGCGTAAGCGGTTCGTCATCCACTGGAGCGTTGGCGATCGCACGCGCCACCGGGTCGAGCATCACTTCGAGCAGGCCGACGACGGCTGAGAGCTTTTCGGGCGCCAGAAGATCGATCATCACGTGCGCATGATGCTTTTGTTCAACCGGGTTGAGTTCCATGCTATCCCCTTTGCCTATCGTATCGCGCGACTGCACACCCGGATATTCTCCTAAACCCGGTATCACGAAGTTTCAAAGAATTGCCTCCCCGAAATCAATAACTTACTCAAGAATCCCGCGCCGCGCAGCCGCCGCCTTGACCCTCGTGTCGAGGCCGCCCCACAGCCCAGCAGGCCATCTGGCAAAACCTCAGCCCAAAAAATCCGGCGAATCGCAACGGCCTGGCTCAGACCAACCGGCCAGGCTTCCGGGTGTTCCCACTCCGATAAACAACGGCAGGACAATCCAGCCGGCAATGGCACACCAAAACCGGATCGTATCGCTCCACGCTTCGGTACACCGGCATCGCTTCCGGACTTCGCGCCATAAACGTTTCCCGATACCGTGAACCCGTATCCCGCCCGTCAATCGTTTTCTTTTTCAAACCAGCCTCCGCGTACCGAATCCATTGTTTTTCCTGCCCGCCCGCCAGCACCCCAACGCCAAAGCGATCACCAGATCGTCATGTTCCCCGCCGCCATCCGCGCCCATACGCACCCTGCCCGTCGCCGCGGAAGAAATCATCCGCACATCCAGCAGCTCTTTCACCAGCGCCCATGAATCCCGCAATCCGCGCGCAATTTTCAACTCCCCGCGCTCCAGCAAGACCTGCACTCCGGCAATCAAATCACGCTTGGGTACATTCCACACCGCACCCGTCTGACTCACCCGGTCCCCGCCGGTAATCGAAACCGCGGTCACATCGCACCCCAGCCGCGCGGACCGCAGCAGATCCACCACCGGCGCCCCCACACCGGTCGCATCCACCGCCAAAGCCACCTGGCCCGCGAGCTGAGAATCCGAAACCAGCCCGCGCACCCGTTCCACAACCCGCGTGTAAGGAGTGCCGAGCGGCACCCGTTCCAGATACCGCACCTCCAGAAATTTCATCTCCGCCCCGAGGAAGGCACGTTCCGCATCCCATCGCTCCAGCACCGCAATCGCCGTGTGATCCCTGCGCTGCCCCAGATCCAGCCCCACGTAAAACACTATTCGAAGACCAGCGGCTCAACCAGATCGTCCAGCGCAGCCTCTATCAGACTGCGTTCGAAAAGCGAAGATCCCGAATCCACAAACTCCCCCATATACTCCTGCCGGAACGACAAAGCCCCCATCGCGCCGCGTTCTTTCTCCAGAAACGCCTTCGAAATGCGCGGGCACTCCGTCGCCTGACCATGCACGCGAAACCATTCCGGACCGCCGTGCTCCCACACTTCATAAAAGAATCCGCGCCGTCCGTACGGCGTGCTCATCAGCCATACATCGCCGTTCGAAACCGCCAGCACGGGCCGCAGCGCTTTGTACAAAGATTCCTCCACCCGCGCCGCCTCATCGATCACCAGCATCGATACCGCGGAAAACCCGCGCACCGTCGCGTCCATGCCGGGCAGTCCCACAATGCGCGACCCGTTGGGCAGCACCAGAGAAATCTTGTTATCGCCGTCGCCGCGCAGCCGCGATCCCAGCCCGCCGGTCATCACGCGAGCCTTCCGCATCCACTCGGCGCTCTGGCGTTCGCCCGGACTGGCCACCAGCACCAGACAACCGGGCACGTGGTACGCCCGGTGCAAAGCCTTCGCCGCCGACACAGTGGATTTGCCCCACTGCCGCGAACAATTCAAAATTCCCTGCGCTGCGGTGGATTCGAGAATCTCCGCTTGCCGCGCATCCGGAAAGAATCCAAGCCGTGAACGAACGAATTCGAGGACGCCAGGCGGATTCGGAGGCTTGCGTTTAGGCCCACTGTCAATCCACTCCTCAAAAGGAATCCACACGCGAAACAAGTACCACGAAGAATTCAGACCAAATCGGAGAGCAAAGCAAACAAAGTAAATAAAGGGAAAAATGGCCGTGACCGCGAACAGATATCGGAATCCTGCATTAAGCCGTGGAAGTGGAAGCAGCAGCGCGCGCCCGGTTGGGCCGAGGCATACTTGCATCGTTGCTGTATATGAAATGCATATACAATGAAGTTTGGAATGTTCGAATGGGACCGGAATAATCTCCGCAAGATTCGGGCACATAAGATCACCCGCAAAGAAGCGGAGCAAGTGCTTCTTAACGACCCGATTTGGGTGTATGAACAGGATGTTGACGGTGAGCCCCGGTTCGTGTACTACGGCGAGACCGACGCAGGCCGTTTACTCGCGGCGATCGTTACCGAACGGGACGGACAATCCGTGTTGTGACCGCTTACGATCTCGATGCGGGCCAAAAGCGTGACTATCTGGAAAAGCGCGCGGAAGGAGAGTGGATTCAATGAGCAGGAAAGCGCTGGAAATGCCAAAGTTCAAGGATGAAAGCGCGGAAGCCGAATGGTGGGCAAGCCCGGCGGGACGGGCGTTTGTTAAGGAGAAGTCTGC
>DASZLO010000035.1:0-4237 GCA_035552315.1 Bryobacteraceae bacterium
GGCGGGAATCTTCTGATTAAACGCGGGATTGTCCGAACTGAGCGTCAGATTCTTCACCACGTGCCAGTCGGTCCAAACGATGTCGGCCTCAAGCTTGAGCCGGTCGATCGGCCGAACCGCATAAGCAAGCGTTGCCGACTGCGGGAAGTGCTCCTCGGCCCAGGTGTGGCTCGGACCGACAAGGGTGCGCCAGCCGGCCCCCACGCGCGCCTGCCCGCTATATTTCATGGTGTAGCCGGAGCGATACACGGCGGCCAAGGTATTGCGATCGTCGATCTTCCACATGATCCCCGGCGTGGCGCCCAGCGCCCAGTCCTGGCCGCGGAAGTGAAAATTGCCCAGCGGCGTGCCGGGCGGACCGACGGGAACGGAGCGGTATTCTTCGAGCTGGCCGTAGTAGAAGTTCAGCGCCGATCCGATCGAAAGATGATCGTTGATCTCGTAGGCGACCGTCGGCGCCATGTTGACATTGTAAAGGTGCGCCCGCTGGACCAGTGTCTGCAGCGGCCCACTGGTGCCCCAGTCCTCATTCAGGCCGGAGTCATTGTTCACGCCGAATCCGAATCGCCATTTCTCCAGCCCGAAGTCGGTCGTGAGATAGGCGTACGGAAGGACCGACAGCAGGTGCATCCCCTGTTCCTGGCCCGACGTCGGGTGGGATTCCCAGCTCGGCAGGAAGAGTGAATCGCCCCCGGTGTAGACGGTGCCATGAAGCTGCGTGATGCCCGCGGGATTGAAGTAAATCGCGGATGCGTCGTCCGCCTGTGCGGCGAAGGCTTCCGCCTGGCCGTCGGCGCGTGCGCCTTGCTGCGGCACGTCGATGCCTCCGCCGAAGCAGGTTGCTCCACAAAGCAACACGGGCCCGATTGCAGCCAACCATTCAAAACGCGTGAGCTTCAACATGTCGGTTCCCTTCGTGACCGCGGCGCGAAAAAGGAAATCTTTTCCGGTCGCAGCATTTGCAACATCGGCAACGACGGGATCGGGTTTAACGAGCTGCCGGAATATTCCGGGCGACGGTCTGATCACCCCTGCCGGGCATGGTTTGCTTACCCAAAGTCCCAGGGTCACAAATGACCGATAAAAACCGTCGCCATTCGCGCCGGCAGCATCGCCATAAACCGCTGGTTGTCGCGATCTAAGCGGGAATTTGTGCCGCCTCGAAATTCCTGCTTAGATGCGACTCGGGTTGTGGGCAAATTGATCTGAACGTCGTTTGGTGCTTGCCGGGCGGATTGGCCGCCCTGCCCGTTGCGCGTGCGCGCGACGTAAGAGCCTCCCGGCAAAGCGCCACCGGTTTGTGAAGGACGGTTTGTTATGGAAGCGACGACCTGCAAGATCGACAACGGGGTTGTGTTTCGCAACGGCCGCGGCACCGAGGTCCGGGGCGCGCTGGCGCGACTGACGCGGAATGCACTGATGTTTGAAGTCTACAGTCCGGATCCGGTCGTTGAGACAGGCGAGACGCTGCAGAGCGTCCGCGTGGTCCGAGGTGGACAATCCGTTTACACCGGTGACGCCGTGGTGGACAGCGTGCTGGCCACGGGCTGGAACTCAATGGTCGTGGCAACCCCGCTGGGCTCACTGGCACAAGTGGATTCGCCGCTGCGTCGCGGCGGACTGTCAACCGAGGCCAACGAACTAATGAAGCAGTGGGAGACCAGCCAGGTGCTGGTCCCGGAATATCAGATCGCCGTTTCCAACATTCGCTCGTTTCTCTCGCAATTCGCCCGTTGGATGGCACAACTCGACCTGGCGGGAGGCAGGTCCAGCGCGGCGGAGGACATTTATCAGGCCGTCGCACCCCGATTGCGAAATCTCTTCGGAATCCTCGAGCAGGCCACCGCCCGGCTTTCGCCCGAGGTGATTTCCGCTCACCGGGAGTACGTGCAGCGCGAATTGCACCCGCTCATGCTCTGCGCGCCGTTCGTCCATCGCGCTTATACCAAGCCGATGGCATATGCCGGCGATTATGAGACCGTGAACATGATCCTGCGCAACCGGATGGAGGGGCCGACGGCATATGCGGCAATCCTTCACCAGTTCGTCCTTTCAGCCGATACCGGAGAAGGCCACCGAAACCGCATCATTCGCCTGGTCGATCATCTCAGGCAGGAAGGCGCGAGAGTGGCGCCGCAAGGCCGGACGATGCGGGTGTTGAATATCGGGTGTGGGCCGGCCGACGAGATCTGCCGGTTCATTCGCAATCATTCGCTGGCCGACCGTTGTGAGTTCACCCTGGTGGACTTCAACAAGGAGACGATCGACTACGCGACGGCGAAGATCGCCGAAGCGTCGACCGAGAGCGGCCGGAGGCCGGCAACGACGTTCGTGCACCGGTCGGTCAATGACCTGATCAAGGAAGCGGCCCGGGGCAGGACGGGCGACATGCCGCGATACGACCTGGTCTATTGCGCGGGACTGTTCGATTACCTGTCGGACCGGATCTGCCAGAAGTTGCTGGTCCTGCTGAGCGAATGGACGCTGCCCGGCGGAATGACTGTCGCGACCAACGTGCACGCGGGGCACAAGTCGCACGCGATGATGGAGGACGTGCTGGACTGGCACCTGATCCTTCGAAACGAAGCGGAGATGTTGGCGCTGGCGCCGCGGCATGCCGGGACCACCAAGGCGTGCACCGAGCCGGCGGGAGTCAACATCTTCCTGGAGATGCGCAAGACGGAATGATGCGATGGAAAACATAGACCGACACAGCAAGGCGAATCTGGCTGACGCGTATCGCGTGTTTGACTTGAACCTGCGGGTGCGTCAGTCGAAAGTCGGGTGCTTTCTCGCCCTCCTGCTGATGCCCGCCGGTTTCACCCTCGACTATTTCGTTTATCCGCACCTGTTCAAAAAGATATTCGAAGCCCGGCTCCTGTCGGATGTGTTCCTGATCCCCTTCTTCGCACTGCTTTTCGCTCCGGCGATCCAGCGTCGAATCCGTGCCCTTGGCAGCTTGTGGCTGCTCGTTCCGGCATGGGTCATGTGCTGGATGATCTACGCCTCCGAAGGCGCTCTCTCCCCCTATTACGCCGGTTTATGCCTGGTCCTTCTGGCCGCGTGCCTGCTCATGCCGTACACGGCCTGGGAGGCCGCGATCGTCTGCGGGATCGTGCTTACTTCTTATAGTGTCGCGTGCGTTTTGCATCAGGTAGCGCCGCCATCCACCTCCGTTTCGTTCAGCGCTGCCGAAGGCACCCTGTTCAACAACCTGTATTTCCTGATCCTGACCAGCATTGTCTGCGTCACTGCGAACTATCACAGTGCCCGGCGGCGCTTCGAGGACTTCCGGCTCCGCCATGAGTTGGACGTCAACAACAAGGAACTGGCCTCTACACTGAAGAAATTGCAGGAGACCGAAGTCCAGCTCGTGCAGTCGGAGAAGATGAATGCGCTGGGCAAGCTTTCTGCCGGCCTGCTGCACGAGGTGAACAACCCGCTGAACTTCACCTTCATGGCCCTGCAAATGGCCGAGCAGGAGGCGGCCGAGAACCAAAGCCTGCTCGACACCCTCAAAGACATTGGCCAGGGCATGGCGCGCATCCGCGGCGTCATCTCGGACCTGCGCGCCTTCGCCTACCCCACCAAGGGGACCGAGCAGGAATCGTTCAGCATCGACGAGACGCTGACCAGCGCCCAAAGGCTTTGCGCGCATGAATTGGGCGAAATCCCCGTCACTCGCGATCGCCTTGTTGGAATCACCGCGTTGGGCTCGAAGACGCAGATCGTTCATGTCTTCATGAACCTTCTGGTGAACTCGGCCCACGCACTCCGGAAAAAGGCGGGAACGGGATCGCAAATCACGGTCTCATGCGCCCGCGACGGAAACCGGCTGAAGGTAAATGTCAGGGATAATGGAACGGGCGTGCGGCCCATCGATATCCCCCGCCTGCTCGAACCGTTCTTCACCACCAAGGATGTCGGCGAAGGAATGGGCCTCGGCCTGAGCATCTGCCACACGATCGTGAAGAATCACGGCGGGAATATCGATATTACCAGCGAAGAGGGCCAGTGGACGCAAGTCTCATTTGATTTGCCCTTGGAGCCGACAATGAATGTATCGTCCGGTGATTCTGCGCCGGCGTTCCTGGATCAACCGCTGGAACTCGTCGGGAGCAACGCATGACCGCCGCTCAGGACGTTAGCAAATACGCCGTGCTCTACGTCGATGACGAGGAGCAGGCGCTGAAGTACTTCCGCAAGACCATGGAGAAGGATTTCCGCGTCCTGACGG
>DASZLO010000036.1:0-96594 GCA_035552315.1 Bryobacteraceae bacterium
AGCCTGCGCCGCATCCTCTGTTGTGGACCGCGTGGATAAGACCGCGTTCATTCAAGTGCAGGCCGACAGTTTCAAGACCCTGACCCCGCAGCAGCAGGCGCTGGCTTACTGGCTGTCCCAGGCGTCGATCGCGATCGATCCGATCATCTACGATCAGGAGTCGCGCTTCGGTCTGCGCCAGAAGCGACTGCTCGAAGCGGTGGTTGTGAACCAGGCGAAGGTAGACCCGCAGGTCTATAAAAAGATTCTCGACTTCACCAAGCTCTTCTGGGGCAACAAAGGGAATCACAACGAGCTGACTTCCCAGAAAGTTATGCCCTCGTTCACCGCAGCCGAACTAAAACATGCGCTCGAACAAGCCGGCCGCAATGACCTCGCGCCCGAAGTGGATGCACTGCAGCAGTCCCTGTTCGATCCCGATTTCGAGCCGCTCATTACGGCGAAGAGCCCGGCCGGGAACAAAGACATCGTGCAGGCCAGCGCCAATAACTTTTACCTCGGCGTGAGCCTCGCGGACCTCAAAGGTTTCACCGAACACTACCGGCTGAATTCGCGCGTGGCTATGGAAAAAGGCAAACTGGTCGAGCAGGTCTATCGGGCCGGAACCCCCGACGGACGCGTGCCGGCCGGCCTCTACGCCGAATATCTGCGCAAGGCCAACGACTGCTTCACCAAAGCGCGCGCTTATGCGGACCCGCAGCAGGCAAAGGTGATCGACGATCTGATCCGCTATTACCAGACCGGCGAATACAAGGACTGGTTTCAGTTCGACATGGACTGGGTGCAGAACGACGAGCCGGTCGATTTCGCCAACGGCTTCATCGAAATCTACCGCGATGCGCGCGGCGCCAAGGGCTCGTCGCAAAGCTTCGTTTCGATCACGGATCAGAAACTCTCCGCCACGATCCTGAAGATCGCGTCCAACGCTGAGTACTTCGAGAATCAGGCGCCGTGGGATTCCCGTTACAAGAAACAGGGCGTGAAACCGCCGGTCGCCAAGGCGGTGGAAACCATCGTGGAAACCGGTGACTTCCACGTCACCACGACCGGCGACAATCTTCCCAACGAGGATGAGATTCGCGCGAAGTACGGTTCCAAGAGCTTCCTCTTCACGGGCAGCATGCGCGCGCTCGACGAAGCGACCGGACCGGCGACCGTCGATGAGTTCGTCTATTCACCGGAAGAAGCCGCCATGGATAAGAAGTACGGGGCCGAGTCCGAACAGCTTTTGACCGCGATGCATGAGGTGATCGGTCACGGGTCGGGAAAGCTGAGTCCGAAACTGACCCATGAGGCTTCGTTTTATCTGAAGGAGTACTTCTCGACCCTCGAAGAAGCCCGCGCGGATCTGATGGCCCTGTGGAACGTTTTCGATCCGAAGCTGAAGGAGCTCGGAATTATCTCCTCGAACGATGTAGGGCGCGTGATGTACAACGACGCAGCGCGCGTGGCTCTGACGCAGCTTCGGCGCATTCCAAAGGGCGACACCATCGAAGAAGACCACCAGCGCAACCGCGCCCTGATCGCCAATTTCATCATGGACAAGACCGGCGCTATCGCGCAGGTGAAGCGCGACGGCAAAACTTTCCTGGTGGTGAAGGATTACAAGAAAATGCGCGAGGGCGTCGGCATGCTGCTGGCGGAACTGATGCGCATCAAAGCGGAAGGCGACTACGATGCCATCAAGAAGCTGATCGACAAGTACGGCGTGCACTTCGACCCTGCCCTGCGCGATGAGGTAATCAAGCGCTACGAAACACTGAACCTGCCGACTTACTTCGCCGGTATCAATTCGGATCTGACCGCGCAGTTCGACGGCAGCGGCAAAGTCACCAAAGTGGACATCAGCTATCCGCGCGACGAAGTGAAGCAGCAGCTGAGCTATAGCGCGATGTATCCGCCGCTGAAATAACCTCATGCATCTTGTTGCCTTTCTAGCGTTGGCCCTGCCGCTGTTTGGCGCTGAGATGCAGATCGATCACATGACGCTATGCGGCTCAAACCTCACCGCCATGCGCGCCGCCTTTACCGCCGATACCGGGATCCCGACGGAATACGGAGGCCCGCATTCCAATCACGCGACCGAGATGGCGCTGGCGAGTTTTCCCGATGGATCGTATCTGGAACTGATGGGCATTCAGCCCAAAGCCGATCCGGTGGCCGTGGCAGCGCATGTGTGGAGCAAGTTCCTGCGCAACGATCTCGGTCCGTGCGCGTTCGCTTTACGGGTAGCGGATGTGAATGCGGAAATTCAACGGTTATCGAAGGCGGGCGTGCGGGTTGGCGCGGCCGAGAAAAGCGGGCGCACCCGGCCGGACGGCGTGGCGCTCTCGTGGGAGACCGCGGATATTGGCGCAGGTCCGCGCGGGTCGTTCTTCCCGTTTCTGATTCGCGATTTTACGCCGCGGGAGAATCGGGCCTACCGGTCGGGAAAGCCCACCTCAACCCGAATTGGCGGCATCGGGCTCGTCGTGATCGGGGTTCACAATCTCGATCGCGCCATCGCGCAATACCGGGCGGCATTCCAACTCGCCGCTCCGAAGCGGCAGCGGGACGAGACCTTCGGCGCCGATCTCGCCTGGTTTGAAAATTCACCAGTGGTGCTGGCGACGCCGCTCGAGCAGGGCTCGTGGCTCGGCCGCCGCATCGCGCAGTACGGGGACGCGCCTTGCGCTCTCGTGATGACAACCAACGGCGGAACGATGGGCCAGACAACTCCCGACTGGTTTGGACGCCAGGTCTTCTGGTCAACCGGCGCGAAATACGGCTGGCGTCTCGGCGTGACCCCGTCAACCGATCCGAAGCAGAGCCCGAATCGATGAAGGCCGTGGACGCCGGTTATTCGCAGTTCGATAATCTCCCGGCAATTACCTACGTGCTCGATGAGGACTTTCGGCTCCGCTACTGCAATTCCGCCGGGGACCGGTTTGCGCTGCAGAACGATGGCGCCGGCCTCGCGGGAACAAGCCAGATCGGCCGCGGTGTAATGGAGGCCACGCCGCCAGCCCTCCAGCCCTTCTATTCAGATTTCTATAACCGTGTTCTGCGCACTGGAGAAGAGCGCAGTCACCTTTTCGAATGCTCCAGCGCCCAAAAGGTCCGGCTTTTTCAGATGTCCGTGAGACGCGAGGGCGAAAAATCGAACCTGTATCTTGTCGTGAGCAATTCTCTGGTACTCGAACGGGACATACAGACTCCGGAGTTCCGCGACGATTCGGAAACCCTGCGCGAAGATAACGGACTTCTGATCATGTGCTGCCATTGCCGGAAATCCAAAGTCCCAGGCACCGTGGATGCGTGGGTCTGGATACCGGAATTCGTACAGAAGATGCCGCTGCGGGTCAGCCATGGCATTTGCGCCGCATGCTTCGGTCTGCACTACACACGCTGATTCAGTTACGCACCGCGAGCTTTGCCTGCTGGCGTTCCAGCCACCGGCTGAATCCCCATAGTGCGTACCCCAGCAACAGCGCGACGCCCGCCCAGCGCAGTGCGCTCGCCGCGAATGCCGCGTTCCACTGCGGCCACGGAAACTTGCTCAGCACGGCCCAGCGTTCCCGCATCCAGTTCCATCCCACATCCGCCGCCATGGCCGACACGATAATCACGCCCTTCGGTTCGTCCACCACTTTGCGGAACAGCAGATCGAGCGCCGGAATCAATAGCGCCAGCACCAGCAACTGACCCAGTTCGACGCCGATGTTGAAGGAAAGCAGCGAGGTGAGCAAATGGTTTCCGGCGAACTGCAGCGTCTGGCGCAGCGCGAACGAAAAGCCGAAACCGTGGACCAGTCCGAACCCGAACGTCATCAGCCAGCGGCGTTGCACCGTAGCGCCGCCCACAATATTTTCCAGCGCCATGTAAAGAATCGACGCCGCAATCAGCATCTCGATCAGCGGCGGAAACCACAATGCATCGGGCGCGAGATTGTATGCCGACGCAATCAGCGTAATCGAATGCGCCACCGTGAAGGCCGTGACCACCGGGATCAGTTGCCGGAAGCGCCGGAATGGCACGACGAGGCAGAACAGAAACAGCAAATGATCGGAGCCGCCCAGGATATGCAGAAATCCCATGCGCACGAACTGCCCCGCCGCCTGAAACCAGTCGGGATCGAGACGCACCAGTCCGGGATCGCCTTCGTATTCGAAGGCCCGGATAGCCCCGCCTGGCGGCAGAAAGCGCAGCACCGTGAGGGTACGAACTCCCAGCGTGGCAAGGCCGCCTGGATCGATGGAGAACTTCGCGCGGTCGCTCGCGATCGGATACTCGAACAGCGCGTCGAGCATGGTCTGGTTCCAGAAGACGTTGGTCTCCGGTGACAACGGCGTACCCATGGTGTGGGCCAGCGCCTGCTCCCAGGCGGCGAACGACTTATCTGAAATCAGCGACACCTGAATCGCCCGCAGGGAGGGCCTGGGCAAAGGCCTGCCGGCTTCGTAGAGCCGCAGCGAATCGGAGATCCACTGCAGCGCACCGTCGCGCAGCACGGGTTGCGCGGCGGTGAGATCGAGGTAGTTCTGACTGCCGCGCGTCGGAAAGTTAATGTCGCGCAGCGCCGACACCGGCACCCGGACAAGCAGGCGCATGACGCCGGCCTCCGGCTTCAGGAACGCCTGCACCGTGACATCGTTGGGGATGTCATGCGCAACCGCGCGTCCGCTGAGCGCCAACGCCAGCAGCGTCGACAACAGGGCGACGCGCGGCACGGAGTTAATGGGCCGAATGCGCTTCGGGCTGCACGCCGAGGTCAACACCCGAGGGCGTCAACGGCAGCGCGACCAGTTCGCGTTCCAGTGCGATGCGCAGCACTTCGTCCATGTGATCGACAAAGTGCAGCTTCATCAGGTTGCGAATGTACTCGGGGATATCCTGAAGGTCCTTCTGGTTGTCCTTCGGGATGATCACTTCATTGATGCCATGTCGATGCGCGGCGAGAAGCTTTTCCTTCAGGCCGCCGATCGGAAGCACCTTGCCGCGCAGAGTGATCTCGCCGGTCATAGCGACATCGCCGCGCACCGGAATCTTGGTCAAAGCGCTGCAAATCGTGGTTGCCAGCGTAATGCCGGCTGACGGGCCGTCCTTCGGAATCGCGCCCTCGGGAATGTGAAGGTGAACGTCGAGATTCCGGTAAAAGTCCCGCGTCAGACCCAGCGTAAGCGCGCGCGAACGGATATAACTGAATGCCGCCTGCGCCGACTCCTGCATCACATCGCCCAGCTTTCCGGTGACAGTGAGCTTGCCTTTGCCTTCCATCAGAATGCATTCGGTGGTCAGAATCTGACCGCCCACTTCGGTCCAGGCAAGGCCAGTGGTCGCGCCGATTTCGTTGGTCCGCTCGGTAGTGGTATCGCGGAACTTCGCCGGACCCAGCAGTTCGGTCACCTTGGCGGTGTTGATGGTGACTTTGTCTTTCTTGGCCTGCTTGCCGTCGCTGACGATCTTGCGCACGATCTTGCGTGAAACGTTGCCGATCTCCCGCTCCAGATTGCGCACGCCGGATTCCCGCGTGTAGTACTGAATCAGGCTGGAAAGGCCGTCATCGCGAAACTCGATCTGATCGTCGGTGAGACCAGCCGCGTCCACCTGCTTGCGCACCAGAAAACGCTTGGCGATTTCGAGTTTCTCGAGTTCGGTATAGCCCGAGAGCCGGATCACTTCCATGCGATCCTGCAGCGCCGGCGGAATGGTGTGCAGCACGTTCGCGGTGGCGATGAAGAACACCTGCGAGAGATCGTATTCCACGTCGAGATAGTGATCGACGAACATGTAGTTCTGTTCGGGATCGAGCACCTCCAGCAGCGCCGAAGAGGGGTCGCCGCGGAAATCCGTCGACATCTTGTCGATTTCGTCCAGCATGAAAACCGGATTGCGCGTGCCGGCCTTCTTCATCATCTGGATCACCTGGCCAGGCAGCGCCCCGATATAAGTCCGGCGGTGGCCGCGAATTTCGGCTTCGTCGCGCACGCCGCCCAGCGACATGCGAACGAACTTGCGTCCGGTGGCTTTTGCGATCGACATGCCGAGCGAGGTTTTGCCGACGCCCGGAGGTCCGACGAACAACAGAATCGAACCCTTGGGATTCTTCACCATGCGGCGCACAGCGAGAAATTCGAGGATGCGCTCTTTGATCTTTTCGAGGCCGTAGTGATCGGATTCGAGAACTTCCTCGGCAAACTTCAGCTCGCGGATTTCCTTGGACTTCTTCTTCCACGGCACGGCAAGAAGCCAGTCGAGATAGTTGCGCGACACGGTCGATTCGGCGGACATCGGCGGCATGTTCTCGAGACGCTTGAGTTCGGCCAGAGCCTTCTCCAGCCCGTCCTTCGACATGCCCGACATTTCGATGCGCTTTTTCAGCTCATCGATCTCGCTCTTTTCGCCGCGGCCCAGTTCCTTCTGGATGGCCTTGATCTTCTCGTTGAGGTAATACTCTTTTTGCGCCTTTTCCATCTGGCGCTTCACGCGGCCCTGGATGGTGCGGTCGACATTGAGCTTCTCGATTTCGATATCGAGCATCTCCGCAACGCGCGTCAGGCGATCGATCGGATCGAAGATTTCGAGCAGTTCCTGTTTCTCTTCGATAGTGAGCTGAAGGTTCGCGCCGACCGTGTCGGCCAGTTTGCCGGCGTCGTCCACGCGGATCGCCGCGACCATCGTTTCGTAGTTCAGATTCTGGCTTAGCTTTACGTACTGTTCGAACAGCGAAGTCACGCGGCCGGTCAGAGCTTCCAGCTGCGGTCCCGGGTCAACTTTGAAATTGAAGGTGCGGACAACCGCACGGAAAAAGCCTTCGTCGTCAGTGACGGAAACCACTTTGGCTCGCTCGACGCCTTCGACGAGAACTTTGATATTGCCGTCCTGCTGCTTGAGGCTCTGGACGATACTGACAACGCAGCCAACACTGAAGATTTCGTTCGGACTGGGTTCGTCGGTTGACGCGTCATGCTGCGTGGCGAGAAAGATTTTCTTGTCGCCCGCCATCGCATCTTCGAGCGCGCGCACACTCGATTCGCGGCCAACCACGAACGGAGTCATCATGTACGGAAAGATGACAACGTCCCGGATCGGCATCATCGGAAGTCGCCTGGTTTCGGATTTTTCTTTGGATGTCAGCATTTATAAGGCCTGGATACGTGATCGGAGCCGCGGCTTATGCGGCTGAAGCCCCTCTCGTCTTTTATTGTACAGACGGGGCAAATCACAGATCGGTTCTGTGACCCCGTTAACCGGCTTTTTCGAGCAGCGTAAGGCTGATCTTCTGCGTCAGGACCATTTCGCGCGTTACCTGGAATTCCTTCACCTTCTTATAGGAGGGCAGGAAGTACATCAGGTCCAGCATCAGATCCTCAAGAATCATGCGCAAACCGCGCGCACCGACTTTACGTTCGAGGGCGAGAACGGCGATGGCGTCAAGCGCATCGTCGGTAAACCGTAACCGTACGTTCTCGTATTCGAAGAGCCGCTGGTACTGCTTGATGATCGCGTTCTTCGGCTTGCTGAGAATCTGGATGAGCGCTGACTTGTCGAGATCTTCGAGCGTCGCCATCACCGGCAAACGGCCGATGAACTCGGGGATGAAGCCGTAGCGGATCAGATCCTGCGGCTGCAACTGGCGAAGCAGATCGATATCGCGCCGGTCGCTGATGCCGACCGTCTTCGTCTGTTCCGGCTTGACGCCTTCTTCCGAGAGGAAGCCGATCGACTTCTTGCCCACGCGCCGGCTGATGATCTTTTCCAGGCCGATGAACGCGCCGCCGCAGATGAACAGAATATTGGTGGTATCGATGGGCGTAAATTCCTGGTGCGGATGCTTGCGGCCACCCTGCGGCGGAACATTCGCCACCGTGCCTTCAAGAATTTTCAGCAGAGCCTGCTGAACGCCTTCGCCGGAAACGTCGCGGGTGATTGACGGGTTCTCGTCTTTGCGGCAGATCTTGTCGATTTCATCGATATAGATGATGCCCTGCTGCGCGCGCTGCACATCGCCGTCAGCCGCCTGCAGGAGTTTCAGGATGATGTTCTCGACATCTTCGCCGACATACCCCGCCTCGGTCAGAGTGGTGGCATCGACAATGGCGAACGGCACATCGAGGATGCGCGCCAAAGTCTGGGCCATCAAAGTTTTGCCGGTGCCCGTCGGACCGATCAGAAGAATATTCGACTTGGCGAGCTCGATCTCCGAGTTCCGCATCCGGTTCATGTGGACGCGCTTGGAGTGGTTGTAAACCGCCACCGCGAGTTTCCGCTTGGTGGCTTCCTGACCGATCACGTACTGGTCGAGGAAATCTTTAATTTCCAGCGGCTTCGGGATTTTGTGCGGACCCGCCGTGGTGGGTTCCGGTTTGTCGTCCTCAAGAATCGAATTGCAAACCTGAATACACTCGTCACAGATGTAAGCCCGGGGGTAGTCGCTTGGCGATGAAATCAGCTTGCCAACGACATCCTGGCTTTTGTGACAGAAGGAACAGCGAAGTGTGTCATCCGATCCGGCCCGCTTCAAACAGTCTCCTTCTATAACGACCGCGCATGCACTCGTTGCACGTTGGCGCGCCCGACTCTTTTAAGAATGATTTCATTATACAAGGGCTGGCCCGGATCGCAATCGGGATGTCGGGCGGAAAACTCCCGAATTCCCTGCGTATATAAAGTTACGGCCTTGCGCCCGGATTCATGCAGCTGAAACTGGCCGCTTCGTCGGTGCTGCCCGAACCTTTCCAAACAGCTTCCTGCGGATACGGGCACAGAGGCCGCGAACGATCTACCTTGCCGGCGGTCGAATGTGTGGCCACAATCCTGCGAGGCGCTTCTCCTTTGGACACCCACTGGTCGAGCGCGCCCACGGCGTCGAACGAGTTCGGCCCCACTCCTCCGGCGCAATGCCCCATCCCGGGCGCCATGAACAGCCGGAAGAAATCGTCGGTTTTCGCCGCTCCGCCCATGGTCTTCTGGACGGCCTCGTAGTAGCGGACCCCGTCTTCAGGAGGAACAACCGGGTCGGCCCAGCCGTGATACATCACCAGTTTGCCTTTGTGCGCCTTGAACGGCGCCAGGTTTGTATCGAGTGCGTTTACCGCTGCCATCTTTTTGTCGGCGTACGCGAGGTCGCGGTCAAAATCGAAAGTCCGCCAGTCCCAGTCGGGGAAATTGAAGACCCACAATTTCCAGAACTCGTTCCGCGAAGGCGACGGCTGATCGACGAAATAACCGGGCCAGCCGGTTTCACTGCCGCGGGGAAAGCCTGCGAAAATCTTTTCTCCGGTGCGGGCATTGACCGGCCCCGAATAGATCTTGCGCACAGCTTCTACCTGCGGGGCCGTCAGACACGATGCGTCGTCCCCGTTCCTGCAAAGCAGAACGCCCGGATCGAATTTGCAGCGGCGCGGATCGCCGATGATCCCGTCTTTGACCCCGTCGTTGGCGTCGCAGGCTGCCACCGCGGCTTTGTTGATCAAGGGCAATTTCGCGGCGGGCAGAGGACTGGCGGAATCCTTATAGAGCGCACTGTAGGCCCAGAGAAAACCGGCCATGAGGTGAATGCGGTTGTTGCCAGGATCGCCGGCGACGATGCCATCGTAATCGTCCGGATAGCGCTGGGCTTCGCTGAGCGCCTGATGGCCGCCGGTGGAGCAGCCGTTGAAATAGGAATATTGCGGAAACCGTCCGTAGTAGGCACGCAGGATGAGCTTCGATTCGTCGGTCATCACGTGGACCGCGCGATAGGCCCAGTCGTTAATTTTCTCGGCGTGCCCGACGCCGAACTTGAGGTCTCCGCCTTCGTGCCCGGTGTCGGACCCGGCGGTGGCGTAGCCGCGATTGAGAGCCTCGGCCATGCGGTTATATTCCATTGCGCTGGAGAAGCCGCCGTTGCCGGTGCCTTCGAACTTGCCGTTCCACGCATCCGCTGGCGGAATCCAGACTTCGAAGTGAATTTCGGAATCGGACGTCGGGCGCAAAACGGCGAGCACACGGCAGAACGCGGTGACGGTCAGGGGCGCGCGCATGCCCGCAAGGCTGATCGGACCCGCGCCAACCGCGGTAGCCGAGATGATGGTGGTGTCGGGAATGGTGAGCCCGGTGAGCCCATCGCAGGGAGAACCAAAGACAACAGCCGGGAGCAGGAACAACCACAAAGCGCGCATGAAAAACCTCCGCAGCTTAAAAGTCTAGCGGAACGCGCGGTTGCGGGGAACGCCAAATTCTGCTCCGATTTTGGCATGATTCTGTCGTGTTTCCTGGGAATCAGGCCACCATTCCCGCGGGTAGAAGACTGCGCATTTTCATAACCAGCGTGGTCCTCTTCATTCGGAGGCGCTCGGCGGCAACTGTTTTGTTTCCACCCGACTCCCGCAGGGCATTTTCGAGCATTGTGAGCGCGAACCGATCGATGGCGTCGTCGAATCCTTCGCCTTCCAGAATCCCGGCCGAGGCTGAATTCGGGGACGGAACAGCTGCGGCCGCCGAAACGAACGGGAACCTCGCGGACCGGATTACTTCGGCGCCAAAATCGGCTGGAAGCAATACATCGCGATCTCCGCTGATGGCGATGGCCATTTCAATGAAATTCTCCAACTGGCGGACGTTTCCGGGCCACCGATGGCCGCACAAGCAGTCCAGCGCGTCCGGAGTCAGCCGTTTGAGCGGGATATTTTCCACGGCGCAAATCTTCTTTATGAAGTGCGCCGCCAGTTCGGCGATGTCGCCAGCCCGCTCGCGCAGCGGAGGCATCCGCAAAGGCACCACGTTCAGACGATAGAAGAGATCTTCCCGAAACTTACCCTGCCGGACCCTCTCCGCCAGGTCCACATTGGTGGCCGCGACCACGCGAACGTCGAGCTTGACCGTTTCCGAACTCCCCAGGCGCTGCAACTCCCGTTCCTGAAGAACGCGCAGAAGCTTTGCCTGCAATTCGAACGGCATCTCACCGATCTCATCGAGAAAGATAGTGCCTTTATCGGCTTGTTCGAAGCGCCCGATCCGATGCCCGGTCGCGCCCGTAAAAGCGCCTTTCGTATGCCCGAACAGTTCCGCTTCCAGCAGATTCTCCGGGAGCGCGCTGCAATTCACCGCTACCATGTTGAACCGCGCCCGCGGACTGGCCATATGGACCGCACGCGCAGCCATTTCTTTGCCGGTACCTGTTTCTCCCGAAATCAGAACGGTGCAGCGGCGCGAGCTCACGAGCCGTATCGTCTCCGCAACGGTCTCCATGGCCCTGCCGTCGCCGACGAGGATGTTCCTCCATTCTTCCAATGGTTGCGCCAGCCTTTGTTCCCTGCGGCGCAGCCGTCGCCGCTCACCCGCAGCGCTTTCCACGGCATCACGCAAACGTTCAGCGATATCTCCCGGTCCAAAACAGTTCGAGGCTCCGGCCTTGATCAGGCGAACTGCCTCTGCCGCCGATAGAGCAGCCGAGACTGCGATCACGGGAACAGCCCGGTCCAGACTCTGAATTTGCTCGAGGAGACTGAAAAGTTCCCCGACCGTTTCGATACCGACCAGGACGACGCAATCGACTGTGCCGGAACTCAGCTGAGGAAGAGCTTCAGTCAGGGTCGCGCGATGGCAAAGGGGAGAATCTCCAAACTTGTCGAGCCACTTCGGGTCGACGAAGACCTGATTTGCTTCAAGAGGGCCGATAAATAAAACTTTCGAATACATTGAGTAATATTCCTGTCTGCGATTATCTTCGAATTGCTAAACAGTTAGGTCGCCAAATACCCTTGCGTTTCAGATAAATTGGCTCCTATATCAGGAAATATTCGCCGGTTAATCTCTTGCTGTTCTTGAATCAATAGCCTGGCGTATCCGTATTTTTCCTTGGGATATTACCAGAAGGAACTCCTGGGGGATACGGGATGGATTCCGGCGGTTTGTCCGTGAGGCCATTAGCTCAATCGCCTCACGCGCGGACGTTATCGCTGCGTCATTTCACGCAAGCATCAAAGCCGGGCACGGAGGGAAAATGGATTCCGCCGCAGACGCCCAAGGTGTATGATTTTCAAGGTAGATCGCGTTCGCACAATAAGATCGTGCTCGGTGGCATGGCTCCTGTGTGCGCTGTTACTGGGCTTGGCAATTCATTCGCCGCACTGCGATCTGTGCGACGACCTGTATTTCGCCGGATCGTCATCACAACACCACGCCGCCGATCATCCGGGTCCCGTCACGCACGACGATTGCAACGGCATGTGCTCATGCTGTTTGTTCCAGGGTATTCCAGAGGCAGGCCCTGGCCTGGGTCTGGCGAATCCGGTAACCGCCGGTATCTGGATCGCTCGGTCTTCGCCCGTTCTGGCGCTGCGCCAGGCAATACTCCGCCCTCCCCGCACAGGCATCTCCGCTTAGTTCGTTTCTTAGTTCCTTGACTCGGCTCTCCCGCAGGGCGGAAGAACATCAATCATTTTCCGGAGATACGTCTCAAGGGTCGTCCACCCAAATCGAAACGACCGCCGGCGAGAAAGAGAATAAAGCGACCTTCGAATTGGCGGGCGCGATCAACTGGGATGTCAGCGGGGGCGCCCCCACGTACGCGCCGAATCTCGCGATGGAGATCGAGCCGATAGAAAACCGGCTCGAACTCGAAACAGGCGTTTCGCCCTTCTTCACCCGTACTGCCACGGAATGGGATACCGACCTGCTTTTCAAGAAGCGGTGGACGTTGTCGCGAAAAGCGGAATTCATGCTGGGCATCGGCCCGGAGTGGGTTCACCTCAAACAGAGCGGTAGATGGGCCAACACCGTATCCGCGGAAATCGCGGCGGATTTCATGTTCTGGCCAAACCGCAAACATCGTTTCGACTGGTTCCTGGAGCCAGCGTTCGATTACAGCTTCGCTGGACACCATGAAAAGTCGATCGGTATGAGCTTCGGACTTCTCATCGGTGTTCGTTGACGGGGTGTGTTGAGCGGGACAGTGACGCTTGCGGACCCGTCCCCGCCATCCATGAAGCCTGTCCGCGCGCGCCTCAGAGCACTCGCGAGGTTAAAGACCAGCCCAACTCCTGTTCGTTGATGCGAAAATGGATTGAGAGACTTGTGAGCCACCAGATCGGATTTCGGCCGTGAATAGAGAACAAGTCATCGCCACACTTCGCGGGCATGCTGCAAAGCGGCGGAGTCCTGCATCTGCACCTGTTCGGCTCCTATGCGCGAGGGACGGCTATTCAGGATGTATCGGATGTCGACCTGATGGCCGATTTTGACAGCGCCAAGAAGCTGACGATACTCAATAAGGCCGGCCTCGAAGTTGAGCTCCGCGAGATGCTTCGAACCCCCGTCGATTTGTCCGACCGTGCCATGCTCAAGGAACCCGTCCGGCTGAACGCCGAGCTTCGCGACATTCTCGATGCCATCGAGAGCCTGGGTCAGTCCGGCCTATACTTGGCGCATGACCGGCCATTCATTTGAGAACAATTCCGGAAAACGATCCGCCGACCTCCGCTAATGGCGGTTCAGCACAACAACCTCAAGCCCCTGAAACTGGCGGAAACCTCCATCCAGGGTGACCAATCTTAACGACCCGGCGAGGGCGTTGGCCGCGAGCCAGGCATCTCCGACAAGTTTTCCCGTGGGCATCGGATAACGCAAGAGTGCCGGAAAAGCAGACTCCGCTGAATCGGGTTCCCGGACAAAGAATAGACGTTCGTCCTCGAGTAGTTCCTCAATCAGAGTCCAGGCTGACGATGCCGAGACGGCGTATTCGCCCATGATGGTGCGGTTACCGAGCAGCCGAACCAGCGCTAGCTGAACCCAACGGCAGAGCCCTGCCTCCCCGGCGGCAAGACGATCAAACCATTGCCGCGCCATCTTGTGATGTTCGTGGTGCCGAACGAGCAGCGCCAGGACCACGTTTACATCAACCAAACATCGCTTCATCGATTTGCTCAGCAGTCAGGACACCCAACCGCGGCGCTTTCGGTCCGCCAAGCACCGGAGGATCTCGGCGGGTCTTTCCGCTTTCCGGGGCCAGCCTGTTTTCAATCGCTTCGATGAAGAATTGTCGAAGGCTAACGCCGGACATAGCGGCCCGGCTTTTGGCCTGCTTGAGAAGATGGTCGGGCAATTCCACCGTGGTCCTCATGTGACATAATTATGCCACATTCTGGCTCGAAGGCCAACCGAGCGGCCGAGTGCCAAAGCTGGGCACCGTTTTCGGGGATTCATAATTAGACAAGCGGCGGCCATGGGAGAGTTTGTCACCGAAACGTTCGAGTACGACGGCGGACGCCAGGTGACCGCTTACGTTCCGCCGGAACCGCCCGAGGCAATTGTCTTCGCCGGTGACGGTCAGGGAATCTCGAAATGGGGCCCGTTGCTCGAGAAGCCCGGCCTACCATCCACCATGATCGTCGGTGTTCACAGTCTCGCTGACGAAATGCAGCGAATCCATGAGTATTCCCCGGGCTTCGACCCGGAGCGGTTCGCCGCGCACGAGAAGGTTTTCGTCGAGGACGTTCGCCGATGGACGGAGTCGAGGTTTGGCGTGGCGCTGCCCGCTGCACGCACCGCGGTATTCGGCGTCTCGGCTGGTGGGGAACTGGCCCTCGCTCTCGGGCTTCGGCATCCGGATGTCTACGGGGCGGTCCTCTGCGCCTCGCCCGGGGGCGGTTACAAGCCGCCCGCCGTTATGCCCAATCCGCTTCCGCGCACATACTTTGTCGCCGGCAGACAGGAGCCTTTCTTCCTCGACAACGCGAAGAGGTGGGCGGAAGCGCTGCGAGCTGCGGACGGGGATGTCGTCATGAATGAGCGCGCCGGATCGCACGGTGGCGCATTCTGGCGCGAAGAGTTCCCGCTGATGGTAGCGTGGGCATTCGGACAATGAGGCCTGCACGGATAGCCGGTGCTGTACTAACCCTGATCGCGGCACTCGCGACAGCGCAATCGATTCCTGCCATCCACCCCAATTTTGAAGTCGCCTCCATTCGGCCCGACTCGCCGCCGGATGCGTTCGCGGGAGAATTCAACACAGACCTTCGAGCCGGCCGGCTGACGGTGAGACAGATTGTTCTCCGGGAGTTCATCGAGCGTGCCTGGGACGTCAGGCC
Source organism: Bryobacteraceae bacterium (assembly GCA_035552315.1). Classification (GTDB taxonomy): domain Bacteria; phylum Acidobacteriota; class Terriglobia; order Bryobacterales; family Bryobacteraceae; genus BOG-234. Next base: position 15,051 of record DASZLO010000036.1, read on the forward strand.
CTTTCAGCTCTCCGGCGGTCCGGGGTGGATTCATTCCCAAGGCTACGATATCGAAGCCAAGGCCGAGGGCAGCCTTACCAAAGATCAAATGAGGCTAATGATGCAGACGCTGCTTGAAGAACGGTTCAGGCTGAAGGTCCACCGTGAGAAGAGAAACCTTCCGGTTTACAATCTGGTGGTCGCCAGTGGCGGCGCAAGGCTTCAACCGTCGAAGGACGGCGGCTGCACGCCACTGCAACCGGGCGCTCCATTGCCGCGGTTTGAAGGGGACGGACCTCCTCCTGTTCCCTGTGGACGCGCAGTTCAGATTACGACACCGGATGGCGCCCATATGCAGGGGCAAAACGTGCTTATGCCGGAACTGGTGAACCTTCTCACCACGGTATTGGGCCGGCCGATCGTCGACAAGACAGGCTGGACGCGGGCATTTGACCTGAAACTGGACTTGCGGTCGATGGCGTTCTCGCCGGGCTTCATGCCTCGCCTTCGGATCCTCTGACCGCTTCCGATCCGGCGAACGCACCGTCGATCCTGTCCGCTATTCAGCAACAGCTCGGATTGAAACTGGAACCGGCAAGAGGCCCCGTCGATGTGATCGTGATCGATCACGTGGAACGGCCGACCGCTAATTGAACGATCGGAGCTACCGGCCGGAAAGATTCTCGGCTTTCCAGCGCATCGCGGCGAAGATCCGGGTGCGGCCGCTGGGATGGTCGAAGAAAATGAATTCTTCCACCGGGCCCGGTTCCAGTTTGCGATACTCGCCGAGTATCAGCGCGGCCTCCGCGAATCCGTCCGGCTGGCGCGATGTATTCAGTCCGAAAATATCGGCTTCATATTCCTGCGTGCGCGTCAGCGTGTTGTTAATCGGCATATAAAGAAGGCCGATCACCGAAATCACAATCACCGCAAGGGGAATTACCGCCGGATCGCCCACACCGCGGATTTGCCAGCGCGCTCCCCACTTCGCCAGCGACCAGTCCAGCGCGCGCCGCATCAGGATAAAACCCAGCACCATGAGAATCGCAATGAAGACCATCATTTTGTAAATGTGGTTCATCACGTAATGACCCATCTCATGGCCCATGACCGCGAACACCGCCTCGGGTGAACAGCGGTTCAGCAGATTGTCATTCAGAGTAATGCGTTCGGTGCCGAGGAATCCGCTCACGTTCGCACTTACACGGTTACTTTGCCGCGAAGCGTCCACTTCGTAAACATTCGTCGCTGGAATGCCGTTCTGGCGCGCAAGACGCAGAATCGGATCCTTGATCTTCGCGTCCTCCAGAACCGAGTACTTATTAAATAAAGGAGCAATAAAGACAGGCGCGATTACAATGCCGATCGCCTGAAACAGAATCGCCGCTCCGGCGCCCCACAAATGCCAGGTCCGCGGCAACCGTCTGACGATTGCGAACAACACCGCCACTACGACACCGCCCAGCACGATCGAGATCACCAGGTTCTTACTTTCGTCGCCCATCCACGCCGCCAGCGTCATGTTCGACAGCCCGTATTTGTGTTCCCGAATCAAACCTTCATAGATGCCCAGCGGGAAATACAGCAGGTATGCCACCACGGAATACTGCGCGAAGTAAAAGACGGTTTGCAAAAATCGGCGCGCTGTAAAACGTTCCGCCAGGTCGCGCATCCGGGCCGAGAACCGCGTTTCCAGAAGAAGCACGGAAATCGCGACGCCATAAAGGAAAGTCCCAAAGGATAAGCCAGTAACCGCCTTCAAAATAGGAATCGGAGCGGGCTTTCTTGTCCGGAGGTACCGAATCGAGATAGGCTCTGGTGGCTGCTTCGGGGCTGAAAGAAGGGCCGGCTTGCGCTCCGGGAGGTATGTGAAGAGTGGCCGGAAGAGCCGTGGCCGCAGTAAGCGCCAGCAGGCCGGCGAGTAAAACGAACTTAGATAGTAGCGGCAAACGGTTCCAGCTCGTCTGCGCGTACGAATTGATATCGCTCCATAGTGACCGCGACCTCGTAAGGACCATCCACCGGATCCGAATGATGCTGGCTCCGCAGGATTTTACCGAGACAACGAATACGTACCGGCGGATTACTGCCGGAAAGAGTAATCACATACTCGATGCGTCCCCCGACTTCCACGGCTGTCGGAGAAAGGAAGCAAACCCCGCCCGAGCTGATGTCACGGGTCAGTTCGACGCGGTCAACCCGCTGATCGCCCAAATGGACGATATGCAGAGGGAGCTGCAAGCGATATCTTTGCGCGCGTCTTTGTTCCAACTTTCTACTCTAATCGCTCGATACAACTTAATCAATTGGTACCGGTACCAGTATTGAGGTCGTCCACAGCCAATATCCGGTAGGATATACATCCGCGGAAGCGGGTTATCTCGTAGTGGACACGCAGCTCAACCGGATGTCCGCGCCGGTTTGTCCGCAGCCTGATCAACCGCTCGCAAACCTCGGTATAACGCCGCACTCTCATGGGCAAGAGTTATACAGCAGACATTGTTCCGGCCACCCCGTCTGAAAACGTAAGTTGCTGAATTCACGAATAATAAAATTCTGTGCCGACGGTGATGGAATCGGAAGTTGGGCTGTCTGATGCCTGTCAGGGCACTACAGAGGCTTCGAGGCACTACGGGGACAGTATTGGCCCGCGTAAAAAGCCGTTTACCAGTCTTTCGATGCGGCTACAGGTTCTTTTGCGCGATGCGGCGGCAGGGCCGACCGACCGCCCGCAGGGGACTCTTCAGTTGCTGATTGTCCTGAAAAGTGAGCTTTCAACCTGAGAATGGGCGATTCGAAGAAATGCCAGGAAAGACCGGCCGCTATGTAAGCCGACACGTACGTAATCGGTACGGAGAGAAGCGAATGCCCTCCGATCTGGAATCCGGTGACACGCCCGATCAAAGACCGCATCAGCCAGGATGCGGGCCCGTGCAGCAGGTACAAGCCATAGGCGATCGTCCCGGTATAGACCAGCGGTCGCCAGCGGAGCCATTTTGCCAGCGGACTGGAAGGCCAGAGAACGACAAGCGTCAATAGCAGTGCGCAAGTGATGTCGACGAGCGTGTAACCCACCGTTGACATGAGCGGAGAACCCCAGTCCGGACCCGTTACTGCGCAGACGAGGAACGTCCCTGTCGCGGCCGCCAGCGCCCATGCGGATGCCTGAGCGAACGTCAGAGTGGATCGCCACGGTGATCGCACCAGCAGCGCGACGAGTCCGCCAAGTGCAAGTGAATCCATTCGACATGGCGTGAGCACGTAGCGTGCGACGCCGGTATTTGTCGAGAAGAGCAGAAGGGACACGCGCAGGAGCGGAGCTGCTACGACGCAAGAGATCAAAAACCGCCTCAGGTTCGAGCGTGAAAGACACAATACAACGATCGGGTAAAACAGGTAAAATTGTTCTTCGATCTGCAGAGACCAAAGTGGGCCGAAAGAAAACACCGGCGGCATTACATTCGTCCACGAAGAACGTATGTTCCCCAGATAAGCGAAGAACCAGCCTGCACCGCCCCACATGTTCATTGCTTCACGGCTCGACGCGCTTAGCCGGATCGAAAGAGTGAAAATTACCAGACACAGGTAGTAAAGAGGAAATATTCGAATTGTCCGGCGAACAATGAAATTCCGGTAGTAGTGCTTTCCATCGACTGTATCCAGCAGGATCCCCGTAATCAGGTACCCGCTAAGAATAAAGAACAAATCAACGCCCATCCAGCCGGCTTGACCAAAAACCGAAGTCCATCGCCACCAGCCTTCGGTGGGGTTAACGTGATTGAAAATCACCGGAAGAATTGCTAACGCTCGAAGTCCGTCCAATTCCGCCAGCCGCTTGGAAGGTTCGCGCCTCATCGATTTGTGAGAGCGATTCGACTGGAATTTACGATCACTCATGAAGCGTAGCAAATGAATTTGGCAGCAAATGCCAAGGAGGTCGGCGGGTTTGTCGAAGCGCCGCTGCCTGACGTCAAGCATGAGTATTTTTCTTGCCGGCAGAAAATTTCGTTGGCTTCCAGGGAAGTCCCGGACATCCCCTGGCCCGTTTCCGCTATCCTGAAGCAGCAGATGCAAGTTCTACAAGCAGGCCGTCACAGACTGATTTTATTGGAAATCGACGCAGCCATAGTTACGTCTTTGGCGCAGCAAATTGGCTTTGAAACGCGGCTGCGGGAGTCGCCCGCCAGCATCATGCTCGATCTCACCGCGGAACAGCGCGAGACGCCTCTGCTGCTGTTCGACGCCTCCGATCCCGCGAACCTGGGCTGGTTCTCGCGCTGCCAGTTCTATGTGGATGGCCGCACGGGCGGCGTGATGCAGACGCCTCTTTCGGTCGCCAACAAGCGCGATCGCGCGGGCCATACGCTGCCCAACAGCCTGCAGCTTCGCATTGCCAAGGAATTGCCGGACAGTTTTCGTCTGCCGGGCAAACAGCCCATTACCGAACAGGTGCTGTATGCCATGCTCAAGAATTTTCTGCAGGCGCTGCTCCGGACAGGCGTGGGCGTGTGCGGCGGTCCGATCGTGCAACCGCTGGCGGGCCGCTTAGAAACGCCCGGGGCGCGCAATTAGCGGCGCTCCCTTTCCCTGTCCAAAAACCAGGTCCAGATAACCGTCGCGATTGAAGTCCGCGGGCGCCACCAGCCACGGGTATGACGGCAAACTCACACCGGTGTAGTTGAACGCTCCGTTCCCCTGAGCGGTGTAAATCAACGGTTCGTTGCCGGCGCGGCTTACCACCAGCGTTTTGCCGGAAATCGCGATCGACCGAACCCCGTACTCGGATCGCGGAAGCCGGATAAACCGTTCGCTGGTATTTGAAATAAACTCCAGCATATCGTTTCGATAAGCAATCAGCACGTTCCCGTCATTCAGGGCTTCGCACGGGCCTCCGTCGGCGGGGGCTTGCAGGATCCGCTCCTGCGCGAAACGGCCTTTCCCGTCATTCGAAAAAACGAACCCATTTGTGACCAGTTCGCTTCCCGCAAAAACTCCGCACGCTAATTCATACCCATTTCCCGGAAACGCCGCGGGATCGAGATGAAAGTGCCCCGCCCCGTCGTTCCGCAGCAACTGCGGAGCAGGATCGAATACAACCAGATCGTCAACGCCGTCCCCGTCCACATCGCCCGCCGCGGCGTTGACGACGCCGTTCGGGAAATCCTCGCCCGAATCCCGCAGCGCGTCCGTCCCGGCGGGCAGCACAAGTCTGCTTTTTCCGTCAGCGTCGGGGAAAAAGAATCCCGGACGTCCCGAACGGTCGAAGTGTCCGGCGACGATGGACGCGCCGGATTTCAGCACAGGCGCTGCGCCCTCGAAACGGCCCGGCCGCATCGTTCCGTCGCCGGTATTCAGGAAGAACCGCACCGGCCCACCCGCTTCCGTCATCACGATGTCCGGCGAGCCATCGGCATTCACGTCCAGCGCCAGGATGGACACCGCATCGCCCTCGCTGACAGCAGATGCCCCGATCTCCACGGTGCGAAGACCGGCGAAGCGGTTGGGATGCAGCTTAGGAACCGGGTCAACGAAAGACCATGAACTCAGGCCGAGGGCCGCGCTCATGTTCGGATCGATGCCGCGGACGCCATTCTGAACTACGGTGAGATCAAAGCCTGCGGCGTAATCCCACATCGCCCAGCCGAGGCGTTCCTTCTCGATCGCAAGGCGGACATCGCGCGTCCAGCGCGCTCGCGCCTCGGGCGGACTGAAAGGTTTATACGCGCCGAATTCGTTGACGACCACCCGGACGTGCCAGAGCGCGGCCCATTCGCTGGCGAGGTGCATATCCCAATCGATGTGTGCGGCATCCCACTCGTCGTCGGGTGGCCACGGTATGTTCCGCAGCGCGGCGATATCCGCGGAACGGGTCCAGTCGGCGCCCTGATGGGTGAAGATCATGGGCTGATAGTAGTGCATGACATAGATGACATTGGGGTCGTCATACGGTGTCATCTGCAGCAGCGCATCGAGGCCGCTGAAATCGACCGGGGCGAGCAGCACGGTATGGTTTGGCGCCGACTCGCGGATCGCCGCCAGGGCTTTTTTCTGCTCCGCATCCCAGTCCGCCTGGGTGAATCGCTTGTCCGGCTCATTCATGATTTCGAAGAACAACAGATCCGGGTTGCGATTCGCATATCTCGCCGCCAGCATCCGCCAGGTTTCCACCAGTTCGGCGGGGGCCGATGGATCTGAAAAGTAATAATCGAGATACTCCACATCGGCCTGGAAATCGAGCATCACGGCCATACCGGCATTCAGGAAAAGATCGATTCCGGCGTCGAGGTTTTTCAGGTTCTTCGCTGCAGTCTCAGGCGTTGCCCATTTCGGAAGCAGATACTGGGGCGCAACGGCGATGCGGACCGAAGTGAACCCCGCGTTCTTCAGCAGGTCGCGATCGGTGGCCGTAACCGGGATATAGCCGCCATATTGAAACCAGCGGGTCAGGTTCACTCCGCGGGCCAGATGAGCGTAGCGGGCATCGCTCACCTGGGCGGGCGCGGGCGCCGAAAAAAGCGCCAATCCGGCTAAACAACAGAAGACATTGAACCGGAACGTCATTCTATTCGTTATCCTTCATAACATGTCCGAATTTGCGATCGAAACCGAAGGACTGACCAAGGTTTTCCGCGGCGCGTGGTCCAAACGGGAACTGGTGGCGGTGGATAACGTTTCAATCCGGGTGCCGCGGGGGTCCACGTATGGACTCCTCGGGCCGAACGGCGCGGGCAAAACAACGTTCGTCAAGATGCTTCTTTCCTGCGCCCATCCCACGGCCGGACGCGCCATGGTGTTCGGAAAAAATTCGCAGATCCCGGAGGCCCGGCGGCCCATCGGCTATCTGCCCGAAAACCACCGGTTCCCAACTTACATGACGGGCCGCGACATGCTCAATTTTTATGGCGCTCTCTCAGGAATGGAGACGCGGGCGCGCGAGAAACGGATTCCCGAACTGCTGAACCTGGTGGGGCTCGACGAGCGTGCGCACAACCTGCGCCTGGGCAAGTATTCGAAAGGCATGCTGCAGCGCGTCGGGCTCGCACAGGCTCTGATTCATTCACCGAAGCTGCTGGTGCTGGATGAACCGAGCGACGGCGTCGATCCGGTGGGCCGCAAACATATTCGCGACGTACTGCAGGACCTGGAGAAGCAGGGCGTCACGATTTTTCTGAATTCGCATCTCCTCGCCGAAGTGGAACTGTTCTGCCGCGAAGTGGCCATCATTCAGAAGGGCAAGCTGGCGTTGACCGGGACCGTTCAGGAGCTGACCAGCGGGAGCGGATACCGGGTGGAATCGATCGGGGTGCCGGAAGCGCTTGAGACCGAACTGCGCGGCAAGGCGCGATCGTTCGCTTCCGCCGACGGCACCCTGTCTCTGCTATTCGGAACCCGCGAAGACGCCAACCTGGCGGTGGATGTTCTGCGCTCGAACGGCTGCGAAATCGAATCTTTCGGACGCAGCCGCAGCACGCTTGAGGAAGTCTTCATGAAAACAGTCGATCCGGGACCCGCGGCAGCGCAGGCAAAGGGGAAACAATGATGATCGCTACCATCGCCTTGATCCGCGATACCTTCCGCGAAGCCTTCGCCCGCCGCATCTTTTGGGGATTCTTCGGCTGCTGCACTGCCCTGCTCCTGTTTCTGATGTTCATCATGCGGGTGGATGTGGTGGCCGGAGCGCTCGCCACAGTCACCATCTTCGGCCGCAGTATGCCGAGCGCCGACGTGGTCGGACTGGTGGAACAAACCCAGAGCGTCATCGCCATGGTCCTGTATTTCGCCGGGATGGCCCTTTCGGTTTTCGCCTCCGCGGGACTGGTTTCCGCCATGTTCGAGCCGGGCCGGATTGAGCTGCTGCTTTCCAAGCCGGTCTCGCGGGTGCATTTGCTGCTGGGGCGTTATGCGGGAAATGTACTGGTGGTCACGGCCAACATCGTTTATCTGGTGGTAGTCTCCTGGATCATCTTCGGCGTGAAGACGAACGTCTGGGGCGCAGGCTATCTGATCTCCAGCCTTTGTACAATTTTCATCTTTTCGGTGCTTCTCGCCGTTCTGGTCCTGGCCGGCGTGCTGTGGGATTCGGCCGCCATCGGTATCATGGCAACTTTTGCGATCATGATAGTGACGCCGATATTGGCGCAGAAGTCCACCATTGAAAGGCTGCTCGATTCGGAATGGTCCCGCGACGTGGTTCGAGTGATGTACTACGTGTTACCCAAGACGTCAGACATCAGTGTGATTATTCGCCATTTGATTCTGAACCAGCCGGTGGAAAGCTGGATGCCCGTGTGGAGCACCGCGCTATTCGGCCTGGTTGTTCTGGCGGCGGGCATATGGCGCTTTCAAAGGAGAACATTCTGATGCGGGCTGCCGCCCTGGGCTTGCTGTTCGCGCTCGCCGCGGGCGCCGAGCCCAGGATCGATAACGTTCTGGTAAAAATGGTTCCCCCCGGAACCACCTCGATTGTCGGGGCGCGCATGGATGTTCTGAAGGCGACCGTCTTCTATCAGAAGATGCTGGCGGCGCAAAAGCTTCCCCAACTGGACAAATTTGCCGCCGAGAGCGGTTTCGATCCCCGGCGGGACGTCAAGGAAATCCTGTTCGCTGAAACGCCGCAGGGATCGGTGCTCCTGGCGCGCGGGTCATTTCGCATAAACGAACCCATTTTGAAGGGCGCGAAAAAGATACGCCATCGCGAATACACCATCGTCGGACAGGAAACCAGCGGCTTTTGCATTCTCGACTCCACGCTGGCTGTCGCCGGAGAGATTCCGGCGATAGAAGCGGCGCTGGATGAGTGGAAGGCCGGCGCTCACAAGGCCGCGCTGCCATTGATCGCGAAAGTGAAAACTGCGGCCGATTCGACCCAGCTATGGGCGGTTTCGAGCGGCGCGGCTGCCTTTCTGGCGGACAACCTGCCGATCGTGGCCGGCGGCATCGATTTCTCGAAGATCTTCCGCGGCCTCGAAGATACCTGGATTGTGGCCGATTTCAGCGCCGGACTGCGTGCCGACGTGCATGGAATCGCCGCCAAAGAACAGGATGCCGTGAACCTCCGGGACGCGGTAAAAGGACTGGTGGGTTTCGGACGTCTGAGCGTCCCGGACAACCAGCCTGAGCTCCTGAAACTGTGGGACGGCATCGTGGTGGACCAGCAGGGACGCGCGATCACCGTACACGCCGATATCCCTCAGGACCTGATCGATCGGCTGGTGCGAATGCTCAGCGCTTCGCGAACACCGGGTAGAGTGTAGTATCATAAACCTTTAACCCCTCATTAAGGCTCCCGAAATGCAGAATGCGCTGTTGGCAAAGTTTGTAGAAAAAAACCGTCGTACGAACAAGCTGGTATTTCAGCCCGGCGACACCATCAAAGTTCACGTAAAGATCAAGGAAGGCGAAAAAGAGCGCCTCCAGGTTTTTGAAGGAACCGTAATCTCCCGCAATAACTCCGGGATGGGCGAAACTTTCACCGTCCGCAAGGTCAGCTTCGGCCAGGGCGTGGAGCGTATTTTCCCCGTAAATGCCACGATTATCGATCACATCGATCTCGTCCGCACGGGTAAAGTCCGCCGCGCCAAGCTCTATTACCTCCGTGAGCTTAAAGGCAAGGCCGCACGCCTGAAGGAACGCACCTAAGCCGCTTTCGGGTCGAGCGCATGGCCCGTGTACCCCGCTGGAAGTGCCAGGGCAATCTCGAAAACGAGCTGCGTGCGCGCGGCTATGGGTTCGTTGCAGGCGCTGACGAAGTGGGCCGCGGATCTCTTTTCGGAGCCGTTGTAGCCGCCGCTGTGATTCTTTCGCCGGACGCCCCCATCCGGGGACTGAACGACAGCAAACAGATCGATCCGGAAAAGCGCGAGGTCCTTGCCGAGCGCATTCGCCAGCGCGCCACCGCATGGTCCATCGCCGCGGTGGATGCCGCAACCATCGACCGCATCAATATCTACCAGGCATCCCGTCTGGCCATGAAGATGGCGATCAGCCAGTTGAAACCCGCCGCCGATTTCGTTCTGGTAGACGCGGTGCCCCTCGATATTCCCCTTCCGCAGCAGCCTCTGATCCAGGGCGATGAGCGTTGCCATGCCATTGCCGCGGCGTCCATCATCGCGAAGGTGTATCGGGATCGCATGATGTGCGAATGGGATCGCTATTATCCGGAATACGGGCTCAAGAATCATAAGGGCTACCATTGTCCCGAGCACATGGCTGCCATTCAGGCGCATGGCCCCACTCCGCTGCACCGGCTCAGCTTTCAGCCTGTCCGGGATCATGCGCCTTATTCGCTGCTTCCTCAGGATCGGCAGATGGAGATGTTCGCCGCGGTTTGAGCGAGCTGCCCATGTCCGAACTGCCGGAGTCCCCTGAGGCTCCCTCCCCGTTAACGGACGCCCCGCGTCCTTCCCCGTTAACGGACGCCCCGCGTCCTTCCCCGTTGACGGACGCCCCGCGTCCCTCGGATCCGGAGAGCAAGACCTGGTTCCAGCGGCTGACCTCCGTGTTGTTTATCATCTTCTGTTTCGAGCTGGGTCTGTTTCTGCTCATTTATCCGTGGACGGATGGCTGGAGCGACAACTATTTCGCCTGGCTGGTGCGGGGGCCGGCCTGGCATGCTTTCTGGGACAACAGCTACGTACGCGGCGGACTGAGCGGCATTGGAGTCGTCAATCTTTGGATCGCTATCATGGAAGTGTTCCACATGTTTTCCAGCCCGGGCAGGCATAGAAACTAATGCAACTCGGCGAAGCGATGAGCTTCAGCCTCCAGGCCCTGCGCCAGAATCCGGTGCGCTCCATGCTCACGGGTCTGGGGATGGCGATCGGGACCGCTTCAGTAATCCTGGTGGTCACCATTTCACTCACCAGCCAGAACTACATCCTCGAACAAATCGAGGGCGTGGGATCCAACATGATCTTTGCGTCCTATGCGGTCGGAACGCAGCAATCTTCCGCCGAGGTCAACGCGGATTTCATCAAGGCCCCCGACGTGCAGGCCGTGCGCAACCAACTGGGCGATCGCATCGTGGCCGCAACCGGGATCGAAAGCAATTACGACACGATGTTCCTCAACGGCAAGCAGGAACGGCTGCTGATTATCGGGTCGGACGAATACTACAAATCGGTGCGGAATTTGCTTGTCCTTTCCGGGCGTTTTCTGGACACCACCGATATCGCGCTGCGGCAGAAAGTGGCGCTACTGACCGATAAGCTCGCCCGGCGTCTCTATGGGAGCGATGCGGCCGCGGTGGGGCAGACAATTAAAATCCACGGCCTGCAGTTCACAGTGATCGGAACGTTCAAGGAAAAAGTGGAGAGCTTCGGGCAATCCGAGCTGAATGCGGAAACCGTGCTGATTCCTTCAACCGTGATGCAGTATTTCATCCCCGTGGAGCGGATCGACCCGATGTACGTACAGGTGCGGCGGCCCGATCAGGTGGAAGCGGTCAGCCAGCAGGTGAAGGAGATTCTGGAGAGCCGCCATCGCGCGGGGGCGTCCTATAAGGTGGACAATCTCACCGGCATTCTGAATGCGGCGCGCAGCATCGCGGGAATACTAAGCCTGGTGCTGGTGCTGGTTTCGGCGATCGCGCTGATTATTTCCGGAATCGGCATCATGAACATCATGCTGGTCACGGTCACGGAAAGGACGCGCGAGGTGGGCATCCGCATGGCGGTGGGGGCGTCGCGCCGGGAAATCCTGCTGCAATTCCTCACCGAGGCTGTGCTGATGAGCCTGACAGGGGGCGTCATCGGCATCGCGGCAGGCATTGCGCTCCCGCTCAGCGTGCAGTATTTCGTGGACAACGTACAAATTCCGATCTCGATCTGGTCTGTGATTGTCGCGTTTACCGTGTCGAGTCTGGTGGGCCTGGTATTCGGCATGCTTCCCGCCAGCCGCGCCTCGCGCTTGAACCCGACGGAGGCACTGCGCTACGAATAGGGGATGCGCAATTTCGTATTCCTGTTCGCGCTCGCGCTGTCTTCAGTTCCGGCAGCCCGCGCGGAAACTTACAATCTGACCCTTAAGCAGGCGGTGGACCGGGCCGTGGCTCAAAACCCGGATGCCGTCATGGCGCGCCTCGATGAGTTGAAAGCCGTGCAGGGGATCGGGGTGGCCAACGGGCCGTTTACGCCGCATTTCGCAGTCGGCAGCGGAGTCGCTTACAGTAATGGCTTCCCTCTGAGCATCGAGGGGTCGGCGCCCGCCGCATTTCAGGCCAAGGCCGATCAGTATATCTTCAACCGTCCTCAAACCTATGCTGTCGCGCAAGCCAAAGAGTCGGCGCGCGGCGCGGGTTTTGCCACCGGGGAGAAGAACGACGAGATCGTATTCCGGGTGGCATCGCTTTATATCGACGCCGCGCGCGCCAGCCGCCTTGCCGCCTCGGCGCGGAAACAGTTGGACAGCCTCGAGAAAGTTCTGCAAACCGCGCAGGCTCGCGTGGAAGAGGGCCGGGAACTTCCTATAACCGCCCAGCAGGCGAACGTGAATCTGCTTCGCGCGCGCCAACGCTTCATGGCTCTGGAGAGCGACCGCGAGTTCGCGGGGCGCAGTCTTGCCGCAACGCTTGGCTACAGCGCAAACGATGAGGTGAAGCCGGTGCAGGACGAACAAACGCCCGCCATTCCCGCATCGGAACAAGCGGCCGTGCAGACGGCTCTCGACTCCAGCAAGGAATTGAAGCGCCTGGAATCGAACTACTCGGCCAAGGGGCTGGAGATCAAGGGCGACAAAGCGCAGAGGCTTCCGCGCGTAGACTTGGTGGCTCAATACGCGCTGCTGACCAAGTACAGCCACTACGATGAGTACTTCGCCCACTTTCAACGTAACAACGGCCAGGTAGGAGCTTCCATCCAGATACCGATAATTCTCGGCGGCAGCGCCAAAGCCGTGCTGCAGCAAGCCGAGTCGGACCGGCTTCATATTTCCGCTGAACTGGAGGCTGCGCGCAACAAAATTATGCTGGACATCCACCAGAGTTACCAGGAAATTCAAAAAGCGGACATCGGAAAACAGCTTGCCCAGGCCGATCTGGATCTGGCCCGTTCTCAACTTTCCGTTATACTCGAACAAATGAATGAGGGACGCGCGACTCTGAGCGCGGTCGAAGAGGCCAGATTCAATGAAGACGAAAAGTGGATCGCGTTTTACGATGCGCAATTCACCGTCGAGCGGGCGCGGTTGAACGTGCTGCGGCAAACCGGCGAGATCAGGGCCGCATTACAATAATGCCGAAGATTACAGGTCTCGGCGGCGCGTTTGTCCGGGTTGACGATCCGAGAGCTTTATATGAGTGGTACGAAAAGCATCTTGGTATCGGTCATTCCGAAGGCGGCTTTTCATTCCCGACAAGCGGCCAGCGTTCTTATATCGCGGTGGCATTCTTTTCACGCACATCGCAATACTTCCCCGCCGGGCAGCCTGCCATGCTGAATTTCCTTGTGGACGAACTGGATCCAATTCTGGATAAACTCGCGGCCGCCGGAGTCGAAGTCGATCCGAAGCGCGAGGACTCCGATCATGGCCGCTTCGGCTGGTTTACCGATCCGGCTGGTAATCGCGTCGAGCTCTGGCAGCCAAAAGCAAAGTAGCGAAACGCCAGTTGAGGAATGTTTCGATGGCGGCCGCCGTTACCGGCGCTCAGGCAAGTTTCAGAACCTTTTCCATAATCAGGCGCGAGCCCCGGCCGGGGTCGTTCTCCACGCGCGACGCATTATTGAAGATCATCGTCTCGCGTGACGCGGCCGAATAGGCGGGCCACTTCGGCAAAGCAGGTACGTTGGGATTCCCGGTGCGCGCGAACGCAACCCAGGATGCGCTCACCTTTTCCGCCAGCGCGTAAGCTTCGGGCATTTTCGAGATTAGCGGGCCGGCGATTTTGATGTTGTTGAACACGAACTGAATCTCGATCGTGTGCGGCGAACGCATGTGCCCGCCGCCTTCCGGCGTCTCCCAGTCGAACCGGTACAAATATGCGGGGGCCGCGCCCTGATCGGCCTTGCGTTTGGCCAGCTCGCGCGAGTAAGCGCCGCGCGGATGATCGGTCGCGATCAGAATCCACAGATCCCAGGGAGTTGCGCCGGGATTGGCTTTGCGAAATTCATCGATGACCGGCGCCGGATCGGTCTCCAGCCTGGCTGCCGCGCGTTTGCGAAGTCCGGCTTCGTCCAGCGCCAGCAATTCGGGCGTGGGTTTGTCGTAGAGGGTTTCCTCGGTGTGGGCCCATCCGATCAGCAGCGGAATGCGGGCGGACATGGCGGGGCCTTTGGGGTCCCAGGGATGGGTCGGGATCGCTTTGCCGTCCACGGTCGGGGAATTCGCAACCATCCCCGGCTCGCCCGGAGGAAGCTTTTTCTGCACCTCCGCATTGGCCGCGAGCAGTTTCTCCATGGAGACATTTTGCAGGTCACGCACGTCGCCGGCCTTCAGGCCCAGTTCGGAAAGCAGAAGACTGCTGGCGCGGATGGCGTCCTCTTTCGTGGTGAGCCGCAGCACCGCGCCGCTTTCGATGATGGCGCGATGATAGAGGCCCTGCGCCGACGGCATCGACATGAGAGTCGCAACTTTGCGGCCGCCGCCCGACTGCCCGAAGATCGTCACCAGATCGGGATCGCCACCGAAGCGCGAAATGTTGTCATGCACCCATTGCAGAGCGGCGACGATGTCCAGCATTCCCACGCCGCCGGAGAGGCTGAAATCCGCGCCGGCCTGCTCGCCGAGATAGGTAAAGCCGAAGACGTTCAAGCGGTGGTTGATGGTGACGATGACGGCGTCGCCGCTGTGCGCGAGGCTCGTGCCGTCGAGGATGGGGGTGGAACCGGAGCCGGTGGCGAAGCCGCCGCCGTGCAGCCACACCATGACAGGGCGGCGCTTTCCGTTGTTCAAGGCGGGCGTGAAAACGTTGAGGACCAGGCAGTCTTCGCTTTCCACCGGAGCGCCGGCGCGGCTTCTGCCAGTGCCCTGAGGGGCGGTGGGTCCAAACGCCAGCGCATCGCGCGTACCCGTCCAGGCGACGGGTTTGGCGGGAGGCATGAAGCGGTTCTTGCCACTGGTGGGCGCGCCGTAGGGAATGCCTTTGAAAATTTTGATGTCGCCCGAAACCGTTCCGCGCACTTTGCCGGATGACGTATCGGCGATAACCGACTCGCCCTCCGCTGCCCATGCGTATCGCGCCTGGCTTGCGGCCAGCAGGAGTGAGGCTTGTTTTATAAAGCTTCTTCGGTTTGAGGCTTCGTGCATTTCCATCACTCTATTCCCGGATGCCTCCGGCGTCAACCGGATTCCGGCCGCACGTAGACAGCTCCAGGCTGAAATTGATGAAGCAGGTTTTAATTCGAGGGTTCGATCCGGAGCAATGCGCCGTTCTCTTCTTCGGTCAACACATACAGCAATCCATCCGGACCTTGCCGAACATCGCGGATACGCTGGTGGAGTTCCGTAAGCATTGCTTCGCGCCGAACTTCCCACATTTTCGCGTTGAAGACCACCCGCTCAAGGCTCCCGGTACCAGGAATTTCGCCACGCCGCAATCCGCCGACGAACAAATTGCCTTTCCATGCAGGGAAGCGATCTCCGGTATAGAACACCATCCCGGACGGGGTTATGCCAGGCTCCCATGTGATCAGCGCCGGCTCGATACCCTCACGAACCGGGGACGGCATCGGCGAGCCGTCATACGCCCGTCCATAACTCACCAGCGGCCATCCATAATTTTTGCCTGGAAGAATAAGATTCACGCGGTCGCCACCCATGGGTCCCGCTTCGCCGTTCAATACCGCGCCGGTCAGCGGATTAATGGTGAGCGCCAGCTGATCGCGATGTCCCATCGAGTAGATCTCGGGTTTGTAACCCGGCTTACCGGCAAGCGGGTTGTCCGGCGGGATGGTTCCGTCGTCTTTCAGGCGAAGGATTTTGCCGTAGTCGCTGGCCGGATTCTGCGCGAGCCCGTCGGTTGCCGAAATATCGCCCGTGGTCATGAAGATTGCGCCATCCGGGGCAAAGGCAATGCGCGAGCCGCCGGCCTCCGGCGTAAACTCGCAGCTGAATAAGTCCCGGACATCCGCCAGACCTGTCTTCTCGTAACGTCCGCGCGCCAGCGTGAGGGCAAGTTTGCCGGCCGGACCAGGTTTGCTGTATGTGAAGTAGACCAACCGGTTTTCGGCGAATTTGGGATGGAGTGCGACATCGAGAAGTCCCGCCATGCGAACCGCATGGACTTTCGGAATGCCCGACAAAGGCGTGGAAACCAGTGCACCGTCGCGCACAAGGCGAAGCCGGCCAGGGCGCTCGGTAATCAGAATGCCGCCGTCCGGCAGGAACGCCATGGCCCATGGATGCTCCAAGCCATGAACGACCGTCGTCACGCGGATCTTGTGCTGCTCCGCCGTGTCGAAAACTACCGGGGCGGACGGCGGATCCATATGGGGGATGCCTCCAATACCCGGCGGCGGGCCTACTTGGGCCACCAAACCCGTTATCGCGAGAGTTGCGAGGAGAAGGTATAAATTGCGCATCGGTATTCAGGCCCGCTAGGTAGTTTAAGCCATTGCCACAAACGTCCTCGCTGCTGCGTGAAGAATACAACCCTTTCCGATGGCGTTACAAAACGCTTACATGCTATTCGAGTAATCAGGGAGATCGAATGGCAAAAAAGGCTGCAACCAAAGGCAAGAGCAAAGTTAAAAAAGTAATGCACGAATACAAGGAGGGCACTTTGAAATCCGGCGGCGGAGGCAAAGTCAAGAGCCGCAAGCAGGCCGTCGCCATCGGTCTCAGCGAAGCTCGGAAAGCCGGGGCGAAGATCCCGAAGAAGAAATCTGCCGCGAAGAAGAAATCGACTGCGAAGAAGTCGACCGTGAAGAAGAAATCGAAGTCCTGAATTTAATTTCCGGTTCCGCCGGCCAGCGCTTTGACCCATGCGGTCTCACCGCCCAGCCACTTGGGATTCTTGGCCGTCGAATCGAAGTGCTGCGTCGTCTTGAACAGCTCGTATTCGCCGGTCATGGCGGCTTCCGCTGTTCTCGCCAGCAGGTTGTCCATCTGGTCGGTGGTTAGAGGCTTGAAGTTCCGCACCGCTTCGAACGCCTGTTCGAGGATCGCCATACTGTCGATCCCCGTTATCACCACCGACACCGGCAAGCTCAGCGCGTAGTGCAGACACTCAATCGGTGTAACCAGCTTGCTCTTCAGGATCACGCCGTTCCCCATGCTCTTCATGCCGAGCACGCCGATGTTTTCTTTCACCAGCAGCGGCAGGACCTGAGCGCCGAAGCTGCGGAAGTGCGCGTCCATTACATTCAGGGGCATCTGCACGGTATCGAAGCGGACCCCGTTCTGCCGCGCCTTTTCCAGCATGTGCAGATGAATGCGCGGATCTTTGTGGCCCGTAAATCCGATGTACCGGATTTTGCCCGCGCGCCGGGCCTCGGTGAACGCCTCCACTGCCCCGTCCTCCGAGAAGATGCGGTCGGCATCGTCGAAGCGAATAATCTCGTGATGCTGCAGAAGGTCGATATGATCGACGCCGAGCCGCCGGAGCGACTGGTTGATCTGCCGGGCTGCGTCCTTTTTCGTGCGGCCGTCGACCTTGGTCATAACGAAGGCTTTGTGCCGGTAGCCGTCCTTCAGGGCCTTGCCGACGCGGCGTTCGCTGACGCCGCCATTGTAGTCCCAGGAATTATCGAGGAAGTTGAGCCCTCTGTCCAGAGCAGTACGAATGATGCGAACCGCTTCGGCGCCGCCGACGCCGCTGTCGCCGATGTGAACACCGCCGAGTCCGATCACCGAAACCTTTTCGCCCGTGCTTCCCAGCGGGCGACGCGGCATTTCACCGGTCACTCCCGAAACATTCCGGCCGTCCATAGTCCGGGCGAGCATCTTGATAATTGATTCCGGGGACATTCGGCCGTCAACTCGCCTTGCATGTGAAACTCCAAAACTGCTGATCTCTTTGAGGCATGTTCCGGTGGAACCTGAAGTGCTGAATTTGACGCATGCCCGCGAAAGTATTGCCTCGCCGCGATTGGTGTGTTGCCTGACAATTGCTCAAGCACGCGTTCGGGGCGGCTTCGTAATTCGCGGCTATACGAATAAATGAGGAGAATCCGATGCCGGAAAAAGAAACACTGGAACGTGCCCGTAAAGACGCCAAGGAAGGCAAGGCCCCCTCGACGCAGGCGGGAGAGTTCGTGAAGGAAGAAATGGATCACATCCGCGAGGGCAAGCACGGCGCTCGCTCCACCAAACAGGCGATTGCAATCGGACTTTCGAAAGCGCGACGCGCGGGAGTGGATCTGCCCGCGCCCAAGAAAGGCAAGACCACAGAAAAGACCAGAACGCAGGCCGCGCGCGATACCGCAAAGGGCAAACAATCCCCCGCAAAACCTGTTTCGCGGACCCGCTCGCGCGCCACAGAAACAGCATTGAAACGCGAGGGCAGCAAGGCCGCGTCCCACGAGTCCCTTGCGCGCCATGCGCGCGCCGCGTCCAGGGACCGTTCCGCCGCCGATCGCAGCCACTCGGCTCAGAAGGCCGCACGCACCCGCGCCCATGGGGCCGACTAGCGGTCGCTGAAAAATCGCGCTGAAATTGTTTTCCCGCCCGCTCGAATACGTTCCGCTAATCCGCCAAAAATTCGGTAGGATGGAGCGTGGTCAGCACAAGGCAGAGGAGAACAGAATGAGCCGATTCGGAACGACGCTGGGACGATTTCTGCAGGAAGAACAATTAAAACATCCGGATCTGGACCCGGGTATCGGCCCTCTGCTGACGCAGATGGCATACGCATCCAAGATCATCGGCCGCGAGGTCGGCAGAGCCGCGCTGGTAGGCAAGCTTGGCCTGATGGGCGAAAAGAACGCGACAGGCGATTCGCAGAAGAAACTGGATGTTTTCGGCAGCGAAACCGTACTTGACGCCTTCTCCTCCACGGGTCTGGTTTACGCCATGGTCTCGGAAGAAGTGGAAGACCTGCTGGCCATCGAAGGCGGCGAGAACAGCGACTATGTAGTCTGCTGCGATCCCCTCGACGGATCCTCTAACACCGACATCAACGGCTCGGTGGGTACCATCTTCGGGTTCTGGCGTCGCATCCCCGGCGCCTCTCTTCAGGAGAATGCGCTGCGTAAGGGATCCGATCAGTTTCTTGCCGGGTATGTGATGTACAGCACAAGTACGCTGCTGGTCTATGCGACGCAGCATGGCGTTCACGGCTTTACCCTGGATCGCGAACTGGGCGAGTTTCTGTTGTCTCACGAAAACATCCGCTGCCCGCAGCGCGGCCATTACTACAGCGCCAACCTGGGGCACTCGCACGAGTGGACCGTCGGAGTCCGCAACTATCTGCAATGGGTCACCGCGGATGACAAGGCGACTCACAAGCCTTACTCGCTGCGGTACACAGGCGCGCTGGTGGCGGATCTGCATCGCAGTCTGGTGGACGGCGGTCTCTATTTCTATCCGCCCGATCCTTCGCATCCGGACGGCAAGCTGCGGTTGCTGTACGAGTGCGCGCCCCTCGGCTATGTAGTGGAGAAAGCCGGCGGACGGGTCTCCACCGGCACCGAACCGGTGCTGGAGATCACGGCGAAGACGATTCACGCGCGCTGCCCACTGGTGATCGGGAGCGCGGACGACGTGGCCGAGTACGAGCATTTCGTGAGCGGTCCGACGCTGCGCGCCCGCACAACAGCTTAGTCTTTATTCGGATCAGCGTTGGCAGGGATCGCTGCTGCCGCGAATCGCGAAGCCTTCGGGCGTATGCCGAACGGTGGTGTGCGAACCCACTATGCACGGCGCGAAAACGATTTCCGCCGGATACAGCGGCTTGATTTTCAACCCCCCCATGCGGGTTGCCATCTCCGCGACTCCGGTGGGAGCGAGCTGCGCCACGAGGCTGTCGTTAACGCGGTCCTTCGCCCAAATCTGAATCTCGCCGTTATGGCCGGCGGCGCCGGCTTCATCGTCGCGCGCAAGATCGGGAAGCGACAGATGAAAGCCGCCGTCGGGCGCGAGCGGCGTCTCGCTGCCCATGGGTATTACAGTCAGGACCTCATCGTGAAGCCCGAGAAACGCCGCTGCCCAGCGCGCGACATACCGCGCCTGCAGTTTGACGCCTCGCTCCCGGAGCAGGTCGGCAGGGACAACTTTTCCGGCAATAATGACATTCCCCACCGGATGGCAGGCAAAAGTATATTGCTCATTCTTCTGATCCGGAAAAAGACGCATGTCGAAAACCTGGATGGCGCAGCCCGGCGCATAGAGAATGGCCTTGATTCCGCTGGCCGGCCGGCTTCCGCGCATCGTACTAATGCTGTATGAAGAAACCCCTGCAAGCGGCTGAAGCCATCCGCCCAGCGTTTCGCCGGCGAGAACGTAGCGGACAAAGAGAGTTCGGGAGTCGACCTCGTGCGGAAGCCGGATCTCGATGGACCGCTGTCCGAAGCAACTACTGCAGGCGAAGAACAGGAGCGCTGCCGAAAACCTCACCCGACTATCATAGTGTTCCCGGCGGACGGCGGTGTTCGCCCCTTCGGCCGATAAGAACATAACCGCGTTAAAATGTTGCTGTGGGTATCGCCGCCAAATCTGTGAATTTCTCGACACTCACAGCCGCCAAACCCGCGCTGGGCAGCGTCGGGAAATTCTTTAGCAAATCCACAATTGATATCAACAGGCGGAGCCCGCTACCTTGAGTACCTCCGCTATGTCCACTTCTTCCGGGGTTGTCCTCCAAAAAGGACTGCCCTCGAACATCGATGCCGAACGTTTCATTCTGGGTTCGATCCTCCTCGACGACTCCCGGTTCATCGACATCGCCGGACTACTCACCAACGCGGACTTCGCGCTCGAAAAGCATCGCCGCATTTACACGCGCATGGGCGAGCTTCATACACGAGGCGAAAAAATCGATCGCGTCACGGTAGCCAACGAACTTCTTCGCTACAACGAACTGGAATCGGTCGACGGCCTGACTTATCTCGTCTCCCTCGACGATGGCCTGCCGCACATCGCCAACCTCGATGCCTACGTAAGAATCATCCGCGACAAAGCCATGCTGCGGCAAATCGCGGTGGCATCGCAGCAGCTGATGAATCGCGCGCTGATGGCCGAGGAAGATCCGGAGACTATCCTCTCCGGCGCCGAAGAGACGCTGCTCAAGCTGGGAGAATCCCGCACCGAGCAGGGACTCAAGACTCCCCTCGAAGTCATCCGCGATTACGAAGGCGGACTCAATGCCTTTCTCGATCCCAGCAAGCGCATTAAAGGCGTCAGCACCGGATTTACCAAGCTCGATGAAATGACCGGCGGGTTCCATCCCGGCGAACTCATCATCCTCGCCGCGCGTCCTTCCATGGGCAAGACGGCGCTCGCGCTCAACATCGCCTGGCATGTGGCGGCCCGCATGTTCCAGCCCGTCGCTATCTTCTCTCTCGAAATGTCTCAGGAATCCCTGCTGACCCGCATGCTGTGCGCTGCCGCCCGTGTCGACAGCCAGCGTTTTCGCGCCGGATATCTGAACGAGAGCGAGCGCCAGAAGCTGCGCGCCGCCGCCAACCAGATGGTGGAAACCCCGCTCTACATCGATGACACCGCGGGCGTGAACCTGATGGACATGCACGCGAAACTGCGCCGGCTGCAGCAGTCCGGTCAGAAGCTCGGACTGGTGGTAGTCGATTATCTCCAGCTGATGAGCATCCGCGGGCGCACGGAAAACCGCAATCAGGAAGTCAGTCAGCTTTCACGCGGCATGAAGCTGATGTCGAAGGAACTGAACTGCCCGTTCCTGGTGCTTTCGCAGCTAAGCCGCGCCACCGAAACGCGCGTGGGCGATCATCGCCCGCAACTGAGCGATCTGCGCGAATCCGGATCCATCGAGCAGGATGCCGACGTGGTCGGTTTCATCTTCCGCGAAGAAGTCTACAAGCGCGACCGCGAAGATTTGCGGGGAGTCGCCGAACTGATCGTGGCCAAACAGCGCAACGGCCCCATCGGCAAGGTGGATCTGGTCTTCCTGCACTCCATGACCAAATTCGAAAACCGCGCCGAAGACCTGGGCGATCTGCCATCCGAGTAGTTCTGCCTATACTCAGGTATGCAGAAAGAATCGCAGGCCCCGGTAAGAGGCTTTGTAGCCGAGTGGGCCGTAACCATCGTTCTCCTTCTTTTCGGCACCACCACAGCGCTGCAGGCTTTTGTGATTCCCACCGGTTCCATGGAAGACACGCTGCTTGTCGGGGATCATCTGCTGGTGGACAAGCTTGTCTACGCGCCCGCCGATTCCGTCACCAGTCATCTGCTTCCCTACCGCGATGTGCAGCGCGGTGACGTGATCATATTCCGCTATCCGCTCGACATCAAAGAGACCTATGTGAAGCGGGCCATCGGGATTCCGGGAGACCGCCTGCATTTCGAAAACAAGCGGCTTATCCTGAACGGGCGTCCGGTAGATGAGCCTTATACGCTGCACGTCGCCGGGAACGACATGCCCTACCGGGACGACTTTCCGTCAGGGGCTGCGCTTGAAACGCTTCGTCCCGAAGCCGCAGCCATGCTCGCGAAAAACGTGGTGAACGGCGAACTGGTGGTGCCGCCCGGCTTCGTCTTCGCCATGGGCGACAACCGGGAGAACTCCGACGACAGCCGTTTCTGGGGCCTGGTGCCGCGCGAAAACATCTTCGGCACGCCAATTGTTATTTACTGGTCGTTCGATGCGCCCAGCGCGGAAATGGTCGATCCAAACATCAGTCTGGATCACCTCCTCAATATCGGGGAGCATTTTTTCACGAAGACCCGCTGGTCCCGGACTCTCAACTTCATCCATTCCTATCCGCTCCAGCGATAGATTCATGCGCCTGGCGCTTCTGGCGCTGGACACAGACTGACCGGTTCTGCCAATCTTGCTATATGGCACAAAGTGACAAACCGGGCGTCTGGCTTCCCATGAGCGAGGTACTGGCTCAGACAGGCCTCAGTCAGAGGACGGTTTACCGCATGGTGGCTGAAGGACGGCTCAAACAGGCTCAACGACGTATTCCTGGCCGGCGTCCGATGTCTGTGTTCGACCCCGGCGGCGTTGCTGAGATCACGGCCTCCACATTTCGGCCCAGCGTTCAACCGCAAAGATCAACCCCTGAGGACGGCAACAAGATCGACAAACATGGATCCCAGGCGGAACAATCTTCGGATTCTCCCATCCCGCCGTCAGAGCTGAGTTTTAAACTTTATCTCAATGAAGAAGAGGCGATCCGGTACACGGGATTCGGCCGTGCCTTTCTCCGGGCGCACGCCAAAGGACGCATGATCGGTCCGAACGGATCGAAGGTTTACCGGCGAGTCGATCTGGAAAAATTGTAAGAAGGATTTCGAGCTAAACCGTCACGAGGGCGGCCTTACGCCTGTGCGTAATTCTCAGCTCCGCCGAGGCTATCAGGGCGAGGAGAATTGAAACGGCACCGTAGGCGTTTCGAATGCCGATCGCCTGAGCGATTGACCCCGAGAGGACGAGGCCCGCGATCTGTACCAGCGCCAGCACCGACCTTAAGGTGCCCGAAACACGGCCCAACATCTCTGCGGGCGTCTCGCTCTGCATCAATGTCTGTGCGGGAATGATGACGAGAGCAACAGCGAATCCAACCACAAGAGTCGCAATCGCCGCGATGGGCGTGGCGCCGAGAGCCGCCAGCATCATCGTGCCCGACGCGATACCGCACAGGCCCGCCGTAATCAAAGATGTTTTCGATATCCGGCTGCCAATCCGCGTGATCCCTTGTGTGCCGAGGATCATCCCCACGCCGGTGAGCGTTCCAAGAATCCCGAACAACCCCGTGGAGCCGTGCAGGACGTCGCGCACATAGACCGCGTTCAGCGCGGTGTAGCAACTGACCGCGAACCCGCCCGCCGCCATCGAGAGGATCGTGATGGCGAGCACGCCGTGAGTGAAAATGTAGCGGCCCCCGAGCGTGAGGTCGGCCAGTACCGGCGACATCTTCGTCGCGACTGAAGATGTCTTGGACCCGGTCGCTATGGCGGAGATCATCGCGGCTGAAAACAGGAATGAGGCGCTGTCCATCCAAAAGCAGGACGCCGCCCCCATGTGACTGATCAGAAGCCCGGCGATACCCGGCGTGACGATCTGGGTTATTTGCATGACCTGCATCATCAGGGCGTTGGCGGCCATCAGCCCGTTCATGGGAACGATTGTTCGGATCGCGATGGTCTGGGCGGGCATGAAGAATGCGGAAATCGTGCTGAGCAGCATCAGCACTCCATAGATCTGCCAAATGTTCGATGAATAAACGAGGCAGGCGGCAAGCACGGCTCGCAACAGATCGCTCGCGATCATCGTCGCTTTCACATTCCAGCGATCAATGAACACACCCGCCAGAGGTCCGGCAAACACCTGCGGCAGCATGTAGGCGATCATGACCCCGCTCACTTGTGCCGGCGATCCGTGCAGTCGGAATGAAACGACGCTGAAGACAGCATAAATCGCGAGAAAGTCGCCGAACATGCTGACCAGCTGCGCGGCCGTGAGTTTCCGAAGGGAACCGATCGCAAGAGCTTCGCGCATGTTCAATTGCCTTGTTTCGCTCACCAGATCATTGTGCCATATTGTGCCACCAATGGCAAGATCTGGCAACAATGCAGGGAAATCGGTAAGCACACTCCTGGAGACGAGCCCGCAGAATGGCGCAAGACAATTTTGGTCCGCACCGGTTAGAAACTACGGTGTGCACCGACTACCTTGAGTGTGGGGGGAACCGAATCTGGCCGCGAAAACAGATCAGAATGGCCTTTACAGGGCTGCCGGGGACCAGTTTGCTCCCGCGCTCGAACGCCTGGCAAGGGCTTATGAAGCGGATCCGGAGAAGCGTCGCGACCTGAGTCAGGATATTCATTTTCAACTATGGCGGAGTTTTCAGCATTATGATTCGCGCTGTTCCCTTCGAACCTGGGTCTATCGCGTGGCTCATCACGTCGCGGTTTCTCACGTCATCCGTGAACGCCGGACTTTTTTGACGCTTGTGGGCCTGGAGGAACTCGAAGCCCTGCCGGACAAAAGAGATGCGCAGTCCGCCGCGAACCAGCAGCTGGATCTGAACCGGTTATCGGCTTTAATCCAGCGGCTCAAACCGCTTGATCGCCAGGTGATTGTTTCTTATCTCGAAGATATGGACGCTGCATCCATTGGCGAGATCACGGGCTTATCTTCGCCGAATGTGGCAATGAGGATTCATCGAATCAAGAACATCCTGGCGAAGCAGTTCCACCAGCCGCACGAAGGAGGAAAACCATGAATGAATATTCGCCGGAAAACGACGCAAAAACGATATGGCTGAAGCAGCAAACGGAGACTAACACATTGACAGCGAAATTGATTGAACAGAGGTCGCGTGAACTACGCGCAAAGACGCAGAGGAAATTGTTCGGGACACTAGCCGGACCGCTCGTTGCGGGCCTGTTTTACGCATACAGCATGAAAGAATTCGCCGCGTTGAGACAAGTGCTGCAACCGCTCTTCATTGCCGCGCTTGCCTGGAGCCTTGCAGGATTGTACTTCCTGAATCGGGGAATGTGGTCCTCCCCGATGCCGGGGGACGCAGCGCTCAGCAGCGGCCTCGAGTTTTGCCGGCGGCAGATCGAGCGCCAGCGCGATCTCGTGCGCCGGGCTCTCCTGTGGTCGTTTGGTCCCGTAATGCTGGCTATCGGCACGTTTGTTCTGGCGCTGGTAATGATCTCGAAGAGGGAACGGGGCATATTCCCGAATGGCCTTCCCTTCCTGATTCTCGTCGCTGTCTGGGTGGTCTGGGGGTTCGTGATCAGATCACGCGAACAGCGGCAGCTCCAGCGTGAGATCGAGGAATTGCGCCGCTTCGAAAGCGATAACCAAAATTGAAAAACGCTCACAACGCCTGGGCTGCCGCCGTCGTGATCGCCGTGCTGATTTTGTCCTATAACAAGAGACGCCGACCCTAACTTCAAACTGGACTCAGCAGGAATTCGCGGCGTTCCAGCGCATCTCCGAAGAGGCCGGCGAACTGGACGTGCTCGTAAACAATGCCTGGGGAGGCTACGAACAAATGGTGGAGGACGGGGAATTCACCTGGACTCTTCCCTTCTGGGAGCAGCCCGCCCATCGCTGGCGCAGCATGATGGATGCAGGCGTCCGCTCGGCATTCAACTGTTCCGCGCACGCCGCGAAGATGATGGTGCCGCGGCGCAGCGGACTAATTGTCAACATCAGTTTCTGGGCCGCCCGGAAATACATTGGCAACACCATCTACGGAGTCGCCAAAGCTGCCACCGACAAAATGTCCGCCGATATGGCCGAGGAACTTCGCGCCCACAACGTCGCGGTCATGTCGCTGTATCCGGGTCTGGTGCGCACGGAATCCGTCATGAGCGCCGCAGAAGCCGGATGGCTGGACATTTCAAACAGCGAAAGTCCGGAATATATCGGCCGCGTGATTGCGGCGCTGTCCGAAGACGCGAACCTCATGTCCCGCACCGGCGGCATCCATATAGCCGCGGCACTCGCGGCCGGGTACGGAATCAGCGACAACGACGGCAAGAAACCACGGCCGCTGACTAGTTCAGAGGTTTAGCGGCCGGGCAAGTTACACTGTCTTTGATGCGGGCCGCAGTAATCGTCGCTACCGTTCTGTCAGCGGTCCTTGCCGTCGGCTATCTTCTGCCCGGAATTATTGAGCTGGAGATGCTGCACTTCCACTTGAGTCCGTGGGCGTGCGTGCTCTTCGGCGACCTCACCGGATGTTATCTGCTGGCCTCCTTCGATTTCAAGAAAACCGCGCTGGCAGTATATGGAATCGCCACCGCGACCGAGGTCATCGCCTCGTTATGGAAGCACGTGCCCGTGGAGCGCCTGGTGTGGATGACCGATCTGGCCCCGACCCTGATCCTCATGGCGCTGGTTCTCCCGACCCTTCGAATCATTATCGAGGAACCAGCCGGCCGTTCGTCAAAACGGCGGCCTGTTTAAGCTTTCAGCGCTTTCGCTACCTTTGCCACCCGGCGGCCCTGGTAGTGCGCGACGGCAATGTCCTGAGCGGTGGGAGGCGCACTGTTCTGCCCCGATACCGAAGAGGCGCCATAGGGCGTTCCCGCGGCGAACATAGCCGGATCCCCATAGCCCGTCGGGACGATGATCAGCCCCAGATGCGCCATGAAGTTGTACATCGACAGGATGGTGCTTTCATTGCCGCCGTGCGGAGTCGCCGTCGAGGCAAATGCGGAGCCGGCCTTCCCCACCAGCTTCCCCTGAAACCACAGACCTCCAAGGGAATCCACATACGCCTTGAGTTCGGCGGTCACATTTCCGAAACGCGTCGGGCTTCCGAAAACGATCGCATCGGCCCAAGCGGCGTCGTCGGCCGTGGGCGCTTCGTACAGCTTGTTCATGCGCTCGGCGTTCTCCGCCCAGCCCGGCGCGGTAGCCATGATCTCCGGGCTCACAAATTCGCGGGCTCGGCGCAGGCGCACTTCGGCGCCCTCCGAGCGGGCGCCGTCGGCGATCGCGTTCGCAAGCGCCTCAGTGGAGCCGTTGCGTGAATAGAAAGCAATCAGAACGTTCAAACTCATCGTAGTCTTCTCCTCGAACCTGGTCAGTATTCCAGATGTCCCATCCGGCCGGCCCTGTAATCTTCCATGGCCTGCCGCAACTCTGCTTCCGAATTCATTACAAACGGCCCGCGGCTGGCGACCGGTTCATCGATCGGCTCACCGCTAAGCACCAGCACGACCGAATCGGCTCTGGCTTCGAGCGCCACCGATTCGCCTTCGCGGCCGAGCAGAACCAGCTTAGCTTCTCCTGATGCCGTCGTCGCCGCATTCACCGCCAGATCCCCGCGCAGAAGCACCAAACCGGCCTGGTGGCCCGCCGGAATATTCAGTTCCGCCTGGCTCCCGGCCGCCATCCGCACGTCGAAAAGATTCACCGGAGTGAACGTCTTCGCCGGGCCGCGCACACCGGCGAGGTCTCCCGCGATAACCCGGGCTGAGGCGCCCTCTCCCAGCGTCACCGTCGGAATCTGCGCACTCGAAATCCCCTGATACCGGGGCTTTGACATCTTATACGCCTTCGGCAAATTTACCCAAAGCTGCACCATTTCGAAGGTCCCGCCGGCCCTCGTGAATTCGCGCTCGTGCAGTTCCTCATGCACCACCCCGGAAGCCGCCGTCATCCACTGCACGTCGCCGGGATGGATCGTGCCCGCGTTGCCCGCCGAGTCACGATGGTCCACCGAGCCCTGATAGGCAATGGTCACCGTCTCGAACCCCCGATGCGGATGTTCTCCCACGCCGCGCGGTTTCGCCGATGGTGCAAAGTAAGTGGGACTCGCATAATCCAGCACCAGAAACGGATCGATCTGCCGCTCCACACCATTGGAGGGGAAAAGATTGTAGACCGGAAATCCATCGCCGACCCAATGGTGGGATCCCGGTTCGTAAACGCCAAGTACTTTCTTCATCGCTTTCATTCTTCGTCTCCTTCGGAAGCCTTTTCCGCGCCGCGGCCGAGTTTGCGCAGCAGTGCGGAGAGTTCCTCCTTCTCGCGGGCGTTCAATACAGAAACCACCCGTTCCATGTCCTTTTCGTGAATCGCGAACAACTTACGAATCACCCCGCGCCCCGCGGCGGTCAGATGCACGATCCGCGCCCGCCGGTCTTCCGGATGGTCCCGGCGCTCCACCAGCCCGCGCTTCTCCAGCCGGTCCACCGCCGCTGTCATCGAGCCGCTGGTGAGCAGCACTTTCCTGCCGATCGCGTTCACCGGAAGCGGCCCCTTGTGCAGCAGAACCTCCAGAACGGCGAAATCGCCGGGACACATCCCCAAGCCCTGTAAACTCAAATGGGCATGAGTCTCCAGCGTCCTCGCGGCCTTCCAGAGCAGCAGCCAGACGTGAACGCCGGAAACGGGTTGCCGGGAAGTCATCTCGGTATTAAGATGCTTGACATCAAGATAAGTTTCAGCCTGCTGCTGTTTCTTGTTTTCCGCGGCCTGGCCCCGGCCCAGACCTCCCTGCCCTGCGCCGGCTGCCATCCGGCGGAAGCGCGGGCCTGGAGCGGGACCGGCATGGCCAAGTCGCTATATACCGTCAAGTCCCCCGGCGACTACACGACGAAGAGCCCCTATTATCACCAGCCGTCCGACACCTGGTACGAGATGGTGGCGCGCGATGGACGAACTTACCAGCGCCAGTATCAGATCGATCCCGGCGGCAAACGAATTAACGAGACTGAGAAGCCGGTCGATTACGTGCTCGGCTCCGGCAATCATGCCCGCAGCTTTCTGAGCCGCGCGCCCGACAATACCCTGCTCCAGCTCCCCCTCGGCTGGTACGCCGAAAACGGCGGAACGTGGGCGATGAATCCCGGCTACGACCGTCCCGATCATCCGGGCACCCGGCGTCGTGTCACCTACGACTGCATTTTCTGCCACGACGCTTATCCTGTCATCCCCGCCGCCAGCGCCGCGCCGCGTTCCGCGCCGGTACTCGATACCGTTCCGGAAGGCATAACCTGCGCACGCTGCCATGGCGACGTCACCAACCATGCAGAAATTGTCAATCCGGCGAAACTTTCACCGGACCGCCAGATGGAGGTGTGCATGCAATGCCACCTCGAAACCACCAGTTCGTCGCTGCCCGCGTCCATCGTGCGCTACGAACGAGGGCCGTTTTCCTATAAACCGGGAGAACCGCTGTCGGACTTTATCCTCCACTTCGATCACGCCAAAGGCAGCGGACGGGACGACAAATTCGAGATCACCGGTTCGGTTTACCGGCTGCGCCAATCGCGCTGCTTTCTCGAAAGCAAAGGCGCGCTGACCTGCACCACCTGTCACGATCCGCACGCCGCACAGCCGAAGAACTACGCGGCCGTGTGCCGGACGTGCCACGCGGCATACCTCTCAAGAGCCGCCGCCACGCATCCCGCCTCGGAAGACTGCACCGGTTGTCACATGCAAAAGCGCCACACCGATGACGTGCCGCACGCGGTGATGACGGATCATCTGATCCAGCGCGGAAAACAGCCCGATCGTCCGCGTACCGAAACCACCGATTATCGCGGCGACGTGGTTTCTTATTACCCGACCGCACCCGCGAGGCCCGAGGACGAACTTTACCTTGCGATCGCGCAGGTGACGCAGAGCGCGAATTTGCGGGCTGGAATTCCGCGCCTCAAAGCCGCTTTGGATAAATACCAGCCCGCGCGCGCCGAATACTCCCTGCAGTACGGAGATGCTTTGCGAGCCAACGGCAACACCGCCGAAGCCCAGGCCGCTTATGAAGAGGCCCTCCGGCGTGAACCGCAATCCGCCGCGGCCCTCGAAAGAATGGCGCTTCTCAACCCGAATGTTCGCGCCGAAAATATCCTGAAAGAACTGCTCCAGCGACGGCCGGACGCGGCGCCGTATCAATTCGAACTCGGTCTCACCTTATTAGGGGAAGGCAAACAAACCGACGCCCTCGCCTCTTTCGAAGCCGCCGCCCGGGCCGATCCGGAACTGCTCGAGGCGTGGAACAGTCTGGGGGCAATCCGGTTCGAAGCCGGAGATTCCGTGCACGCCGAACCCGCGCTGCGCAACGCGATTCGAATCCAGCCGAACTTCGCGCCCGCCCGCAACAATCTGGGAAATCTGCTTTCTCTCACCAACCGTTTCGACGAAGCCAGGTATCAGTTCGAACAGGCCCTGCGCTTTCAGGAAAACTACGCCGGCGCGCACTACAACTATGCTCTCGCACTGGCACGGGAGCATCGCCTGCCGGAAGCCCAGGCGCAAATCGAAGCCGTGATCCGGATCAATCCCGCCAGCGCCGAGGCACACCGTTTTTTGGGCTCGCTGCTCGATGCGCAAGGACAGTCCCTGCGGGCTATCGCGTCCTGGGCCGCGGCGCTGCGTATTGACCGAAACCTCACAGAAGCAGAATCGGCGTTGCGAAAAGCAGCACAAAGCGCCGATCCGGCTGTCCGTACGGAAGCTCTCCAAACCCTTCGTTTACTGGCCCCCCGCTTGCTTCAGTAAGGCGAGCCGGGAGGCACAATGATGAAACGCACGAAAGCAATAATTTTTCGCGCCGTCGGCGCGACGGCTCTGGCTGCAGGCTTGCTGGCCGCTCAGACCGGCACCACTCAGCCCGACAACACAAAGATGAATAAAGGTGACGCAAGTAAAGCGGCAGTCACCGCCGATCAGCAAAAGAGCGACAAAGGAGACCGCGAACTAACGCGGGAAATCCGCAAGGCCATCGTCGGGGACAAGCAGTTATCCACCTACGCGCATAACGTCAAAATCATCGCTCAAAACGGGATGGTGACGCTGAAGGGCCCTGTCCGCTCCGACGAGGAAAAGATGGCCGTGGAATCCAAGGCGGTTCAGGTCGCGGGCGATAAGAGCAAAGTGGATGACCAGTTGATGGTCAAGCCGAGCAACAAGTAATTCAATTCGCAGCTCAAGAAAGGAATTTCAGAATGGCAGACAGCAAGAATAAGGCAGTTTTCGGCATCTACGCATCGCCGGCGCATGCCGAGAGCGCGGTGGACCGGCTCCTCGAAGCCGGTTTTTCGAACCAGGCGATTTCAGTCCTGCTCCCCGATGACCGGACTACCCGCGACTTCGCACACAAGAAGGACACCAAAGCGCCCGAAGGCACCACCACGGGCGGCGTGGCCGGCGGCGTGATCGGCGGCACGCTGGGCGTCCTCGCGGGCATCGGCGCGATCGCGATCCCGGGGCTCGGACCCTTCATCGCGGCGGGCCCGATCATGGCCGGCCTCGCGGGCATCGGAGCCGGCGGCGTGGTTGGCGGACTCATCGGAGCACTGGTGGGAATGGGCATTCCCGAATACGAGGCCAAGCGCTATGAAGGCCGCGTGAAGAATGGCGGCGTACTGCTCTCAGTCCACTGCGATACGTCGGAGCAGATCGACCGGGCCAAAGAGATGCTCAGAAATACCGGCGCGGAGGACATCTCGTCCAGCAGCGAAAGCTCCGTTGACAAGGATCGGATGGCCGGGAACGAGGGCGATCGCAAGACCTTCAAGGCCGGCTAATTCAGACCATCAGGTTGGCGTCCCGGAACAATACCCACTTGCCGTTCGCTTGTTTGTGAAACACCGACAATACATAGCCGGAGCGAACGGCAACCGGGGCGCTTTCCTCGAGCGGCACTATCGTCACCGTGAGATGCGACCGGCAGCAGGCTAAATCCCCGCCTACTTTTATTTCCTCGATATCCTGCAGAGAATTGAAGCGATGCGTGCCGCGCATCTTTGTGATCGCCCCCACAAAATCCTTCAGCATCATGGGCGGCTTGCCTGGAGTGAGAAACACAATATCATCCGACATCAGACTCAGCAGAAGAGGCAAATCGCCGTCCGCGGAGGCCTTGCCCCACGTCGCGATGACTTCACGGATTGCCTGTTCGTCAGCGCTCATGGCAGCTCTTACTGAAACTGAATTTGCGCGATGACGAGAGTCGGCATCACCTGATTCCAGTCATCCGGAATATCGTCGAACGGCAGCCGGAACGACTTGGTGTCCCCGGGCCCGAGAGGACCGCCGGTCCCGCCCACAATCGGCAGGCGCTCGCGCTTGATTTCCTTTTCGTTGTAATCGCGGAAGACGCAGGTCACTTCGGCCAGCTTGACGGTCCGGCTGCCCTGGTTCTTGATGGCGCCGAGAATCTCCACCACACGGTTATTGGCCATGCTCTCGGCGGCTTGCATGTGGACGTTGTCAAGCTGCAGATGCTCCAGATAATCTTTGGCTTCTTCGGTAAGCACGGGAGGCGGCGGAGGCGCGGGTTTGGGGCCGAAGGTGAGCCATCCCAACGCGCCGACGATCAGGATGCCGGCGAGTCCGATGACGATGCTCGCGGGGGAGATCTTAACGTCCGGCAACGGTCATTTCTCCGAGCATGATGGTCGATGCCGAGACCGAGCCGCGGAACTCCAGATCGCTGCCGATTTCCGCCACGCCGTTCAGCATTTCCTGTAGTGTACTCGCAATGGTCACTTCAGAGACCGGAAACGCCAGTTCGCCGTCCCGAATCCACATCCCGGCCGCGCCGCGCGAGTAATCGCCGGTCACGGTATTGACGGCGCTGCCGATCAGTTCGGTCACATAGAAACCGTTCTTCACGCCTCTGATGATTTCTTCCGGGCCGCGCTCACCGGCTTCCAGGAAGAAGTTGCCGTGCCCGATTCCCGCGTTGCCCGTAATGCCCCGGGACGCATTGCCGGTGGTCTTCATGCCCAGCTTGCGCGCCGTATAGGTGTTCAGCAGATAGTTCTTCAGAACGCCGCGCTCGATTACGGGCGTGCGGCGGGTGGGAATCCCTTCGTCATCGAAAGGCTGCGTCCCGAACAGGCCGGGGATGGTCCCGTCATCGATGAGCGTGATTTTTTCAGACGCGATCTTTTCGCCCAGCTTGCCGGCCAAAAACGAGGCATTGCGATAGATCGAGCGCCCGTCGATGGCATCGAAGATATTGCCCAGCAGGGTGCGGGAAATGCGCGGCTCGAAAATCACCGGCACCTTTTGCGTTTCCACCTTCACCGCGCCCAGCCTTCGCAGCGCGCGTTCGGCGGCGGTACGCCCCACCAGTTCCGGCGATTCCAGCGTGCTGTAATCGCGCGCCATCGTAAACCAGTAATCGCGTTCCATTGACCCGTTATGCGATGCCACCGGGACCGCGGAGATCGAACAATAACTGGTCCGGTACGAACCGGCGAAGCCCCGCGAATTGGCGAACACGCGCCCGCCCACGCTGCAATCGAACGAGCCGCCTTCCGAATTGGTGATGCGCGGATCGAAGGTCAATGCCGCTGCCTCGGCGCGTTTGGCCAGCGCGATGCGTTCTTCAGTCGGCAGCTCCGCGGTGCGATTCGAGAAGAGCTTCAGATCCCCGGGGATGGAACCGAATTCTTCCGGATCCGGGAGTCCGGAATGCGGATCGTCCGTGGTCAGGCCGGCCAGATCCACCGCCGACCGCACCATCAGCGCAATTCCCTCCGGCGTGAGATCGGAAGTGTAGGACGCTCCCATCTTCTTGCCGATGAGCACTCGGAGTCCGGCGCCGCGCGAGCCGGCTTCCTTCAGAGTTTCCAGTTCCCCCATCCGGACCCCGGCGGAGAACTCGTCACCCTCCGAGATGGTGCACTCGGCATCGGTGGCTCCCGATGCCAGCGCCTGACGGATTGTGTCTTCGGCGATTGCGGGCAGCTGATCGAACGTCAAGCGGTTCCCCCGACGGTCATGCGGTCGATGCGAACCGTGGGAATGCCGACGCCCACCGGGACGCTCTGGCCTTCCTTGCCGCACACGCCGACCCCTTCGTCGAGCTTCAGATCGTTCCCAACCATGCTCACGTGTTTCATAGATTCCGGTCCGTTGCCCACCAGTGTCGCGTTGCGTACCGGACGCGTGAGCTTTCCGTCTTCGATCAAATAACTTTCCGAAGCCGAGAAAACGAAGTTACCGCTGGTGATGTCGACCTGCCCGCCCGCGAAGTTCGCGCAGTAGAGGCCGCGGCTCACGGATTTGATGATGTCCTCCGGCGCGCTCTCGCCCGCCAGCATGAAGGTGTTGGTCATGCGCGGCATCGGAATATGTTCGTAGCTTTCGCGCCTTCCGCTGCCTGTTACAGGACTGCCGGTGATTCGGCTGGAGAGATTGTCCTGCAGATAACCGCGGAGGATGCCGTTCTCGATGAGCACGTTGCGCTGCGTCTGGTTGCCTTCATCATCCAGATTCAGGGAGCCGCGGCGGCCATTGATGGTACCGTCGTCAACCACCGTGCAAAGTGTGCTCGCCACCTGCTGACCGATGCGTCCACTGAAGGCCGAGACCCCTTTACGATTGAAATCGGCTTCAAGACCGTGGCCTACCGCTTCGTGTAAAAGGACGCCGGGCCATCCCGGTCCGAGCACAACGGTTTGCTCACCCGCGGGCGCCTCGATGGCATCGAGCTGCACGATTGCCTGGCGCGCCGCCTCCTTCGCAAAATACTCCGGGGGACGTTCGGTTTGGAAAAAGTCGAGCTCATAGCGTCCGCCGCCGCCCGAGTGGCCCTGCTGCGGAACACCGTTGCCATCGCGGGCCAGAACGAAAACGCTCATGCGCGCCAGCGGCTGTCGGTCGAAGTTCAGGACGCCTTCGCTGGTGGCGACCATCACGTTGCGCAGGCTGTCGGCGTAGGTGACCTGCACCTGAAAGACGCGCGAATCGTAGGCGCGGGCCGCCGCGTCCGCACGCTGCGCAAGCTGCACCCGGGCGGAGAAGGCGGTCTCGTTCGGGGCGGTAAGCACCGGGTAAAGATTCCGCTTCTGGCCTTCCTGCAAAGGGGTCTGATCCACCTTCGCGGGACCGGCCGCAATCAGCGCGGCCACCTGCGCGGCATGTTTGATTTTTTCGGGACTGAGGTCATCGCTGTAGGCATAGCCCGTGCGTTCACCGGCGATCACCCGGACCCCCACCCCCAGCGAAACGCCCTGCGTGGCGCTCTTAACTATGGATTCGTCGATGCTGATGGAACTGGTCGCGAGATATTCGAAATAGAGGTCGGCATAGTCGCCGCCGCGCCCCAGCGCTTCGGCGAGCCAGGCTTCCAGATCCCGCCGTGTAATGCCGAATTTGGCGGCGAAAAAGGATTCGGAAAAGCTCATGTCTTTAGGTTAACAATCCGGGGCTTGCAACGCGTACGCGAACTAGGCGTTAACATCGATCACGACCCTGCCGCGCGTCTGGCCGGCGAGGATACGCTCCCCGAGCGACTGGTATTGCTCCAGCGGATGGACTTCGATCATCGAGTCAAGCAGGGAAAGCGGAAGATCCTTCGCGATCGCGCCCCAGAGCAGGACCCGCGCCGCATTCGGCACGCGCACCGAGTCAATGCCCAGCAGGTTCACCCCGCGCAGGATAAAAGGGAAAACGGTGGTGTTCACGTTCGGCCCGCCGGCCACCCCGCAAGCCGCCACGCTGCCCCCGCTGACCAGCCCCCGGATGACTCCCGCGAGCGTATCGCCACCCACACTGTCGACCGCACCGGCCCAGCGTTCGGCTTCGAGCGGCCGCTTGGAAGGCGCGGAGAGAATCTGGCGATCGATCACTTCCGATGCACCCAGGTTCTTGAGATAGTCCGCTAACTCGGCACGGCCGGACGAAGCGACAACTTTATAGCCGAGGTTGGCAAGGATCGCAATCGCCACGCTGCCCACACCGCCGCCTGCGCCGGTGACCAGCACTTCCTTGCCGCCCGGACGCAGACCTTCGCGTTCCAGCGCCATCACGCACATCATCGCCGTCACGCCCGCGGTCCCCACGCCCATGGCCTGTTTGAGCGAAATGCCGGCCGGCAGATGTACCA
Source organism: Bryobacteraceae bacterium (assembly GCA_035552315.1). GTDB lineage: Bacteria > Acidobacteriota > Terriglobia > Bryobacterales > Bryobacteraceae > BOG-234. The sequence continues at coordinate 51,422 of DASZLO010000036.1, forward strand.
CGTATTCGGCATTCAGGCGCGCCATTTGCGCGTAACCGCCCCACATGGTTTCCGAAGTGCCGCATCCGGTCACCACAACTTCGTCGCCCGGCTTGAAGTTCGGCGAGGCGGATTCTTCCACCGTTCCCGCCAGATCGACCCCCGGCACCATCGGCCATTTCCGCACCACGCCGGGCTTGCCCGTGACAGCGAGACCGTCTTTGTAATTCAGGCTCGAGTAAGCCACGCGAATCAGAACTTCGCCCGCGGGCAGCGCCTCCGGCTCCAGTTGTTTCAGGGCCGCCGAGAACACTCCGGCTTCATTATTCAGCACCAGGGCTTTGAAGTTGGACATTGGGTTTATTGTAAATGCATGGGCAATCCAGTACATCACTACGTAAACGGCAAGGAATCGGCGGGAACTTCAAAGCGGTGCGGCAATGTATTCGACCCCGCAACCGGGGTGGTCACTAAATGCGTCCCGTTCGCCAATAAGGCCGATGTGGACGCGGCTGTCGAAGCCGCTGCCGCCGCCTTCCCCGCGTGGTCCGCCCAGCCGCCCCTGCGGCGCGCGCGCGTGATGTTCCGGTTTCTGGAACTGCTGGACCGCGACAAGGATCTGCTGGCAGCCGCCATCACTTCCGAACACGGCAAGGTTTTTTCCGATGCGAAGGGCGAAGTGCAGCGCGGCAGCGAGATCGTCGAATTCGCCACCGGGATTCCGCAACTGCTGAAAGGCGAGTATACGGAAGAGGTCGGCACCGGCGTCGACAGCTATTCCGTGCGACAGCCGCTGGGCGTGGTGGCTGGAATTACGCCATTCAACTTCCCGGCGATGGTTCCCATGTGGATGTTCCCCATCGCGATCGCCTGCGGGAACACCTTCATCCTGAAGCCCAGCGAAAAAGACCCGTCGCTGTCCGTGATGCTGGCGCACCTGCTCAAAGAGGCCGGCCTGCCTGACGGCGTCTTCAACGTGGTACATGGTGACAAGGAAGCGGTGGACGAACTGCTCGACCACCCGAAGATTCAGGCTGTCAGCTTCGTCGGCTCCACCCCGATCGCCGAGTATGTGTACAAGCGGGGCTCTTCGAAAGGCAAGCGCGTGCAGGCTCTGGGCGGCGCCAAGAATCACATGGTCGTAATGCCGGATGCCGATCTCGATCAGACTGTGGATGCCCTGATGGGCTCCGCTTACGGATCGGCGGGCGAACGGTGCATGGCGATTTCGGTTGCAGTGGCGGTAGGGAATGCGGTTGGCGATGAGCTCGTCAAGCGCCTCGTGCCGAGGATCGAGGCGCTAAAGACCGGCGGCGGCATGACTCCCGGAGTCGAGATGGGCCCGCTGGTTACCGAAGCCCATCGCGCGCGGGTATCCAGCTACATCGATGCCGGCGTGAACGAAGGCGCGGAGCTGATTGCCGACGGCCGCAGCCAGAAATTCGATGGCGATGGATTTTTTCTGGGCGCAAGCCTGTTCGACCGGGTGACGCCGGAGATGCGGATCTACAAAGAAGAGATTTTTGGACCCGTCCTCGAAATTGTGCGCGTGCCCGGTTTTGACGAAGCGCTGCGTCTGGTGAATGAGCACGAGTTCGGCAATGGGACTTCGATCTTTACGCGCGACGGGGACTCGGCGCGCGCCTTTGCCACCAGCGTTCAGGTTGGAATGGTGGGAATCAATATTCCGATCCCCGTGCCCATGGCTTTCCATTCCTTCGGCGGCTGGAAGCGGTCGCTGTTCGGCGACCACTATGTTCATGGACCCGAAGGGGTCCGGTTCTACACCCGGCTAAAGACCGTTACCGCGCGGTGGCCCGCTGGAATCCGCAAAGGCGCGGACTTCCATTTCCCGCTGATGGGCTAGGCTATCGGCTTTATCTTCCCCGTGCGGGCGGCACTTCCGAAGGACGCTGCACGTCTTTCAGGTCCAGCGTATTCACGCCGTCGATGATTTTCGCGTAGGCTCTGGTAATCGCCTGCAGGCCGGTCCACGGGACGGTATCGGCGGTTTCGTGGTCGGAGTGAAAGAACTGGTTGTAATCCGACGCCTGCACGCCCGGCACATGCTGCCAAAGGCGGCTCATTTCACCGCCCGGCGCGGCCTGTTCCGGCGTCGCATACGTCACCACTCCGAATTCGTGGAAGGCTTTGACCGCGATGTCCTGCAATTTGGGACGGCTGGGACCGCCCGCGTACCAGAGCATCCCGGTATACATGTTCGCCATGCGGATGTCTTCGCCGAGCAGGTATGTCTGGGCTGTCGCGGTGTGCTCGCAATTGATGAGAAGCGCGGACTTGGCGAAAACTTCATCCTTATGATCGAGCAGCCAGGTGCCGCTGGCATTGCCGCCGTTGTGGTGTCCGCTGGTGCCGGCGAAGACAATTGTTCTGCGGCGCTTTTCCTTCGGCACTTTGGCGAAATATTCAGCCAGTCCGACCATCGTCGCAACACCCGACGCATTGTCGGATCCCGATTCGAACCAGCCGTCGCGATGGGCGATGATGTTCACCGTTTCGTCGGTCATGCCCGGCAGCGTGCCCCACACGGTGCCGGTCTTCATACCGGGCGTCATTTTGATGTCGAGCTTCACCTTCACATGCGGCGCCTGTCCCGCGGACGCCTTGCCGATCAGGTCGCGGATGGCGTAACCGTCGTCCATGCCCATCGAAAACGTCGGGATGTTGGTGCGGGTGGGATAGAGCTGAGTTCGGATATTGCCGGGAAGCGCCACGATATCGAACAGGGCCGCGGCGCCCCGTTCTTCCGCCATGCGCAGTGCGCCTTCGAGGACCGCGGTATTCCGCCAGGAGCCGGGCAGCGGCATGCTAAACACGAAAACAGCTTTTCCCCGGACATCGCGGCCTGCAAAATCAGCCTCGCTCCCGGTGCCAAGATAAACGGCTTCCAGATCGAGGCCTTCCGCGGGCGTGCCCTTCGTCTGATAGGCGGGCTGCGCCGTGGCCGCGTGAATGGTCTTGCCGTTGCCGGTCGCGGTGACATCCCAGGACTGCGGCATCCATTGATCCGGCAGATCGAAGGACTGGATGCGAACGTCGCTGAGGCCAGCCTTTCTGAACTTGTCGAGCAGCCATTGCGCGGTGTCGGCGTCCGCCTGCGTGCCGATGATGCGCCCCCAAAACTGCGGATGCTGACCAGAAGCCGCCGGCTTCGGATCGGAATCGCGGGGATAAGGCCTGGCCGGATTCGTAATCACGCCATCGCGATAGTTGCGGGAGATCGCCGTCAGGTCTTCCACGTATCCGTGGAGATGTTTGCCGTCGATCGCGCCGTAAGCCTTGTCCTGCGGGGGCAGCGGCCATTCGAGGAAGGCGTCCTGAAGGTTGTAGAGCGGCTTGGCGGGAATTTGAGCGCCCGGACGCGGCGTTGTTTGTGCGAGAGCGGCTGAAGCTGCGAGCAGCGCGCCGAGAGTGTGGATGGATATCCGCATAGCGCTTTGTAAACTATCCCGGCCCGCAGCGGATGTCAAGTCAGCTTTATGGGTCAGAGCGCAATTGCCACTCTTCCCTCAGCAGCGCATACAGGAAGGTATCGCGCCACTCGCCGTCCTTCATAATGTTTTTCCGGAAATGTGCTTCCCGCCGCATTCCCAGCTTCTCCAGGATTTTCGTCGAGGGCACGTTTTCCGCCGAGACTTCGGCCACCACCCGGTGCAGATTCAACTCCGTAAATCCCCAGCGGACCAGACCCGCGGCCGCCTCGCTCGCCAAACCCTTTCCCCAAAAATCGCGGTTCAGCAGATATCCGAAAATCCCCGTCTGCCGGTCGGCATCGATGGAGACGAAACCCGCCCAGCCAATGGCCATCCGGTGCTCGCGAGATTCAATCGCCAGATGAATCGAAGTCCTCGGCAAGTGCTCCTGATCGGCGACCCAGGCGCGCAGCCTCGCGCGCGTCGCAGCCGGGGTGTGCGGAGTCCAGCTGGTGTAGCGAGTCACCTCCGGATCGGAAGTATAGGCGTGTACAGCCGTTTCATCGTCGAGCCGGAAGGGCCGCAGGAGCAAACGTTCGGTCGCTATCGAATTCATCCCGCGCCCATCGTGAACGCCACGGCGTTGCTGCGCGCACTGTGCCCGGTCCGGATGCGCACTTCGTGGTGTCCCGGATCGAGGTCAGGCGGACGCAAACAGTTGGCCTGGTATCCGGATTCATTCTTCGCCAGAAACAGCACGGGCGTCCCATAGCCATCCACTTCCACAAACACGGCGTCCGGGTTCAAATCGCGTTCTTCGCTCTTGAAGTAAAGGCAGAGATATTCATCCTTAAGCGGATGAAAGACAGGTTCGCCGGTGCGATTATTTACCGCGCCTTCCAGCCGAGGAGCCGCGACGGACGGCGCTGCATCCGGCTCCGGCCAGTGCCGCCTGCAGACCACCGACGCCCGCTGGTCCAGGACGGTTTTCAATTCCACCTGCGCAAATCCGGCCGAACGGCACAGGCTCACCAGACACTCGGGCGACGGTCCGCACCAGTTGTCGATCTGTCCTCCCAGCTCCCCGCGCTCGTAAAACTCCATCACCGCCTGGACGCTCCGCTTCTCGGTCCTGATGGTGAACGATTCGATCAAAGCCAGCCCGGTGGAAAGCTCGACCACCTTCTCCAGCCCCAGCAGCGGATGGCGCAGGTGATAAAGGACGCCGAAAAACAGCACGATGTCGAAAGCTCCCAGGCGGGCGCGCGAGAGTTCATTCACATCGAGCGTGAGGTATTCGACTTTGGAACCGAGGAGATTCTTCGCCTCGATGAAGGTGTCGAGCGAAACGCAATCGACCGCCACCACTTCCGCGCCGCGCCGCTCGCATTCAAAACTGAACCAGCCGTCCCACGCCCCAATGTCGAGGACGCGTTTACCGCGAAGATCGTTCGGGAGATCGAAAACATCCAGGCGGCGGCGCAAGAATTCCAGCGACTGCAAGCCGGGGAGGACGCTGCCGTCGGGAAGATCGATCGAATGATAGCGGCCACCGGAATGGATCCCGCCCGCGAGATTCTGGACGCTTGCTTTGTAGCGCTCGTCACCGGCGTCTATGCGGACCTGACGCCGGAGCCGGTGCGCCAGTTCGCGGGCCACAGTGCCGGGCACATGGCGGAGCCCCATCGTTGTCTACTTGCGGGGGTAGCTTTGGAAAACCGAAGTCTTGCCAGCCGCGTCGAACATCACCACAGAATAAGGATCGCTGCGCGGACCTTCCATCCCGGGGGACCCCATCACCATGCCGGGCACAGCCAGTCCTTTGGCCGCGGGCCGGGTCTTCAGAAGGCGCTGGATGTCGGCAGCCGGTACATGGCCTTCGATGGCATACCCGTCCACGACCGCCGTGTGGCAGGAGGCCAGCGCATCGGGCACGCCGTATTTGCGGCGATATTCCGTGGTGTCGTCGACTTCCACAACTTTCACGTCGAAGCCGCTGGTCTTCATGAGCTGGACCCAGTTGCCGCAGCAGCCGCAGGTTTTCGTCTTGTAAACCGTGAGCTGCGGGGCCGCCGCGGACAAGCGCGTCGCGAATGCCGCCGGAATCACACACAGCGTCTTGAGAAAGCTGTTTCTGGTCATAGGTAGTCCGTTCATTTCAGTGTAGACCCGCACGTTCGGCTAAGATCGAAGAACATGCTGCAGCGAACTATTTTGGCGATGCTGGCCGTCCTGCTGACCGGGGGGATTTTCGCCCAGTCGCGCAGGCCCGCTTTCGACGCCTTCGATGTCGCCACCATCAAACTCACCCCGCCCGACTGGGACCGGGGCCGCTATATCCGGATGGAAGGCGCTGAGCTCGTCGTGCGGAACAACGAAGTCCGGCGGCTGATCGCGGCGGCGTGGAATCTGACGCCGCGAGCGGTTACGGGCGGCCCGGCCTGGCTCGATTCCGATCATTACGACATCATCGCGAGGCCGCCGGACACCGCCGGCGAGCACGTCCGGCCCGGGTATGACGAACAGATGACGATGCTGCGGGCGCTATTGACAGAGCGGTTGCACATGGCTTTCCATCGCGAACCGAAGGATTTCTCCATCTACAGCCTGACGGTCGCAAAAGGCGGAGCGAAGCTGAAGGAGAGCGCCGCGCCGCCCGATGCGCAGGGGGAAGTGATCAACACCGTCTATCCCGAGAAAGAGGGCGGCTTCTACCTGCATCTCCCCGCGCGCAACGCGAGGATGGTCCAGTTCGCCGAGATGCTGCAGCGGGGTGTTTTCGACCGGCCCGTCGTGGATAACACAGGTTTAACGGGGCGCTACGATTTCGAACTGGAGTGGTCCCCCGACGATGCACAGTTTAACGGGCAGCTCGCCAGACCCGCCGGTTCCGGACCGCCCACGCGGCCCGACTTCTTCTCGGCCATCCAGGCACAGCTAGGTCTCCGGCTCGAAGCCACCAAAGGACCGGTCAGTACGCTGGTCATCGATAAGATCGAGCGCCCTTCGGATAATTAGGATTTTCCCGAACCCGAACCGGTTTGGCTAACATCTGGTAATCTGACACAAGCCCATGGAGTGCCACTGTCTTCGCCATTCAGAACTGCCCGGCGCTTCCAGGTTATTTCTTGACTATATCTACAATTACGAGCGGGTAAGCGATCTTTATCCTTATCCTCCCGCCGAGATTCAGTCAATCGTGACTGCATCGCCGTTGGATTTCCCTGCTGACCGGCGCGCGGCGCTGGTCGAGGCGATTGGGCCTCTCAATCAAGGCAATCCTTCGCTGGATGTATTGGCTCAGCCAGGTACGGTGGCGATTGTTACCGGCCAGCAGGTCGGGCTGTTTTCCGGACCCGCCTATTCCATTTATAAAGCGCTGACGGCCATCAAGAATGCGCGCGCGTTAACTGCGCATGGCATTCCCGCCGTGCCGGTGTTCTGGCTGGCGACCGAAGATCACGATCTCGCCGAAGTGAATCACGTTTGGGTTTTCAACGCGAAGAACCGGCCCGTAAAGATCCAGTCCGCCAGCCCGGAGACAAACGGACATCGCCCGGTGGGTGAGATCGGGCTGAGCGACATTCCGATCGCGCAGTTGCGTGCCGCACTCGACGGTTTCCCGTTTGCCGACGAGGCGGTCGCGATCGTGGAACGGGCTTACGGGCCGGGCGCAACCTTCGGTTCCGGTTTTGCCGCGATCGTGAAAGAGCTTTTCGCCGGCTACGGATTATTGCTGGTGGATCCCATGACACCGGCGCTGCGTGCCCTTGGGGCGCCGCTTCTGCGCGAAGCGGTGGAGCAGATGCCGGACCTCATCGATGCCCTGATCGCGCGCTCGAACGAGCTTGTGGAGCGCGGGTATCACGCGCAGGTATTGGTGGACAAGCAGAGTTCCCTGGTCTTCCTGCTGCAGGACGGCAAACGCCTGGCGCTCCGCCGCGTCAACGGAGAATTCGTCGGCCAGCACATCAGGCTTTCCACCGCCGAGCTGGCTTCGCATGACTCGGCTCTTTCCCCGAATGCTCTGCTGCGTCCGGTGTTGCAGGACTATCTGCTGCCCACCGCGGCGTACATCGGCGGACCGGCGGAGCTGGCCTATCTAGCCCAGTCGCAGGTGCTTTACGGGAAGCTCCTTGGGCGTCAGCCCGCGGCGTTCCCGCGCGCCGGTTTCACGCTGATCGATGAGCGCAGCCGCCAGCACATGCGGCGGTACCGTCTGGAGCCGAAGGATCTGATGACAGGCGAGCGGGAACTGCATGACACCATCGCCGCGCGACTTGTCCCGCAATCCCTGCGCGACAGTCTGGACCGGACGCGCGCGTCGTTTAACCAGTCACTCGACGCTTTGAGCGCGGAGCTGCGCGGATTCGATGTCACCCTGGCGGCGGCGCTGGAAACCAGCCGCCGGAAGATCGAATATCAGGTAGGGAAGATCTCGCGCAAGACAGCCAATCAGATGATGGTGCGGGATCAGCAGGCGACGCGGGACTCTTTATCGCTGAGCGGACTGGTCTATCCCGAAAAACATCTGCAGGAACGGCTTTATTCGATCATTCCATTTATCGCGAAATTCGGTCCGGGGTTGATCGATGAGCTTTACGGCGCGGTGCAGATCGAGTGCCCGGACCATCAGTTCGCTGTTCTGTAAAAGCCCATCCTCAATGCGCGAACTGGATGCCGCGCCCGAGTATCACGATATACAAAGTCCCGATGACAGCAGCGGCAATCCACCAGGCCGGCTGCCGGGTCACAGTCAGCTTCCATTTCGCACCCGCGGGAAGCAAACTGTCCGCCCAAAGCAGACCTGAAGATCCGCCGAATGCCGCCGGGACGGTCGAGACAAAGAACAGCTTCACTCCCAGCGGATCCAGCGCGCCCGCCGCGCAGCTAAACAGACAGGCCGTGTAATAAGGGAGTCTGCCCGCGGTGTTGTAGTCGCTGCGCTCCGGGCAAAATGGTTTGACCCCTATCGCCAGTAAGCGCACGGCCGCCACATACAGGACAGCGCCAAAACTCGTCATCAGGATACGCAGGAGCGCCTGATTCGGCAAGCCGTCAATTACCGCCTGCCAGTCGCCGAAGCCGAAGATCCCGGAGAAGAGAAAGTAACCAGCGCCCGGCAGCAAATTCAGCGCCGCCAGAATCCAGAGGAAGTACCGAAGATTGGCACGGTCACCCGCCGCGCGCGAGGCAAGCAGGGACACAGAGCCCACGAAAAGATTGACCAGAGTTCCGCCGGCTTCAACCCAGCGGTCAGGCGTCAGGCTGGAGAGGTGGTTGCTGGTCAGTTCGGTCGGCACATCGCCGCGCAGCCAGGCGGTTACCCCGTGTCCGACCCCTTCGTGCAGCAGCGTTGCCGTGGCCGAAGCCACCACGGCCATGCTGAGGATCGTTGCCTTATTGTGCCCGAAGGACATGGCAACGAGTCTAACGCGGCCGGGTTTCTAATCTCCGCCCAGCTGAATGTGATTCAAAATTTTCTGCGTGATCGTTGTCTTTCCATCCAGCGCGTCGTTGTGGCGTTTGCCGTAGACGAAGTCGCCAATGAACCATCCCATCGCCGACCCCGCCACGACGTCTCCCGGAAAGTGTTGACGTGCCCCGACGCGCGCCACCACAACCGTTGTGGCCAGCGCATAAGCCGTTATCGGAATAATCAGTGGATGGGGGTATTCGTGCGCAACGATTGAAGCCAGCGCCCAGCTGCTGATGGCATGCCCGGACGGAAAACCCGAACTCCAACGGCTCGTTGCATCCTCGAAGCGCCCTTTGCCTGCATCCTGATTCGGACGGCTGCGGTCAGCGACAAGCTTTATCGCTTCCACGGCCAGGCTCGTGTCGATCAGCGCCTCGAATCCCAGCAGGCCGGTTTCGCGGAATCTCTCATGATGCGTGCCCGTGCCGATAAAGTAAAACGCGGCGCTGATAGGGATCAGCGAATATGCCGATCCGATATTCGATGCATGATTGTTCACGGACACGATGGTGGAAGATGTGGGCAGCGCCTTCTGTATCGATTTGTCCGCCGCAATCAGACCTACCGTCGCTCCGCCGAAAAGCGCCCACCACTTGATGTCCCGCCTGCTCGAATGGAACGGACTGGTCCAGATGTCTTTCTGGTCTCTCAATACATAGAGGGGCATTCGCACAAACGGATGAAGATACCCTGTTCCTTCATACAGATCTTTGTTCTTGATGGCTGGCGATCCGGGTTCCACCTTCAGCGTCGAGTCTTTCGCCGCCGGAGCAGGCACGGCTTGGGGCGTGTTCTGGCCGTCGGGTACGGAATCCGGGGTTGGACCCTGCGCCCATATGGGCAGCGATAAACCGAGGACCAGCAGAAACATCCGGGCCGTCGTCATGCTCGCGTGCGGAGCACTTCGCTTGCCGTTGGGGGCGGTTTAACAGTTAATGGCCGATTCTGTATTACTCGTATCGCAGAGCAACCATGGGATCGACCTTTGTGGCGCGGCGCGCCGGAATATAGCAGGCCAGCAGAGCGACGGCCGCGAGCAGACCCGCCACAATCGCGATCGTAAGCGGATCCCACGCGCCGATCCCGTACAGCAGCGACGCCAGAAAACGGGTCAGCCCGAACGCCGCCGCGAGCCCGATCGCCAGCCCCGTTCCCGTCATCGACAGTCCATAGAGAAGAATCAGATTCAGCAGGCTGCGGCGGCTGGCGCCGAGCGCCGCGCGGATTCCCAGCTCGCCGGTACGCCGAGCTACTGAATACGAGATCACTCCATAGATACCCACCGCGGACAGCAGCAGCGCGATTCCTGCGAATACGCCCAGCAATAACGAACGCAGCCTGTCCGCCACCATCGATTCGGCTTTGATGGCTTCGAGCGTTTTGAAATCCGCCATGGGCTGATCGCTGTTCACGTCGGAAACGGCTTTGCGGACAGCCTTCTCCAGCCCGGCGGGGTTCGTCGATGCGCGGATCACCAGACCTCCGAAGTAGACCGGGCTCTGTTCCGAGGTGACATACATGCCGGGACTGTCGTCTTTGCCGTCGAGATTGTTGACGCGCTCGTCGGCAACCACACCGACAATTTCCCACGGAACTTCCGGACCGAGTTGAGGCTTGCCGGGAATCACCTGCGCGATCAGGATGCGTTTGCCGATGGGGTCTTCGCCGGGGAAGAATTTCTTTACCATCGTTTCATTTACCACCGCGACGGGATCGGCCCCCGCCAGATCACGGTCACTAAGTGCGCGGCCCTTCCTGATATGCATTCCAATCGTCCGGAAATAGGCAGGACTCACCATCTTGAAAAAACAGGCGGGGCGATGGGGACGATCAACCAAGGGCCGGCCTGAGATCTGAAAAGGCATTCCGTAGCCCCAACCCTGCAGCGGCAGCGTGGAGGCGAACGCCACGTCCCTGACTCCCGGTATTGCCTGGATATTGGCGATCGTCTGGCGCAGGAAGGCGCGCAGCTGGTCCGGCTCCGGATAGCTCTTGTCGTTCAGGGGGAGTCCAGCGGTGAGGATATTTGTTGTTTCGAAACCCATCTCCGCCTGCTGCATCTGGAAGAAGCTGCGAATCAGAAGACCGGCGCCGGTCAGCAGCATGAAGGCCAGCGCCACTTCGGCAATCACCAGCGCGCTTCGAAGCCTGCCGCGTCCGCCCGTGGTCCCGCGGGCGCCTTCTTTGAGCGACTCGGCGAAATTTACTTTCGTCGCGCCAAACGCCGGGACCAGACCGAAGATAATGCCGGTCGCCACGGAAATCGCCAGGGCAAACAACAGGACCCGGTAATCCATCCCGACATTCGTTTCGGATGGCAGCGAGAACGGCGGAACGGCGGCCCGGAGCGCGGCCATCGTGGCGTAACCGACCGCGACCCCGAGAACTCCGCCAGCCACCGAGAGCAGCATATTCTCTGTAAGGAACTGGCGGATCAAACGGCTCCTGCTGGCCCCCAGAGCAGAACGCACGGCGAGTTCACGCTCCCGCGCAGCGCCGCGCGAGAGCGTCAGATTCGCCAGGTTGGCGCAGCCGATCAGGAGAATCATGCCCACCGCGGAGAGAAGAACATAAAGCGAGGTCCTCAGAGTGGCGGGAACGAGGATGTCGGCATAACGCTCCACCACCACGCCCCAGCCTTTGTTCGAATCGGGATAATCGTGCGCGATACGCGCGCCGATGGTATCCATTTGGGCGCGGGCCCGATCGAGAGTGACGCCAGGCTTGAGTTTGCCGTACGCGGCGAACCAGTGGAAATTTCGCGTCATCTGTTCGGGCTTGAACGCCAGCGGCATCCAGATCTGACCATATTCGCGGTCGAAGGCGCTTCCCTCCGGCAGGATCCCGACCACGATGTAAGGCTCACTGTCGAGATGAATGGTCCGGCCGAGCAGTTTGGGATCGCCGCCGAAGCGCGACACCCAGAGAAGATGGCTGAGCACGGCTTTGCGTTCGTTGCCGCGCTGTTCCTCATCGGCGGTGAACAGGCGGCCCTGCCCGGCCTTGACTCCGAAAATGTCGAAGTATTGCGGCGAGACGCGCACTCCCCGAAGCTGCACCGGCTCACCGTAGCCGGTCAGCGTAACGTCGGCGCCTGCCTGCGCGGCCATGAAATCGAAGACGGAATTCTGTTTGCGCCAGTCGAGGAAGTTCAGGGTGGAGATGCCGTTTCTTGGATTGCCTGGCGGCTTTTCGAGCACGCGTACGATCTTGTCGGCCTCCGGGTAAGGCAGCGGTTTCAGCAGAATCGAATCGACGAAGCTGAAGATCGCCGTATTGGCGCCGATCGCGATGGCCAGGGTGAGCAGCGAAACGATGGTAAAGCCGGGGCTCTTGAGCAGAGTCCGGTACGCGTACAGGAGGTCCTTCAGCAAGCCGCTCATCGAACAAAGTTTAGACTACAGGGTCCGCCCAAAGTTCCCCGCCTTCAGAAGTTTAGAATGAGGGATGGAAATACGGGCTCTCACGGAAAACGATGCGGAAGCCTGGTGGCGAATCCGCCTGGAATCGCTCGAAGCCGAACCGTTCGCATTCGGAAAATCGGTCGGGGAACACCGCGCGACTCCCGTCGAAATCTGGGCCGCCCGTTTTCGCGATGCGCCGGATGGCAACTTTCACCTCGGCGCATTTGAGGACGGCGCGCTCGCGGGCATCGCGACTTTCCTGCGCGAGACCGGCTTTAAGGAAAGGCACAAAGGCAGGATCTACGGCGTTTACGTCAGCGCGGGGTATCGCGGCAAAGGCGTGGGCCGCGCGCTGCTCACCTGCCTGATAGAACGCGCCCGGCAGGATCCTTCTCTGGAGCAGATCCTGCTCGCGGTGGCGGCCAGCCAGATCGCCGCAAAACAGTTGTACCGGGATCTCGGGTTCGTAGTTTACGGGACCGAGCCCGGGGCTCTGAAGATCGGCTCTACTTACGTCGACGAAGATTACATGATCCTCAGAGACTTGCGGCGATAGCCGTTTTTTAACACCTTCGTAACACACCAAAGCCGCACAGCTAGAATTAGAGCCAGGGAATATCGTTTGAAAACCGCTCTTAAGGCATCTCTTAAGACCCCCAGCACAAGACGTTTCGCCATGGAACATGCGGACCGGCTGCTGGAGGAACTCGCCGATCGAATCGCCTGCGCTTCCAATGCGACGGGGGCCGACGAAGTGCACGATCTCAGAGTTGCGATCCGCCGCCTGAAAGCTGTCCTCAAGTCACTGGCGCCGTGCTTTCCGGGACGCGAGGCCCGCCGGGTCGATCTGGGTCTGAAGAGAATCATGGGACTGGCGGGAGAAGTCCGCAACCGCGACATCGGGGTGGAACTTCTGGTAAAAATGAGCGGGCCGGCTGCCACTCCGCAGGTGATACGGTTCGAAAACGAGCGAGTGGCCGCGGCCTCGAACCTCGCGAAAGCGCTCCAGGCCATCCAGCGCTCCGGAACCCCCGCTAACTGGCACAACATGCTGCACAAGGCGCGTAAGCGCCAGCGCACCGAGCAGGAGTTTTGCGTGATTCCGGCGGACGCGACTGCCGCCCGCCTGCTGCCCGAAATCGCCGACAAACACTTCAAGCGGGGAGAGAAGGCGGCGACTCAAAAGATTTCGTCGCGCAAGCTGCACCGCTTCCGGATCGCCACCAAGAAATTCCGATATACGCTGGATCTTTTTGCTCCGTTCTATGGCGAATCCGTGGCAAACCTGATCAGCGAGCTCAAGCATATCCAGACGCTCCTCGGCGATCTGAACGACTACGAGACAATTCGCGGCATGGTGCGGAGTTCCGCGCCGGAGAGCGATGAGGCCACGCAGATCAGCGCCGAGATCAGGAAGAAGCGGCAGGAGAAGGCCGCGGAGTTTCGTGAGCACTGGCGCAAAGCGTTTTGCGAGGAGCGTGTAACCGAGTGGCGCAGCGATCTGCAGCGCCTGGCTAGAAACGGTAAAATCAGAGCCGGTTCCCGTCCATGAAACCCGTCGCATTCTTTCTCGCGGCACTGACGGCAATGATTGCTGGCGGTTCCCGTCCCGCCGCGGCGCAGACGCTTTCGCCCGATCAGATCCGCTCCATCGCCTCGCGGGCTTACATCTTCGCCTATCCGATGGTGCTGATGGAATACACGCGCCGCAATGCCGTGGGCCCAAATGGCGCGGGTGAGAACCGCCTTGCCAATGCGCCGGCATTTCCGCAGGCAGGTCCTTCGAATGTGATCCGTCCGAATGCCGATACGCTCTATTCGTCTTCGTGGCTCAATCTGGCCAAAGAACCGGTGATGCTTCACGTGCCCGATACTCAGGACCGGTATTACATGATGCAGTTCATGGACGCGTGGACCGAAACCTTCTCAGTGCCCGGCAAGCGCACCACCGGCACAAAGGAAGGGTGGTTCGCTCTCGTGGGACCCGGCTGGACAGGCCACTTGCCCGAAGGCGCGCAGCGTATCGATGCCCCGACCAATACGGTGTGGCTGATCGGGCGCACGCAAACCAACGGACCTTCCGATTACGAGAACGTTCACGCCATCCAGCGCGGTTACAAGCTGATGCCACTGAGCCATTATCCGGACGGGGTGCCTCCCGTAGCGCCAGGCATCGGGCGGCGCGTGGCCGGAGTGGAAATGACTCCGCCGAAACAGATCGCACGGCTTGGCGCGGCTGAGTTCTTCACGTTGTTCGCCGGCTTGTTGACGGCAAATCCGGCTCATCCGGCCGACGCGCCGACGATGCAGGATCTGGCGCGCATCGGGATCGTCCCCGGTAAGTTCGATCCTTCGATAGTCGATGCGACGGCCGCAGGCAAGGAAGCCTTCGAAGCGGGCGTGCAGGAAGCCACGGGCAGACTGAACGGCAGTGGCGGCGGACCCCGGCGAATTGCCCGCTCCGGTGCAAACGGCTGGTCGGGGGGCCTCAGCGACGGCACCACCGCCGTTGGGAAATACGGAACCAACTACGCGTCGCGGGCCGCGGTCGCGCGCGGCGGACTGGGCGCGAACCCGCCCGAGGACGCCATCTACATGAGCTGTGCGCAGGACTCCACCGGGGAGGCGCTGGACGGATCGCACAAGTATCGAATCCATTTCGATAAAGGCAACCTGCCGCCCGTGCGCGCATTCTGGTCGATCACGATGTACGGTTCCGATGGCTTCTTCATCGCCAATCCGATTAACCGTTTTGCTATCGGGGACCGGGATCCGCTGAAGTTCAATGCGGATGGTTCGCTCGATCTCTACGTTTCGCAGAGCGCACCGGAAAGTACGCTTTCAAGCAACTGGTTGCCCGCGCCTGCCGGAGTATTCAACCTTACACTGCGGCTGTACTGGCCGATGGACGCGGCGCTGTCGGGCAAGTGGGTTCCGGCGTCAGTGATTCGCCAATAGCGCGCGATTGGCCCTCTATAACCGGCATGGTGGTTTTCACCCAAGGGGCGGCAGCGCTTCAAAGGCATTAAACCCAATCTTTTCAATAAAGCCGGGTTTGGCGCTACATTTGCATTTCATAAGGTCTAAGTTGGGAGACCATTATGAGACAGAAGATCGCAAAATTTTTCGGAACATCGGTATTGCCTGCCTTGGCGCTTGGCGCCGTGATGGTGTTGACGCCGACCGGCGCATTTGCCCAGAGAGGCGGCGGACACGGTGGTGGCGGCGGACACGCCAGTGGCGGTTTCTCTGGTGGAGCTCGTGGTTTCTCCGGTGGCGGAGCTGCCCGTGGATTTTCAGGCGGCGCTGTCCGGGGCGGTAGCAACAACTTCCGTGGCGGCCAAGCCTTCCGTGGCGGCCAAGCCTTCCGCGGCGGCGAAGGCTACCGGGGTGGTGATCGTGGCTACCGCGGCGCCTATTACGGCCGCGGTTACGGTGGCTGGGGCTTCGGACTCGGCTACGGGTATCCCTATTACGGCGGATACTACGGCTACGCTCCCGGATGCGGCTACTATGACGCCTGGGGTTACTGGCACGCCGATCCGGCCTGCTATTACGGGTACGGCTACTAAGTAGTCGTTATTCTTTGATGCCGAAGTTCTTCACCAGGTATTTGACCACCAGGGCAAACTCGGCATCGGTTCCTTCAGCGCCGCGCCCGATCATGGTGTCCACCACAGCCTTCCACTGGGCTTCGGTGCGAGCCTGGTCGAGCGCGGTTTCTATTCCATGGCATCCGGTGCAGATGCGCTGCACCACATCTTTGCCCTCCCCGGCGGGCAGTGTTTCCTGAGCGGTGCCGCGAACCGGAAGGTTGACCAGAATCACCCCCGCGAAACAAGCAGAAAGTACAAACGTTTTAAGGTAAGGCATAAGCGATTACACTGTCTCCCGCCGGGGCTTTGCCGGGCAAATGGCCCTGGCCTCCGGCAACTATAACGATAAATTGTTTTCCGTTCTGTCCCGTATAGCTGATCGGCGTGGCATTGCCCGAAGCCGGCAGTTTTACGGTCCAAAGCTCTTTTCCTGTTTTTGAATCGAAAGCGCGGAACTTGCCGTCAGCGGTTGCGCCGATGAAGACCAGTCCACCGGCGGTCGCGATCGGACCGCCCAGACTCAGTGAGCCGGTGTTCTTGATACCCCTGGCTTCCAGTTCATCGAACGATCCGAGGGGCACCTTCCACGCCACATTGCCGGTTTTCGTATCGACAGCCGCCAGTTCGCCCCACGGCGGAGCGCTGCACGGATAGCCTTCTTTATCCACGAAGCGGCCATACGCGCCCCGATTGCGGTACGCCATCGGCGCATTCGCCGGCGCTTTGTCGATCTGCCCCGTCTGGCCGAGATTCGACCAGTTGACGAAGACGTAACTCTGCTTCGGATCGAACGCCACCCCCGCCCAGTTGCCGCCCCCGATGGAACTGGGGAAGGAGAGGCGCGGTTCCAGCGCCATCGGCGTGAACGGGCCGAGCGATTTGTATTTTTCAAACTGGGCAACGCAGTAATCGTGGGACTCCGGCGAAATGTTCGACAACTCGTCCTTTGTCACCGACAAGCGGGCCAGCGGCGGCGGCTTCACGGTAAAAGGCTGTGTGGGCCAGCTGTGTTCGCCGGGGACATCGCTCTGCGGAACCGGCCGCTCTTCCATGCCCCAGACCGGCTTCCCCGTCGTCTCATCCAGCACAAACAGCATCCCGACCTTGGAGAATTCGGCCACCGCCGGAACGCGTTTGCCGTTCACCGTGGCTTCAACCAGCGACGGCGGCGCGGCCACGTCCGCATCGAATATGTCGTGATGCACGATCTGGTAAGCCCACTTCAGTTTGCCGGTGGCGGCATCGAGGGCGACCACGCTGTTGGCATACAGATTGGTGCCCGGACGATCGGCGCCGTAGAAACTGTCCGCGGGATTCCCGACCGGCAGAAACACCAGTCCTTTGGCGGCGTCAAGGGTCATGCCTCCCCAGGCGCTGGGGCCAGAACGGTCTTTCCAGCCCTCGGGTCCCCAGGTGTCGTTGCCGGGTTCGCCGGGTTGGGGCACGGTGTGGAACCGCCAGACCAGCTTGCCTGTCTTGGCATCGAATGCGCGGGGATCGCCGCTGGGGCCCTTCGTGGGACTTTCCTGCGTAGAGGGGCCGAGAATGATCAGGCCCTTATAAATGACAGGCGGAGAAGTGATGGCGTAATGGGCGCGCGGATAATCGTCCGCCACGCCGGTCCGGAGATTGATGACGCCGTTGTCCCCAAAGCCGGCCACCGGCTGGCCGGTTTTCGCATCGAGTTCGATGAGGCGATCGGCGGTGCCGAGAACGATGCGCGCTGGTGTTGAGGAGTCGCCCGGCCAGTAGGAAACTCCGCGATGCTCGGAAACACGGGGCGTCTTGGGATCGTACTGCCAGAGTTCCTTGCCGGTATCGGCATCGAGGGCAATGGTCCGATTCTTTTGAGACGCGAAGTACATAACGTGGTTAATGACGAGGGGAGTTTCCTCCCACGTCCCGCCCGGGTCGGTGGTGTGATAGGTCCACACCACGGCCAGTTTGTTTACGTTGGCGGGCGTGATCTGATTGAGCGGCGAATACTTCGTGCCGCCGGCGTCGCGGCCGTAATTGGGCCAGTCGCCCGGCGCTTGCGCCATGAGTACGGCAGTGAATAGCAGACCCGTAAACAGGCACGTGACGGGGGCGCGGAAAGTTTTCAGCATTGATTCGATATCTGGGTAAGTCTCTATGATAATCTGCCCGCCAGTCGCATCCCCCGGCTCATCATCAGGAGCCAGACGGCGACCAGCAGGAGAAACGGAATCGGGTTCGTGAGCAGGCGGGCCGGGGTCATGGAGCCTCCGAATTTGGATGTTGACAGCTTTACGTTCCATGGCAGCCATCGCTACCTCCGGGACCTGGCGGTCCCGGAATACGGATACGGTCGTCAGAAGGATGCCTGCGATTACGGCGCCGACAATCAGAAGCTTTAGCGTTGGATTCATAATGATCCACCGTTAACGAGATTTGTTGATCCAATACACGAGTCCCGACAGGGCCGTCGCAACCATCAACCCTCTGCCGCCATAGCGAAGAGCCAGTCCCATGAAGATGAGCAATAGGATGGTCAATCCGGTATCGCGCATGCGCGAAGCCGGAAGTACCTGCAGAGGCAGAGCCGTCGTCCTGATCCGCATGCCTGGCGCGCCGGCGCCTTGCGGCAAGTCTTTCCCTGGCAGAAATACAACCCGCACCGCGGAGACCAGCAGCAAACTGAGACCCGCTCCCAGCAGATTGACGAATGCAGGCAGCGCCTCGATCTGGCATAAAAACGCGATCCCGGCGGCGGCCGCGACGCCTCGGACTGCACGGAATGCCGGCGCCGATTCCGGCAGCGCCCAAGCGTCGCAAAACCTCAGAACCACCAGCGCAATTGCCGGAGGTACCGCGAGGCGCAGCAGTCCCCACCGATCGTTCAAGAGCTTCCCGTCCAGAAACCAGGCCGCGCTCAGAAACGACAGATAGAGCGTCATCGCTTCCATCAACATCACCTGCGGATTGGTGGTGCGGCGGATCCGGCTGAAGTTGACCGCCAGCGCCGCGCGCAGGCCGTCAGCGAAAAATTGCGCCGGAGTGCGAAAGCGTTCGCAGAGATCGCCCAGCACCTCCTCCCGGCACGCGGGCGGGATCAGCAGACCGACGAACGACTCAAGCCTTTTGGGTGGACCGGCCGCCATGCTTGCCCCAAACCTTCTTGCCCCACACGGCATCGGTGGCTTCCCAGATGCGCCGGGCGGTGACCGCCGACTCCTGCAACGCCCTCTCGCCCAAGCCCTCGAGCTGGTAGCAGCGTTTGGATCGTCCGCCGCGTTCCGGTGTGGGATCGGAAAGCCGGGAACTGATCATTCCCTTGTCTTCGAGGCGATCGAGAGTGACGTAGACCGCTCCAAGGGAAACCGGCCTGGGCCGCGCCAGTTCTTCCGCTTTCGTCTGGATCGAAACCCCGTAAGCATCGTCCCGGAGACTGAGGATCGCGGTGAGCACCAGTTGCTCGAATTGCCCGAGAGTCTCGGTCTTTGCCATTACCCCAACAGTGTAGGGGAAATATGAGCGCGCGTCAACCGGCAAGAAAGGTGCGACTTGCTAATGGCTGGCGCCGGAAAGCTTGCGGTAGTACTCGGCGACCGAGGCCTGATAGCCCGGCGGCACTTTGGTCGGATCGGTATTGCGAATTGTGCCGCCTTGCTTTTCTTCCAGCTGGCGACGCAACTTGAGCTCAAGCGCGTCCACTTCGCTGACGAGCTGCTGGTGCATCTGCTCGACAAGCGCCGGATTGCCGGGGAACCGGGCGGGATCCAGATCGCGCATTTCCTCGATCAGCGCCTGCACCTGCGCGCGCACTTCAGGGCTCTCCTGCACTTCGGCGCGAACTCCGTTGAGCAGATTCAAACCCTGGTCGATTTCCTTTTGCGTGTCGGCGGGATTCGGACCCTGCTGCGGAGTTACGGCTCGGCCCTGAATGCGCGTGTTGCCGGTGTCCCAGCCGCCTATGTTTCTGCTGTCGCGATTTTGCTGATTGCCTCCGCCCGCTGCGCCTGCGACGCGATCACCTACGCCTTGCCGACCGCCAGCCTGGTTACCACCTTGATTGCCCCCGCCACGTCCGCCCTGTGCCATTTGGCCGCCTTGCTGGCCGCCTTGTCCACCTTGGCCTTGGCCACCTTGCTGGCCCTGTTGTCCGCTCTGCTGCCCCTGTTGTCCTTGTTGACCCTGCTGGGCACCTTGCTGACCCTGCTGGCCGCGGCTTAGCTGGCTCGACTGATACTGTTGGCGTCCACCCTGTTGTCCTTGCTGCCCTTGCTGTCCCGGTTGGCCACCTTGCTGGCCTTGTCCGGCCTGCGGGCGTCCGCCGAGGTTGCCAAGCTGGTCGCGCAGGCGTGATAAATCGTCCATCGCGCGATTGAGCCGGGCATCTTCCGAACCATGCTCCGCACCGCCTAACGCGCGTCCCGCTTCCCTGACCTGCTGGCCCAGCTTCTGGAGATCGGCAGTGAGTTCGGTCTCCGACGGATCGGAAAATTCGCCGGTGCGCAAACGATCCGAGCTGCGCTGCAGGCGGGTGCCGAGATCGCTCTGGTCCATGCCATCGAGCGCGCTGCGCAGTTTCCCCGACGCGCCCGGCTGGGTTGAAGAGAGTTCGCGCGATTCATTGCGCAACTGCTGCGTGAGCCGCCCCAGGTCTTCGCTTACCTTCTGGCGGTCTTCGATCATCTTGTCCACTTCCTTCTCGGAAGGGATCGCGGGCTGCTTGCCCGAAGTGCGCGCCGCGGTCTGCTGCTGCATCAGATCGCGCACATGATCCGCCTGCTCCTTTTGGCGGGCAGCGAGCTGATCGGCCGTCTGGGCCATGGAATTGATGCGGCTTCCGGCGTCCTGCTGCTGCATACCGCCAAGCTGTTCGGCAGCCTGACGGAGACGGTCGGCGGCACGGCGGGAATCGGCGGCGCTGGCATTCTGCGATGCGGCGCGGCGCATATCTTCATTGGCCTGGCGCAGCCGGTCAAGCGCCTGTTGCGCGGCCTGCTGGCGGCTGTCGGCAGCTTGTTGCGCCTGCTCCTGCGATTGCTGCGGATTGCCGCCGCTCCGGCCGGAAGGCGAACCGCCGGACTGTCCGCTCGACTGGCCGCTCGACTGGCCGCTCGATTGTCCGGAGGATTGTCCAGAAGCCGAAGCGCTTTGTTGCCCTTGCTGTCCCTGGTGGCCTTGTTGCTGCCCTTGTTTCCCCTGCTGCCCTTGCTGGCCCTGCTGGCCCTGCTGCCCCGACTGAGATTGCTGGCTCTGACTCTTCTGCCCGAGTTGCTGTTCCATTTGCTTCTGGAGCTGCTCGGCTTCGCGCTGCAGCATTTCCTGCTGCCACTTCTGTTCAGCGGTCTGGGTATTGTTGCGCTGCTGCTGCGCCAGAGCCTCCTGGCGTTTGGCGAGCTCGTCCAGCTTCTTCAGAGCCTCGTCGATCGCCTGCGCCTTCTGTTCTTCGCTCGAAGCGGGAGACTTCTGCGTCTCGTATTGATTCTTCTCGGTGTCGAGTTCGAGATCGAACAGAGCCGCCAGATCTTTGGCCGCGCCGCCACCGCCTCCGCCTCCACCGCCCTGCTGTCCGAACGCCACCTGGATCTTCCGGAAGGTGGCTTCGGCGCGCAAAAGGAACTGCAGGGCCTTTTGCTCGTTAGGAATCGCGTCTTTCCATTTCTCCTGCTGCAGCGATCGCGCGGCCGGCTCCATGGCATCCGCAGCGGAGATCATGTCCTTCTGGAAATCACTGATGGCGCGCATCTCATCCGTCAACTGGCGGGCCTGCAGACGACCGGAAAGCGAGATGGCCTGATCGTGCAAAGTCGCCTGCGACTGGAATAGCAGCTTGGCGATGTCGGTCGCCTGCTGCGGAGTGGAATTCTTGTCCGACTGCTGCTTAAACGTCTCGGAGATGATTTCCTTTTCGCGCTGCGAGATTTGCGCGGACTGATCGCCTTCTCCGCCACCGCCGCCTCCTCCGCCGCCCGACTGCTGCGATTGCGAAAACTCGCGTTCGAAGGGATCAGCCTGGATGAACATCATGTCGGTGTGGGCTTCGGCGTTGGCGGGGTTAGCGTCTTTGGCTGTTGCGTAAACGCTGACCAGGTCGCCAGGCACGAGCTTAAACGCTTCAAGCGAAAGGGTAGTCGAACCGTCGGCCCTCTTTTCGCCTTTCTTAGGCAGCACCTCAACGGTAGTTTCCGGACCGCCGTTTACCGAATAATGCAGGGAAACACCGCTCAGTCCGTAATCGTCCGTGGCGCGCGCCGTGACCGTGACTTCTTCGATGGGACTGGCCTGATAATCGCCGCGGCCGGGCCGGATCATGGCGATCTGCGGCGGATTGGCTTTGCGGGCTTCGATGAAGAAGTCTTCGCTGATGCGAACGGGCTGGCCGGCTTCGACGCCTGCCACGTGATAGACGCCGTCCTTATCCATCTTTACGGCGCCGCGATAAACATTGTTCTGGCCGCCGGCGAGCTGGATCTTCTGGCCGGAGTCGAGTTGAATCTGGCCGCCGGGAAGCGGACGATCGGTGGAGATTTCGAGCTCGGCTTCGGTGCCGGTGACGGCGCGCAGATCGCCGCCGCGTTCCTCGGTATCGGAGGGCATGCCGGTCCACGACGGGTAATGATAGGTGACGCGAATCTGTTTGACGGCGGGAAGATCGGTGACCCGAATATTGAAATGCTTCGACGTCATGGCGCCGGCGGTGACATAGTATTCCACGTTGTCGGGCAAGCCCGCGAGCATGAACTGATAACCGTTGGCAAAGCTGCCGGCAGCCTTCTGCTGCATGCTGATCTCTTCCCATTTGCTCGAAGAGCCAAAGCGCGCATAGAGCTTTACAGCAGGTGAGCGGAGACCGGTGGGGAGCGCCGAAATCATCTGATCGGCATGACGGCGGACGACGGCATCGCCGGGGCTCACGCGCAGATTGTAAAGGGCGGGTTTGCCGGTGTGCGTTCCAGTCCACAGGAGCGATGCTCCGTAGCCGAGAAAGCCGGGGCCGGCGGCGATCATCCAGATCAGGACCGCAAAAGCGCTGACGCCCGCGCCGAGCGAGATCCACAGGTTGCGGTCGGTGACGAGCTGATCGGGCTCAGCGGTGCGGGCGACGTCGAGGACGTCCCCGGCGAGCAGTTCGATAAAAGGATCGTGCCCGTCGCGTTCCTCGAAAGTGGTCAGGCGCTGCTGGAACTGCGGGAAGGCAGCCTCGGCGGTTCCCACGGCGCGGCGGCGGGTGAGGCGGCGCAGAGGCCATGCAAGACCTGCTGCGGCTGCCGCGGCGAGCGCGAGGATCAGAAAGAAGCGGGCGACAGTGACGCTGCCGTTCGAGAAAGCAAGGGCATTGGCGATGGTGACCAGCACCAGGGTAGCGGCAAGCGCTCCGCCGGTCACGATGGCGAACCCGCGCAGGATGGTGCTCCAGCGCAGGCGTTCTTCGAGCTGCGCTATGTAAGCGTGAAGTTGTTCACGAAAACTCATCGAGCCTCCTCGCTAACTTCCATCCGGCCGATATTAATACATCCCGATATTAATACATCCCGATCTGAATACATCGAGGATAACGCATTCCGGCGGGATCCCCCGGCCTACGATTCTTCGCGCTGCGTGCCCAGATAGCGGCTGGCAATTATCGATTCGGCTACGGCCGAGGCCAGCACCAGCAGCATCACGTACCACCAGAGCGTTTGCGCGGTCTTGCGCGGTTCGGCGGGCACTGAACGCGCCGCCTGATTGCCCGAAGCCTGACCGCCCTTGCCCTGCCACAAAGCCACAACATCGTCCGGCATCACGTCGAGATTCGATTCCTTCGGATCGGGATTCACCGCCACCAGATCCTGACGCCCGTTAGCGAGGCGCAGCTGATAATATCCGGCTTCGGTGAGTTGGAACGACTGCGCTGAAGCGGCTTCGCTAAGGGTGAGCGGACGCTTCCCTTCCGGGTCGGTGACCTCGACGCCCTGCCCTTTTTCTTTCGCGTTGCGCAGCTCGAAGTAGGCGTCAACCGGCCGCGCGCCGCCCTGTCGCTCGCTGCCTGCGAGATAACGGGCGGTCTGCTCGATGAAAGGAACGAAGGCCGGGTGCAGCGGGAAGTCGTTGGTCAGGTTTTCGAGCCCCGATGTGAACAGCACGACGCGGCCTTCGCCGATGCGTTTTTCAAGGAGCAGCGGCGTCTGATCTCCCAGGCGCGCGATCACGCGGGAGTCGCCCGGATCCACATTGAGCGCATAGAAAAACTTCACGCCCGGCCAACCTTCCGCTTTCGCCAAAGCCGGGTAGGAGGAATCGAACGAGCCTGCCGCCATGAAGCGATCCGGCACCCGGCTGTAGTCGCGGGATTCAATAATGTGCGCGCCGAAAATCGGAATCGTGGAGCGCGCGCCCGCCGAGGTCCCCGCCGCGATCAGCAGACTGCCGCCGCCCCGCACGTATCCGGTGAGCGTATTTTCCAGCAGCGACGGAACCGTATTGAGATCCGAAAGAATAATGAAAGCGTAGTTGGACGGCTGGCGGTCAGCCGCCTCATTCACGCCGATCGATTCCAGGATGTATGCCGATTGCGCGGCCGACGAGAGCGCCGCACTGACGTACAGCGGCGAACGGCTGTCGTTGAAGCCGTGCACCAGTAAAGCCTTTTGCGGATCGGAACGCTGCACGGCGAAGCGGCGCACGTCATCGGCGGCGAAACCGTCGGCGGCATCGATTCTGATCTCGCACCGGCTGAATCCGTAAGGCACTTCGAGCGCGGGAAATTCCACCGTCGCCCGTCCATTGGCGGGCACCATCACCGTTTTCGTGGCCGTGGTCTTGCCGTTCACCACGAGCGACACGCTGCGCTGCGCTGCGGGCGTGCCATAGCCCGCGATCACCGTTTGGACGTGTACCGGCTTGGCGTCCTTGCCCCATACCTGGCCGGGCGCGTCCACCGATTCAACGGTCCAGTTGGGCTGGGCTTTGGCTGTTACGGGATGAACCGTGAGCGTCACGTTCGGCGGCAGTGCCATGTCGGCGAAAGTAGCAGCCATTTCGCCGCGCTGCAGATCGCTGAACAGATGCAATTCGATGGGCGTGTGGACGGCCTCCGCCATGGCGCGGATGGCGCGCGCGAGTTCACCGAAGTTGCCGTGACCATCCGCGGGCTGGATCGCCTGGACTGCGGCCCGCAATGCGCCCTGGTCTTCAACCGGCTGGGTCATGAGCCGCAACTGCGACCCGAACGCCGCCACCTGCGCATGTGCCGCGCCCTTTCCGGAAAGCGTTCTCAGAGCCGCTGCCTTGGCGTCTTCGAGACGCGTGCCGGCCCGCATGCTGAATGAGTTGTCGACCACCAGAAGCACCAGGCGATCGCTCGCAAGGGCGGCGGCGTCCCGGTTGATGAAGGGATTTGCGAACGCGAGAATCAGCAGCAACAGCACCAGCAGGCGCAAAGACAGCAACAGAAAATATCGAAGCCGCCGGTGACGCGTCGAGGCTTGCGTGCGCGATTCGAAAAACATCAGCGAACTGACAGCCTTGGGTTTGGTGGTTTGCCGCTTCAATAAATGCAGATACAGCGGAAGCGCCAGACCCGCGAGGGCGGCGAGGAACCAGGGGGCAAAGAGTCCCATTTATTTCCGCGCTCCCATTTATTTCCGGGCTCCGCGGAGAGTCAGATATTCGCGCAGCGCCTCATCGAGAGGCCGGTCCGTCATCAGCAGGTAGTAACCCATACCGGCGGCCTGCGTGCGCGTGCGAAGGTCGGCCAGATGGGCTTCGATTTTTTCGCGATACTCCTTCTTGCTGTAGTCGGGCGTGACTTCGAGCTCCGCGTTGGTTTCCAGATCCACCAGGATCGATGGACCGTTCAATGACGGCCGCACATCTTCGGGATCAAGGACGTGGAACAGCACCACTTCGTTGCCGTGATAGCGCAGCGGTTCGATGTTCCGGATGATGCTCTCCGGCGAATCCCAGAAGTCGGAAACCACTAGCACAATGCCGCGCCGTTTCACAAACTCCTGCAGGTAGCGCATGGGCTTGGCGAAATCGGTGCGCGCGTGCGGTTCGGCACCGTGCAGACTCGCCATCAGCCGATGCAACTGCCCCTGGCGGGTGGACGGGTGGACATAGTTGCGGATTTCGTCGTCGAAAGTAATCAGCCCGGCGGCGTCGCGCTGGCCGTGGATGGCCAGATAGAACAATGACGCGGCGAGATAGCGGGCGTAATCCATCTTGTTGACGCGGTGCGAGCCGAACTGCATGGAGTTGCTGGCGTCGAGCAGAATCGTCAGCATGCTGTTGGTCTCGCCGCGAAAGCGCTTCAGGTAGAGGCGCTCAGTGCGGGCGTAAACGTTCCAGTCGATATGGCGAAGGTCGTCGCCCGGATTGTAGGCCTGGTATTCGGCGAACTCCTGGCTGAAGCCGAAGTCAGGCGAACGATGCAGTCCGTTGACGAAACCGTCGACCACGGTCTTGGCGACCAGATCGAGGCTGGAAATACTGGCGAGAACCGCGGGGTCGAGAAAGCGCTGCAGCATGGGCTGTTAAACGATTCCCCATTTCCGGCGCAGCCACCACTCGGAAAAACGCAGCAGCAGCAGCACCAGAAACACCAGCGGCAGATCCCACAGGTCCTTCGTCTCGCGTATCGTCACGCCCGCTTCGGAAAACGGAATGGCTTTGGCGAGCTTGCCGAGATCGGCAGGCTTCCAGTATTGTCCACCGGTTTGCGTGGCGAGGCGTTCCAGCAGTTCGCGATTTTGTTCCGTGTGGAAATTTTCGGCAACGCCGTCCATGCGCTGGAAAGTCAAGACGTCGCGGCCCAGTTCCTTGACGGCACCTGCCTCATGGCGTTGCGCGGTGACTTCCGTCAAATACGCCCCGACTTTGGGCGCGGACCATGCCGCCTGAAACTGGCCCGGACTGTCGGGCACGGGCGCCATCTCGACCAGCGCGCTCACGCCGCTCGGTCCAAGGATATGCGCCTCCACCTTTGCATCCGCCGCGGGGTTGTACATCGCGTCGCGAACGTCGGCCGTGATGGTTATCGCGCCGTTATCGAACAGCATCTGCGCGGGAACCGATGCGGCCACGCGTCCCGGCGTATCCGAAACCAGCCATCGCAGCAGCTGCTGCCAGAACAGATCGTGCGCCGTGTCGCCCAGCGGCGAACTCATCTGCCACCGCCAGCTGCCGCCCGTCGCCATGATCGCGGTGCGTCCGCGGCCGAAATTTTCAGTAGTGAGCAAAGGCAGCTTCTTGCCTTCAGGCGTGATCATGTTCGCCAGAACATTCGCGCCCGGCTTCGGCGTTCCGGGATCTTCATAGTCCATCAGATAAGGAAGCTTCTTCCACTTCTCGGCGTTCGCAGCGGGGTCGTCAACCAGACGGGTGATGATGTTGTCGAGGCCCGCGGGCGCGAGTTCCGAAGTGGTGTGGGTGGTTCCCTGCTTCGGGTCGGCCTCCCGATGAAAAGTGCCGGCTTGCGCAGGCAGAACCGTGGGCAGCAGATCGAGGAGGTTCGAGGCATTCCAGCCGCCGTCCGCCAGCGCGAACTGACCGCCGAGCAGCAACAGACCGCCGCCGCGCCGGTCGACAAATTCGCGGATCATTTCCTGTTGGGCGGGATTGAAGTAACCGGCTTCCACGGAACCGATGATCAGGCCCTGATAAGCGAAGAGGTCCTCGGGCTTGGTGGGGAAGCCGTCGGCCAGTTCCTTGGGATCGGCTATTCCCTGGCGATAGATCTTGTTTTCGCTGGTGCGGTCGATGGAGGCGATCTGCACCATACGGTCATCCTGTTCGGCCTGGCGGATGAACTTGTACTCCCAGCGCGGTTCGCCCTCCATGTATAAAACGCGGCGCGGCGCGGAGGCGACATTCACCGCGCGCGTCAGAGTATTGTTGGCGGCATTCTCTTCTCCCGCCAGCGGCACAGCGGCGATCTGAAGCGTCTTGGCCCCCGCGCCGCCGATGTTGAACATCAGATTCTCGGTCTGCAGGTTGCCGTCCGCGCCCAACGTAACGGCGCGCGATGCCAGCAATTTATTCTGCCCTGAGCTCACATCCCGAACCGTCAGGTTGATCTTGCTGCCGGCATAGCCGCGCTGGTGGAAGCTGACTCTGGCGGCGATGCGCGAATCGGCCAGTGCGCGGGGGGCGACCACGGCATCGTCAAGTTCGACGTCGTGCTGCGCGTGTTCGCGGCCGAAGCCCACCGTATGAACCGGGATGTGCCGGGCGCGCAGCGCGCTGATCGAGTCCGCGCTGATGCCTCCCGAGTTGTCATCGCCGTCGCTGAGCAGAATCACGGCGCCGATGGGCAGGTCGGAAGTCTCATCGCTCAACTGTTTGAGGCTGTCGCCGAGGCGTGTTGAAGGGGCTTTGGTTTCGAGATCCTTGAGGTTGTCGATGCGGGCCGGCACGTCATCGACCCGGTAGAGGCGGGTTTGAAAAGATTTGTTGAGATTGTCGAGAACGCCGTCCTGCAGGGTCTTAACGGCCTTGGCCTGACGGGTGGAGCCATCCTCCACAGTGGCCATGCTGCGGGAGTCATCCACCAGCACCGCGATGATGTTCTGCTGCGGCTTCAACTCGGCGATTGTGACCGCCGGCTGCCACAACAACACCAGCAGGATCGCGGCGAGCAGCGACTGCAATCCCCAGATGACCCATGCGCGCCAACTGCGGACCAGAGGCGCCGCCTGCGCCAGCTTCGAACGGATCAGCCATGCGAGCCCTGCGGCCGCGGCCAGAATGAGCAGCACCAGCAGCCACTTCGGCCATGCTCCCATCAGGGAGATCTGGCCGCGCGAATAGACCGAGCGCGGGTACTTAAAGAAAAGCTCGAACATGGGGGCCTGAGGACTGCGGGGAAACGGGCGTGCGGTTCATCCTAATGGGTCATCGAATAGGTAATGTAGTTGAGCACGATGCGGAATGCCAGCCCGGAGAATTTCTCGGGATACTCGGGGCTGTCGGCCCACTCCCACGCATCGCCCAGATGCATGTTGGCGCAGATGGCCACCATGATACGTCCGTGATCGTCGCGGATCGCGCGCCAGATCGGCACATAGCCATCCTTCTCATAGGTGCGGCCGGTGTTGACGTATACCTCGCTGGGAATCTGAAAC
Organism: Bryobacteraceae bacterium; assembly: GCA_035552315.1. GTDB lineage: Bacteria > Acidobacteriota > Terriglobia > Bryobacterales > Bryobacteraceae > BOG-234. Next base: position 80,387 of record DASZLO010000036.1, read on the forward strand.
TTTTCGTTGATGTCGTACAGGACGTGGTAAATCTCGTCGCCATCCTTCAGGTCTTCCACGGGGCGGTCAGGCAACACCATGCGCATGCCGGCCATGAAATGCTGCCAGTCATCGGTGCCGTGGAAGTTGTCGACCATCAGGAAACCGCCCTTGAGAAGATAGTCGTGCAGGCGTTTGGCTTCCTCGTCGGTAAAGGTCCAGTTGTTGACCGAGACCGCATAAACCCAGGGGGTATCGAAGATGTGGTCGCTGTCCAGATCGACAACGCTGAGCGGTGACGGCGAGTTGATGCGGGTCAAACGCCGCAGCGCGATCAGGCAATCGTTGTCGGCCTTGGGATAATCCTGGCTCCAGCCGCCGCCAAAACCGCGAAATCCGCGGCTGCTGCCGTTGGCATATCCGGAAGTGTACATCAGCCGGCTCCAGTAGAACTCGGAGGGCACATTGGGGCCGTAGGAATAGGAGTAGCGCTGACGCCCGGGGTAGCCTCCGCGCTGGAACGCAAAGAGCCCGACTGTGAGGAAAAGCAGGAGAGGAATGGCAGATATGGACCGCGCCAGCTTCATTGATTGTTATCCTCGCATCGATTCCGGATGTCTTGAAGGGTAGCAGAACGCGGGGTGCGCGTGCAGGGGGCTGCCTGAACCGGGATCGTACGTCGCCCAGGAATATTACAGAGGCAAGCGATAACATGGTCGAAGCATTTCCCATGCAAAGACGCGACTTCCTCAAGATCGCCGGAATGGCTGCCGCGGGCACTCCGATGGCAGCCCGGGCACAGCAGTCGTTTCTGCGTCCGGCGGGCGCGGTTGACGTGGCCAAAACCAATTTCGACCTGCAGATCGGACCCGTCACGGTCGAGCTGGCGCCCAATCGAATCCTCAGCACCATCGGCTATAACGGAACCTCGCCCGGTCCTCTGCTCCGCATGAAGGAAGGGGTGCCGGTGACGGTGAACGTCGTCAACAACACCGACGTGCCTGAGTTCGTTCACTTCCACGGGCTGCTCATTCCCTCCGACGTGGACGGATCGGAAGAGGAAGGCACGCCTCCCGTCCCTCCCCACGGCAGCCGGAAATATCAGTTCACTCCAAAGCCCGCGGGCACTCGCTGGTATCACACCCACACCATGTCGATGGACGATCTGCATCGTGGCAGCTTCACCGGCATGTACGGCTTTCTGGTCATCGAAGGGCCAGGCGACCCCGGCCACTACGATCAGGAACACTACCTCGCGCTGCGCGACTGGGAACCTTACTTCACCAACCAGAACATGGACACCGACGATCTGGATGCGGTGTGGCCGCAGCCGGAAAAACCGGCCGTGCTCGACACGCGCCCGGCTGGAATCGAGGTCGCTACCGACATTTATTCCATCAACGACAAAGCGCTCGGGGCCGGTGAGCCGATTCGCGTTAAGCGAGGGGATCGGGTGATGTTTCATTTCCTGAATGCCAGCGCGGTCGAGAATCGCCACCTGGCTTTGCCGGGCCACAAATTCAACATCACGGCGCTGGACGGAAACCCCGTTCCCACACCGGCCGCCATGGACGTATTGATGCTCGGCCCGGGTGAACGCATCGACGCCTGGGTGGAAATGAATCAGCCCGGCATCTGGATCATGGGCGCTCCCGAAGACCCGGTGCGCGAAGGCGGACTCGGTGTTGTCATCGAATACGCCGGTCAACAGCGTACGCCGCAGTGGATCGCGCCTCCGAAGTCCGTTTGGGATTACACCGTTTTCGGGAAGCCTCCGTCACAACCCGCTCCCACCGAAAAACTCGACATGATTTTCGAAAAGGTACCGCGCGGCGAGGGAAAATTCAACACCTTCACGGTGAACGGAAAACGCTATCCGCATGATCAGGAGTTCGTGCTCAAACAGGGCACGCGCTACCGATTGACCTTTCACAACCGCACCGACGACGCGCATCCGCTGCATCTGCACCGGCACCAGCTGGAGATCGCCGAGATTTATGGCAAGCCCACTTCAGGGGTCATCAAAGATACGGTCGTTGTCCCCACTTACGGGCGCGCCAGCGTGGACTTCACGGCCGATCAGCCTGGTCTCACGCTGTTCCATTGCCACATTCAACAGCATATGGACTTCGGATTCAAAGCGCTGCTTCGCTATGCATAACCACATTTCCGCAGAAGCCGACCTACTGTTTCGAGGGGATGGTTTTCGGCATTTTCACGCTACACAATAAAGGCCCTGAGTAGTTACACCCGGCGAGGTGCTCGATATGTTCAGCGGGTCGAAGAAATCTAAATTCAGCAGTACCGAAGAGAGCCAGCTCGACGATCTCTTCAAAGCCTTTCGCGAGTCGTGCGACGCTTCCCCGGAGAGCCCGACTTTCATGCCGCACATCTGGGCAAGGATCGAAGCCCGGCGCAATTCAACGAACTGGTTCGACAGCATGGCGAAGGCCCTAGTTACCGCCGCGATCGCCGCTTCCGCCATCCTGGGATTTCTGATTTCGTCTTCCAACCAGTCCACCGCGTTTTACAAAGCACCCTTCGTCGATGCGCTGGTAACCGATCACGCCATCAGTCTTGAGCCGCTTCACCTCGACCGCCTCTCAGAACTGCAAGCGAAGCGATAAACGCCGTATCGTTCGACACCCTTCATTCGACCTCCTGCCTCCACTACTGTCTCGACAGGATTGGACCGGAGCCGCCCTCGCCCCACACTGGAGTCGGCGGTGACCAGCACCGCTGAAGTTCACGAAAGGACTCCACTATGCCGATTCGCCATATGCTGCCTGGCCTTTGCTGCCTCGCTATTTTCGGAGTATCCGGATACTCCGCGACGCTGAGCACTGCTGACAAGGATTTCCTGATCACCGCTGCCCGCACCGACATGACCGAAGCGCACGAGGGGCAAATGGCCGAAGATAAAGCCGCGCGGGCCGACGTGAAAGATTTTGCGAAAACCCTGGTTCAGGATCACACGGACAACTACCGGCAGCTGACAGCACTCGCGGGCAAGACGGGCGTAGCCATTCCAAAAGGAATCAATACGGGCAAGGACCAGAAGATCCAGCAACTGTCGCGCTTAAAGGGCGCCAGCTTCGACCGTCAGTTCGAACAACACGAAATCGCCGACCACCGGCGGGCGCTCGCCATGTACAAACGCGAGGCGGCTCGCGCGCAGGACCCGGATGTGAAGGCCTTTGCAGCCAGCACCATTCCCGTTCTTGAAAAGCATCTCCATCTGGCCGAGGCATGCGCCAAACCGGCGAAACGTACCTGAAACGGGTCGCCGCCAGACGGCCGTTCTCTACCCCCAAATAGCTTGTTCTCTACCCTGACCACGGGATGGCTGCGGTCGATCAGTCGGGATATTAAGGATAAGTCAGGATTTTGCTGGACGCGGGGTGGAGATGAAAACACTTACATCGGCGGCAATAGTCGCTTTCGTATTGGTCGCGTCCGGCGCGGCAGCGGAGTTCAAAGGATTCGTCGAAGACAGCCTCTGTTCGAACATGGCAGGCATGAATAACGATGCCCAGTGCGCCCAGAAGTGCATCAAGGCAGGTAAGGACGGGGTCCTTATGGGCGACGACGGGAAGGTCTATAAAATCGCCGATCAGGCCAAGATTGTTGCCCATGCCGGCACAACGTCACGATCACCGCTGAATTGAAGGGCGACACCATCACGGTGGCCGCCGTCAAAATGAATTAGCCGGAGCGAATTCCCGCCCTGGCGAAGGGCCAATACCCACTAAACCCCGAAAAAGACTGTTATCTACCCTTGTCAAGGTATGGCGTTGTGCTTTTGGGTGAGCTATTACAGAGAAGGAGGTTCCACTTCACGAATGCAACGCCTTCCCCAGATTCAGATTTTTGCCGCCACCGCCGTATGTCTTTTGGCAGCTGCCTGCGCTAAAAAGCCAGTCGCAGCCGCCGCGCCCGCGCCACCGCCCTCCGCGGCTGCAGCGCCCGCCCGGCCCGCGGCAGCTCCGGCTCCCGCCCGCACCCAGCCCGCGACCAGGCCCGTCGCCCAGACCCCGTCGCGTTATCCGGACGCTGCTACGCGCGCCAGGATCGACGAGTTGATCGGACGCATTCAGGATGCCTATTTCGATTACAACCAGCACACGCTGCGCGCCGACGCCGTGAGCACTCTGAACTCCGATTCCAAGGAACTGGCGACCATCATGAGCCAGTATCCCGATTACAAACTGAAGATTGAAGGTTTCTGCGATGAGCGGGGTTCGGCGGAATACAACATCGCGTTGGGCGATGCGCGCGCCAAAGCCGCCAAACAGTATCTGGTTTCGGTTGGCGTTTCGGCCGGACAGCTCGATACGGTCAGCTATGGCAAAGAGAACCCGGTATGCTCGGAACACGCCGAGTCGTGCTGGCAGAAGAACCGCCGCATTCACATCGTTGCTGAAAAAAGCTAAATAAGAAACAGGAAGGCTGACGCACTGGTTCGCCGGGTCACGGATCCCGGCGGGCCGGTGCGTTTTTTTTTTGCACAGGAGTCGCCGCCCAAAAAAATGGCGGCGATTTTCAGATCGCCGCCATTTCCCAACACTCGTAATTCTCCAGAGCTTTAGCTAGCCGCTCACCTGTTCAATATCCGCAATCGGAATATCGAAGAAAGTCGTATTGATAACGCCCTTCTTCTGCCACTGCATCCACACGCGATAGCCGCGGGCGCGCGGGAAGTAAACGTCGAAACGCATTTCCGGCCCGCCGTCGGCGATGAAGGGGTGGGAGTGAATCAGATCGATCAGATCGTCGCTGGCGGCCAGCATGTGGCACCACGCGCCGATATACTTTTCCAGTCCTTCGGCGTCCGTCAAGTGCGTGAACAGCCTGGTCTCAATGCCCGAGGTCGGAATCTCCGGCACCGTGGTCAGGGAAACGCCCATGTTGGACATCTGGCGTTGCGAGTAGTTTTTGGTGATGTGCGGCATTTCCATATTGCCGCCCGGAACGAAGACCGTCTTCGCCGCCAACTGCGGAGTTGCGCCATCCGGGAAGAAGTCTCCGAGGAGGCGGTAAAGGCCCGGTTCGGGAAATACGTAGGTGTAGCGGAATTTGCCATCCGGACCCAGCACCGGATGGTCATGGATGAAGTGCTTCATGTTCGCGCTGACGATAAACAGATGGAAGAGCTTCTCATGCACGACCTGAAAGTGCTGGACGAGCTTGTTGTTCTGCGGATCGTGTATCGCAAAGGTGAGTTCGGTTTTGGCGCCGGCCTTCAAAGGCAGCGGCCCCAACGAGAAGTCCATCGGAAACTCGAGCGGCTCCGGGATGTGCGACTGCATCGTCATACCGCAGCGCGGGCACTTTCCCGGAACGTTCGAACGCACATCGGGATCCATCGGGCACTGATAAATTAATCCGCTGTCGGCCGGCGCCGGCGGAGGACTCACGACAGTCTGCCCGAAGAGCTGCTGGCGCGACGCCATGTAAGCAGCGCCGCCAGCCAGCGTGCCCATGAAGGCGCGCCGTCCGGGATGCCCTGTCATACTGCTCGTTCCTTTCCGTTTCATACTGCTTTCGCTCCTTTCATACGATGATCTTTTTGCGCACAGCATAGAGAACAATTTCAGCGGTGTTGTGCAGATTGAGCTTCTGCATCAGATTGCCCCGATGCGTTTCCACCGTGTAGGGGCTCAGCAGCAACGCCGCCGCCACTTCTTTGTTCGAGCGGCCTTCGGCAATCAGCTGCAGCACCTCCTTCTCACGATCGGTCAGCAGATCCCAGGAATCGGTCAGGTTGCGCTGCTGCATGTTGCGCAGATAGTCTTCGAGCAGCGTGCCTGTGATGGCCGGGCTAAAGAAGGGACGTCCCGAGGCCACTGCATGCACCGCCCGGATCAGATCGCCTTCGGCGGAATCCTTCAGCAGATAACCTTTAGCCCCGGCGCTGAGAGCGCGCAGCAGATAAGCTTCGTCCGAATGCATGCTCAGAATAATTACCCCGGTGGTCGTGGGGCTGCTTCTGACGATCTGCGTCGTCGCCTCGATGCCGTTCAGGTGCGGCATCCCGATATCCATGATGACGATATTCGGTTCCAGTGTTTCAGCGAGCCGCACCGTCTCGCGCCCGTCGGCGCTCTCACCCACAACTTCCAGGGCAGGATCGCGGGCCAATACGGCGCGCAGACCCTGGCGAACGATTCCGTGATCGTCGGCCAGCAAAATCCGGATGGTGCCCGCCGTCGTGTTCATAAAAGAGCACTCATATCGATGTTGTCGGGCTCATGCGCTCGGCGCCGATTCGGTCCGCGCTCACGCGATTGACGCTCATCCCGATCGAAGCGGCATCCACAGGCAACCCTCCCAGCGGAATCACCGCGGCCAGCGTGACGCCCTGCCCCGCCGAGGATTCCATCATTAATTGCCCGCCCAACTGGCGTACCCGTTCTTTCATGCCCACGATGCCGAGCCCCTTCACGGCCTGGCCCGCGATGTCGAATCCGCGGCCATTGTCGCGCACCAGAATCGAAAGCAATCCATTTCGATTGGCCACCTCAACCAGGATATCGGTGGCACCGGCATGCTTGGCGACATTGTTCAACGCTTCCTGCACAACCCGGTACACGCAGGTGCGCTGCTCATCGGAAAGCCCGTTCAGTTCCCCGTCGAGATTCACCGTGACCGGCACTCCGCAAAGCCGCGCATGCTGGCGGGCCTGCCATTCGAGGGCCGCGCCGAGCCCCAGATCGTCGAGCATCGCCGGACGCAGACCCATCGCAAGATCGCGCACCGAGCGCAAAACCTGCTCCACGATCCGCCTCGACTGGTCCAGTTGCTGCTGCACACGATCGGGACAAACGCCCAGCGCCTCTTCCAGATTTCCGATGCCGATGCGCACCGCCGTGAGCAACTGCCCGATCTGATCGTGCAGCTCGCGCGACAGCGAGCGGCGCTCTTCCTCCTGCGCGTGTACCAGTTGCTGCGAAAGTTTCCGCAGTTCCTTTTCGGCGTCGCGCACCTTCTCGTGCTGCACGGCGGCCAGCCGCTCCAGACGCACGATTTGCAGTATGCTCACCAGCGCGATCAGCATTCCCACCAGAATTGTGGCGCCGATCACGCGTTCCACATAGCCGGGAAGATTGGCCTGCCGCCGTTCGATTTCATCGCTGCGCTGGCGGATACCGCTGGCAGTAAGTTCTTCGACTCTGCGCACCAGGTCCAGCGCGGCCTCGCGCTTTGGAAGAACCTGGCTGCGAAGAAACGTCGAGCTGCCGGCACGCTGGGCCGCGGTCCAGGTAAAAAGCGGATCGAGCGAGCGCCAGTATTCATCCACTTCGCCGCGCATCCTTCCGTATTCGGCGGCATCCTGCGGGCGGGTCAAGGGCTGTAGTTTGTCGAGAGACGAGGTGGTGGAATCCTGCAAGCGGTGCATCTCTGCACGCGCGGTGCCCGCGTCCGCGCTCGGGTCGAGAAGGAAATCCCTTACCGCGATGGCGGAAATCTGCACATCGGATCGCAGGCGGCCAAGCACTTCTTCGGTCTGGTGGTCGGCTTCGTGCAGCGCCGCGATGCTGGCGTGAATCTCATTGGCCCTCTGCAGCGCAGTGAACCCGGAAAAGGCAATCAGGATAACGAGGAGGCTGAAACCGACGACCAGAACGATCCAGATCCCGGTGAGTGGGATGCCACTGCGCTCTTTGGCCGGGAAACTGTCCATTCAACTCTATTGTGGCGTGTTTTCGCTTCAGCCAGGTTTCAGGGTAGCCCAGAGGGCAGGACTAGACCATCCCCTGAATACGGTACGGCCGGAGGAACGAATCGATACGGGTTGCGTCTCTGGGAGATACCCGGTTCTGCTAAATTCTAACCGGACCGGAACAGGAGCCGCTCATGTTCAGGATTATGGTGATCGGGGCCGGACGAATCGGCGCCAGCATCGCGAAACTGCTGCACAACAGCGGCGATTACGAGGTAATCGTGGCCGACCATGACCCTCTCGCGCTGGAACGCATCGCGGCGGCAATCCCCGTACAGGTGGAAAAGCTCGAGGTCGAACGTGAGTTTCAGCACCTGACAACCCGGCTGCGGACCTTAGCCGATAAAGGCCGCGCCGCCGTTCTCTCCGCCTGTTCTTTCGACGTGAACCGCTTTATCGCCCTTTCGGCCCAGGAAGCCGGCGTCTCTTATTTCGATCTGACCGAAGACGTGGAGACCACCCGCAAGATACGCGAACTGGCCAGTCAGGCCGCCGGTGGTCAGATCTTCATGCCGCAGTGCGGACTGGCCCCCGGTTTCATCGGAATTCTTGCCGCTTCGATGACGAAAGGCTTCGATCGCCTCGACGCCCTCCGGATGCGCGTCGGAGCCTTAACCGAATACCCGCACAACCACCTGATGTACCACCTGACCTGGTCCACCGACGGTGTCATCAACGAATATTGCAAGCCCTGCGAAGTCATCCACCGCGGTCAGCGCCAGGAGGTGCTCGCGCTCGACGGGCTGGAACGCTTCGCCATTGACGGGGTCGAATACGAAGCGTTCAATACGTCCGGCGGCCTCGGCACGCTATGCGAAACTCTGCAGGGGAAAGTGAACGAGTTGAATTACAAGACCGTTCGCTATCCCGGACACCACTATCTGATGGACTTTCTGATCAACGGCCTCAGAATGGGGGACACCCTCGAAACGCAGCGCCAGCTCGGGCGTATTTTCGATCGCGCGATTCCCATGACCCGGCAGGATCTGGTGTTGATTCTGGTCGCCGCATCGGGCTGGCGGCAGGGCGCTTACACCGAGGAAACCAACGCCCGCAAGCTGTATCACCAGCAGGTGGCGGGCGAGCACTGGAGCGCCATCCAGCTCACCACGGCCGCGGCGGCTTGCGTCGCAGTCGATCTTTTCCGGAACGGGAAGCTGCCGGTCAAACAGGGTTTCGTCCGCCAGGAAGATATCGATCTCGAGATGTTCCTCGAAAACCGTTTCGGGAAATACTACGCTTTCGACGCCGAACATGCGGGTCTGGCGAGCGCATGATTTGCCATTCGCCGATTGACGGCGCACCGATCGGAGAGGTCGCGGAAACAACTCCGCGGGAGATCGCTGCCGCCGTGCGACGCGCCTCGGAGGAGGCGTTGTTTTGGCGGCTGATTCCGGCCCCCGAACGCGGCGGGCTGGTAAGAAGAATCGCCGACGTTGTGCGCGCGCGCAAGAGCGACTTGGCGTCGGTCATCACGCTTGAGGTGGGGAAAACTTCTTCCGAAGCCGAAGGCGAAGTGCAGGAGTGGATCGACATCTGCGAATTTGCCGTCGGACTTTCGCGCCAACTGCACGGATTGACCATCGCTTCCGAGCGCCCCAGCCACCGCATGATGGAGCAGTGGCATCCCCTGGGACCGGTGGGAATCATCACGGCGTTTAATTTCCCGATGGCTGTGTGGGCATGGAACGCGATGCTCGCCATCGTGTGCGGCGACAGCATCCTGTGGAAACCGTCCGAAAAAGCGGCATTGTGCGCACAGGCCGCGCACGCCGTCCTGCAGGAAGCCGGTGCGCAGGAGGGTCTTTCCAGCCTGATTCAGGGCGGACGCGAAGCCGGCATGCAACTGGCGGAATCGCCAGACATCCCCCTGATATCGGCCACCGGATCGGTAGCCATGGGAAAGCAGGTTGCGCAGATTGTCGGCAAACGGCTGGGCCGGTCTCTTCTCGAACTGGGCGGCAACAACGCGGCGATTCTCGCGCCATCGGCGGATTTGAAACTCGCGCTTCCGGCCATTGTTTTTTCCGCGGTCGGCACAGCTGGGCAGCGCTGCACCACTCTGCGCCGACTGATTGTTCACGAATCGATTCTTCCTGAAGTCACCGAGCGGTTGCGCGAAGTCTACGCGCGGTTGCCCATCGGAGACCCGCGCCAGCCCGGAGTTCTGGTCGGTCCTTTGATCGATGAACAGGCCTGGTCGAATATGCAGGCCGCTCTTGCCAGAGCGAAAGCGGCCGCAGGCGGCGTGATTTCCGGCGGTGAACGGGTCACCGAAGGAGTGCCGGCCGGCGGATTTTACGTACGCCCGGCCATCGTCACCGTTCCCGGAAATCTCGACATCGTCTGTGAAGAAACCTTCGCGCCCATTCTCTACGTTATGGGCTACCGCGAGATCGGGGAAGCCATTGCGCTGCAGAACGGAGTACGGCAGGGGCTCAGTTCCGCGATCTTCTCGAATGACGTGCGGGAGAGCGAACTCTTCCTGTCACCCGCCGGATCTGACTGCGGCATAGCCAACGTGAACATCGGAACTTCCGGCGCGGAAATCGGCGGCGCATTCGGAGGAGAAAAGGAAACGGGCGGCGGACGCGAGTCCGGCTCCGACGCCTGGAAGTCCTATATGCGCCGCACCACTAACACCATCAACTACGGCAGCGATCTGCCGCTGGCGCAGGGAGTTCGGTTCGAGATCTAACCTGCGGCACTCAGTGGATATAAGACCAGTGCGCTTCCTGTTTGCGGACCAGTTCGGCAACCCCTGAATCGACCTGCGCGGCATACGGGACCAGGTCTTCGGTCTTGATGTTCATCAGGCGCATGGCGTTCTGGCAGGCCGACAGCGTCACCCCGCTGTCGGAAAGCTGCTTCAAACGGTCCTGATAGGCGGCATTCGATTTGAGCAGCATCTTCAGTCCCGGGCCGAAGAAGACGACCTCCACTTCGCTGCCGCCGTCCCTAGCGAAGGCTTCGCGCATATTGTTGACGTGCATGACGACCAGGCTCCATGCGGCGCCCTCCGGCTCGGTCAACTGAAAAACAACGTGGTGTTTCGGGGTCTTGGGCGTTTGCGACACGGCGGCAAAGCCGAGCCCGAGGGTCAGGGCGACCGCGGCGAGAACTGTCTTTTTCATGTCAACAGGATATGACAATCAGGCCGGTTTGCGGGACCTGGCAGCGGGGGTGGGACGGGGGACAGCCTTTTTCACCGGCGCGGGCTTCGCGGCCGGTGGCGGGTCCGGCGTGGCATAGAGTTCGCGATAAACGTCGGCGTTCCGCAAAACCGCCTGAACATACTCCCGGGTTTCATTGAACGGAATGTCTTCCACGAATTCTTCCGGTTCGTCGAACTTGGTCCACGTCAGCCACTGGCGCACTCGGCTCGGGCCTGCGTTATAGGCGGCCAGTGTCTGATACCAGTCGCCATTCCACGAATCGAGCTGGCCCCGCAAATAACGGGTGCCGAGCTGGATGTTGAGCGCGGGATTGAACAGCATGATGGGACGCACCGTGCCCACGCCCTCCTGCCGGCCCAGCATTCTGCCGGTGGACGGAAGCACCTGCATCAATCCATAAGCATTGGCGTGCGACTTGGCTTTCGGATTGAATTCCGATTCCTGGCGAATGAGCGCCGCCACCTGAAACGGATCGAGCCCGTGATCGCGCGCATTGCGAAAAACTTCGTCTTTGTAGGGCAGCGGGAAAAGCAGCTTCCATAGCTTGCTGGAAGCCTCCTGCAACGGGACCGAGAGGTAATCGGACGTCATCCCTTTGACGATGTGCAGCGCCTGAAACGGCGAAGGCTCGACGTTGGCCAGTTCGAGGGCCAGCAGCTGGTTTTGTTCCGTCCCGGTCTTCGCGCCAAAGCGCAGTTCGGATTCGGCGGTGTCCTGCAGGCCGGCCAATTCCAGCAAACGCGCCCGCTGAATGCGCTGCCGCGTGGCGCTGGTGGGTTCGCTCGAAGAAAGATCGCTGTGTTTCGGCCACTTGATGCCGTCCAGCCAGGTCTTCACCGTGGCGTCAGGAATGGCAGCGGTCAGTTTGGTCTTCGAATCTTTCACGCGGTCTTTCGCGAGGCCTGTATAAAAATAATGCGGATATTGCAGAATCAGACGGTCATAGTAAGCGCGCGCTTCGCCTGTATCCCCGGCGGCTTCGGCGATTCTTCCCAGAAAGTAAAGAGCGGAGCTCGCATAGCCGTCGCGCGGATACCGCTCCACCTGTTCCCGCAGTATGGTCACGCGTTCCGGACGGGCATCGAGGTAAGCGTCCCAGGCTACTTTCCAGTGCGTGGCGGCAGCGGAAGGATCGGCCGGAAACGAATCGGCCGCCGCCTTGTACAAAGGACGGTACTTGTCGCGCTCGTGGGTAACAAGATAACGATTCCCGGCGGCGAGAAGCGCCTTGAGACGCCAGAAAGACGGCTGGTAATGCTCCTGGAGTTGATGGATCGCGTCCATCATTTCCAGATCGTCGCCGGTCTTGCGGGCCGTTTCCACGATGTAGTAAAGGCGTTCGGCGTCAGCTTCGGAGTGCGTGATCCGGAGATCTTTCAGGGTTCGCAGCGCGTCGCTGGTTCTGCCCGAAAAATAATCCGCGGCCGCCACCCCAACCCTCGCTTCGTCTTTTTCAGTGCCGTTCAGCGTGCCCGTGAGCGAAGAGTATTCCAGTCGGGCTTTGGCGTATTGCCGGGCATCGAGCCACTTGGCAGCCCGGTCGAGCTGCTGGCGCGGCGAGGGCTTCGGGAAGTCCGGTCCCATGGCTTCGCGCAGGCGCTCCATCGCGGTCCAGGACTGCGCCGCCAGATCCGTGTTCGGATATTCGTAGTAAACGGTTTCGTATTTGGTAGCCGCCTGGGGCTTCTCCCCCAGCGCTTCGTAGGCCAGCGCCAGCGCGAAGTCGCCATCCGGCTGCGGGAGGATTTTATAGTCGGCGTCCAGAATGTCCAAAGCTTTTTGCGCGGCGCCCGGGTCGCGTTTGTCCAGCAGTACACGGCCGTAGAGAAGACCGATCTTCCCCGCCAGCGGCGAGCCGGAAACCGGCGTCTGACGGTAGGCCGACAAAACCAGAAGGGCATCGTCGTAATCGCCGGTTTGCTGTTCAGCGGACGCCAGGTAGTAGGTCAGGTAATCGGACAGCGCCGGGAACTGATGCCCGCGCAGATGCTGGACCGCGCCTCTGAAGTCGCGGGCGTTGTACGCGGTGATGCCGAGACCTAATTCGACCGGTGAGAGATCCGCCGCGAACGCCGGAACCAGCAGAAGAGCGCTGGCGGCAATTAGCTTCATCCCACCGGCGAACCTCATACCATCGGCCCCGGATACCCTGCCCCGAGCAACTGGTCGTCGTCGCCCGCCAGTCCGCGCAGAATCTCGAGATGAAGATAATCGACCATGGTGGGCGATTTCGACAGGTACGTTTGCAGGAACTGTTTTCGCGCGCCTTCAATAGGATCCCGCAGCGCGCTGTAAATATCCTTCGCCACCGTGCCATCGCGCAGCGCCTCTTCCTGATTGAGACGGATTTCCGCCACCCGGACGCGCGCCATGCGCTGCGCCTGCAAATGAATCTTCTGCTCTTCCGGTGAAAGGTCGTTCCAGGAACTCGCCGGCGCTGAATGGACTTTGGAACTTGGGCTCGCAGCAGCAGTAGCGGAATGACTCAGGGCCCGGGGCATAAGCGCTTCGAGCCGCATCGCGGCGGCACCGCACAGCAACTCTACCGGCGCCTGATCGACAGCGCCCGATGCAATCAGCACTGCTGTTACCGATTGACGCGCTACCAGCGGGAAAAGGTACGCTTTCGGAGTCTCCCCGCCATCCTCGCCTGCCTCACCGCGGAAAGCAGCTGCGAGCGAACCCGACAGTTCTTCAGGCGAAGCGAGCGCCACCACCGGATCGCGCGTTTCAATCGCCGCAACGACGGCTCTGGCTTCGGCCACGGGGAACATGGCTTCGGGGCTTTTTTCCAGTCCTTTGGCGGCCACCACGTGGGCCTGGTTGTTTTCAAACACCAGCACCACCGCTTTATCGGCGAACGGCCCGGCGCTTTCGAGCAGAAATCGCAGCGCCTGTTCCTGATCGGGGGCCTGCCTTTGTCTGCGCAACGCCTGATTGAGAAGTTCGGCGTGCGACCGGCGGGCGTCGTCGCAGGCGCGCGCAACCTGACGCTTCAGTTGTGCCCTTTCGGCACTCAGCGCTTCCATTACGGCATCCTGAACGTCAGAATGGAACTGGCCCGTGAGTTCGTCAATCATCGCGAAGTGGTGCTTGTCCGCCACTTCACGCCACTTCGACGCCCCGTTCTGTTCCATTCCCTTTCATGTTAAGGCACGTCAGTATGGGTGTCGAGAATAGCTTTCACAAAAACACGTCGAAACAGAAGAACTCATCGAAAAAGGAGAAGCAATGCCCGAAAAGAAGATTGAGAGCCCTGTGGAACACAAAGTCGCAATAGTCACCGGCGGAACGCGCGGTATCGGCAAAGCCATCGCGGCGCGCCTGATCGCGGAGGGCTTAAAGGTTGCGATCTGCGGAACCCGCACGAAATCGGTGGACGATGCGGTGGCCGCGCTTTCAGCCGGCAATGCCGGACCCGGCGGCGAGGTATTCGGAATGGTCGCGGACATCTCCAGACAGAGCGATGTAAAACGCTTCGTAGCCGCGGTGCGCGAGCGCTTCGGCAGTATCGGAATTCTTGTAAATAATGCCGGTGTGGGCGTGTTTCGCAGCGTCGCCGATCTGGCCCCGGAAGATTGGGAGCGCATGATCGGATTGAACCTCTCCGGCGTCTACTACTGCTGTCATGAAGTGCTCCCGATCATGTGCGCAGCCGGGGGCGGCGATGTCATTAATATCAGTTCGCTGGCCGGCAAAAATGCGTTTGCAGGCGGGGCCGGCTACAACGCTTCAAAGTTCGGTCTGAACGGATTTTCCGAGGCCATGATGCTCGACCATCGCAATGAAGGCATAAGAGTTTCCTGCATCATGCCCGGCAGCGTTGATACAGAATTTGGCGGCGAAGCGGGGTCGGACGCGGACTGGAAGATCGCCCCGTCCGACCTAGCGGAGGTTGTCGTGACATTACTGAAGATGCCTCGCCGGACGATGGTAAGCCGGGTTGAGATTCGCCCCTCACGTCCAGGCGGTAAAAGGTAGTAACAAGGCTGGCTTGCGTGCGAAAAACCCTTTGGCATCGCGCGTGCTTACTTCGAGATTGAGAGCCAGTTAAAGCCGGTGGAAGCCAGAGTGGAAGCCGCTGAAACGGCGAGGGGAAGAGGCAGAAAAAATGGTCGACATTAATACAAGACTGGACCCGTCGCAGACGGGGAGCGATGCGGGAAAACTTCACAGCGATCTCCGCAAACTGGTCGTCGGGCAAGACGATGCCATCGATCAAATTGTCAACATCTACCAGACTTATACAGCCGGAATGATTGGACCGGGGCGACCGATCGGCAACTTCCTGTTTCTGGGACCCACCGGAACGGGCAAAACCCGCCTGGTGGAAGCACTGGCTGAATCTCTGGTGGGCGATCCACGGGCGGTCATCAAGATCGACTGCGCCGAGTTTCAGCACAGTCACGAAATCGCCAAACTGATCGGCTCGCCTCCCGGATATCTGGGTCATCGCGAGACCCATCCGTTGCTGAGCCAGGAAGTCCTCGGCCAGTATCACACCGAGAAGATCAAAGTCAGTTTCGTCCTGTTCGACGAAATCGAGAAGGCCAGCGACGCACTTTGGAACCTGCTGCTGGGCGTCCTCGACAAGGCCACCCTCACGCTGGGCGACAATCGCCGCGTCGATTTCTCCCGGGCCATGATCTTCATGACCAGCAACCTCGGCGCCGCCGAGATGGGTTCCATGTTGAGACCCAATTTGGGATTCGCGGCTTCGGAAACGGAACGCCGCCACGCGCACGGCGACCCCGACGAGAAACTGAACGAGAAGGTTGCCCGCGCGGGCGTGGAAGCCGCTCGCCGGAAGTTCACCCCGGAGTTCATTAACCGCATCGACAAGGTGGTCGTATTTCGTGCGCTGGGCAGCGAAGAACTCGATCGGATTTTGAGCATCGAGCTCAACTTCCTGCAACAGAGGATCTTCCACTCTTCCCAAGCAACGCCTTTCGTGTTTCGCGTAGCCCCCGGCGCGCGCGCTTACCTGCTGCGCGAAGGCACCGATATGAAATACGGCGCGCGGCATCTGAAGAGGGCGATCGAGCGCACCCTGGTGCATCCTCTTTCGAATTTAATCGCCTCCAGTCAGGTCCATGGCGGCGATTTAATACGAGTCGATTTCGATGCGGCCGGCAATTGCCTCTATTTCGTGAAAGAAGCCCAGGATATGCCCGTCTATGCCATGGTGCAGATGATGGAAACCGCGCCTGTGTTTCGCTCCCCCGCCGCCGCGGTGCCTCCGGGCGAATTTGAAGCTCCGGTTGTCACTACGGCCAAAGGGCACAGGATCCGGTAGGCGTAACGATGTTCGGGCGTGGCAGAAAGCCTTG